>CAYQTT010000016.1:0-139848 GCA_964420555.1 uncultured Lentimicrobiaceae bacterium | reverse complement strand
TGCCGGACAGAAAACGTATTTCTTTGATGCGTCGCAACCGTTCGTGGATCCGTTAATAACCTGGGGCTGGAGGGTGAATGATGGAAATGGCTTTATCGGCGGCATGGATGGCGAATCACCGGCATTTGTGTTTGACTCAACAGGAACTTATAACGTTCTGCTGACAGTGCTCGACGCCAACGGCTGCGCAGATACGCTGGTTCAGCAGGTAAATGTAAATCCCGCACCAGTCAGCGCGTTCAGTTACACTGAAAATGTGGAAAACATCCAGGGGCAGGTTCAGTTTACCAACGGAACCATTGGTGCCAGCGAATACTTTTGGGATTTTGGCAACGGCGCTGTTTCATATGCCGAATCGCCACTGATTACCTACGCCGATGATGGTATTTACAACGTGATGCTTGTGAGCGTTAGCGACCAGGGTTGCCACGACACCACCATGATCACCTACGAAATGATGTTCAAAGGGCTGTATGTGCCGAATGCAATTGCTCCGGGCGGAACTATTCAGGCTACCCGCATCTGGAAACCGGTAGGCGTAAACCTGGCCACCTACACCGCCGAAATCTACAACAGCCACGGCATGCTGCTCTGGAAAAGCTCGCTGCTGGATGAAAACGGTGCCCCGGCCGAAAGCTGGGACGGCACCTACAACGACAAACCCTGCCAGCAGGATGTGTACGTTTGGAAAATCACCGCCATTTACCGCGATGGATCCATCTGGTACAACACCGATGTTGGCGAACGCGAAGGATTATCGGAACCGAAATGGGGGACGGTGACGTTGATACGGTAGGGGAAAGAAATTCAAAAAAACAATCATTCCATCGTTAAGGCAGAAAGTATTTTAAATGTGCTTTCACCTAGCTATTGTTTTTTAATAAAAACAAATACTTTTACATTAGCCAAAAATTAAACTGCCAGTCATGTATATTCATCTGTTTACAAATGAAAGTCTATATAGTAATGAACTGTTGAAGCTGTTCGAGGTCACATTAGAACTGAATGAGCATCTTTTTGTTTTCAGAAAAGAGAAAACAGGAAAATTCACTTATAGTGCAGAAATTGAATCACATATAGTTTATTCCACTAACTTTAAACATCTGATCAAGTATATTTTACCTGAAATGAAGGCGGCTAAATGGATATATTTTCATTATCTTCCATATGGACCATCTTTAATTTTGTGGGCTATAAAACCAAGATTGATCGCTAAATCTACCTGGATCATTTGGGGCGGAGATGTATTTATTTATAAACAAAAAAATAAAAGTTTCAGGCATAGAATATTTGAGTTTTTACGAAAGCAGATAATCCCGCATTTTACCGAAATTGCCTCATTTGTCGAAGAAGATGCAAGGGAAGCAATAAGAGTATATAGATCAAATGCTCATTATGTCCCAATTTTATATCCGATACCCGTCAACCTGAACAATTTAAAGAATCTCAAAAAAGAAAAAAAAAGCAACACAATAAATATCCTGATTGGAAATTCTGCTGATCCGTCAAACAATCACATTGAAATGCTTGAAATGTTGTCAACCTTTGCAGAACAGGATATTAACATTTATTGTCCTTTATCCTATTATGGTGATCAGAACTATATTGGACTTATCATAGAAAAAGGAAAAGAACTTTTTAAAGACAGATTTATTCCTTTAACTGCAATGATGACTACCCAGGAATATGCAGATTTCCTGAATGATATGGATATTGCTGTTATGAATCATAATCGTCAACAAGGCTTAGGAAATATCTTGCCCCTTTTATATCTTGGCAAAAAAGTATATATACGAAACGATATTTCTACCTTTTCATTCCTAACAGATGCAGGATGTAAAATTTTTGATACATGTTCGATGAATAAAAGTAATTTTGCTTCATTGATATCGTTGGACAATAATAGCAGGGAAAACAATAAAAAATCAATTGAAAAATTAATTAATCCTGACTATTATGCCGATCTCTGGAATAATTTATTTAGTAAACATAAATGATGATTAACGTCACAAAAACATATCTTCCAAATCCTGAAAAGTATAAATCTTACGTCGATAAAATTTTCAGTTCAGGTTGGGTGACAAACAACGGGCAGTTTGTTCAGGAATTAGAAAAGCGACTTTGCGAACATCTTGGAGTAAATAACCTTTTACTGGTATCGAATGGCACTCTTGCACTTCAAATCGCATATCGCGCACTGGGTATTGCAAATGAAGCAATTACTACTCCGTTTTCATTTGTTGCTACAGCAAGCAGCCTTGCATGGGAAAGAATCAGTCCGATTTTTGCTGATATTAATCCACAAACGCTTAATCTGGATCCTGCTAAAATCAGCAAGCTTGTTACATCTGAAACATCAGCAATAGTTCCTGTACATGTTTTCGGAAACGCCTGTGAAGTTGAAACAATCGAAGAAATTGCATCGCAATATAACTTGAAAACGATATATGATGCTGCTCACGCTTTTGGCGTTAATTACAAAGGTAAAAGTATCCTAAATTATGGGGATGCTTCGACACTAAGTTTTCATGGAACAAAAGTATTTCACACTGTTGAAGGCGGTGCAATTATCTTTAAAGAGAAAAAGCATCTGGAGGCTGCCAGGCTCATGATAAACTTTGGTATTCCCGGATATGATCAGATTGCAACCCTCGGTATTAATTGTAAAATGAATGAATTTCAGGCAGCTATGGGTTTATGCGTACTCGACGATATGGAATTTATACTTAAAGAAAGAAGAAAAATCTGGGAAAAATACACTAATGAGTTTTTGAATACTAACAGCCTTGTTATACAAAATCAAAATGATTGTGCGACACAGAACTTTTCTTATTACCCTGTTATTTTTGAATCAGAAACAGTTCTGCTTAAGGTAAAAAATGCATTATTAGAAAAACAAATCTCACCCCGAAGATATTTTTACCCTTCGTTGGAAACGATACCATATGTAGTAAAAGAGCAAAATGTTCCTTTATCAGCATCTATTGCTCCTCGCATACTCTGCCTACCTATTTATCCTGACCTTGAGGATTCAGTTCAGGATTCAATAATTAAAACTGTAAATAAAATCGCGTCTCTCAATGGCTGATTCATTTCTGAAAAATGATGAGTTACAAGCACTGGGCTTAAAATCATATGGAAAAAATGTATTGATTAGCAGGAAAGCATCAATATATGGAGCTGACACACTGTCAATCGGCAGTCATGTTCGGATTGATGATTTTTGCATTCTGAGTGGAATGATCAGTATTGGATCTTATGTTCACATTTCAGCATATACAGCTTTGTATGGTAAAGGTGGAATTGAAATAGCTGATTTTGTAACTATCTCAGGCAGGGTTTTAGTTTACTCAGAAAATGATGATTATAGCGGAGAGTTTATGACTAATCCTATGCTTCCTGAGGGATTCACAAATGTTAACAGTGCTAAAGTGATTTTTAAGAAACATGCTATTGTGGCTTCCGGCTCAATTATCCTGCCGGGAGTAACGATGGAAGAAGGTTCATGCGTTGGAGCAATGAGTCTGGTTAAAAATAATACTGCTCCATGGATGATATATGCAGGCGTGCCGGCAACTTTTATTAAAAATCGTAAAAATAATATTCTCAAGCTGGAACAACAACTGCGTAATATTCTATAATCCCCTCCACCATGCGTATCCTCATGCTCCTCGATAGTGAATTTCCTCCCGATATCCGTGTGGAAAACGAAGCTCAAATCCTGTTAGATGCCGGCCACGAGGTACATATTCTGAGTTATAATTTTGGATCAAGACAAAAACACGAAGTCTTTAAAGGAATTCATATCCATCGCTTTCCAATTGCTAAACAACTGGCTAAAAAAATGCTTGGACTGCTTAACCAGTTTCCTTTATATCAGTTGAAATGGATGCGGGAGGTAAAAAAAATATTAAATACTCAATCCTTTGATGCAATTCATATTCATGACTTGCCTCTGTGTTGCCTGATAAAATCGATTAAACAAAAGCATAAAATAATAATTACTGCTGATATGCATGAAAACTATCCATATCTGGTTGCTGAACAACCCTATATGAATACATTGTTCGCCAGGTTTTTTTTAAGCAAATCAGTTTGGTTCAAAAAAGAGAAAGAATGGCTTGCAATAGCTGATAATATTATTTGCGTGGCTAACGAAATGAAATCGCGCCTGGCATTGGTTTTGAATAAAACAGAAAACATTACAATTGTACCCAATACACTGAATTTTAAAACATTTGTTGCTTCACAAAAACCTGTTCCAGGATTAAAAGATCGTTTCAAAAACAGGTTTGTGGTGTCCTTTATTGGTGGCATTGATGCTGTTCGCGGAATTGAATACTTACTAGAGGCTGCTTCTTTGATCGGTACTAAAATACCAGAATTATTGATTTTACTGGTAGGCGAAGGGAACACCCTTGAGTTGCTCAAGGAAAAATCCAATCAACTTAATCTGAAAGATAATGTTGTATTTGAAGGGTTTAAGCCTTCGTCGAATATGCAGTCTTACATCGAGATATCAGATATTTGTGTGATTCCCCATGTTCGATCGGAGCAAACTGATAATTCGAGTCCAAATAAACTCTTTCAGTATATGTATTTTGGGAAACCTGTTATTTCGTCCAATTGTAAATCGCTCGAAAAACTAATCCTTGCTGAGAATTGCGGTCTCATTTTTATGGATCGTAACAGCGAAGATCTTGCTGAAAAGATTATAAAACTTTATTCCGATGAAAATCTGAGAATCACTCTTGGTGAAAACGGCAACAAATCAGTTAAGAGTAAATACAACTGGGCGGCTACATCGGCCGGGTTGCTGAAACTTTATGACGCTTAACCGGAAGTGTTCCCCGATATTTCCTCTTAGCATTCCTGATACTTACATTGAGTTCGAATCCTATAAGAACTATCATAGCGTTGAAAAATATCCAGAGCATTAAAATAATGAGCGTTCCTATTGAACCATAAAGTGTATTGTACCGCGAAATACTGTTCACATAATAATTGAAGCCTACCGATGCCAATATAGTCAGCAGTGTAGAAAGGGTGCTTCCCGCTGATATAAACCGAAAACGCGACTGTGCCGCCGGAGCCAGGTAATAAAGAAATGAAAAGGCAAAAAACAGCATGGCTGTCGATACAATCCATTTACCGGCAATAATGAGGTAATAACTAAAACTATCACGCAGCATATTGTGTTTTACTAAAAAACTTAGCACAATCGGTCCCAGGGCAATAAGAGAAATAGCAATGATTACAAGTAACGATAGAATAACAACTAATGCTATCGAAATAAGTCGTTGTTTCACCCATGAGCGGGTTTCGATGGTATGCCTGGTTTTGTTAAATGCTTCAATCAGACTATGTATTCCATTGGTAGAGAAATACATGGCCATTAAAAAACCTATTGAAAGCAGACCACCACGAGGCCTTTTTACGATATCAAAAAGGGTTTCCTCTACTGCATCATATACTTTTCCCGGAATGAAATTCTGCATTAACTCCAGCAACTGATCTTGAAATCCTGCAATAGGAATGTATGGTATTATGGTAAAAAAGAATATTATGGCAGGGAAAAGTGCAAGGAAAAAATTATACGAAAATGCAGCCGCACGCATGGATATAGCACCTCTTTGCAACCCTCCGATAAAAAAAACAGCAACATCATAAACCGGCATTCCGTCGAAACCGGGTATAACCAATCTACGCGAAAAACGTTCAGCCGATGACACCAATTTAGTTTTTAACAGCTCATTAAGCTTGAGCTGATAATAATCTGATACACGACCCTGGTTTTTCTTCTTCGGTTGCATAATTGTAATAAATGATATTTCAGCGCCTCAAACTGAGTTTGAACTGTTTGTTAAACAGTGTAGTATGAATGATTCTGAAGAAATGAAATTATTTTAGAAATCGGCGACAACTGGATTTATAAGTAACCTGAATTTACAAAATCATCATTATTGAGGTATTCAGCGGAATTCCGATTAGCAAATTCTGTAAGCATCTATTTAACTGCTTTTAAGCTCATATCCAGACTATTGATATGATGAGTAAGCGATCCTACCGAAATAAATCCGACACCACATTCAGCGTATTGTCTGATAGTTTGTAAATTAATCCCGCCGGAAGCTTCTGTTTCATATTCCTTTCCGATGAGTTGAACAGCATCCCGAAGCATATCGAACGAAAAATTATCCAACATAATACGCTGAACACCACCATGGGCAAGTACCTGTTTAACTTCATCAAGGTTCCGGGTCTCAATTTCAATATTAAGTTTTAATGCCTTATGGTGCAGGTATTCGTGGCATGCGGTTATAGCCTGGGTAATTCCTCCAGCAAAATCCACATGATTATCTTTTATCAGTATCATATCATACAGACCGAATCTATGATTGAAACCGCCTCCAAGTCTGACCGCTTTTTTTTCGAATTCCCGAAGCAGAGGTGTTGTTTTGCGTGTATCAAGTATCCGTGTCGGGAGGCCTTCGATGGCATCAACCATCATACGGGTTTGGGTAGCAATACCGCTCATCCTCTGCATAAAATTGAGTGCAGTACGCTCTGCAGTAAGCAATGAAATCGAATTGCCTGTTACCTCAAAAGCCACATCACCCTTTTTTACCCGCGTGCCGTCCTCAATAAACTGGTTCATTAGAATCCGGTCATCGGTATGATAAAACACCTTTCGGGCAACATCAACCCCAGCTAGTACACCATCCTCCTTAATCAGGAGCCGGGCTTTACCCTGAGCATTTGCAGGAATAGTTGACAAAGAAGTATGATCGCCTTCACCAATATCCTCGCGAAGTGCTTTTATAATAATTTCATCAATAGTCACGGAACATTAAATTTAAATTTGTCAGTCGGTTTCGAAATGTATCTGCTGTATCATTAGTATATTCGAAACGGGTTTCAGCAGAATATATACATTTAAGCTTTCGGTTTTACTTTTGTAAGTACCGATCATATATTGCGATCCACCAGCCGAATTGCCTTTTTTATTTATTGTAAACGAAACGGGAGTTGATTTGGCGAAAAAATCTTTCATAATAACTTCAGCCTGAGCCTTACTGAAAGCCCCATCAATACCCGGAATAATGATTTCGACAGTAGGTCCGAAATATTTTGCCAGCTCTTTCGAATTTCCAGCTTTTATAGCAGCGGCTATATTTTCGACAAGACCCTGTGGTTCCATAGCCTTTACCTGGCTTTGAGTCATAAGCAATACCACCAAACTGAAAAGTATGTTTTTGATTGCGTTTTTCATTTTATGTTTTTAACAACTCTGTAAAGGTACAAAAATCACTCCAAAAATAATCCCAATTGGTTTTTCTTCATTTGATTTATGAAGAGTGTATGTATCTTTGACAAACCTAAACCTGCAGTCCGGAAACATTTTTCGAACCGGAACAACCTAATGCTATGAACATTACAATTGTTATGATTGGCAGTACATCGGAAGCCTTCGTTCGCGAAGGCTATAATGTGTTTTTAAAACGATTAAAGCATTATATAAAAGTAAAAGAAGTAGTAATTCCTGATTTGAAAGACCGTAAACACCTTAATGCTGAGCAGATTAAAGAAAGAGAAGCCGTTATTCTCCTTGAAAAAACAGCATTGCCCAATTTTGTTGTTTTGCTCGACGAGCATGGGAAGGAATTCAGTTCGGTTGAATTTGCCGGATTTCTGCAGAAGACCATGAATGCAGGCACGCGCGAATTATGTTTCGTTATCGGAGGCGCTTTCGGCGTAGCTGAAAGTATTAAGCTCAGAGCTGATCTAACATTATCGCTTTCGAGGATGACATTTACTCACCAAATGATCAGGCTTTTATTTGCCGAACAATTATACCGTGCCATGACAATCCTGAAGAACGAACCTTATCACAATGAATAAATGAATATGAAATAGCCAAGATTGGAATAAATCATCAACCGAAGATGATATTGTGATCAATCTGGCGAACCTTTAGCTCACGAATACTAATAAAAATAAGAAATAGATGAGTAATTCCATCTGACCCGTAAAAATAAATAATACCAGATGAACGAACTGATATTTGCCACAAATAACAAACACAAACTCGCTGAAATACAATCAATTGTTGGGTCGGATTTCATTATCCGGAGCCTGGAAGATATTGGTTGCACCGAAGATATTGCTGAAACGGCTACTACTCTCGAAGGCAATGCCTTGCTGAAAGCGGAGTATGTATATTCTAAATACGGAATGAATTGTTTTGCTGATGATACCGGACTGGAAGTGGAAGCACTCGATGGTCGTCCCGGGGTTTTTTCGGCCAGGTATGCTACCAATGGGCACGATTTTGAAGCAAATATTGACAAAGTTCTATCCGAACTCCAAGGTGTTTCGAACCGCAAAGCACGCTTCCGGACAGTGATAGCGTTGCATCTTGATGGCTCTGTAAGTTATTTCGAAGGTATTGTGAATGGTGAAATTATCCACGCCAGAAAAGGAATTGAAGGATTTGGCTACGACCCTGTTTTTGTTCCTGATGGATATGAACTAACCTTTGCAGAAATGCCGCTTTCGGAGAAAAACAAAATAAGCCACAGAGCAAGGGCTGTCAGCAAACTGGTTGATTACCTGAAATCAGGGATTTAGAGTTTTTACTTTCTCAAAGCTTCTTCTACAAGTGATCCAAAAAAGTCCTTCAATTGATAACCTGCAGCTTTGGCTTGCTTAGGAATGATGCTTTCGGCTGAAAAGCCGGGCACGGTATTCACTTCGAGGAACCACCATGTATCATCCACCAGGAAATAATCGAATCGTACAACTCCTTTGCAGTTAAATTTGCGGTACAAATAATCAGTAAGCTTTTTGCATTCAGCTGATTTTTCTTCACTGATGGGCGCAGGAGTTATTTCGGCGGCAAGACCTACGGTATATTTTGCCTCGTAATCGAAAAAATCATTCTCCGAAACAATTTCAGTAACAGGAAGCACCTGTACTTTGCCATCAATGGTAAAAACACCGCAAGCCATTTCCCTTCCTTTAATAAACTGCTGTACAAGCACTTCGTTATCTTCGGCAAACGCTTTGTTTATTGCTTCAGGAATTCCAGCCAAATCATAAACCTTTGAAACCCCAACACTCGAACCAGCTTTATTTGGTTTCACAAAACATGGCAATCCAACTTCCTTTAACAGGGTTTCGGCATTCCATATATCGCCCTTCCTTAAAAGTATTGTACGCGCAACGTTTACTCCATATTGCATTGCAAGATCATTGCTAAAATACTTGTTGAAAGTAAGAGCCGAAGTTGTCACATCGCAGGTTGTATAAGGAATACCCGCCATTTCGAGATACCCCTGAAGTTTGCCGTCTTCGCCCGGAGTACCATGAATGGCAATAAATGCGCAATCAAAAGTAACGGTTTCCTTCTCAATTTCCAGGCAATGATTATTCCTATCAAAGGGAATTAAAACTCCGTTCGAAGCGGTATAAGTCCATTTACCATCGCGTATCAACACAGGGTAAACTTCGTATTTTTCAGTATCCAGGTTATTTTTCACCTGCGAAGCACTTGCAATTGAAACTTCATATTCGCCGGAATCGCCGCCCATGAACAATACAACTCTTATTTTGCGCATTTCTCAGAATTTAAAGACTTTTAAAAATGCAAAGTTAGAGAATAGCATAAAAAGTTTCTCTTAAAATTATATCAATATTGAGATAACTTCTGCTTCAGTCCGGATAAGTAAAGTAATTGAATAATTCTCCTGATTCTTCCACCAATGGAATCAATTAAATATTCATTTAACACGAAACTGGCTTTCATCCTTATTAGTAATCGTTGCATCCATTAATTTAGCTATTTGATATATCTGACAGCTGCTGCGGAATTTGTATCTTTGCAAAAAAGAAACAATAATATTCAAATCTTGCAGTTTATATAAGCAAGAGGCTAATCAGCAATCAATCAGGGCACATACAACCTTATGAACTTTATACAATTCATTACTACCCGGCGGTTTGTAAAACACCTGGCATACTCAATATTGCTTTTCATAGTGATTTTATGGATCACTTTTACACTGCTGAAAATGTATACCCGGCACAACCAGGTTGCGCTTACACCAAATTACGTTGGCCTTCAGATGGATCAGGTCCAAAGCCTCGAATCAAGTAAAGACTTTGAACTGATTGTTGTTGACTCTATTTATGATTACACCCGCAAACCGGGAAGCGTTATTTCGCAGGATCCATTGCCCGAAACCAAAGTAAAACCCGGAAGGGCTATTTATCTCTCGCTCGTATCGTATATGCCTGAACAAGTGAGTATGCCGGCACTTATTGATCTTTCGCTCCGGCGGGCAAAAGCACTTTTGCAAACATACGGACTTAAACTTGGCGGCATTCGAATTGTACCTGATATTGCCGAAAACGCTGTTTTAAAAGTTACAGTCAATGGCAGGGTAGTAAAACCCGGAACACAAATCCGCAAAGGCTCCATTGTTGACCTTGTAATCGGATCTGGTTCGGGAGGCAACCAGGCCGCAATTCCGTTCCTGATAGGGAAAACGCGCGAATCAGCGCTTGGCGAGCTTTCGAGGCTAGGTTTCGTTGTTGCAGGCGAATCGTATTCAGGCGATTGCGACAGCACAAATGCGCAGGTTTACGAACAAACGCCTGTATATGTTTACGGTAAACGTATGGATGCCGGAACAAGCTTTTCATTAACTTACAAATCGGGTACTGATTTCAATTTCGAGGAGTACATAAGTACTCTTGTAATTGACACCATTCAGCCCGAAGTACAATTACCTTAAAGTACTGATTTGATGACAAAAAACATTTTTGCCATAGCATTATTAACACTGGCAGGTATTTCGGCCACAGCGCAGGAAATACTTACCACACCTTCATATAATCAGGCTGTTGCTGATCAATACCGTGTTAAAAGTAAATCGGTAACCAAATCAACAAGTGTGCTTACGCTGCCTTTTTATGATGATTTTTCTGTGCTATCAGTTTTCCCTTCCGCATTGCGCTGGGCTGATGCTTTTGCCTTTGTTAATACTGATTATGCAAAAAACTCACCCAGTGTTGGCGTTGCTACATTGGATGCACTTGACGAAACCGGAGCTTTGTATCCCAATGCCGGACCAAATCAGTTTGATGCGGATTACCTTACATCGCTGCCGATCAGGCTCGACTCTATTCTTTCTCCATCCAAAAGAGCAATAAACAGAGCCGATTCTATTTTCTTCAGTTTCTATTATCAGCCACAAGGACGAACGATTAGCCCACCGTCAAAAAAAGCTTCGCTCATTCTTGAATTTCATTCGCCGGGAGATTACGATACAATTGCTTCGGCCGGTGATACTACTTATGAAAAACGCTGGAATGAAATGTGGACAACACCCGGCGGAATAACTGTTGATTCATTCGCGCAACCCGATAACCGTTATTTCAGGCAGGTAATTATTCCGATGACCTCAATTATTGACAGCGTAAGGTATTATAAAAACGGCTTTCAATTCAGGTTTCGCAATATAGCGACACTGGCAGGAAATTCGCAACCCGACTGGCGGAACAACGGCAGCCACTGGAATATTGACGTTGTGTGGTTAAGTAATGGCCGCAGTATCAACGATACGTCCATGAAAGATCTTGCATTTGGCGACCAGGCTCCCTCAATGTTAAAAAACTATGAATCAATGCCTTTCAAGCAATACACCAAGAATTTCGTGAACGAAATGAAGGAAAACATTGATATCGCAATATCCAATCTGAGCAACGAAAACCGGGGTGTTGTTTACAAATATAATATGCGTAAAAATTCAGAAGCGCCATTCAAAGAATACGATGGAGGTAGCCAGACACTTACACCTTTTGCAACAACCGGCTATACGACTTATCCTGCTTTTGCTCATCCTCCGGTTGTATCATTTTTCCCTCCTTCTACTGATCAGAAAGTTGTTTTTCATATCATTCACACTTTAACACCCGACCCAAATCCTTTATTCCGGTCGAACGACTCTATTCAATACGATCAGTTATTCAGCAATTACTATGCTTACGATAACGGAACGTCCGAAGCTGGTGTAGGAATTAACGGTGCAGGTGGCTCATATGCCGTGCAGTTTAAACTCAACGAAGCAGATACACTCCGGGGAATTCAGATTTTTTTCAATCCGGTTACAAGTGGCATAAATCAGGAAATAATTGACCTGAATGTGTGGAATGACCAGTTTGGTGTTCCCGGTCAGGTTGTAGATGCTATAAATGGCGTTACGCCCCTTTATCCCTCAAGTCTGAACGAATTTACTACCTATTGGTTCGAGGAGCCGGTGATAGTGAATGCAGTTTCCTTCCCAGGTCTTATATTTTATATTGGATGGACTCAATCGTCAGTTAACAACCTTAATGTTGGCTTCGACCGGTATAAAGATAGCTATGCAAAACGATTCTATAATGTAAGTGGAGTGTGGGAATCAAGTGATCCTATAAATTATGGTTCGGCAATGATGAGACCAGTTGTTGGTTTTCAAAACCCATTAGTTATCGAAAATCCTGTTAAAATACAGCAACTTGCTTTCCAACCCAATCCGGTTACCGATGGAAACCTTATAATCCGGTTGCCTGAATTATGGAATAATATTGCAGATGAAAGTCTGAATATTAACATTATATCAGCAAGCGGAAGCCTTGTGTTAAACCGTACGTTCTCGAATCCGGTTGATGTAAGTTCTCTCGCTCCCGGTTTTTATCTTGTAATCCTCACGGATACGAACAGCGGACGCAAAGCCAGCGGGAAACTGATCATCAGATAATTTCCACAAAAACAGCAGGTTGTCCGATCAGTTTTTTTTCCTGTTTAAATTAACTTTGAGAATAAATTAGCCTGGCTGAGTTGTAACCGCCACTTTATTCTGATTGGATCAGAACACACTTTTTACAACGCCAGAATCAGAAAAACATGAATGAAGAATTAGAAGAATTAGAAGACAATTCCGCCTTAGCTGAAGAAAATGACCTTTATGAACATTTCAGGTTTGAAGTGGATAAAGGCCAGGCCATGCTTCGTATTGACAAGTTTTTGATGGGGCGCATACAAAATGCTTCGCGGAATAAAATACAAAATGCAGCGCATGCCAACAATATCCTGGTAAACGACAAACCGGTTAAACCCAATTACCGTGTTAAACCGTTGGATATTATTTCAATTGTATTAGCATACCCGCCAAGGGAAACGGAAATACTGCCCGAAAACATTCCACTCGAAATAGTATATGAAGATGATGATGTACTGGTAATTAACAAGTCGGCAGGAATGGTAGTGCATCCGGCACACGGCAACTACACAGGAACACTTGTCAACGCGCTGGCATACAGGTTTCAGCAACAGGGAATAGTTAGCGAAACAGGTCCGTATCTGGTTCATCGGATTGATAAAGACACTTCAGGATTGATACTGGTGGCAAAAAATGAAATCGCGCAAAGCAAACTGGCGCGTGGATTTTTCGAACATAAGGTTGATCGCAAATACCTAGCTTTGGTATGGGGTGATGTAA
Source organism: uncultured Lentimicrobiaceae bacterium (assembly GCA_964420555.1). Classification (GTDB taxonomy): domain Bacteria; phylum Bacteroidota; class Bacteroidia; order Bacteroidales; family UBA4417; genus UBA4417. The sequence continues at coordinate 126,301 of CAYQTT010000016.1, read as the reverse complement.
AAGACGAAGAAGGAACCATCGAAGGTCATATCGGGCGTTGCCTCCGCGACAGACTTATAATGGATGTGTTTCCTGACGGGAACCACGGAAAAGAAGCAATAACCCATTACAAGGTGATACGCAGGTTCCATTACATAACTTTGGTTGAGTGCACACTCGAAACAGGCCGTACGCACCAGATACGTGCGCACATGCAACATATAGGCCATACGCTTTTTAACGATTCAAGGTATGGAGGTGATCAGGTATTGAAAGGCACCACGTTTACAAAATACAAACAGTTTATCATGAATTGTTTTGAGCTTTGTCCACGCCAGGCGCTTCATGCTCAATCGCTCGGATTTGCGCATCCGTCTGATGGACGGAAAATGTATTTTGAAACCGAGTTACCTGCAGATATGCAAGCTGTTATCGAAAAATGGGATAGATATGTAATGAAGATAGATGAAGACGAAATGGAATAAAAAAAGGCCTGATATTCAGGCCTTTTTTTATGCTTTAAATGTTGGTTTAGAATTTTAAAGCTACACCAATGTTAAGATAACTAATACCTGAACCAAGTTCGAGCATACCAGCAAATGAATCACTGAAAAAATAGCGACCACCAACATAACCTGACCAGATAAATCCGCCCCAATCTCCGGCACCATAACCCGTTTGAATGGTTCCATATTCAGTGTTTGAACTAATCCAGTAACCTAACATTAAACCTGCATAGGTATCAAGTTTGTCCAACAAGCTATAGTGCAAATTCCCCCTTGGACCAAGAATCAAATTCGAGTATTTCCAACCATAAGTTCCACCAGAATACGTATACTCAGATTTACTTGCGGAATAACCGACATAACCTCCAACTCCAATTGCTCCTTTACCATCGAATAAATCATCCTTTACAATAAACTCAATAGAACCTGAAACTGCTGGCATCGTTGTTTTATAGCCCGAACCATACCCAAGACCCGACCCTACTCCAAGGCCCAGATTTAGTATCTTATCGCCATTTTTGACTTCTTGTGCTGTAGAGGTCAGGAAACCAATTGCAAAAATGCTTGCAAAAAGTAAAATTTTTACTTTCATAGTTGATATTTTTTAAGGTTAAACATTTAATTGCAACAAATTTAGCATAAAAATGTTTGAATTCTATTGCCTTCCAAAAATGTTTCTAACAAACATGTATTGATAACTTTTATAAAACCCCCTTTAATACGGAATATCTAATAAGTAAAAAAGACATTATAAATCAAAACAAATAAATATAAATTTGACAACGAATAAGTTGCATGAGATAAGTTAAGAAATATAAAATGCAGGAGTTTACCTGAAAGCCTTGATAAGAAATTGTATTCCGGGAAAAGAATTTATCCTTTTTTAATAATATTATACACCGAGTCTCTTTCAGCAGGAATTCGTCCGGCTTTAATAATCAGTTCCCTGATTTCATCACTGCTAAGCGAAGGATTCTCACCTGCGCCGGCAAGAGAATAAATTTTTGTGGAATCATTAATCGTTCCATCCAGATCATCAACGCCAAAAGCAAGCGACAATGCCGCCATTTCCTTCCCTATCATGGGCCAGTATGCTTTCAGATGTGCAATATTATCAAGATAAATCCTGGAAACAGCGTAATTACGAAGGTCTTCGATAAGTGATACTTCTTCGATATTGGACATTTCGTTGTTTTTATTCTTGAATTTCAAGGGGATATATGCATTGAAACCTCCGGTACGATCCTGCAACTGCCGTAAGAGTTCCATGTGATGGATGCGGTGTTCGAACTTCTCAATATGTCCGTAAAGAATTGTTGAGTTGGTAGGAATACCAAGTTTATGGGCAGTTTCGTGGATTTCGATCCATGCTTCGGTGGACGATTTCTTACCGCAAATCTGCTCCCTGATTTCGTCGTCGAATATTTCTGCACCTCCGCCGGGCAGCGAATTGAGTCCTGCATCTTTAAGTAACTGCAAGCCTTCCATAAAGCTTAAACCCGAGCGATTTGCCATATATTCAATTTCAATGGCCGTATAAGCTTTAATATGCACCTCAGGTCGTGCTTCGTGAACACGCCTTACCAGGTCAGCATAGTAATAGATATCACGACCTGGGTGAACGGCACCCACAATATGAACTTCAGTAATATCATTACCAAGGTTAACAACGGTTTTCACCATTTCGTCGACAGTGAGTTCCCACGATTCCTTACTCTGGTGATGCGAGTACGAACAAAATTTGCAATCATAAACGCAAATATTGGTAGGTTCGATGTGTACATTGCGATTGTAAAACACATATTCGCCAACAATTCTTTTCCTTACCTGATCAGCCAACAATGCCAGCAAAGAGGTATCGGCTTCCTTGTAAAGCAGAATGCCTTCTTCGGGCGTAATTCGTGTTGCATTTAGAACTTTTAGGGCTATATCCTTAATTGGGCTACTGATAGCCGACGACTTAACTATTTCTGAAATCATTTGACTTTTATTTAATGTGGGATTACTTCAACTCCCGAAGGTAATTCAGGTTTAGTGAGTTACTATAATTTTATGAGTCTGTATCTGTTCCCCGTGAATGACTCTGATGAGAAAAACATTTCCATAATCAGGCAGTTTAATACTGTAATTTGAAGATAAAGATCCGGAGTACTCAAACCGTTGAGCTTTAATTCCACTTGCATTGTACACTTCGATAATTACATCACTTTCGTTGTTGATGTCGGTAAGGATATTTACATCCCCTTTACTGGGATTGGGCGACACAACTGCCCTTACATCTATATACTCCTCTTTTACAATCGAATCGGTATTGAATTCATTACTTACAACCAGTTTCACATTCATGGCGCCAAAACGTTCAAAACGAATGGATGAGGGATTTTGTTCTGTTGACTCCGAAGGGTTTCCTCCCTGGAAATACCATTTCCAATTATTTGGTTTCCCTGATGAAAGATCCTGAAAATTGATAGTTCCGCCTACCGGAATTATTGAGGAACTTGCCGAAAAATCAGCAACTGCAAGTTTCGCATTAAATGAGCCGGGCTGTTTAGTTATTCCTGTATTTTCGGGATCGAGCCAGGGTTTTAATTGCTGTTCGGCCAATGATCCGTTGGAAGCCCACGAAAAAGAAATTTTTCCGTACATATCAGGTCCGGTCGGATTCTGACAAGAGCTTTCACCGCCTGTCAATGTACCTATAACCAAACCTTCATCGTCGAATAGCGGTGATCCCGATGATCCGCCTTCGGTTACTCCATGTCCATTGGCAGTGGCTGCCCATCGTACAATCCAGTGCGTATTGGGTGTTGAACCCCATGTACCCGAAGTTAAAGGAGAAATATAAGTTGAAATTTTCTTAATATCACCATCCGGGTGATGAATGCAAACTCCTGAAGAAGAGTTACTATTACCAGCATCCCAGCCACAATAATACGGGTTGTATTTGGGTGGAATATTTTCTAAAAAACGAAGCAATAAGAAGTCGGATCCAATATTGGAAGGACTATCGGAAGTTGCCAGCATTTCAGCTCCAAGTATTGTTTGCTCTTGTGCAGCCGATGAAACACAGTCGGGAGATTCGTAATTAAAGTAAAAAACCCATCTGCTGTAATCAGCAGCAGTAGCACTGCCTCCAGAAAAATCGTTGCTGCAATGCGATGCAGATAGGAATAATCCACTAAAATCCTGCGAGGTGTTATTCATCAAAGTGCCTGAGCAATAAAAAAATTTAGTACCTACTTTGGTCAGAATTTTAACAACACTCTGTTTTTGATTTTGCCAGTTTTGTCCTTCCTCACAGTTTACATTTACTTCGCAATTGCCTGAGGAAAGAGACTTAAATTCGTTTGGAACTATCTTTTCAAATCCGCGATACATAAATGTAAGACCAGATAATTGTATCTCTGTATTTTCGTTAGGAATAAAAGGCTCATAATACTCAATTACAATTTTATCCCCATAAACAGGACGTGTAGTAAACAATTGGTTATCACGAATTTCAAAACGCGTATATGCTCCTAATACATTCTGTTTATCAGGAGAATAGACAAATAAATCGGAACCAGTTGGTATTAGTACTTTGCCGAAATTAATCCCCAGACCCTGCGCTCCACTGCAACTTAATGTAAGGCGACAAATACGGCCACCATCACTCAAATTCTCCCATTGCCCGGCATCAATAAGCGAAATATTTACTGGTACTTCAACTCCAACCCGATATGATTTTTCAAGTCGTGCTGCTTCGTCATCCTCAGCTTTTATTGCAAGCAGGTCAGGGGATTCAATATCAATAACCTGTACTAGCGATTTAAGCAGAAACTGCGACTGAAAACTTCGCGGAATTCCTCCCCTGTCGACCTGGCTAAAAGCCGAGAGGGCAGAAAAAACAAGGAAAAGAGTAAATAAAAGGGGATTTATGATTCGCAACTTTTGCTTTCTTTATAATTTACACAAAAGTACAAAATCCTCGTTATGGATTGAATGGCCATTTCTTTTTATTAGCACGAATATGTATAGGACAGATTTCATGATGCAAAAATTCGTTCAGGCATTTTTGAAATCAAGCCGGCAGAGAGTGCATATTCAAACATTTTATCTATAGCCTGTTTCCCTTGCGGGCCAAGGCTTACCGAAAATTGATTCACATACAGATCAATATGCTGTTGCATTACAGCCGTATCCATTTCCTGTGCATGGCAGCTGATAAACTCATTGGGTTCACCTTTATGAAGATTGGCAAATTCAACACTCCGACGGATACTTCTATTCACTTTCGAAATTACATCATCACCAAGCCTGCTGTGAGCCGCAATTCCGCCCAACGGGACCGGCAAACCTGTACGTTGTTCCCAGAATTCACCCAGATCAATAAGTTTCTTCAAGCCTTTCGATTGATAGGTAAACCTGCTTTCGTGAATTATAAGCCCGGCATCAACTTCACCTGAAAGTACTGCATTTTCAATATCCGAAAAAATCATTTCTTTTTTATGAACAATCTCCTTCATTGCCAGTGATAAAAGAAGATTTGCCGTAGTATAAATACCTGGGATAGCGATAGTTTTGCCCGGTAAATCATCAAAACTTTGCAGTTTCTTGCTTATAACAAGCGGTCCGGCTCCAAAGCCAAGCGCTGCACCCGAATCGAGCAATAAATACTTGCCTGCCAGGTGCATAAAAGCATGAAAACTGAGCTTGGTAATATCAGGTTTTTCTTCAAAAGCGGCTGAGTTAAGTTTTTCGACATCAGCCAAAAAATAATCGAACTCCAGTCCTTCAGTATCAACCTTCTGGTGAACCATTGCATCGAAAATGTAAGTATCATTCGGACATGGGGAAAAACCAAGAGTAAGTTTCATTATGAAAAATTGGAGTTAAGGGTATAAGAAAACTGTAAAGGAATGTGCGGCATTGAAAGGTCTACTCATTCAACAAATCAAATATAAATTGGTTTACATTTTGAATTGCAAGCTGAATATCCCATTTTGAAACATCCCGGTCCTCAATATAGTTCGAAACACTTCGTATTTGTATATGCCTCTTTCTGTGCAGTTTACACGAAAACATAAATGCTGCGCCTTCCATGGATTCAACATCAACATGTTGCCGTTTCAGAAACGATTCAATATTAAGCGCATTTCCATGAACCGTATTCACCGTTACACCAGTGGCAATAAGTAAGCTATTAATCAGATTACTATCGAAAACCGAATCATTAATCAGTTTGCCTCCGCTAAATGGGAACTTATCCTGATCGAGCAGTTTCAGATCAATAAGCGATAGAAAATGCTCGCCATCCTCGGCACCTGTTTCGGGAAGACAATCGCTAGTAATATTGAGCACTGTACCTAAAGGAATATCAAGATTAAAGCTACCGCAGATTCCGACATTGAAAACAGCGTCGTATTTATATTTACTGAGTACGATGCTTGTAAACACGGCTGTTGGCACCATTCCAACGCCAGTTATCAGTATATCGATATCAAATTGTTTATACCTGTATCTTGTAACATGATGTTGGAGTACGCGACCTTTGCCTAGTCCGGTGATCAATGGTTTTATTTCTATTGATGTGGCTGAAATAATCAGAAGTTTCATTTCGTTGGTATTTTAAGCGTATCGGAAATAAAATACCTGCTAAAGGTACTGGAAAAAGGATTGTCCCTCCTTTAATCCAACTAACAGTATAACTGTGTTATTTACTAAGGTCCAGCAATTGAACACATTTCTTAAAAATATCGGTATTTTGCTGCACGCCGGTAAACCTTTCGGCACCAGGGCCATATGCAAAAACAGGCACCATAGTTGCAGTATGGTCTTTACTTGTGAAAGCAGCTACAATTTCGCCTGTTTCAAGGCTTCCTCCATTTATGCCCAAACCACCGGTTTCGTGATCCGCTGTAACAATTACGAGCGTTTCACCATTTTTAGCAGCAAACTTCAATGCGTTTCCTACTGCATTGTCAAAATCAACGATTTCTTTAACTATTGATTCGGCATCGTTATCATGAGCAGCCCAATCGATCATAGAACCTTCAATCATGATAAAAAAACCTTTTTTATTCCTTTTCAACATTTTAAGAGCCAGTTCGGTTGCGTCGGAAAGCATGTTGCCACGTCCTTTTATCATCGAAGGCATGTGCTCATCAGCAAGCAAGGCAGCAAGACTCTGGGTTGAAGGCACATCAACATCCTTCAGATCGCGGGCGATAAAGTAGCCACGGGCCATCAAACTGTCAATCAGGTTGAGGCTATCAGCACGACGGGCGAAATGATTGTATCCGCCACCAATAAAAACATCAATGTCAGTATGCAGAAAGTAGTTAGCTATATCTTCATATTTCGAACGGCTAGGCGTATGAGCTATAAATGAAGCAGGTGTAGCATGAGTAATGGCAGATGTAGAAACCAGGCCGGTTGAAAGCCCTTTATCCTCAGCCATTTCGAGAATTGTTTTCACAGGTTTCCCGTCAACATCAACGCCAATGCTGCCATTTTTGGTTTTAACTCCTGCTGCTAAAGCTGTTCCGGCAGCGCCTGAATCGGTGATATAATTGCTTGCCGAATTGGTTATTGAAAAGCCGGTAACAGGCATTCCGGTGATATTCATAACTCCTTTTTTTGCCGTATAACCTGCATATACCTGCGAAGTACCCATGCCATCGCCAATGAGGAGGATAATATTTTTTGGAGTGCTGCTTTTTGAAGTACGCTTTGATTTTTGAGCATTTGCATCATTGATAACAACAATAGTGATTGCTGATGCAAGAAATAGTTTGAAAAACAGGTTCATTTCAATATCGGTTAAAGATTTTTTGCAAATATACATGTGATTGGTTAACACATAGCCACAAACCGAAAAGTTAACACTTTACTTATTTTTAATTCATTTTAAAGTAGCTGTCAATTTCTGTTTTTTAACAAAGGAATCAGAGTGTGAAAAACAAATCGTTATGAACATATTACTAAACCAGATTGGTCAGATAAAAAATTTAAGTACATTTGACCGGTTTTTAAGAACGACATATTATAAAAAATAAGCACAAACATACTATTAACCAGCAATTTAAATCTTTTAAACAACACAAAATGAAAGAAAAAATTACAAGTGCGCTTAACGAATCACCAACAGCCCGCTGGATTGCACTGATCCTGATTTCAACGACAATGTTTTTCGCGTATTTCTTTGTTGATGTGGTTGCCCCGCTTCAAACGATGCTCGAAACCGATTACAAATGGACTCCAGAGGTGTTCGGAATGCTTGGCGGATCCGAGTTTTTCCTGAATGTTTTTGTTTTCTTTCTTATTTTCTCGGGTATCATTCTCGACAAAATGGGTATCCGCTTCACCATTATCACAGCAGGATTAACCATGGTACTTGGAGCTGCTATCAAATTTTATGCACTTACTCCAGGATTTCAGGATAGCGGACTGGCTGCATGGCTGGGAACTTTTCTTACATGGATTCCGGCATCAGCAAAACTTGCTTTCTTTGGATTCTCCATCTTTGGTATCGGTGTCGAAATGGCCGGAATTACAGTTTCGAAAACCATTGTAAAATGGTTTAAAGGACGTGAAATGGCACTTGCTATGGGCCTCGAAATGGCCGTTGCACGATTAGGCGTTTTTGCGGTATTTCGTTTAACCCCAATCTTTGCTGAAAACGGAGGGCCTTCAAATTCAGTACTTTGGGGATTGATTTTCCTTTGTATCGGATTCCTTACATTCCTCATCTATACTTTTATGGATTTCAAGCTCGACAAACAAATGGGTGTAACCAATGATGTTGCCCCTGAAGATGAGTTTAAAATCAGCGACCTGAAAAAGATTTTCACCAACCCGGGATTCCTTGCTATTGCAGGTCTTTGTGTTTTATTTTATTCAGCCATTTTCCCTTTCCAGAAGTTTGCTACCGATATGCTTGCTTCCAAACTGGATGTTGATATGAAAAGCGCTGCCGCCTATTTCTCGTATTTCCCGATCGGAGCAATGGTGCTTACACCTTTCATAGGCTATTTCCTTGATGTTAAAGGCAAAGGCGCTTCAATGATGCTTTACGGAGCAATACTCCTCACCATTTCGCACCTTATTTTTGCTTTTGTTCCGGCCGAAATATTCAACGTTCCTATTGCAATTATGACAATAGTGATCCTTGGAACTGCATTTTCACTGGTACCGGCATCAATGTGGCCATCACTTCCTAAAATTGTAGAAGAGAGATACCTCGGATCAGCATACGGAAGTATTTTCTGGATTCAGAACATCGGGCTGCTGGCAGTTCCAATTCTTATTGGCTGGTCACTTTCAGCATCAAACCCTGGCGTTTCGGAACAAATTACAGCAGGTGTAATTGGTGCAAAATATAACTATACCGTGCCGGAATTGATTTTTGCAAGTTTCGGCGTACTGGCAATTATTTTGAGCCTGGTGCTTCGCGCAGTTGACAAGAAGCATGGTTACGGACTCGAAATTCCGAATAAAAAGAAATAGTTTCAACCAACTATCAAGTGAGAAGAGCAGCTTTATAGCTGCTTTTTTCATTTAGTAACCTTCACAAAGCGGTATTTCCCGAACATATCTTTTAAAAGTATTCGCTCTTTAAACACATCATTTCCGAACAGAGAAACGACTTCATTTCCAAATGCTTCATTGATTTCGAGCCATAGAGTGCCGCCGGAAATCAGTTTTGCTTTTGCAAACATCATTATACTTCGGTAAAACAAAAGTGGATCATCATCAGGCACAAACAAAGCAGTATGTGGCTCATATTCAATAACATTGGGTTGCATTAACAATTTCTCCGAATCAGTTACGTAAGGAGGATTGCTCACGATTAGATTGCAATCGGGTAACCTATTCCATTGCGACGAATCGAGAATATCCACATTTTTTAATGTAATATGGACCTCATTTTTTTCTGCATTTCTCATGGCTACTGCAATTGCTTCTTTCGAAATATCAACTGCCGAAACGCTTGAATGTGGTAAGTGCTTTTTTAACGAAATTGCTATACAACCGCTTCCGGTTCCAATATCCAGAATATCAATATTCTGAAAAGATTTGTTCACAGGAATTGAGTTTAAAATCAGGCTCACCATTTCTTCCGTTTCAGGTCGGGGAATTAAAACCGATTCATTTACATCAAATTCCATCTCCATAAACCAGGCTTTACCCAGTACATATTGCAGTGGCACATGGTTAAGTACTTTACTTACCGCTATTTTGAGCTGCGCTGTTTGATCTCCGGGCGCATGATCTGAAGCTGCTAAAACTCTTTGAATTGGCGATAAACGAAAGTAATGCTCAAAAAGCCGGTCAGCAATGGCACGGGCTTCCACCTCCGGAAACAAGCTACTCATTTCCAGTACAATGCTTTTGTATAAATCGCTAATTGAGTTTCCCATTCGGCACTAATGGCTTTGCAATTAATCCAGCACAAAGATATTCGGAAAAAAGAGAATTAATTTTATTCACCATAAGGATTACCTATTTAATTACAATTTCACTATTTTTGATAAAATTTAGTTCATAAAACCTACACTATGCGAACTATACTCATACTTACATCGTTTCTGTTACTTTCAGTTTTAAACTCGAAATCGCAGGAATTCCTTCCTTTTGCTTCCAGCAACTATGCCGGCATTACAGGTGTGCAACTGCAACCGGCTTCTATTGCTGATAGCCGGTATAAATTTGATCTTGCATTTTCATCAACTAACTTTTCATATGCCAACAATTTTTATGGTATCGATCCATATGTTATATGGCACCCTACTGTATTCACGGAAGACTTCGATGTTCATGGTCCATACATATCGCGTAACCTTGATGGCAAGAATAAATCAGGAATTATAACCGTGAAGCAAGATTTGTTCTCCTTTATGTTAGCTATTTCTGATAAGAGTTCAATTGCATTTACACCCTCTTTTCGCACCATTTTTAATATCGATAATATGACAGAATCACTCGCCATACTAATTGATAATATGGACAAGGAAACTGACCTATGGAATATCAGGCTGAACAATGAAAACGTCTATTCGCAAATGAATGCCTGGGCCGAATATGGATTTACATATGCCAGGGTTGTAATGGATAAACAAAAACATTTCCTGAAAGCTGGTGTAACAATGAAAATTATACAGGGCATGGGATCGGGCTATATGTTTATGAAAGACCTGAATTATGAAGTTGAAAACAGTGATACGGTGTCATTCTACAATACATATACAAATTATGGAATCACTGAAAATATTGCCCTTGAAGATTTCAGCTATAAGTTTGATGCCAATCCTTCATTGGCTTTTGATGTGGGAATAGTATACGAATACCGGCCCGATTGGATGAAATACAAGTATGATATGGACGGGAAAACCAATATCTGGCGTAAAGATCAGGACAAATATCTCTTTAGGATTGGTTTTACAGCTACTGATCTTGGCAATACCCGTTATAAGAGAAATCCAATCAGCAAGGATTTCAATGCCGATATCAGGAACCTATATATTGGTGATATTAACTCAATTGCAGAGCTGGACTCATTGATATACAACAATTTTGATCCGGCTGATGTTTCGTCCAAATACAATATGACTCTTCCCATTTGCTTAAGCCTTCAGGCTGACGTGAGAGTTGCGGAAGGTTTATATGTCAATTTCACGCCTTATCTGGCTCTTAACCGTGGCGCAAACAACGTAAACAAGGTACATTATCTCTCATCATTCAACATTGTGCCTCGTTATGATAAAAAATGGTTCGGGATATCAGTGCCTGTTCAATACAACGCATACAAACAATGGAACATTGGTTTGGGTTTGCGGATGGGAGCACTATGGGTTGGCTGGAACGACATGTTTTCAATGCTCGTTACTTCCAAATACAGGTATGGATCAGCTGTATCTGCCGTTGTGAAAATCCCAATACTTTACAGTTATCCTAAAGATGCAGATTTCGACAAGGTATCGGACCACAAGGACCACTGTCCTGATATTGCAGGATTAATTGGCACAGGTGGCTGCCCTGATGCTGACCTTGATGGAATAGAAGACGGAAAAGACAACTGTCCTGATGACTTTGGACTGATGAAATTTAATGGTTGTCCTGACAATGACGAGGATGGCGTTATTGATAAAGATGACTTATGTCCTGATGTAAAAGGTCTTGCCAATTTTAATGGTTGTCCTGACAGCGATGGAGACAGTATTATCGACCAAAATGACCAATGTCCGTTTAATGCGGGCTCAATTAAAATGGCCGGTTGCCCGGATCAGGATGATGATGGAATTGCGGACAAAGATGATAATTGTCCAACAGTTGCCGGAACAGTCGAAAACAGGGGCTGCCCGTTTATTGACAGTGATGGCGATGGCATTAAGGACGAAATGGACAACTGTCCGGGTATTAAAGGCCCGATTGACAATAATGGTTGTCCATGGCAGGATACTGACAATGACAGTATTCCGGATAAAGATGATGACTGTCCGAGTATTCAAGGGCCGGCCATTTTTAAAGGTTGCCCCGATACTGACGGCGATGGTATCTCGGACAAATACGACCTCTGCCCTACCCTGGCAGGCATCGCTCAAAACAACGGATGTCCTGAGATTAAGAAAGAAGAACAGGAAGTGTTGAACCGTGCTTTCAGCAACCTCGAATTTGAAACAGGCAAATCGGTAATAAGGAAATCATCACTGAGTTCGCTCAACGAATTAGTAGCTGTAATGCAGAAACGCCCCGAATTCAAGTTGTTACTGGCCGGACATACTGATAATATAGGGAAACCTGAATCGAACCTTGCTTTGTCGAAAAACAGAACACTCGCGGTAAAAAATTATCTGGCTAAACAAGGAATTGAGCCGAACCGAATAAAAACAGAATGGTACGGACAAACCAAACCTATTGCCGACAATGCCACTCCTGAAGGCCGTCAGCAAAACAGGCGGGTTGAAATGAGTATTATTTTCGAATAATTAAAAAACTAAGTTATGAAACCAATTGATTCAATAAATTTATTTCTTCAACAGCCTGAAATAGCAATAGTTGGTGTATCCAGAAATAAAAATAAATTTGGGAATACCGTTTACCAGACTCTGAAAAAGAAAGGGAAAAAAGTGATTCCGGTTAACCCTCATATGATTGATTTCGATGGTGATAAATGCTACAGTGATGTAGAAACACTTCCAGCTCATGTAAAAGCAATATTTGTAAGTACCCCGCCCGAAATTACTCTGAAAATAGTAGAGCGTGCATATAATAAAGGCATCAGGCACCTATGGCTGCAACAAGGGTCAAGCAATGATGAAGTAATTAAGTATCTTGAAGGAAAAGATATTAACTATGTTGCCGATCGTTGTATTATGATGTTTGCTGAACCGGTTGGTTCATTTCATAAAGTTCACAGGTTTCTTTCAAAAATTACCGGTAATTTCCCAAAATAAATATTGTCATAAATAACTTAATGACTGAGCCTTTAAAACATCCAGCTGCGCCGTGCATATTCTGCAGCAGAGCAATTTCAGGAAAGTCATTTTATACTACAGCACAATTCAGCGCATTTTATAATATTGCCCCTATTCTTCCGGGACATTCCCTTATTATTCCAAACAAACATTATGAATCACTTTTTGAATTACCGGATGATGAACTCAGCGAAATGATGCTGTTTGCCAGAAAAATTACTTCAGTTTTAAAAACCGTTTTCAATTGTGCTGGCTTCGACTGGACAATTCAGGACGGAGTTTCAGCAGGGCAAACGGTTCCACATCTTCATTTGCATATTATTCCCCGTAAACCATTTGATTTACCAGAAAGTAATGAGTGGTACAGTAAAATCCCGCAAAGCGAAGAAGGATTTCTGGATAGTGAAAACCGGGCGCGGCTGAATGATCGTGAGTACGACGAAATTACTTCCAGGCTGAAGTTGGCGTGTGTATCAATATCAGAATAGAGTATGAGTGTAGTTCCGTTTTACACCAACAGCAGCATTAAAGAAAAAAACTGTGAACATATTCAGAACAATTTCTATTTCATCCTGAAAAGATGTAGTTCCTCAATATTGCCTCTGTACATGTGTAAAATCCGGCCTCCTTTCACGGCTTCGAACTGGGCAGTAAATGTTTCAGTTGCACCTTTGAAACGGTTGGTGAGTTGAATCTGCCAGTTAGTTACAATACATTTCCCCTCACAAACTTCGCCATAATAGCGGTTTCCGGGACTATTCAATGTATTGTCAACACCTTTATAAACGCTTTTATACGTTCCGTTATCGTAAAAGTTGAATTCAGTGGTTGAGGATGAAAAGGCCATGCCTGCATTGTTGCCTGTGTACACATAAAAATACTGAACATTTGAACCGCTGGCTGAATACCAGTTGCCAGGCAGATCATTGGCAGAAACAGCAAATTTGTTATAGTTGAACATCTTAAGTAACGGATTCCAGATATCGCTGCTGGCATCCCAGCCTATGTTGTTTACATCTGTTCCGAATTCCCTGACAAATGTGTTTTTGTCGGGTGCAATAAACTCTACCCAACCAGAATTTCCTTTCCTGAACAATGCAACATACACTTGTCTGCCGGTTTTATTATCTGTGGCATCCCCGGTACCTAAATAAGCCCTTTGTGGATCGAGAGAAGGTGAAGCTACTTTAAAATTTCGCAGGTTGCTGTAACGGTGCGCAACCAATATGTTCCATGCATTGGTGACATGTGGCTCAGGATCTGCAGCAATAGTTGTCCCTTCTTTTGCATAATGAATCAGTACTTTCATGTTTCCTTTTGTTACCTGAACCCAATCTTCCTGTTCAGCAGCAACCCAGCCATCGTCAAAGTTGGTGGTGGAATAAGTAAAGGCTTTCCCGTAAGTTTGCCGTGCCGGTGCTATTTGTGTTTCTCTTGTATTTTTGGAACCATTATCATTGCCGATACCGGTCAAAGGTGGTTGTGTAGCGTTTCCCATTTTCTTGAATTCAACTGACTGCAGAAACTTGTCGATATCGTTTAAATAATCCTGGTTATTTATTGTGATGATAATACTTGCACAACGTCCAAAACCACTAATGGTAGTAAGCATGGCCTGAGCATCTGCATTATTAAATTTGAATTTCACCACCCCTTCTTTAACCTTCCAGCCGTCAGTTTCATAAACTTCATTCAAAATGGGTGATTCAGTAGGATTATAGTTTTTAACGATCAGGTCTTGCCATTCGCTTTTAAAATCGGCTTCTATATCCCCTTTACTGATTGTACTTTTCACAATACCAATCCGGCACCAGGATTTATTTATGTTATTGATTTTGGAATAACTGATCATATTTTCAGTTACTTCTTTATCCCACCATGCCAAAGGTGTATAGGCAAACAAATCGAAGGTTTGCTTTTGGGCAAATAAACCCAATCCGTATAGGCACAAAATAAGGAAGCCAAATATTTTTTTCATATCATGCTTGTTTTAAAGTTTAAGTATTGATTTAATATTCCCATACCTGAAGGTCGGGGCAATAAATTACTGCTATTCCATGCAAAACCGGCATGGACCAACGCCCGTGAAATTTGCAAATATTCCCGAGGATTGAAACCGGGTATCTATTTTACCGCCTATGCCAAATACCACATAACCGCCTTGTTGTGATAAAGTTGCACGACCGACACTACTCCCAACCACCGTTGAAACTGTCTTGTTTTGCCCGGTAATTCTGTTGTGCATGACTACATTTGCAGCAGGTACGCCAAGGTTGGTAGTGTTGGTTGAAAAAGCTACCCAGCTTCCGTCGAATGTAATGGCTATTTTTTCTCCCTGCCCGATAGGACTGTCCGAATTGCCTTGTTTGCCATCGTTGGCATTACTAACCATAATGGTACTGTCGGTATTACTATCATAAAGAAAAACATCCTGGAAATTGTTGTTATCGTTAGGAACCATATTGGTGGCAGTTGTTGCATATGCAATGTAACGGCCATTACCTGAAATAGCCGGAGCTACTACCCTATTGGCACTTTCGTTGCCCTGGTTTCTCTCCTTATGATCCGAAGTAAGGCTAATCCGTTTAAGCGCGTTAGTTCCTTTCTCCCATAAAAAGATATCCCACAGACCGTTGTTGTCGTTTGGAACCAGGGTTTCAGTATGAGAGTAAAATGCTACCCGATTGCCTTCGTAGGAAATAGAAGGTCTGGAACCTCCGCCGCCTTTTTTAGCTTTGGGATCAATACTTATAATGGTTGTGGTGCCTTCCGCCATATCGCGGACAAAAACATTGTTATTTGAAATACCTTTTTCTATGCCTGAAATATTGCTGGCAGCCGAGGTAAATGAGATCAGGTTTCCATCACCCGAAATTGAAGCTTCATAGCTTTCGGCATTGGCAGCTACTCCGTTTTCGCCAACGCTGACAGTTTGTATTTTGCCGGTAGCGGAATTCCAGACAAAAATATCCCGGTACCCGTTTTTATCACCTTCAACCAGGTTGGTTGAATACGATTCGAAAGCTACCGACTTCCCATCGCCTGAAATGGCAGGCTAATAACTATCACCATCGCCTTCCTGGCCGCTGGCTGATGCACTTACCAGCTTGGTTGTACCTGTGTTACGGTCGCGCCAGAATATCTGCCGGTGCTTACCTGTTGAGCCTGCAAACGTTGCCGAGGATACAAAAACAACATAGCGTCCGTCCTCGCCTGCTGCTCCGCCAACATCCGGATCAGAACTTTCATAAAAAGTGCTGGTTGTTTTGTCATCGGAACTCCGGCTTATAAGGTCGTAGGTAAAATCACTGCAAATCCTTAAGCTATTTTCATTTTGAGGCATCGTTCCTTCACTTCCTGAGTAAATGATACAGGTTTGCCCGGCCGGTGCTTTTTTAATGGTTACTTTATATTTGGTTCCGTCGGGAAAAGGAGTTGCAAAGCTGAAAGCATTTTTGCTATACTCCTGACCTGCCTCCTTTTTAGCGGTAAGTGTAAGGTCGTTTTTAGCATTATTCTGCAGGATAACGGAACTGCCGGATGGAGCACAATACATACCACTGAGAAGTGAACTGCCGGTTGCCGGTTGAACAGAGGTTTTCACAGGTGTTTGAGCTTCTGATCTGGCAATTAAGACTGCCAGAAAGATAAGCAAAATGACATTTTTCATTACAATTATTCTAAATTATTATTCGCTTTAATCTTAGACAATCTTTATAAGCCAGCTAATATGAAAATGCTTTAGCTGTTGCAATCCGGATAAAATTTACAGCTTTTTTCCAAGCATGCCTCTTAGCTTTGCAAAATCAACGGCTTCTTTTATAGCAGCAATATTTGCATCAAATACCGGATCTCCTTGTGCTATTTTATAAACAACTGTAAAAAACTGCGGGGATGACTTCGGCAGATTTTTCTTATAATAAGCCAGATTAGGCTTTACAGCAATAAAAGATCCGCGTGTGCCTTCTTCAACAAAGCCCTCAAACCGTTCTTCATCATTCCACATACAAATGGCATCCTGGCTTAATTCGCTTTCAGGTTTTGCTAAATACTCACTGATTCTGTCGAAATACTTTTTGATATATTTTTCACCACTTGGATTTTCTAACAAAGACTTTTCCAGCCTTTTCCGCTGTATTAAGAGATATTCTTTGCGGCTTAAATAGGTGAATGGCAATGTATCGTTAAAGGTAATCAGCCAGCGGTATTCAACTATTTCCTGCTTTGGATCAACCTTTTCCTTACTTAATAAATAGAAACCGTCCTTTTTAAGCGGCCTTTCTTCCAGTAATAAATAACCCCTGAAATCGTTAGCGGGAAGATTTGCGGCATAAAGAATACTTAAAAAGGGTATCGAATTGGCCACAATATTTACTGTGGTCGGAGTGGCATAATCCACATAATATTTCGACTTATCCGGGCCGTATTTATCGCACAAATACCTGAGGATATACATGGAATAAGTATATGGATCAGCCAAATAAGTTTGTCCTTCAAGAGGATATTTCCCAAATGCTGTAGCATATAAAACCTGGCATCCTGTAGGAGAATAGTTAGTTGAAACCATTTGGTGGATACTCGCCAGAACTGCTTTCTCTTTTGCTAAATCAGTTGCTGTTACGCCAGCAATGGAGCCTTTTATGCCAACTTTCCATGTGCCTGGGATTTGCGCTAAATTTTCCTGGATACAATCCTGCGCTAAAGCAGAAAGAGCAAGAAAAAGGATTGAAAATAGTATTCTGTATTTCATAGTTTTGGTTTTTATTATTCAAATAATCCGGTTCCAGTATTACTCATTGCATTAATTCCTTCCAATCCGTTGACGATTGTTGTTTGCAAGCCACTTGTTTCCAGTGCATTCTTTACATCCTGAACCATTTTATCTTTAAATCCGTCTTCATACCTAACATCACCGGTATTTGGTGTAATCCAGGCCTGCATATCGTCGTCCCACATTTCAAGGTCGCCAGTATGATATCCGGAATTTTCATCGATAGTTTTATTTACTTCTTCCAGGGCATCATGTACATCCTTAACTACTTTTTCATTAAAACCATCCTCATGCCTTATTATTTCCCCTTTTGTATTAATCCATGCCTGCATATCATCGTCCCACATTTCCAGTTCGCCATATCCATATTCCGATACCGGATCAAGTTCCAGTTGACCCAGACCAACCTCAGATACCGGATCAAGCACAAGTTCTCCTGTTCTAACAACCAAGCCACTCTCGAAGCGGTATTCACCTTTCGAATTCACCCAGGCTTTCATCTCCGGGTCCCATTTTTCCTCAATGCCATATTCATCTACCGGTAGAGGATCGAGTACCAATTCGCCCAATCCGACTTTAAACTTGTCTTTTCGTTTCTTTTTCACCGGCAGTTCGCCGGGGCATTTGGTTTTCATCATTTCCTTCAATAGTTTACGCGTAAGTTCGGCATTACGCATTTTTTTATAATCTGCGACACCTAATTTTTTATTATTATTCAGATAGGCAGGATTAAGAGGTGCCAGTTCATCCGGTATGATTTTGGGAAGAGAAGCCAGGTCGTCCAGAATTTTCGGAAGAGGCATTAATTCATTATCGTCACTATCCGTGCAATTTATTCCCGATGCATTTATACTGCCATTGCCGGTTTTCACATAAGGATTACCATATTTACCAGGTTCAGTAATATCATTTTTATCCACGCCCATCGAAAGCGTAACATTTGGCATGGAGGTACCTTCAGCCTGTTTGATGTTCCAGTCGTTGTTATCAATATTTGTGGTTTCACTACCCAGCTGCATTTCATCCATACCAACCGGAAAGGTTACCACTGCCGGGCAGGTGAAATTGGGAATAGTGGGTACTGTTATCTTAAAAATGCCATCGCTCTTCTGGTTTATGCAGGCTTTTTCAAGTGCATACTGATTATCTATAGCCGACTGGTACATTCCGGCAAGAAAAGCAGTCCAGCCGATACATTCCGTCATTACTGTATTTTGAGGATTACCGGTAATATACCATCTCCATGTACAAAAAGCATTGAGCCATACACGGAACTCTTCAATTTTTTTGTCATTAAATTTCCGGATTAACGGATTGGCATAGGCAAGGAACTCATTATTCTTCCGGTCAGTATCAGGGCATTTATCGTTATCCTCGATTTTTGTCATTACCATTTGCGCTTTATTTATTTTTTCCATTAATGCGCGGCCCTCTTTTTGATAATTATCGCTCCATTTCTTCACATATGTCTCCAAAATAATCTGTACGTAAGCAGCAGGCTTACTCATCATATTGATACCCTTAATCGATTCATTCGTCATCGTTTCAACAAACCCAGTTATACCTTTGTCTGCGAGGTCATTTATTTCCGCACTGCTTGCCTCTGCCATTGATTCTATTTTGGCATTTAAATTTTCAAACATTTTTGAGTACCCGTTTTTGATACTCGAATTTTTTTCAAAAGCCGAAACGTTATCACTCAATGCCGGAATTACAATCCAGTCCTTTTTGAAATATTCATATATGACGATGCGACTTTTCATTTTGTCAAAATCCATTTTTCCAGGCTCTCCGTCAGCTTTTACATTTTTAGCCAGGTCTCCGGTAAACGGATTGGGGACATCTTCGAATGATTCCACATAATTATCAGCTGCTTTTTTAGGATCACCTTTCAATTCCTCAATAACACCACGGCATAATTTTGTTTCCGGATTATTGGGGTTCCGCACTGCGGCATAGGCAAATAATCGCTGTGCTGTATCAATCTCTCCAAGGCTCAGCCAGGCATAACCCATGTTATGCAGAACCGTACTGTTAGATGGATATTGAGCTGATATTTTTTTCAGGTAAGGAATCGCCTTTTCAGGATATCCGCTTTGCGATAATATTGCTGCCAGGTTGTTTTGATGATTCGCATTTTTGGGCTCAGCCTGCACAGCTTTTAATGCAAGTCCCATAGCAGCTTCGTTGTGACCTTGCATAAAGGATGTGATTGCCGCTTCCATAAGCACTGATCCTTTTGTTGATTGCTGCAAAACACCGGTAATAATGGCTTTTTCCGGAGCAGAGATTTTAGCCATTAGTTTACTGTACAGGACAGCTGTATTCGTGGTTACATCTGCAACAGTAAATATCTTTTGGGGAATACTGTTAATTCGGTTGATATCCCTGGCGTGAACAAGTTTTTTATTATCAGTAAATGGAACAACTGTTGAACCTGGTTTTGTTCCAGCTTCGGACATCATTCCTTTCATCATTTTTTCAATTTCCGCCTTTTCTTCTGCACTCATGCCTTTGGTGGCATCTTCCATCATTTTATCTATTTCCGACTGGGCAGGTTTTTTTTCTCTGGATACAGGTTTTGTTTGAGCTGAAGCAAAACCAATCAGTAGAATTAATAGAAGGGAAAGGATATGTTTTTTCATTTGGTATTTGATTTTTAGACGAGTCAGATGGTATTGGTTCTTATAAATTTTCTTTAAAGAAAATAAATCCTTTAAAATCATTATTTTGAGCATGGTTCATTTTCATAGTTCCATTTTGCTGTTAGAGTATAATCCATAATTTAAACCTGGATTATTTGAATTAAAATTCCAGGATAACCAGTTTATCAGTGAAATCTTATTGGCCTTCTTCCTATTTCCCTAACAAGCTTTTCAGTCTTTCAAAATCAACAGCGTTGATAATTTCCTTCATGAATTTTGCTGCAATAGGATCTGTATGACAGCCTCCTATAAAAATCCAAAAAAACTGGGGAGTTGAACGTGGTAATTTACTATTGAAATATCCGGGATTTGGTTTAATCAGCACCTGTCCAAAACCATCACTATCATCGGTAAACAGATACAATGACGGTGAGTGCGGATCATCTTTTACAATGGCTTGCTCATTCAATTCTGAATCAGGCAACCTTAACTGTTCTTCAAGCTTATCAAATACCTGTTTGAATTTTTTTTCATAATCTGTCAGTAATTTCTCATACCTTTCCTTCGAGGGCAGGTAATCCATTTTCATGTATTTGCTTAGTTTTTCCGGATCATTTTTATACTCCTTTTCTTTAAATCCTTTTTCATTTTCATTTCTTTCAAGTACATCTTTAAAACCCGAAGCTGACATATGCTTCGCATTTAAAACTATTATTTTCTGGGTTTCCAAAAACTC
This sequence comes from uncultured Lentimicrobiaceae bacterium, assembly GCA_964420555.1. Classification (GTDB taxonomy): domain Bacteria; phylum Bacteroidota; class Bacteroidia; order Bacteroidales; family UBA4417; genus UBA4417. The sequence goes on along the minus strand of CAYQTT010000016.1, from coordinate 105,209 downwards.
TTTTTTGGTTACATATGCAAAAGGTAGTTTTCCGTCGTAAGAAACCAGCCATTGACTTTCTTTACCGGGTATCCCAAAAGCCAGGGTAACATCTTTTTCTTCAAAATACCAGCAGCCATCTTTTTGAACCGGCATATCTGATATATAGTGGTAACCGGTACCGGATGCTGTTTCAGTATTGTCAGGAGTCTGGTAAATTTCACGATTAAAAAGGTTGGTAGAAATTTCAAAATAAGTTGAAGTTTCGTGTTCGATTTTTATTGTATTGCTTTCGCAGAAATAGTTTAAAGGTATAATACTATAATTGTAATAATTAACGGGAAATAAATCAGGACGTGCTGGGCTGTATGAAAGATGGCGGTTAGCTATCAGGCTCATCGGTGTATATTTTGATTTAATCATAGTACAAATGGTTTCAAGTACTTTCCTTTCTTTGACAAGGTCGGCCGCTGCTATTCCACTTGAAACTGAATTACTTTCTTTCCATATACCCGGAGTTTGAAGCAGTGACTCATCAGTGCAATTTTGCGCAGATACTGCTAAAGAAAAGAGGATTGAGAAGAATAAAAAAGGAAATTTCATGTGTTTGTATTTAATTTTAAGGGGCACTTGTAATTATTGCCGTTGTGCTTATTTTTGAATGTGTTAATGAGCTAATGGTTCGCCACAAAATATCATCCCTCTGTGCGAAAATTTATTGTATTTGTTTTCCTCGCTGTTGACATAGGTAAAGGCAGTGTATTGTTAATAGTACTCAGCCATCGGCATTCAACTATTTCTTCTCTTGGATCAACTATTTCTTTATAGCGCTTATTTAATCAATTTGACCTACTTTGAATCAATAGACAAACCTTTTAAAATCCCTGTTCCCTCGAGTGCGGGACCCGAATTCCATCCAATTTTTGCTTCAGCTCCTATTTTCAGTATTGTAGGCTCAAAGGGTTTTTCTACAATATCCCAACCATCTGGTTCAATGCCACCATAAGGATTAATCTCATCAACAAATCCTGCTTCGGCACCTACCCCTACTTTTACACCAACATCAGTAATACCTTTAGGCCCCCATTCAATAAAAGCTCCACCTCCTACTTTGGCCTCAGCTTTGTAAGGGCCAATTTCTTTACTGCCAATACTTTTAGATATACCAACCTCTGCAGTAGCACTTATAGTTTGCCCGGTAAGAAGGTTTTTTTTGTGATCGAGGTTGAAAAAGCCCAACTCCATTTTAACTTTTTGGATATTACAGTCCCATTTGGCATCGGCAACCGGAGTCCATATCCTGATGTGACTGTTGCAATGTATTACGTCGAAATCGGGGAGTTCCTGAAAGGGATTATCGTCATCACCCGGTGCATCTTCGCATTCGCCGCTTCTGCTCACTATTTCTTCACAAGCATTACAACCATATTGAAAATCGACAGGTGTAGTAACAAATGGAGCATATCCGGCAATGCAGGCAAGAAAAACTTTCTGGTGAAAGTTTTTTGATTTTTGATAATCTTCTTCTGTAAGGGAACTGTATTTTAAATAGTAAACCATCTCATTAGTGAAGTATTTCATCCGGCTTACCCATTCAACATTAAGGTCATAAATTCTCCTGTTATACATTTCAATAAACGCATCAACTTTTGGTTTCGATTCCTGGCATGCAATTTCCCTGAATTTGTCATGCATTGCTTCCAATTTCGCTGACTGCTCTATTTCATTTGATCCTGTTGGCGGGTTTGCAGCCAATTCTTCCTCGAATTCTTTTTCATATTTTTCATTAGTTTCCATCACCTCATTTACGAGCCGAATGCTGGCAGAAGCTATTGAATCATTGAGATTCTCAGATTTATCATGCATTTTGCGTTGAAACTCCTCATTATCGTTATGAACAATTCGCAATAATTGACGTGCTTTATCCGTGATAAAATTAGAGTTTGGAATAGCACTGGAACTATAATTAAAAATTACTCCATTTTGTGAGGCCGTAGTTTGGTTTTCATTTGTTTTGGGACTGTATTTTTCAATAAGGCCCTGACATGCTTCAATATATTTAAGCCATAGGGGGTAAAGATCTTTTCGTTGAGATTTTGAATAATAAAAATCAGGCCGACTGGTAAGCATTTTGTCAAGGCCAAGTGCATCACCAGGTTTTGGGAGATTCCAGCTTATATCATTTACGTTAAGATTACCGCCTAATTTTTCCAGTTTTTTAACTTTCTCTTCGCTGTAGGCTGTTTTAATTGATTTCCTGATACAATCAATAGCTTCTGTTTTATTTCCTTTTGATTCTTCTATTACGCATTTGGTGTAGTTAGCTTGCGAATGCCCCGCAAAAATACGTACAGTGCTGTCCAGGTATTTTTCAGCTTTTTCCATATCGCCGAGGCCAAACCATGCCTGACCAATGTTATTCAATATGGTGCTGTTACCAGGGTACTTTTTGTTGAGTTTTTGCAAAATGGGTAAAGCAAAATGTTCACCCCCGTTCATCGACAAAAAGCTAGCATAATTATTGAGATTGTCCGGGTCTGAGGTATTTTCCATAACAACGCGGCTCATCAGTTCAATAGCTGCTTCCGGCTCTCCGTGCAACCACAAACCATTAGCTGCACTTGCCAGGTAAATTGTTTCTTTTTTTCGTTTTTTTACTGCCTGATACACATCGTCTGCTATTTTTTTTGAAGCAGGACTGATTTTTTTCGAAACAGTGGTGGTAACTTTTTGCAGAAAAACCAAAAACTGAGAGTCAGTTAAAACTGTTTTCGGCAAACCAGCGATTCGTTTGGCATCTTTAATGGGTATTGTTTCAACATCTAAAATGGTATTTATATCTTGCTGAGTTGCATTCTCAACGGCATAGTTGTATTGATTTATAACATTTTGGTTATCAGGAATTTTAATCCCCATGCTATCCATCATTTGTTTATCCTCCGGGCTCATTTCCTCCATTCCCTGCTGCATCGCTTTCATCATTTCCTCCATCTCCTTTTGAGAAGGAGGTTTTTCTTCTGTTTTTGTTTGCGCAAAAGAGTTATTCATTAACAACAACAGGCCTAAAGCAAGCAAGTAATTTTTCATAGGTCTTAATTTTTGACTTAACGTACTGATACCCTATTTTGAAATTTATTGTTTAATAAATTTGGTTACAGAGCGTTTACCTGCAGAAGCCATTTCCAGCAAATACATACCCGGTGGTAATTTCGATATATCTATCAGATTCAGATTGCTGGTTTGTTCCATCACTTTTTTACCTTCCAGATCTGCTATTACTATTTTTTCAAATGAAATAGTTGACAAGTTTTGAATGGCTAGAATATCATGTACCGGATTAGGGAATATACTAAAATCGCTTTGTTCAAAATCTGAAGTGCCTAAAAAAGCCGGGCATGCAACTTCAATAGGAATAAGTGAATTAGTGCCGGTTCCGTTTCCAAACTGATGACTGCCGTTATAACCCCAGGCCCATAGCATATTATCAGTTTTTATTGCCATAGAATGATATGATCCACAGGAAATGGATTGTACATTGGTTATATTTACTGAAACGGGTGAGTTTTGATTAGCATCATTGTTGTTTCCTAATGCGCCGTTCTGTCCATTGCCCCAGGCAAAAACGTTTCCATTGGTTAGTTGTGCAACTGTATGTTCAGCTCCACAATCTATGATTTTCCAATCTGTACCATTTCCGATTTTTGTTGGAATGGTTTTTCCGGTATTTGTGCCATCACCCAACTGTCCATAAAAATTATCGCCCCAGGCCCAGAGTGAACCATCTGCTTGTATCCCAATTGCAAAATATCGCCCACTTGAAAATTCCGACCAGTTTGTAGCTGTACCAATCTGCACTGGCACATTTCTATGAATTGTTGTTCCATCTCCCACCTGGCCAACGTTATTGCGACCAAAACCCCAAAGCGTTCCATCCTGTTTTATTGCATATGTATTATATTCACTAGCAAAAACTTTTAGCCAGTTTGTTTCAGTGCCTACTAGCGTGGGTAAAAGCTTTGCAGTATTTGTTCCTCCATCACCGAGCTGGCCATATTCATCGCTTCCCCAGGCCCATAATGTTCCGTCTGTTTTAAGCGCTGCTGAATGATTTGCACCGGCAGCCATACTCATCCAATTGTCAGCTGCACCAACCTGGGTGACTAAGTGATTATCCACATCCGTTCCATCGCCTAACTGGCCTGCACCATTACGTCCCCATGCCCATAAAGTCCCATCACTTTTTAAACCAAGTGAATGACTAAGTCCAGCTGAAACCTCCAGCCATGAAGAATTATTTATAAATTCAGGAATGGTTCTGTTTGTTGTTGTTCCATCGCCAAGTTCACCATTATAATTGTCACCCCAGGCCCAAAGTTCGCCATCAACACTTATTGCAAGTGTATGATAATCTCCGGCTGATATTTTACTCCAGCACTGACCGTTTGAATTTATACTGGCAATTAAGATGAGAAAGAATAGAATTGTTTTCATTTTTTTGAGCTTTAATTTGTTCAGATTTACTGATTCAGGAAAATAATCATTGCATTTGGTAACCTATTTATAGCCCCCGGCTATCTCATATTATATATGTTATATATTAGATACAAATGTAAGCTCAGAATACCCGATTGGTATCATGTAAAAACAGGATATTAACTTAATACGTTCAAAATCATGAAAAAAGGGGATATAACATGGTCAGGTACCATAAGTCTCTTATAAAACATTCGATTTTTAGGAAAACCAAGCATGTTATTATTTGTATCCTGCAGCACAGATATTTTATTCCATATGTTTCTTACTTTTCCTAATGAAGTTGAACGTCGAGATCACAATTTAATAAACTCAACCCTGCGGTTTAATGCTTTATTAACAGGAGTGTCGTTTGGGGCAACGGGTTGACTTTCACCCATTCCATCTATTTCTAACCTGTCAATGCTTACTCCAAAAGTTTTTACAAGTTCTGCTTTAACAGAGGCTGCCCGGCGTTTCGACAAGTCCTTGTTTTTACTGTCGTCGCCATCAGCATCCGTATGTCCGATGATTTTCACTTTAACATCGGGAACTTCGTTCAAAATGACAGAAATTTCCTTTAGAGTGCCGTAAGATTCCGGTTTCACAACATCTTTGTTTACATCAAAATAAATTCCGTAGCTCACTAATTTCCCTTCAGTAATAAGCTTGTTGCGGGTATCAGGCAATCCGGCAGCTATCCTGAAATTGGTAATCATCGGATTACTCAATCTCCAGAGTTCAAAGCGCATCTGATTGCACTGAAAACCTGGCTTGAATACTTTAGGCAAATCAAAAATCTTGTTTTGATCAAGATAAACTCTCAGCCTTGTTTTTTGAACCCAAAATGAAAGATGGTACTTCTTACCAACTTCCATCACAGCATCATTCTTGGTTCCTTCGATGGTGTACCCTGTTTCGTCGTAAGCACCATAAGTGCTGTGGTAACCAAAAGTCATTTTGATGCCACCTTTCAAGCCTGGAGCTGATCCATCTTCTGCTAAATCTTTAGGGTTTTTTGCACTATAAATATAAAATCCAAATTCAGATGCATAAACGCCCTCATCTTCTGTAGATGCGATTATATCAAACTCAATAGTATAATTATCCGGTAACGTAATTGCTTCATCAGGATAAATACTACCCGAGCCTTTCATCTTAAACCAGTTACCCGGGAAAAAATTAGTGGTAACCACTTCGCCTGTAGAGTTGGTATTCCAGTTTGGAGGAAAATCACCCACAGCTGTTTCTGTGAAATCATCGAAGAAAATAACTTTTGCTCCCGGAACAAAGTCGAATTTTGAATAGGACTGAAAGCTGGGTTGCGATGTTTTTACCGTATCAGTTTGGTTTTGAGAAGGCTCGGATTGTATATCCGGTGCCGATTTCTGCGTATAGGTGGTTTCAAATGTTGGTGAACTCGTCCGCGTCATAAGATTTTTCGTACTACGTTCGACAGCATTGAGACTAATAGCAATATTTTGGTCAACCACGGAATTGCCCTTATTATTTGCCTGATTTTTAGTATTTTGTTCACCATCAATTTTTGCGTTGACTATTGTTGATGAAGCAAGCAAAACTGCAACTAATCCAAAGTATAAAATCATTTTTTTCATAAGCATATTTTTTTTCGTGATAGTTTGTACCATTGAATGCAAACATCCAACTATATTGATACTTTAAATCTCATGGAAAAACATGATATTTTTGTAATAGACTCAAAATCATGGAAAAAAGGGATGTAACCAGGATTATTCAGCAGTCCACCTGACAATCCGGAAAAGAATTATCCGGATATTAACTCCGGAATTCCAAGACCTGAAAATTAATTTGCCTTACCAAACGCTGTAAATCCAGGGTAGGCAGTATCTGAAAGCCACAAGATCCGGCTGCCTTTTATGCAGGAAAAATAAGCATCGTAGGTTTTAGGTTTGCCTTCTATATCAGAGAAATTAACCTGCCAGTTTGATGCAAGTGAAAAATTGCCATTTGATTTAATAGTCTGGCCTTTAATATTACCTACCATTCCACTAGCCACCGAAAGCGACCATTTATAGGCGTTTCCATTACTAAATTCAAAATCCTGCCTCGATTGGTAGGTGCTCATGCCGGCATCAAAGCCTGTGTATATATTTACATATTGCTGAATGCTCGAAAAATCGTTGGTCCATTTTCCTTGAAAATCGGAAACGGCAACTGCAAATTTGTTGTAAGTGGTCATGCGTTTGAGTGGTTCCCAGGTTTCGAAGGTTGTATAATATTCTAATTTAGATTGATCCAGGTTAAAGTTTTTAATAAAACTGGCTTTGTCGGGACAAATAAATTCGATCCAGCCGCTTTTCCCTCTTTTGAACAAAGCGACAAATACATTTTTCCCGGAACCGTTTTCGGTAACATCACCCGATATTATTTGTGGTTCTTCCGGATCGAGGGTATTGTTAAATACAGAATAGTTTTTAAGGTTGCTGTATCTTGGGGCGACTAACGTATTCCAACCCGTTTTTGAAGCAATGTCCCTGTCGGTAATGTATTCATCTGTTGCCTTGTTTGGATAGTGAATTAAGACTTTCAGATTTCCTTTTGTTACTTCAACCCAATCCGGCTTTTGCGTCGCAACCCATCCGTCATCAAAATTTGTAGTGCTGAATGCATAGTTGCCTGAACTGTTCGATGGTTTTTCGGGTTTATTAGTATTAGTAACGGGTCCGCTCTTTACATCTGACGACTGCATACTACCCGGTTTGGAAAGTACAATTGAGCTTATGAAACTCTTTATATCAGCACTATAAATATCACTATTAGTTGTGGCAGTAATGCTTACTACTTTGCCGTAACCACTAAAAGTGGTGAGTATTGCTGTAGCATCTTTATCATTGAAAGTGAATTTCACGCCTCCACTTTTAATTTTCCAGCCGTCATCGCCAGGAATTTCCGTTACCCTTGGCGAATCGGTAATTTTATACGGAACTGCAATTAGTTCATTCCAATCATTTTCAAAATCTTGCTGAATACTTTTCTTGCTGTTTGCACTTTTATAGATTCCAATCTGGCACCAGCCACCTGTTGATTTATCTGTAATGGTATAACCGACAACTGTAGACTTGGTATTTTTACTCCAGCCTTTAGGTGGTATAAATGAGGTTAAATCGAAAGTTTCTTTTGTTTGTGCTATTCCGCCAAGGATAAAAATCTGAATGAAAATAATTACAAATAGAAGTCTCATTATACGTCATTTTAAGTGATGATTAATAAATTTAATAAACAGAAATCAAGTTCCTTCAGATCAGATTATTCCTTTGTAATTTTCACATTGCTGAGGTATACATTTACATTTTCAGAATCGGTAGTAGTATTTTTCCAGTAAACCGTTTTAAACTTTGTTCCGGCAGGCAAATTGCAACTGATGCATGGCTTTCCATAAGTCATTTTAAAATCAGATGAAACAGCCACTTCTTTGCCGTTGATTAACAGTTTAAATTCGCCACCTTTCATATTTACTTCAACATGTACTTTGGTTTTCTTATTAGTAAATTCACGCAAAGCATGCGTATAAAAAATGCCTTCCGAAAAATTATCCTTATTTACCGATGGCTTGGAATGAATATCAATTTTAGCAACACCGGAATAATTGTTATTATCAGAATCGCCTTCGTTACCCGATGCAATAGTAATCTCAATGGTTGTACCGTCACCATTTATATCTTCCATTCCATCTGTTCTTAATGGATAAGAACTGAGATAAAGCACAGCTGAACCGCCGGTGCGGGATGAGAAATCACCGGTTGCAACATCATATTCCAATGTAAAATTCTCAGGCAAAGGCTTTTTCATTTTAGTTGAGGACAAATCATTGTTATATCCCAATTGAACCCATTTACCCGGAATATCCTTTATTTCAGTAACCAAAGAGTGCTTACCTGTTGATGAAAAATACCAGCCTGCAGGTTTGCTGCCAAACGGATTTCCGGAAAAGTCATCCATAAAATATACATTTGATGGGAGTGAAGTCTGTGAAGTTGCTACCGGTTTTTGTCCTGAACTTTTTCCTCTATAACCCTCCAACCTTGCATTCAACTGCTCTTCGTTGGCAGGTTTATAGGGATTGCCTTTCACTTTTTCGGGATCGAAGAAATAATTCCAGGCATACTCATAATTAAAATTTTCAGTTACTGACTGGTACATTTCATATTCCTGGTTGCCGTCTTCCTTTGTTTTATAAGGAAAACTTAAAGCGATCCATTGGGGCTGATTCGTAAAACACTTTTCAATAACTCCCGGTTCTAATTTGAAAACAGGATAATAATGTTTCAGCTTTTTAGCCGTCTCATCAATTTTAAATGGGTCGACATCGCCATAAAAATCGTGAGCCTTGGGTTGCATATCTCTCAAAATGGCCTGATCCTTCAGAATATCAGCATATTTTTCTCTTAATTGTTTTACGGTATTTCTGTAACGTGCATCAGTATTCTCCATATAAATCAAAAGCACTTTATCCCTGGTTTTCTGATCTTCCCAGAGGTTATTAATCCTTTCTTTTTCCTTTTCGAGTTCACCGTCAAATGCTTTTTCTGCCAGTTTCAGGTATTCACCAATGGTTACCGGAACAATTGGAAGCTTATTCCCTGGGGCTAAAAAAACGGTTTGTTTCTCGTTTATGCGGGTTATAAATTTATACACATTCGGGTTTATCCGCAGATCGATCTTATCATCTTCATGTAAATCATCACCTGTTACAAAACCATCCTCAGGCCAGGAAAAAAGATATTGATCTGGTGTGTTTATAAAGGAAATCGGGTAACTGCCCGGAATCATATTTACACTTACATCAAACCGGTTATATTCCTCACTTACAGGCTTAAAATGACCTTTGGCATCGAGATACTCAGATGAATAACTTACATTCCAAACCCTGAAATCAACACCATACTGATGTGGATTAAACTCATTTTCGCTGGCATACAACCTGGTTTTGTAGGTTCCGATTCCTGCCACAGGTGTGTAACTTTTTTGCATCCACTCAATAATCTTGTGCATGTTTTCCTGTTGTTTGATGGAAAACGTTCTTCCCCTGGCTTCAAAAAGTTTAGGTTTATCGGCTGATGTTAAAATCTTTTGCCAGCCGATAAGGCTGTCTTCTATGCGCTGTTCCCGGGTTGCCTGGGCAAGTAATACCGTCGAATAAATGGATAAAAGTGCGAGTAGTGTTGTCTTTATTATCATAAAAAAAATTAATGTGCAAATATCGTTTCAAAATATGCCACCTGACATCATGTAAAAACATGATATTGATACAATAAGTTCAATTTCAAAAAAAGTGATTTAATATGGAGAATCTATTGGTTCTCAGCAAAATTCATCTTTGAGGAAAACCAATCAAACATAAATAAATCAGTTTGGATTATTTTTCCTGCTTAGATGTAATTAAATTTAATTCTTAGCTATAGTAGTTATTGTGAGTTTTAATATCCGATGTTTTTAATATTACTATCTAAATATGTAACTATATTTGTTGATTCAATATCATGTAAAAACAGGATATTCATGTATGAATCTCAAAATCATGGAAAAAGAGGATATATTGAGATTCTGTTTTATCCGTAATTTGTATTACAGTAAAAAACCTATCGGTCAAATGCGAAAAATCAGCATAACGTTTTTCTTTTCACTTTCAATAGTCATTGTTTTTGGTCAATCCAAAAGTCTTGAAAGCATGATCAAAAGTCTTGAAAATGCAAAAGCAGATACCAACAAGGTTATTTTACTGATTGATATAGAAAGGAAATACTTTAACAAGGATTTGGACTCAGCTTTGTATTATAATAAAATGTGCGAAAAGTTAATCTTTACGATCAATGCACAGGAATACAAGCACAGGTGCTTTCACGATTTTGTCAAGATATATCACGCACAGGCAGATTATAAAAATGCTCTTGATTATGCCTTAAAATCAATAAAAGTTGCAAGACAAAATAAAAACAGGTTTCAGGAAGCAGCTTCATGCAGGGCTATCTTTAATGTATATCATAACTTAAGGATGAACGATTCTGCTGTTAAATATGCAATGTATTCTATTAAACTTACAACTGAAATAGGTGACACATCAAATATAGCCACCAATTACGGGAATCTCTCCTGGCTTTATATGGATCTGAACCAATATAATAAAGCCATTGAATATGGAATTAAAGGGGTTGAGGCCGGTGAACATTACGCTGACACAGTCGGATTACTGATATCCATAAATAACCTGGCTCTGTGCTACTTACGAATAAATAAAAACGAGCAGGCTATCGAGTTGTTAAAAAAACAACTGGAAATTGGCAAACGCATAAACAGGGTGCGCTCCATACGAAATGCGCTAATAAATCTTGCATCGGCTTATTACAATATAGGTGATACTAAAGGACTTGCGGAAATTACAGCAACCTTGAACGAATTTAACGCCAGGGATACAGACCTCGACAATAAGAATATTTGTATGCAAAACATCACCAATGCATATAATTATTTGTATCAGGGTAAATTCTCCTTGGCTGAAGAACAATTACTTAACGGAATTAAAATTGCAGAAGAGGATTCGTTGATTGATCAGCTTCTTATTTCGTACCAGACTATGACAATAGTTAAATATGCGCAACACGATTTCGTATCGGGCAATATATTCCAGTTGAAATGGGATGATTTAACTGAGGCTGCACAGGAGAAACAACTGTCGGAGTACGCAATGGAACTTGAAACAAAATATGAAACGGAGAAAAAGTCAGCAAAAATCCTTTTACAGGACTCACAGCTTAGAGAAAAAACTATACTCAATTATTTGCTGGTTGGAACCGGGATTGGCCTGCTGATTATTTTATTTCTGGCTTACCGCACTTACCAGCAAAAGCGAAAACTCCAGCAGCAACGTATTGCCGAACTGGAAGCAGAAAAACAATTAACAGCCACCGAAGCCGTGCTTAAGGGCGAAGAGCAGGAACGCACCCGAATTGCAAAAGATCTTCATGATGGATTAGGTGGGATTTTGAGTGGAATTAAATACTCATTTACAACCATGAAAGGAAATCTGGTAATGACGCCTGAAAATCAACAGGCTTTCGAACGCAGTATGGATATGCTGGACAGTTCAATCCGCGAAATGCGCCGCGTGGCTCATAATATGATGCCCGAGGCCTTAGTCCGGTTTGGTTTAGACACAGCTCTTACTGATTTTTGCAACGAAATCAATCAGAGCGGAGCATTGAAAATAATTTATCAGTCAATAGGAATGGAAGGTATTGTATTAGATCAAATTACTTCCATTACTTTATACCGTGTGGTACAGGAACTGATAAACAACACTATGAAACATTCCGGAGCAAAATCTGCGATTGTACAGCTTACAAAATCGAACAAACAGCTTTCGCTTACCGTTGAAGATGATGGTAAAGGGTTTGACACTGCAATACTTGAAACAAACAAGGGAATCGGATGGGTAAACATCCGGAACCGGGTTGAGTTTCTTAAGGGGAAACTAGATATTAATTCAAAATCAGGAGAAGGGACTTCGGTTCATATTGAACTATACAATTAAACCAATACTCATATTAAAATGGCGATAAAAGTTTTTATTACCGACGATCATTACATGGTAGTTGAAGGTATCCGATCGATGCTGGTCCAGGAGAAAAACATTGAATGGCTGGGACACGCAATGACGGCTGCATCATGTATGGCATTTTTAGTAAATCAACAACCTGATGTTTTACTTTTGGATATTAACCTTCCTGATAAAAGCGGAATTGAACTGTGTAAAGAAATAAAAGATAAATACCCTGATATATGTATTTTAGGACTTAGTTCATTCAATCAGCAGAGCTACATTCAAAAGATGATTGAGAATGGAGCTTCAGGATACGTTCTTAAAAACGCATCAGGCGAAGAAATCAGAAAGGCAATTGAAGCTGCCATGCAAGGTGATACTTTTTTAAGCAGCGAAGCCTTGTTAACAATGCGTGAAAACAGAGATGCTCAGGTTCCGGTAATTACAAGAAGAGAAAAAGAGGTGCTGAAGTTAATTGCCGAAGGGCTTACTAATAAAGAGATGGCCGGTAAGCTTTTTATCAGCATTACAACTGTTGACACACACCGTAATAGCCTGCTTTCAAAGTTTAATGTTAAAAATACGGCAAACCTTGTCAGAATGGCGGCTCAATTTAATCTTTTAAACCAGGAATAGAATTTTCGTGCAATATTGATTTACCATATAAAAAACATCACAACTCCACACACTGCAACAAATGCACCCAGTATTTCGCGACCGGTTACTCTCTCCTTGTTAATAAGTACAGCCGGTGGAATAATAAGAACAGGCACCAGCGACATTATGGTTTGAGCTATTCCTGCACTGGTATTCTGAACGGCAATCAATGAAAATGAAACGCCAAGAAACGGGCCGAATATTGATCCGACTACAAGCCATTTCATAGCTGTTTTATCGCGGAAAGATGCAGGTAATTCTTTGTATTTCCCTAAAACAAAAAATAAAATCGCGAAACCGATAAAACCGGAAATTACCCTGATCTGAGATGAAGAAAAAGAATCATAATCTCTCATTCCGTATTTACTGAGCACCAGTCCAACTCCTTGTCCTGCAGCAGCAACTATCCCTAACAATATTCCACTCAGCGGATACGACATGGCATACGAGCCTTTCGACTTTACTGTGCCGGTAGTTGTGCCTTCGGTACGGGTAAAAATAACAAGGGCAATTCCTGCCAGCGTTATAAACATAGCTACCAGGCTCATAGGGCTCATTACTTCTCCTATTATTATCCAGGCAGCCAAAGCAGCGAAAACAGGCGCCAGGGTCATCATAAGCATCGCTACTCTGGCACCAATAATTGTAAATGCTTTGAAAAGGGCAAAATCACCTATTATAAAACCGACAACGCCGGAGAGTGCCAACCAAATGATATTGTGCATACTGGCATCCAGCGGCAATAACATGCCCCTATAGAAATATGAAAACACTGATAACAAAACGGAAGCAAGCCCTAATCGTAACAAGTTAAGATGCATTGATCCAATGCGTTTGCTTGCCGTTTCGAACGACAGAGCCGTGATGGTCCAGAACACGGTGGTAAGCAAAGCTGCAAATTCGCCAATATGTGATGACATATACCTATTTATATATAACGGGCAAAAGTAGGTAAATGAAGTATCAGATTCGCCTTCTGAAAATCTTTTATACAGGATGTCGGAAAATAAATTTTTAGCTGCGTACATTTGCATCTGATTTCGAAAAGCCCGATTTCGTTAACAACCTAAATAAATTCATGTATTGATGCTCTTCAGCGACGAATATAAAACGATAACCCAATCTGCACAGGGATCATTTCGCGACAAGGGCAGCAAATTTCTGGCATTTGCGTTCCCAGCAGCCAGCGAGCAGGAAGTGAAACAGCATCTCGAAACGCTGAAAAAACAATATTTCGACGCTACACATCATTGTTATGCGTATGTACTGGGTTTTGATAAATCGGCTTACCGGGTAAACGACGATGGCGAACCTTCAGGAACGGCCGGCAGGCCCATTTACGGTCAGATACTTTCGAATGACCTGACAAATATTTTAATAGTAGTAATCCGGTATTACGGTGGAACAAAACTTGGTGTTCCTGGTTTAATAAACGCATACAAAACTTCAGCTGCTGAAGCCATCAAAAATGCAACAATTACAAACCGTATAGTTAAGGAAATTTACCAGATCGAGTACCCGTATGAAGCAATGAACGATGTGATGAAAATAATCAAAGATGAAACTTTAGAAGTTATTAACAATGAGTTTGGCATGAAATGTGTTATCCGGCTCGCCATCAGGCATAGTGAAGGGGAACGTATAACAGGCAAATTCTCGAAGGTAAATCAATTAATTATTAATTACTTATCAATTTTTTAATAATTTTCGTTGCAAACGAAATAATTTTTTATACATTCTGCCATATACAACGTTTTTTTTAAAATTCAAATACCATTTTAATTTTTTTTTAAACTTTGTTAGAGTGATTTTTGAACACTTTTTCGATTTAACCACCACACTCATCAGCTTTTTTTGATTATTTGCCAGATAACAGTCTGATTTCACGACCGATAACAACCAAGAATAAACATGCAACAGAAAGAAATGGAAGGAATTAAAGAACTTCATCAGGAAGTTTGGGAAAACTGCCTCAAAGTGATCCGCGACAACCTCAATTACCAAAGTTTTAAAACCTGGTTCTCTCCTATCAAACCTATTAAACTTGAAAACAGTATTCTTACTATACAGGTACCAAGCCAGTTTTTTTACGAATGGCTCGAAGAACATTATATTACGTTGCTGAAAAAGACAATTCGTAACGAACTGGGGCCTAATGGTCGTCTGGAATACAGCATTGTGATGGAAGGAACATATACATCGGATCCTTACACCATAAAAATACCTACCAGCAACCGTAAAGCTACATCTAATCCATCGGTACAAATGCCTATTGATTTAAATGCCGGAAAATCAAAGGAAATACCCAATCCTTTTGTAATTCCTGGCTTGAAAAAGATACAGGTTCAATCGCAGTTAAATGAATCCTATTCATTTGATAATTTTATTGAAGGCGATTGCAACAGACTGGCGCGCTCAGCAGGCTATGCTGTGGCCTGCAATCCAGGGAAAACTGCATTTAATCCACTATTTTTATACAGTGCCGTTGGTTTGGGAAAAACACACCTTGCCCAGGCAATAGGCCTGCAGGTAAAAAATAATTTTCCGGAAAAAACGGTCCTATACGTTGCCACTGAACAATTCACGCAACAGTTTATTGATGCAGTGCGCAGTAATAACCAGAATGATTTCGTTCATTTTTACCAGATGATCGATGTACTTATCATCGACGATATTCATTTCCTTTCAGGAAAAGAAAAAACACAGGATGTTTTCTTTCACATTTTTAACCATCTGCATCAGAAAGGCAAACAACTTATACTTACCAGCGACAAACCACCGGTTGAACTTAAAGGACTCGAACCAAGGCTTCTTTCGCGATTTAAATGGGGACTTTCCGCTGATCTGCAGATACCAGATCTCGAAACAAGGATTGCAATTTTAAAAAAGAGGTTGTATAAAGATGGTATTGATATGCCATTCGAAGTACTCGAATACCTTGCCTACAGCATAACAACCAACGTCCGCGAACTCGAAGGCGCTCTTATTTCGTTGATGGCACAGTCGTCGCTGAATAAAAAAGCCATCACCATCGACCTTGCCAGGCAGATGATTGATAAGTTTGTAAAAAACACTGCCCGCGAAATATCAATCGATTTTATTCAGAAAATTGTATGTGATTATTTCGATATTCCTGTAGAAGCTATAAATTCCAAAACACGTAAACGCGATATAGTACAGGCCCGCCAACTGGCCATGTATTATTCGAAGAAACATACAAAAGCTTCGTTGGCAACCATCGGACTGCATTGTGGCAATAAGGACCACGCAACCGTGCTTCATGCCTGCCGAACGGTGAATAACCTTATCGAAACCGACAAGCAATTCCGTACTTACGTGGAGGAAATTGAGAAGAGAATAAAGTTTTAGCGGAAACTGGAAAGTCTTATACAAAACCGGAAAGGAAGTTGTGCTGCACAGCTTCCTTTTTTGTTTTAAAAGTTTGATGATTTTTTTAATTGCGACAAAGCGCCTGTAACTATTATAATTACTTATCAAACCCTCCGTGGAAAACTATTTTATTGAAAAGATAAGCTTAATTTTGCAGTAAGCGATTTGCTTCAATAATTGTATTCAAAAATTGCTTCTCGAAAAATGAAAATACTGATGGTATGTCTCGGTAATATTTGCCGTTCGCCAATGGCGGAAGGGATTATGCGTGCCTGGATTGAAAAACACAAACTCGAAGCTGAAGTTGATTCGGCCGGATTTGAATCCTTTCATACAGGGGATGCACCCGATTTCAGGGCTACGCGCGAAATGAATCGGCATGGAATTGATATTTCGGGGCAAAGGTCGAGGTTATTTAAAAAATCAGATTTCGATGAATTCGACCGTATTTATGTGATGGACAGCGTTAACTATAAAGATGTTAAATCGGTGGCAACCAGTCCTGATCAGATGCTGAAGGTAGATTATATTTTAAATGTGACTCATCCGGGCAGCAACAAACCTGTGCCCGATCCCTATTATGGGGGTGAAGCCGGTTTTGCAAAAACATACCAATTGCTTGATGCAGCTGCTGAACATATTGCTTTAGAATTAAAAAACGGAGGAAAATAATGGACCATAACCACGAACCAGGGAAAGAGGATATTCTAAAAGCTGCCAAACGCATACAACCTTTCCTCCACCGAACACCGGTACTCACCTGCAGCATGATTGACGAGTTAGTCGGTGCCAGTATTTATTTTAAATGTGAGAATTTTCAGAAAGCCGGCGCTTTTAAATCGCGTGGTGCTACCAATGCCGTGATGAGCCTCGATCCGTATGACATAAAACAGGGAGTGGCAACGCATTCGTCAGGAAATCATGCCGCTGCGCTTGCTCGCGCCGCAATGCTGAAACATATCCCTGCCTACATAGTAATGCCCGAAAACTCGTCGAAAGTTAAAATTGCGGCTGTGAAAAGCTATGGCGGTCGAATAACCTTTTGTGAACCGACTCTTGAAGCCCGCGAAGAAAAGCTGAACGAAGTACTGAGAGAGACAAACGCTTTTGAAATACATCCTTACAACAATTATACAATTATTGCAGGTCAGGCTACTGCTGCTCTTGAATTGATTGAAGATCAGCCGGGACTCGATTGTATTGTTGCTCCGGTAGGTGGTGGAGGATTGCTGAGCGGAACTGCACTGGCTGCACATTATTTCTCCCCTTCCACCAAAGTTATAGCAGCTGAACCTTCAGGCGCTGACGATGCATACCAGTCGTTTTACCAGAAGAAAATGGTGCTTTCAATAAATCCCGATACCATAGCCGACGGGCTCAGGACTTCTTTAGGAAGCCTTACTTTTCCTATCATCAGGCATTATGTAACTGATATATTAACAATTAATGATCATGCAACCATCGAAGCAATGAAACTAATTTGGGAACGGATGAAAATAATTGTTGAACCGTCGTCGGCAGTAACACTAGCCATGATAATAAAACACAAGCACCGTTTTACGAAACAAAAAATCGGGATCATACTCTCAGGAGGAAATGTGGATCTGATGCATTTGCCCTGGTTGTAGGGGTTGGGGTTTAGGTGTTACAGGTTTCTGGTTTCAAAACCCAAATTCCACATCTCACATCATCCATCATTCATCATATACTATACATAACACATGAACAAAGGCAACCTATACCTTATCCCTACCCCTTTAGGCGAAACTGGCTTCGAAGCCGGATTGCCGGCATATAACATGCAGATTCTTCATAATATCGATACTTTTATTGTAGAGGAACTTCGAACAGCGCGTAGGTTTTTACGTAAGGCCGGATATGATAAAGATTTCGAAACGGTTACATTTTATCTTCTTAACGAACATACTCCGGATAATGAAGCAGCTGGTATGCTCGAAAAAGCGATGAGCGGAAAACATGTAGGACTGCTGAGTGAGGCTGGTTTACCGTGTATTGCCGATCCGGGGAATATAGCAGTGAGGCTGGCACATCGCAAAGGCATCAGGGTAATTCCTCTTACTGGTCCATCATCAATTATGCTTGCCCTGATGGCTTCGGGCCTTAACGGACAGAATTTCGCGTTTCATGGCTACCTGCCGGTTAAACCCGACGAACGCGCCAAAGCGCTGCGCGAACTCGAACAGGGTGCATCACGAAATAATCAAACCCAGATTTTTATCGAAACTCCATACCGAAACCTGCAAATGCTCGAAAGTATTGTAAAAACCTGCCATCCGTCGCTCACTCTTTGCATTGCTGCCGATCTCACTCTCGAAACCGAATGGATCCGCAGCATGCCTTTAAGTGAATGGAAAAGACAGAAACCGGAATTGCATAAAAGGCCGGCGGTATTTTTGTTGGGGAAAAGTGAATTTTAATACTTCCAAACTAAAAATAATGATTTTCTAAATTCAAAATAACATCCTTCAGACCAGAATATACTTACGAGAATTGCTCACACTTTATTTGCTCCATGTTTATAACTTAGTTTTTATTAGTTAAATACTCTGAATCAAGCCATAAGAATTCAATTTCAAAAGTTTAATACCTGATTTGTCATGAAACCTGAAAGAATATTTATAATCGTATTAATTCTGATTTCTTTTACCTCCTTTAGCCAGACTTATAACGTAAAAGTTGAAGACCGTGAAAAAACGATTAGCTTAACAAACCAGGCAATAAAATTGATTGATGAAAGCAAAATAGACGATGCCGTTTCATTACTGATTTATGCAATATCAATTGACTCTACTTATCATGCTTCTTATCTCATGCTTTATAAAGCATATTTGTTTGATAAACAATACTCTGAAACTGCAATTTCATATTTAATGAAAGGGCAAAGGATTTTTAAAGAAGATGATGAATTATCATTTTATCTGGGTGAAGTTTACAGGATGAATTCTGATCTTAACAATGCAATTTCAAAATATTCAGAAGCGATAAGTCAGAATAATATAAACGGAGAGGATTCCGAATTACTTTACTTATATTACGTCAACAGAGGAACTTGTTATTATAAATCTGATTCATTAGATTCAGCTATTTCAGATTATGACTCTTCAATAAAAATAAAACCCGACTATGCAGCCGCTTTATTAAACAGGGGAATATGTTTTTACAGAAAAGGAAATTCAATGGCTGCCTGCACCGATTGGGATAAAGCAAAAGAATTTGGATCATCTCCTGCTATCGAATATATTGAGAAATATTGTAAAAACAAAAAATAATCAACTTCTGAAACTTATTGCCCGGTTAAGATTCATATTTTTTTAGATTTCATTCTGACAATTTAGAATTGAATGTCGAACACATAACACTCTATTGCCTCAACATAGCCTTAAAAATATTGCCAAAATACATGGCATAAAAATCCCGGCCTATATTTCCGGTAATTGAAACTACCATACTATAAGCCGGGAAATACTGATAGACTAAATCCTTCAGAATTTCTGAAAGAATGCTTTTCTTAATGATGATGACCACCTGCTCCGTGAACGTGGCCATGGCTCAGTTCTTCGGCAGAAGCTTCGCGCACATCAATTACTTTTCCTGTAAAATGAAGGGTATTGCCGGCCATAGGATGATTGAAATCCATACGTACAGAATCATCGTTAACGCTAACCACAGTTCCCTGAAGGGTATGTCCCTGGTCGTCGCGCATTGGAATTACATTACCAATGGCAAGTAACTCATCATCAGTTTTGCCATCAATCATAAAGATACTTTTTTCGAGATCGATAATAGCATCCTGATCCATTTCGCCATAGGCATCAGCGCTGGCAAGTGTAAACTCAAAAGCGTCGCCGGTTTTAAGTGTGCTGAGGTTATCTTCGAATTTTGGCAGCATCTGGCCATTTCCGTAAAGGAATACCAAAGGATCGCCTGCCCTTGTTTCTTCGATGATTTCACCTTTTGCATTGTCGCGTTTCAGCACATAACTGAGAGAAACGACTGTGTTTTTTGTGATTTGCATTCGTATGATTTTAAAAGATTAAGAAATGAATTAACAAAGTTGGACTCGTATAGTTTTATTGTAAGTATTTTTATTCTGTCTCCACTGCCGTTGAATCCGTGGTTGAAGCCAGCGAATCAGCTTTGGGCCAGGGTGTCTGGCACGAATAAGGCTTATCCACATCAAAGTCTGGCTTAGGAAATTTTTGCCTGTATTCCTTAAAGGTTTCATCTTTCAGCAGGTTTGCCATGAACTTTCCATAAATGGGTTGTGCCGTGCGCAGACCTTCGCCCAGGTGTGAGGTGCGAAAATGTATCGAGCGGTCGTCGTTACCTACCCAGCAACCTGCAACAAGACCTGGTGTAATGCCTACAAACCATCCGTCGGTATAATCGGATGAGGTGCCGGTTTTACCGCCAAACTCAGTTCCAAAACGGAAAATATCATATTCCCACAATCCTTGCGTTGTTCCACCCGGCTCGGTAAGACCGGAACGGAGTAAAACACTCATCAGGAAAGCAGTTTCAGGGCTAAGAACCTGTTTCCTAGCGGGTTTTGCTTCATAAATCAGGTTGCCGTCACGATCTTCGATACGGGTTACCAGTACCGGCTCCACTAACGAACCACCATTTACGAAAGTGCAATAAGCATTAACCATTTCTTCCAGTGTAACATCACTCGATCCCAGGCAAATGGAAGGTACGTCGGCAAGCTCTGATTTCACACCCATCATTTGTGCGTATTCGATAACCTTTCGCCAGCCAATCTTTTGTGTTAACTGCACAGCAACTGAGTTTACCGAGCGTGCAAAAGCATGTTTCAGAGTCATAGTTCCGGCATGACTGTGGTCAACATTCTTGGGACTCCACTCCTTTTCCACTCCATTCTCGGTATATTTTATTGATACTGGTTGGTCAGTAATCACATCGCAGGGGCCATATCCATTGTCGAATGCCGCGGCATACACAAAAGCTTTAAAAAGTGATCCTGGCTGCCGTTTCGACTGGTTAACATGATCGTACTTAAAATATTTAAAATTGATGCCACCAACCCATGATTTTACAAAACCAGTACCTGGTTCCATTACCAGAAAGCCGGTCTGGAAAAAGCTCTGGTAATATTTAATTGAATCGAGCACCGACATGGTTGTATCGCGTTCACCATTAAATGTAAAAACTTTCATGGCATGCTTCGAACCCAAAGCCAGACGGATGCTGTCGCTGCCTTCACCATAGCGACTTATCAGCTTTTTGTACTGAGGCATATCCAGCGCTTTTTTAAGGAAATAATCCGGAATTTCCTTACCATTTTCATCAAGCCATGGTTTTACGGCATCTTTGCCTGACTGGTTAAATACACGCTGCAGATTTTTCATATGACTGGCAACTGCCTCTTCCGCATATTTCTGCATCCGCGAGTCAATAGTTGTATATATTTTCAAACCGTCAGTCCAAACATCAATTCCGGTTTCCTTACTCCAGGGCTGAAGTTCGCGCACAATAGCATCGCGCAGGTAAGTCATATTTCCTTTTGAGAAACTTTTTCGTTGAAATTTAAGTTTTAAAGGAAGTGAAGTAAGTGAATCTTTTTCCTGCAGGCTGATATACCCATATTTTTCGAGTTGGCTGAGAACCTGATCGCGACGGACTTTCGAGCGTTCAGGATTTGCAACCGGACTATAGGACGATGGAGCTTTCAATAAACCAACCAAAACAGCGGATTCATTATAGGTAAGTTCCGAAGGTTTTTTACTGAAAAAAGTGGAAGCCGCTGAATTGATCCCATAAGCATGACTGCCAAAATCAACAGTATTGAAATACATGATAATGATATCTTCTTTCGTATAATACAGCTCAATTTTTACCGCGTTAATCCATTCCTTTGCTTTACTTATCAATGTTGAAACACCAGGTATTGAGCCCAGTGGCCCGGTAGAATAATCCTTACGCGTTTTAAACAGGTTTTTAACCAGTTGCTGAGTTATAGTACTTCCGCCTCGTCGGTCGCCCTGCATAACCGACCACAATGCAGCAAATGTTGCCTTAATATCAACACCGTTGTGTTTATAGAAACGGACATCTTCGGTTGCAATAAGTGAGTTTATAAGATTTTGAGGCAGGTCTTTGTAATCGGCAGGAGTTCGGTTTTCGGTGAAAAGTGTGCCAATCATCTTACCATCAGCCGAATATATCTGCGAAGTTATACTGATATCAGGGTTTTTGAGTTCGCTTATTTTTGGGGAACTGCCAAAAAGCCATAAAAAATTAATATCGATAGCCAGTGTAAGTAAAAGAAAAAAAGCAAGACCATAAATGCCTGCAAGCAAAACCTTTAACCGTAAAGGTGCTTCTCGGGGAATCCTTATCCAGGTTTTAATGAAATTTTTTATTGCGGAAAATATACTCAGTGCTTTATCACCGAGGAATCCTACCCTGCTTCTGAGGTTATTGACGTTCATTTGTTGGAGCTATCTTCCCATTAAATTCGGCTGCAAAAATACTCCATTTTTAGTTTACTTCTCAAACATCCATGAACATTAGCCTATCAGGATCTCTCAGCCTTATTTATAGCTTCTAGCCGCTGCAAAAGTGTAGGATGTGAGTAATGAATAAACACATACCAGGGATGTGGCGTGAGGTTGCTCAGATTCTTCACCGATAAGCGTTTTAATGCTTCCTGCAAGGCTCCCGGCTGCGAAAACCTTACTGCAAACCTGTCAGCTTCATATTCATGCTTCCGCGAAACAGAATTAAACAGAATGCCTAAAATTGTTGAAACCGGGCTGTAAAGTATCCCAAAAGCAATAACCGACATATGAAACGAAGCAACTGGAGCTCCAAGAGCGAGAGATGGCAATGCACTTTTCAATAACAGGGAGAGTACAAAAAGCAACACACCGGTTTGCATTACTCCGGTTACCAGGCCTTGCAGCACATGTTTCTTTTTATAATGTCCAATTTCGTGTGCAAGCACAGCGGTTAGTTCGTCAACACTATGCTCATTTACCAGAGTATCATACAACACAATGCTTTTCTTCCGGCCAAAACCGCTAAAATATGCATTTCCGCGCGAACTCCGCTTCGAACCGTCCATGATGCTGATATCCTTCAGACTGAATCCAGCAAGAGTAGCAACTTTCTCAATGGAGTCGCGCAGTTCGCCGGCAGGAAGAGGTGTAAGTTTATTGAAAACAGGAACCAGCAATGTGGTGTAAAAATAACTGATAAATAAGGTAAATATTGAAATACTGATCCATGCCAGTACCCA
This sequence comes from uncultured Lentimicrobiaceae bacterium, assembly GCA_964420555.1. Lineage (GTDB taxonomy): Bacteria > Bacteroidota > Bacteroidia > Bacteroidales > UBA4417 > UBA4417. The sequence continues at coordinate 81,810 of CAYQTT010000016.1, read as the reverse complement.
GAACCACGAACCTGATTTTTCATAAATAAAAATAATCAGCGAAAGTATTCCTCCACCGATTACGGCTCCGAGCAGCCAGCCCTTCAGTTTATCTAGAACATAGGTTGCTGGAGTTGTTTTATTAAAGCCAAAACGTTCCTCAATCACAAAAGTATGATACACATCAAGCGGAGTACTCAGCAGGTCAGATGCAAATACCAGTAATCCAAAAAACATTATCGCCTGCAGGATAGCCGAATCAGTGAAAGCTGTAACAAAAGTATTCACCCAGGCAAAACCACCTAAAAACAACATTAAAAGTATAACCACGAATGAAAACCCATCCGAAATCAAGCCAAAACGGTAATTAACACTTTCGTAATCCTGCTGTTTGCTGTAGGTTTCTTCATCATAAAAACCTTTTAACGCTTCAGGCAGCTTGTTGCTACGCGTGGTAGTATTGAGGAAACTAATCCATTGATCGAAAACAAAACCAGCAATTGTAATGACAATGAGGATATTGAAGAGAAGCTGGGGAGTCATTTTGTGGGTTTATATGCTGTTGGTAATTAGTAAATGGAAAATGGTTTATGGAAAATCGAATCACTAAACCCATGCATCACTTTTCTCTTTTCACTTTTCACTTTTCACTTAACTCTACTTTAATAACTCCCGTTCCTTTTCCTGATAAACCATTCTGCTGAAAGTAATAGAAGCAGAAGCATCAAAAAAGGAATAAAGCTCACCAGGTCAGTATAGCGCTTTTGAGAATAAGCAATGGTTTTAAGATCATCGCGCGATGCTAGCAGCTGCTCAATCTGATCCAGTTGCGCAGGATAAACCATTTTACCGCTGTTCCGAACAGCCATATTGTTAAGCAGGACATGGTTGGCGACCGTGTTCAACGATTCGATGTTCAGCGACATAACGGTAAACAATCCTGTTTTCTGGAATGCCTTTCCGGCAAACGAAGTAGTAGCTTTAAAGGAATATTCACCCGGTGGCAGGTTGCCGGCGTTCAGGTAATAAGCATTCGATGTCCGGGTGAAGGAATAAGGGAAATTCTTTTTATTTTCATCTGTAATGACGATACTTACTTCCGGCTCGTTAACAAGCTGGTAACTATCGTTGTAGAGTTCGGCATCAATTTCTATAGCTTCGTTTTCGTTAAAATTATTTTTCAGCATAACCCTGAACTGACTCTTATCTTCTTTAACGGCGAGGTATTGAATAATCCTGCTGAATAACTCGTCGAAGGCTTCCTGGTTACCGGTTTTGATATAGTTCGACAACCGCCAGCGCCATATTCCTTCGCCGGTAATTGTTGCTGATTTCCGGTCGACACCCTGGTTAAAAAGGATTAAAGGAATACGTGTGTTTACGCTTCCGATTTTCTGATAAAGTAACACCTGCGAGGCTGTCCCAGGCTTGTATTGGCTGAAAGGAACATGCAAAGGCGGAAATTCAGGAATGAGCTGACTTATTTCCGGTGCAAGCGAAAAAAGGCTGAAATCAGGATTTAATATTGAAGTAGCTTCGTTGAATGAACTTCTGGTTTCAGGAATCATAAGCCCGGTCATCAGGCTGTTGTATGCTTGTATGTGCGACTGCGTTCCTATAATATAAAGCACAGGAACTGTTGATGATTTCAACTGACTGGTAACCTGGAACCCAACATCGCTCAACGAAGGTATCTGGTGCAAAATAACAAGGCTGTACGAAGCAATTGAACCATTAAAATCGCTGAGCATGAAATTATCGACCGAATAATTCCTGTTCTTTTCAATTGTTTGTTTCAAAGCCGCAATATCGGGATGTGGAGCCGACTGCAGAAGCAGAATTTTTTGGCGTCCGTCGAGCACTTCAACAAAAATATCCTGGTAATTATTAAGTGTACTGATTTCGCCGTTAACAGGTGCAACCGAAACCCGGTAACGCTGCATACCCGGTTTTGACGCCGTAAGAGTTGTTGTAAAAGTTTGCGTAAAACGCTGATTATTAACAGCCATATTAGCCGAAAATAATTGTTGTTCGCCCGACGAAACCGAAACTTTGCTTTGTGAACCTCCGCACTTATGAGCCGAGATTGTTATTTCGAGAGGGAAATCGTTTCCTAAAAATGCGATACGATTATAATTTACCCTCGAAATTACAATATCTTTTTGTTGGGTGGTATCGCCCATTGCTACAGTATAAATACTGTAAGGAGCATCGGCAGAAGCATAAAGAGGATCAGCACCACGATTATAAATCCCGTCGCCAGCAAGTATGAGTGCTGCCAGGTTCCTGTTCGAATACCGGTCTTTTATCTCCGAAAACAAACCAGCCATATCGGTTTGTTTCTCCGAATAGGTCGGATTGAGCCCTTTCGAAAGCTTATCCCCGAAAGTATAGGTTTGAACATCGTATTTTTTCGAAAGCTTGCCGGCAAGATTTGTAAACTCAGTGGCAAATTCATTTCTATAATATGCTGAATCACTTCCCATGGCTACAGATCCTGAATTATCCAGAGCCAGCAATACAATTGGTTTTTCAGTGTACCGCGAAGTGCTTTTTAACAAAGGCGAAAGCAGCAGGAATGCAATTAATGTAACTACGGTTCCGCGCATAATTGCCAGAACACGCGTAGTAAGCCGATTAAAATCGTTGTCCTTCTCACGGAAATATAGCAAGGTTGCATAAGCCGATCCGGCTATTATGCAAAGCAACAGAAACCATACAGGATATAAAGTAATAAGCGAAAATCCCACAACAGTGAAGGGTTTTATGAATAACCCCGCAAAGGTCGCAAAAATTTCGCTTACTCAGGTATTAAAAGGGATATGAAGCTATAGTGATTCGTTGTTTCCCCTGTTTCAATTCAATTATCTTCTTATTTCACTGAGTACTATGCTGGCTGCCAGTTTCCCCTTTTTATCATACGTATCGGATTTAACACTTCCAACACCCATGTTTACATACTCTGTAACAGAGCTGGCAACTTTAAACATCAACTTTGTTTCAACATCGTAAGTGATTTTGTAGCATTCGAACGTACCAGCAGGAACTGTAACCGACTCGGAACCAATAACTTTACGGTTGGATATATTTATAACCATATTCATAAGGTTAACTCCACCGGTGGCAGCCGAAATAGTTATATTTGCATCAGGCAGAGTTTGGCCGGCAATTAATACCGAAGGATACATCATCGCATTTGCATCAACACTTACTTCCATATCCTTGAATCCTTCCATCGATTTAGGATCGACCAAACTCTGCATATCCATATAGAAATTACCACCCTCGCATCGCATTTCATATTCACGCGCTGTTGAGTTTTCTTTTGTATCAGTGTACTCACCTTTAATTTTGTAAAGTGTTGCAGCTCCCACAGTGCTTACATCCAGGCAGGTTGTACGCTGAGTTCCGGTAACTTTGCCTTTTGCATCAAGGTTCTGATAGCCCAATACCATGCCTTTCGACATGCTGTAATACGCGCAATCCTGTGCAGAAATAGTCCCCGACAATAAAAGTGTAAGCGTAATAACGAATAAAAGTTTTGCAGTTTTCATGGTTAAATTTTTGATTAATAAATTGGTTAAACAAACTTAGGACAAAATTTTTTAAGTAAAATGTAATCAGTAAAATATTTTCCATCTGTATTGTATCTTTTATCCTTTTATGCCATGAAAAAGTTTACAAATAAAAAAATATTCTCTATTTAAGTATTAGTGTACCTAAATTATTATATATCTTTGCACAGAATTATTCTAAATAAGAATAACCCTCCTGGAATTAATGAAAACAAAACAATTATAATCATTAAAACATTTGAAAATGAGTGAATTAATTAATAATTCGGAAAACAGGAAAGAGCTTCTCAAACACATGATTTTGCAATTACACAATGGCGAAGCACCTGAAGCAATTAAGGCTCAACTTACAAACCTGCTCAAAGGGATTCCGTACGACGAAGTAGTGGAAGTAGAACAGGAACTTATTAAAGAAGGCCTTCCGGTGGCGGAAGTTCTGAAACTTTGCGATATTCATGCCATGGTGCTGGATGGGAATATTGATCATACAGATGCTAAGATTATACCTTCAGGTCATCCGGTTGATACATTTAAAAAAGAAAACCGGGAGCTCGAAAAAGTGGTGATGCAACTCCATGCTATTTTCGATGCAGTAAAAAAAACTGCCAAAACTAACGAAACTGAAATACTTGACGATTCGGTTATGAAAATGCAGGCTCTTTTTAATTCGCTCATGGATGTTGATAAGCATTACAGGCGTAAGGAAAACCTGTTGTTCCCTTTCCTCGAATCCAAAGGAATTACAGGCCCTCCGACAGTTATGTGGGGCAAGCATGATGAAACGAGGGCTTCGCTGAAAAATGCAATTGAAGTACTTCAAAATTCGCAAGGTGCAACGGCCGCAGAATTGGTTGATATTATCGGAATTGTGCTGGCGCCTGCATCAAAATCGGTGACAGATATGATTATGAAGGAGGACGAAATCCTTTTCCCTATGTCGATGGATGAACTTACTGATCAGGAATGGTATGATGTATTGCAGCAGACCAATGAAATAGGATATTGCCTTTTCGATCCTACTGACGAGTGGCTTCCTGAAAGTGTTGATCCGACTGCTGATCTGAGAAACGAATTTGCCGGCGGAATTGTGCGCCTGCCAAGTGGCAGCTTCAGTATTGATGAACTGACCATTCTGCTCAACACCTTACCTATTGATGTTACTTTCGTAGATAAAAACGATAAGGTAAAATTTTTCACCCAGGGCGAGCACCGAATTTTCGACCGGAACAGGGCAATTTTAGGTCGCGATGTTCGCATGTGCCATCCGCCTCACAGCATGCATATTGTAGATCAGATTCTGAATGATTTTAAAAGCGGTAAAGAGAAAGCAGCTCCTTTCTGGATACAGATGGGACCCAGGTTTATTTACATCACATATCTCCCGCTACGCGATAAAGACAATAACTACCTGGGAACCATTGAGTTTTCGCAGGATCTAACCGAACTGAGGGCACTTGAGGGAGAACAGCGACTGCTGTCGTACGGCAAATAAGTATTTAGAAAAAGGCTTTCCAGGTTAAACTATTGATTCAGAACCAAATAATACAATAATTGATCACAATGCCAAAACCACTAATCACACCACAAACCCGAATAGGCGAATTTCTGGATAATTTTCCTGAAATGGAAGAATTGCTTATCAGCCTCTCTCCTGCTTTTCAGAAACTAAAAAACCCTGTGTTGCGAAGAACCATCGGACGGGTTGCTACTTTTCAACAGGTAGCCGTGGTCGGAAATGTACCCATCGAAACAATTATCAACACCTTGCGGAAAGCCGCAGGGCAAAACCTTACAAACGAAATCATGAGCGAACAAACCAATTTAAATGTAAAACCTGAATGGTTTAACGAATCACTTATCTCCGAAACACTAGATGCACGCGAAATGCTGCAGGCTGGCCAACACCCTTTGGCTGAAGTGCTTGGCAAAACTTCGGAAATGAAATCAGGGCAGATTTATAAAATGATAACGCCTTTTACACCCATGCCTTTGATTGAAAAGGTAATGGACAAAGGACTTGCAGCTTATGTACAAACTGTTTCGGAGGTTGAAATCCACACGTTCTTTTATAAAGAGTGAAAATAGGTGTTAAAAAATAACATCTTTTTCAAAAACACAGCTCCATTCATCTGGTACTCTTTAAGTAATCCTTTGAATGGAGTTGTTGGTTTTATACATTTAACAGAAGCCTTCAAAACACTTATCTTTGTGACAAATAGGACATAATTTATCTATCATGATTACTGAAACTCCCGAACCTCCCTATTATACCGTTATTTTCACTTCGGTAAGAACTCCCGGCGATAATGGCTACGCACAGATGGCTGACAAGATGGTGGAACTTGCACAAAAGCAGGAAGGTTTCCTGGGTATGGAATCCGCCAGGGACGAAATTGGAATAACTGTTTCGTACTGGCGCGACCTCGACTCAATTAAAAAATGGAAAGAAAATGAGCATCACATGCTCGCCCGGGAAAAAGGCCGCGAAAAGTGGTACAAGTCATTCACAACGCGGATAGCAAAAGTAGAACGTCATTACCAGTACAACAGGGTAAATGACGATTGATGAATTCAGCCTGGCGAAATTTTCCAAAACCATAAGCACATGCCTACCGATATCATGAACAATGAGAAAAATGTTTATGGGCCTAAAGACTAAGGAAACATAAACGACCAGAATGAATTCATTTACACCAGAATATTTCAATATACATTTCAATTAAGGAAGTTCTAAAACTTGTAGCCGGAAAGTGTCTGTTTAATGCAGAATATTTTCATTGTTAAACTGAATTCGACTCAATACTCAACCAGAAGTTTCATTTCGATTTACAGCATCAAACGTTTTTCCTGCTTCTTAGTCGCTTTAAGGTCGATTTAAGTAAATATTCTACTACAATATCAGAAACATAAAGTTTAAAAACTAATCGTATTTGCTAAATCTCAAAATAAGTGCTAACGGATTGTTTACTAACAACATAACAGAACCAGCACTTACAGAAATCAGACATACAAAATACAAGTTTATTTCAACCTAAAAATCAAACAAATAGCAGGTTATAACAAATCCCATAGAGAAAAGTACTTGCATTTGCATACAAAATGTTGTAATTTTAGTAGGCAAATAAAACCACTTACTACTCAATAGCTGAGCATAAGCCTCTTTCTCTTTTACAAAATCCGACCATCTTCTGCACATCAGGAGATATGTAACGAAAGGTAAGGAACAGCGCAGTTTACATATACCAATTCCTGCAGATTAAGCAGAAATTGAGACTATCGCAGAATATTTTCGTTTTAGCGGAAGCCTGCTTCCCGCCGTTCACTTTGTATATTCCTTTTATCATGCGAAAGTAAATAACAACTGTACTTTACTCCGGAATTTATTATCCGTCTTTACTAAAATCTCAACTGCTAATAACCCTAAGATTCACTTCAGGGCTATTTAACCTCCTCCCCTACAGTTAAAAAATCTGCTTCTACTTGTAAATTCAATTACCTGGATACGAACTTAATACAATACGCAACAATTTCAGCGAATGTAGCAAGACTGTTGCACGACAAAACCAGGTTAAAACGAGTGATTAAGAAAGTTATAACTGCTAAACTGAAAGGATCGTAACAATTAGCTGTGAAACATGAAAAAAACTGAAGCAAACCGGACAGTATGTCTTTTTTTTCACATACACCAGCCATACAGACTTAAAACATATCGGTTCTTCAATATCGGAACCGACCGTAAGTATTTTGATGAAGAAAATAATAAAGCCATTTTACAAAAGATTGCACTGAACTGCTATTTACCAGCCAATGAACTGCTAATGAGCCTGATTAAAAAATACGGGAATGATTTTAAAGTAACTTTCGGTATCAGCGGCATGGCTATTGAACAATTAAAAAAATATGCTCCAAGGGTGCTTGATAGCTTTCGCCGAATGCACGAAACAGGAAACATCGAAATTGTAGCTGAACCTTACGCCTATTCGTTGCCTTTGTTTACCAATCCATTAGAGTACAAAAGGCAGATTGAAAAACACATTAAAACAATCGGATGCATATTTGGCTGTAAACCTGTTTCATTTATGAATGCAAACTTGTTATACTCCAATCAAACGGCAAAATCTGTTCAACAATTCGGTTTCACAACCATACTTACTGAAGGTGCAAAGCAGGCATTGGGCTGGAAAAGTCCTGATTATGTATATATAAGCAAGGCAAATCCTGAAATCAGATTACTTCTAAGGCATTTTCAGCTGAGCGACGATTTAACATTCCGCTACTCGATGCAAGGTTGGAATGAGTGGCCGTTAACACCTGAAAAGTATACCTCATGGCTGAACGCACTCGATCCAAAAGAGCAGGTAGTTAATTTGTTTATGGATTACGGAACATTTGGCGAATACCAGAATGCAAGCACCGGAATATTCCGCTTTATGAATGCTTTTGTTGAGAATGCAGTCGGCTCAGGCAAATGGATTTTCCGGACTGTATCCGAAGTTACTGATACAACTGAACCAGCTGATGCGCTGGACATTCCGAACTATATTTCGTGGGCCGATCAGGATCGCGACCTTTCGGCCTGGCTGGGAAACGAACTACAGCAGGAAGCAGTTACAACCCTGTATTCTGCAGCAGAAACTATGGAAAAATGTGATGACCATGAATTACTGCGCGATTGGTACAGATTACAATCCTGCGACCATTTTTATTACATGTCAACCAAGTACCTGAAAGAAAAAGGTATATATAACCTATTCAGTCCGTATAGTTCACCATATGAGGCATTTGTGAATTATATGAACGTTGTTTCCGATTTCCTGATCAGAGTGAACGAATATGCAGGTAAACTGGCATTGAAAAACCTTCTGCAAAAGGAATACGATCAATACCAATTAATAACCAATTAAAAACGACAGCTATGAATCCCATTTTCGATTTAAGAGGAGAACATGAAGCTATGACAATCATTTTGTCAGCTATGAAAAGAATAGCTTCGGATATACATATTAACAATTCGGTTGATTTGTTCCGGATCGGGCAGATTATTGAATTCCTCCGAACATTTAACCATAATTCCCATCACGAAAAGGAAGAAAAAATACTATTCCCGGCAATACTCGAATGCAATATCCCTTGGACTGTTGATTCAATTGGCCACCTGATTAAAGAACATTCGATCCTTCACAAACATCTTTCTGATATCGACATGCATCTGCATGAATATCTGTTGGGGCAAACACTCTCACTCGAAAAAGTTGCTTCGGACCTCACTAAATACATTTCGCTAGCTGAAAACCATATCAGTGTCGAAAACAGCATTCTTTTGCCTTTGGCTGAAAAAGTTTTGGACAAAAAGAAGCAGGAGATAATTTTTATGGATTTCAGGCATATTCAAAATACACAGGTAGGACACAACAATCACCTTGTATTCTATATTCTGCTTACCAAATTATATTCCGCTGTAAAAGTTGAATATGCTGAAGAGTATTTTTAGAACTCTCAAATAGCGAAATTTAATAAAAAAAAAATGCGGATTCCTTTTATGAAATCCGCATTTTTCATTTAATCAAAATCGTTTTTAAGTGCTCATTCCACCACATACACTCAGCACCTGGCCGGTAACATAAGCCGAAAGATCAGAAGCAAAGAAAACGCAAGCCTGAGCAACATCTTCGGGTTTGCCACCGCGACGAAGCGGAATCTGTGCAGCCCATTCCTTACGAACTTCTTCGGATAGTTTGGCCGTCATTTCGGTTTCAATATATCCGGGTGCAATTGCATTACAACGGATATTGCGCGAACCTAATTCCTGGGCGACCGATTTGGTGAAACCAATTAAACCAGCTTTCGATGCTGAATAGTTCGACTGTCCGGCGTTACCGTTTACTCCAACCACTGAACTCATGTTGATAATAGAGCCCGATCGCTGTTTAAGCATATATTTCTGCACCGCTTTGGTAAGATTGAAAACTGATTTGAGGTTTACCTTTATTACCAGGTCCCAATCTGCTTCGGTCATACGCATAAGCAGGTTATCGCGGGTGATACCGGCATTGTTAACAAGTATATCAATACGACCAAACTCTTTGGCAATTTCATCGGCTGTACGCTCGCTGTCGTCAAACGAACTGGCATCGGAGGCGTAACCAACTGCTTTTACTCCAATAGCCTGAATTTCGCGTTCGGTTGCTTCCATGATTTCATCGCGGCGCATATCAGTAAAAGCAATAGAAGCGCCCTGTTCAGCAAAAGCTATGGCAATTGCTTTTCCAATTCCACGTGAAGCACCTGTAATAAATGCAACTTTTCCTTCGAGTAGTTTCATCTTTAAGTTTAATTAATTGGTTAAATTTTTATTTAGGTTTTAGGGGAATAGGCTTTACTTTTCATTTCTCCCCTCTCCTTGTCGTCTTGTCTCCCGGTCTCCCCTCTCCTTGTCCTTACTCGTCAACCAAATTCACTCGTCCGACTTAAGCCCACTTCACCAGGTTAAAATCCATTCTGTGAGGCAATAAAGGGTTTTTAGGAGTTATGCGGAAGGCTATATCGAATACTCCAGCTAATGCAGTTTCTACTTCGATAGTAAAATGTGCCAGGTTACCATCCACTTTCTGCAATTGGAGTTCGCGGATAGCTTGTGGTTCATTCATTGCATCATTTTCTTTTTGGCCGGAAACCATTTCGATCATGATATCATCAGGAGCAATATCACCAAGACTAAGTACCAGTTCAGCTTTAAAAATATCGCCAAGATCAAGAGTCTGATAGGTAGGGTTAGGGAATAACACATCCACCACTTCGATACCATCCCAGTTGCGAATCATCCTGAATTTCCATGATGCAAGCCGGCGCATTGCTGCGTTATCGTCCTCTTTAAGCAAGGCTGAGCGATGTGCAAGTTTGGTATAAAATTTCGAGTAATAATCGTCGAGCTGGCGCTTCATGGTAAAATGAGGTGCAATTCCTGCGATTGTATTTTTTACGTATTTCACCCAGGCATGTGGGATATGGTCATTATCACGATCATAAAATGTCGGAATAATTTCATCCTCCAGGATATTGTAGATAGTTTCGGCATCCAGTTCATCCTGGAACTGCTGATTTTCATACGTTCTTTCCTCTTTCAGCGCCCAGCCGGCATCTTCGCGGTAACCTTCGGCCCACCAGCCATCGAGTACACTAAAATTAACAACACCGTTCATCACAGCTTTTTCACCACTTGTTCCGCTGGCTTCGAGCGGACGGGTAGGTGTATTGAGCCAGATATCAACACCCTGAACAAGTTTCCTTGCCATGGCCATGTTGTAATTTTCAAGGAAAATAATCTTGCTTACAAATTGCGGCATGCGCGAAACTTCAACAATCCGTTTGATAAGATCAGCTCCGGCTTTATCAGCTGGGTGTGCTTTACCGGCAAAAACAAATTGAACCGGTTGTTTCGGATTACCAAGTATCTGAGCAAGCCTTTCGATATTCGAAAACAGCAGGTGAGCGCGTTTGTATGTTGCAAAACGTCTTGCGAAGCCTATTGTAAGCGCATTGGGATCAAGGGAATCAACAATCTGAATAAGTTGTTTGGGACTTTCCGAACTTGTTCCCATTGAATCAGTTAAACGTTTTTTGATATAACTTATCAGCTCAGTCCTTAAATCCTGCCTGATGCTCCATATCCTTTCATCGGGAACATTCTGGATTTTCTTCCAATATTCCGGGTTCGACTGATCATCAAGAAAAGCTGCTCCGAATTCCTGTTTGTAAAGTTTTTTCCATTTGGCATTAGCCCATGTTGGGTAATGTACTCCATTGGTAACATAGCCGATATGAATTTCATTTTCATAAAATCCGTTATACATCGACTTGAACATTTGCCTGCTAACCTGCCCGTGAATACGGCTTACACCGTTTATTTCCTGCGAAAGTTTTGAAGCAAGCACGCTCATCGAAAATTTCTGATCGTTCCTGTTTTCTATATATCGACCCAGGTTCATAAATGTATTCCACGAAATATTAAGCCGTACGGCATAATGTGGAATATAGGTACGCAGGAGATCCTCTGTAAATGCATCGTGCCCTGCAGGAACTGGAGTATGTGTAGTAAATAAGGTTGAGGCCCTCACCAGTTCAATAGCCTGGAGGAAGGAAAGCTGTTTGTTTTGAACATATTCGCGTAAACGTTCAATACCAATAAACGCAGCATGACCTTCGTTGCAATGATACAAATCAGGCTCCACTCCCATGGCTTCCAACATCCGGATGCCACCTACGCCAAGCAACAATTCCTGTTTGAAACGATTTTCGAGATCACCGCCGTAAAGCTGGTGGGTAACAAAACGATCAGCTTCGCTATTCTCTTCAATATCAGCATCAAGCAGGTAAAGAGGAATACGTCCAACATCAAGTTGCCATACTTTAGCATATAGGTTACGACCTGGTAACGAAAGAGTTATCATTATCCAATCACCGTTTGCATCGCGCACCGGTTTTAATGGCAAATGATTGAACCTTTGTGGAAAATACTGCGGAACCTGCTCTCCGTGAGGGGATAATACCTGTTTGAAATAGCCATAGCGGTAAAGTAATCCAATACCACACATTTCAACATTCGAATCGGATGCTTCTTTCAGGTAATCCCCGGCAAGCACGCCCAATCCGCCTGAGTATATCTGAACACTTTCGTGAAGACCAAATTCCATGCTGAAGTAAGCAATTGAAGGTTTTCTTTTCTCCACACTTTTTGCCATGTATTCCTCGAAGTTTTTCATTGCTTCGGTCAATCGCGACATAAAGTCAGTATCCTTTTCGAGTTCCTGCAAACGGCTGTATGTGAGCGATTCGAGGAGGGCAATTGGGTTATGATCTGAGTATTCCCAGCCCTGAGGATCAATCATACGGAAAAGATCGGTTGCTTCGCTATTCCAGCACCAATACAGGTTGCGGCTAAGGGTAAGCAGACCTTTCAAAGCATCGGGAAATACATGATTTACAAGCACTTTGCGCCATTCGGGGTGCGAAGTCTTTTTACCATTTACGCTGATCACGGTTTCAGCCTGTCGTTTGTCGCGAAATAAATCGGAACGGTCAGCAACTCTTTCGAGAGCTGATGAATAGGCTTCTTTATAATAAATGAGAAGGTTACTCCAAAATAAGGATCTTGCAAGCGCGATCGCTGATGTTGATATTTCGCCCCGGGTACTTTCCGACATTTTTTCGAACGAAAGCACAACCGAAACGATGTCGGTAACTACTTTTTCGTTATTTTCATCATTGCGATCAATAACAGTGATACCGCTGTCTTTCACAATATTTTTCATCCACAAACCAAAGCCTGCCAATGTAGTGGTTACTGTAGGCACACCGAATGCAAGGCTTTCGAGAGGCGTATATCCCCAGGGCTCATAATACGAAGGGAAAACTGACAGGTCGAAACCAGGCAGCAAATCATAATAAGAAAGGGTAAAAACGCCGTCGTTTCCATTCAGGTAACTGGGAACAAAAATGACTTTTACCTGATCCTGCAGCGAATTAAAAAGGCTGTTCTCTTTCAGTCTGCGAAGAATAGGATCGTAATCAGGCTCAAACAAACCATGAGTAAGGTATTGCTTCTCCTGAGGCCCATCGAAAGCGCCTGATTCCAATTTTTCAACCAGGCCGGGAACTGGTCCTGAATGATGAGCAGGAATAGTTATAAATGCTACAACCGGATAGGTAAGTTGCTTGTTATTGTTCAGGTTAGCAAGTGCATCCAGAAAAAGATCTATCCCCTTGTTACGGAATTCATATCTGCCGCTGTTAATCAGCAGCAGTGTATCCAATGGCAATGGCTGGCCTGTAACCGATTGTGCCACTGCAAGTAATTTCTCCCGGGCAGCAAGCCGTTTCACAGCCAAAGTCTCTTCGTCCATAAACAGAGAATCGTCAAACCCATTAGGAGTTATTACATCAGGGTTACGGCCTAAAAACTGCACACATTCGTTGGCTGTTAGCTTGCTTACGGTGGTGAAAGCATCACTTTCATTTGCTGCAATAAGCTCAAGCGAATGCTTAGCCATAACATGAAACCGCTGAGCCATTGCATCGCCGTTATACTCATCGAAATGGCTATATAAAGGCAGATTGTTTCCGGCAATACAGCGGCCTACAACTGTGGCATGCGTTGTAAACACGGTTCCGATCTGGGGAACACGGTCGTTAAGATAAAGAATTCCACCACCAGTCATCCACTCATGAAACTGAGCAACAATTTTATCCTGTGCAGTCAAACTGAATTCGTAGAAACTTTCAATTACTTTTCCGGCAGCATAGCCGAACAACGCTGGTTCGAGATAATCCCACGAACCTGTTATGCTGTCAAGTTTGTATTTTTCCCAAAATTCAGCCAGAATTTTATCCTTGGAAGTAAAATACTGTGTAAAATCAACCAAAATGGCCACCGGACGGCCTTTAATATTCCAACGGCCTATTTTTATACGAAGGCCTTCATTCTCGGCACGTTCGCGCCAAACGCGAAATATGGATTTATCTTCAGTAAATTCAGGATTATCAATAGTTTCCTTCCAAACATCGGGGCCTATAACGATGTAGTTATTGCCGTATTCCTGTTGAATTACGGGAGCCTTTGTGGCTACCACCGTATGTATTCCGCCAACTTTATTGCAAACTTCCCAGCTTACTTCGAATAAGTAATCGGGCTTTATAGTTTTCTTTTCACTCATATGACTATTTCAGATTCAAACAAATCAGTGCATGTGATTATGAGACAGTGCACTAAAATCAAACCTCTGACTGGTAAAACCAGAATCAGAGGTTTGCAAAAGTAACAATTTTAAAATTAACAGAATTTGAAGTTATTCACAACACATTCAATATTGTGAATAACTAATCCTTTTTTCTTACTTCTTTTTTGTTAAAGAAGTGGCTCTCCCGGCTGGTTTTGCTGCAACCGCTACTTTGGATTTGCCTGCTTTTTGGGCCACATTTTTTTTACTGGTTTCAGTAATTCCCTTACTTACTTCCGGTGTTTTGGTTTTGGCTTTTATTGTTTTAACCGATGTATTTTCGGCATATTCGTTTACACGGATCAGGAAATCGGAAAGCACATTCATATAATTAAGGAATGCCTCGTAAGGTGTTCCATAAGGATTAAAATAATGATGGACAACTCCGTCGCTGAACCATTTTGTACACATGTAGTAAAAATGATCGCTTGCCTGCAGGTAGTTCCAGTCGCGGTGAAGATCGGCATCCTCGCAGGTTGCCATAATTTCCGATACTTTATACAAGCTTGAGAAAGCCTCACTTTGTAGATCGTTTCCTAACCAGGCAGTTACATCGCGTTCCTCATCGGCCCAAGAAATAGCATGAGGACAATCAATACCTGCAACAGGTTGCATATCTTCAGCAATTTCCGTTGGAGTGCGGAACGACCATTTACCAGACCTGATAAGCATTTCGGGGAAAGCACGCAAAAAACCAAATATGCCTGTTGATGCTTTCTGATGTTCGCCAAAAGTTTCATAATCCATAAAAAGGTTTACAAGTTCCTGTTTAGGATCAACATTATGCAGCCATGCTACATATTTTTCAGCTGTGAGAGGCCACTCGCTCCATTCCTGCTGCGAAAAACGGAAAGTAATATCATCGCTGAGCTGGTAATTTCTTAAAAGAAGTTTTAAACGTTGATGCGGGGCACTGCAATAGAGGAAATTAGGACTTTTCCATCCAAGTAATTGTTTAGCACCTTCGGTAAGCATGGTTTTGTAACCCATTTCGAGTACCTGCCCTGCAATGCTGTTGGAATAAACAAGTTCTGTATTACGGAAAGCTGTTGGAGTTACACCAAAAATTCTTTTTATGGCTGCAGCGTGTTCCTCAACCTGTCTTTTGAATTCAGAAGGATCGTTTAGCCCGGCAAGCGAATGCGAATATGTTTCGGCTAAGAATTCAACGTTTCCGGTTTTGGCAAGGCGTTTGAAACTCTCGAGTACTTCGGGAGCATATTTAGTAAACTGCTCAATTGCTGAACCGCTTATGCTGAAAGTAACTTTAAAAGCGGAACCATATTCATTGATCAAACCAAGCAAAACTTCGTTAGCCGGCAGATAGCAATCGGCAGCAATTCGCCTTGCAATGCGTTTATTCTGATAATCGTCGTAATAATAATGGTCGGAACCGATATCGAAAAACCGATACGTCCGCAAGCGGAATGGCTGGTGCACCTGGAAATAAAGACAAACTGACCTCATATATCTTCTTTTTAAAAACTAGGGTTAATATGTATTGGTTACTTTTTTTGCTAAAGCACCGATTCGTAAATATCGGCAACTTTACGGGCGGCTGATTCCCATTTTAGGTTATTAACCTCTTCGGAGCCAAGGGTAATAAACATATCGTTAATCGATTTGTAATGCAGAAGACCATAAATGGCATCAGCCATGGCGTCAACATCCCAGAAATCGACTTTCATTACATGATTCAATACTTCGGCTACACCCGATTGTTTCGAAATAACAACAGGAACATTGGAGCGCATAGCTTCGAGCGGCGAAATGCCAAATGGCTCGGATACCGATGGCATAACATAAACATCGCTCATGGCAAACATACGGTCAACATTTTCGCCTTTCAGGAAACCGGTAAAATGAAAATGCGACGAAATTTTAAGCTTAGCCACACGCTTTATCATTTTTTCCATCAGGTCGCCGGTGCCGGCCATAACAAATCGCACGTTTTTATCCCTTTCAAGCACTTTACAGGCTGCTTCTATAAAATATTCAGGTCCTTTCTGAAAGGTAATCCTGCCAAGGAAAGTCACTATTTTTTCGCGTACATGTTTCTCAGCATCAAGCAATTCAGCTTTATCGGGCGGTTCAACAGCATTATGAACAGTAATAACCTTTTCAGGATCAATATGATACCTTTCGATGACAATATTCCTGGTAAGATTGCTTACGGTTATAACACGGTCGGCTTCTGCCATACCTTTCCGTTCAATTTCGTAAACATTTTCATTGTAATTTTCGCCGGAGCGGTCGAATTCGGTAGCATGCATATGAACAACCAGCGGTTTTCCTGAAATCTTTTTGGCAGCTACGCCTGCCGAATATGTAAGCCAATCGTGGGCATGAATAACATCAAACTCACTGTTTGCAGCTATTGATGCACCTACCAGGGCGTAACGGGCAACTTCTTCCATCAGATCGTGGCCATATTTACCAGAGAACTGAAACCGCTCGGAGAAAACCCTGCTGGATTCCTCCACTTTTACATTCGTATTCTCGCTCACCATTTGTTGAAAATCTTCAGGGCCAACATAAGGAATGAGGTTTGAACCAATCTCCATATATGTGATCTGGTTCCAGTATTCGCGAAATACAGGATCGTTAATCATAACAGTAACATCGCTGGCATTCACCAGTCGCACTGCTTCCTCACTCTCATCCCCGTATGCCTTCGGTACAACAAACTGCACCTCAACCCCATGTTTCAGCAACCCTTTTGTAAGCCCGAAACAGGCTGTACCTAGGCCACCGGTAATATGGGGAGGAAACTCCCATCCAAACATTAATACTTTCATCTTTTTTCGAATATGGTAATTGTTTTATTTTGACTTTTTAATTTTCACTGGTTTCATTGCTTCAAGCATATTATTTACACGAAGCAATTCGGAAACGCTCCAGGCTTGTGAAATTGCACCTGAAGGTTTATATGGTGGATCTCCGTCATATAGTTCGGATACTGTTCCAATACCATGCTCGGGCATAACCTCTTCGAAACCCTGGAAATATTTCGTTACGAACGCAATACCGCTCTGTTCATAAAGTTTTAGCCAGGCTTCGGCAAAATGGCCAAACAACCATGGGAAGACTGATCCCTGGTGATAAGCCTGATCGCGTTGAACAGGGCCACCAGTATATTCGGGTTTGTAATCCGGATTTTTAGGCGAAAGCGTGCGTAAACCGCGTGGCGTAAGAAGTTCGGATTTAACTCTGTCGAGAACACCTTTGCACTGATCTTCGTTAAGAAGTGAATAAGGCAGTGATGCAGCAAATACCTGGTTTGGTCTTACTGATTTATCGCGGAAATCGCCATGAACAAAATCATACAGGTAATTCTTTTCCTGATACCAGAAGGTAGCGATGAATGATTCCGGAATACTTTCGGCTACAGTGTTCCAATCGTTTACAAATTCCTTATCACCGGCTTTTTCGGCCAGCTCAAGCGCAAAACGTATAGCATTGTACCAGAGTGCGTTTACTTCAACAGCTAATCCAATACGCGGAGTAACAGGTTTACCATCCACTACAGCATCCATCCAGGTAACTGCCGAACCAGTAACTCCTGCATATAACAAACCGTTATCGAGCATGTGGATATTGTAGGATGAGCCTTCGCGAAAGCTGTTCAAAATCAGCTTCATATATCCGCCATAGTGTTTCCACACCATTTTATCACCACTGTATTTTACATATTGCTGCAACGTCCAGAAGAACCAGAGCGAAGCATCAACTGAATTGTATTCGAGTCTGTTACCTGTTCCTGCATTGGGAAACAAAGGGCCTCTCATTTCCGTAATGCTGTTTTCAAGTATATTTTTAAATGTCTTAAAATCGCCCTGAATCAAAGTAAGTCCGGGCAAGGCAATAAACATATCGCGGGTAACGCGGCCAAAGAAATGAAAACCTGCAATGATCTCGAATTTCTTTCCACGTTTAACTATAAATTGCTGCGCAGCATTTTCGAGGCAATTAAGGTAGCTGTTGCGTACAATCCGTTTCTTAAGCTCCTGGTTGAAAGTACGGGCAAAAGTTTTGGGATCTTCGGCTTCGAGGCTTGCCATAAAATATATGCTTTCGCCAACTTTTACAGGCATTTCGAAATAACCGGGCGTGTATAAATCTTCAAGAGAATCGTAACCCCTTGCCTTTTCGCGCATATAATCGAAATCAAAATACCAGTCAGGAACATGAACATACTCATTTTCTTTCGAAAACTGAAGATGAAGATGAGGATAGCCCAGATACATTCGCACTTTTATACCATTCGGAATAGTATCATATCTACGCTCAACATCATTATTGGCTTTGCTGAGTGAATGAATATTACGGTAAGCCATAAAAGGCCTGAAACGAAGTTTTGTAGGCGAATGTGCTTCAACAAGTGTATATTTAATTATGAGGCTGTCGCTTTCGCCGGCAAACAGCATTTCCTTGGTAAGTACCACGCCGCCAACCCTGTAAGTAACAATCAGGTTAGTATCAATGGAAAAATCAGTAATGTATTTATGACCCTTGGGATTGTATTTCTCACCTTTGTATTTGTGAATGGCAAGGTTGAATTCCTGATCATGTTGAATGACAGTTTCATCAAGTTGTGAAAGCAACACATGCATACCTCCATCAAGCTGGGGCTGAGGTGTAACCAACAATCCATGGTATTTACGGGTATTACATCCAATGACAGTGGTGGATGCATAAGAACCGGCCCTGTTGGATCGGAGCATTTCAAGTGTGAGCGAATACTCGAGATTTACCAGTTTCGATTTGTCAAATTTTATATAATCCATAGTGTGTCAACTATTTAGCACTTATTAGGTTGGCGAATAGGAAAGAGTGCAAAGGTATAGCATTCTTACATATGAACCAACTTATATTTATTAATTATGTTTTTTTTGAAAACTTCCTTAAAATTACAAAAATATATTTCGGAAAAAAATATTAATTCACTTAAAAATGCGTTTCTCCAGAAGAAATGGTATTCAACTATCTTTGTAACCGCAAAAAAGGAATAAAATGACGATTAAACAAACCGCCGGGGCTTTTTTTTTCATGGTGACAATTACTGTAATGGCCTTATCGGGATGCATGAAGGACGACGAATTAAACACCGATCCTGCTTTTATGCTTGGATTCAGCACCGACACGGTGGTTTTTGATACTGTTTTTACATCTATAGGCTCAAGCATGCGCCAGCTGGTTATCCGTAACACAGGAGACAGCAAGATAAATATCTCGCGGATTTCGCTTGCCAGGGGAAAATCATCGCCATTCCGCCTCAATATTGACGGCACAGCAGCCGAAGAATACTCAAATCTCGAAATCGATGCAAACGACAGTGCATATATTTTTGTGAAAGTAACTATTGATCCGAATAACGTTAACTCCCCACTTGTGGAAAGTGACTCCATTGTTTTCGTCACCAACGGAAATATTCAGGATGTAAAATTAGTGGCGTGGGGACAGGATGCTTATTTTCATAAAGATGTTACTCTCACAGGTGATATTACACTTCCTGACGACAAACCACATGTTATTTATGGAAAACTGATTGCCGAAAGTGGTTGCAACCTGAATATTACAGAAGGCACTAAACTGTATTTTCATAATAACAGCAGTCTCGAAATTCGTTCAGGAGCATCGCTGAATGTTACGGGAACTCTCGAAAATCCGGTTACTTTTACCGGCGACAGGCTCGAAGATTATTACCTGGATAAGCCTGGAATGTGGGATGGAATATGGCTGGAAGAAGGAAGCAGAAATATTAGCTTTACATATGCCGAAATTACAAATGCAAAAGTCGGCATACAGGCTGATACTATAGGAATTGATGGATCAGAACCTTTACGTTTGCATAATTGCATGATTCACAATATGATAAACTATGGCATCAGGGCAACCAAATCAAGAATAATTGCAACCAATTGCCAGATTACCAATTGTGGTGGAAATGTAGTTTCTATTGAAAACGGCGGTGATTATGATTTCCGGAGCTGCACCATTGCCCGATACTTCAACGGCCGTGGGTATCCGGCCCTGACAATCAGCAATTATGCTGTTGATACATTAGGAGAAAAAATTCCTGCTGAATTGACTGCGGCCTATTTTGGCAACTGTATTATTACCGGAAACCAATCGGGCGAAATATCACTGAATGAGCTGGAAGGGACTGCATTTATTTTTCAGTTTGAGCAATGCCTGGTACAATGGGATGAGGAACTATACAAAGAGTATAAATCCAACTTTTTAAATTGTATCAGCAATAAAGAAGCTAAGTTTATTGATCCCTATACAAATGATTTCCAACTGGACACATTATCCTATGCAATAGATGCTGCTTCCATTGAGATTATTAATAAAACTATACCATCCATAATTCTCGATCGCAAAGGGGTGTCACGACTTGAACATGGCTTGCCAGATTTGGGAGTTTATGAACGAGTGGAGATTGGTAAGTGAAGAGTGAAGAGTGAAGAAGGGAAATTAATAATTTACAAGGGAGAAGGAAAAGTTTTAGCGATTCGGAAGTCGAAGTGGATTAAAATCCAGCTTTATCTTTTTATTTCCCGAGGTTAATTAGCGAATACAGGAAAGATCGTTTAGCTTTTAACAGTAAAGCCGTTGTTTGGATTCTGATAATATTAATAAAAAAGGTACAAATTACTCGCACATGTACATTGCGAAGTAGTAATTTGTACCTTTTTAAGATTTTTGATTAAGTGTAATGTTATATTGCAAAAACAACTTTGGCAAAATAACAGAGATTTATTTATTCATAAGTTTCAGCATGGCTGAGCCAATTTCGGCCGGAGAATCAACAACAGTAATACCACATTCGCGCATAATAGCTTTTTTAGCTTCGGCGGTATCCGCTTTACCTCCAACTATGGCACCGGCATGTCCCATTGTGCGTCCAGCCGGAGCTGTAGCGCCTGCAATAAATCCTACAACAGGTTTTGTACCATGGTCGCGTACATAATATGCAGCATCAGCTTCCATATTTCCGCCAATTTCGCCAATCATAACAATTCCTTTTGTTTCGGGATCAGACATAAAAAGTTCAATTGCATCGCGGGTTGTGGTTCCAATAATCGGGTCGCCACCAATGCCTAATGCTGTAGTTTGTCCTAGTCCTGCTTTGGTAAGCTGGTCAACAGCTTCGTAAGTCAAAGTGCCAGAACGCGACACAATACCGATGATCCCTTTTTGATGAATAAATCCAGGCATGATACCCACTTTGGCTTCACCAGGTGTAATAACACCGGGGCAGTTAGGACCGACAAGCCTGCAGTCGAGGGCGTCAACATATTCCTTGGCAGCCATCATATCCTTTACGGGTATGCCTTCGGTGATACATACAATAACTTTAATACCTGCTTCAGCGGCTTCCATAATAGCATCGGCTGCAAATGCCGGCGGAACAAAAATGAGAGAAACATTGGCTTTGGTAGCTTTTACAGCTTCTTTAACCGTATTAAAAACAGGACGGCCGATATGTTCATTACCACCTTTTCCGGGAGTAACGCCACCAACCACGTTGGTTCCGTAATCTATCATCTGGGTGGCGTGGAAAGTTCCTTCGCTGCCGGTAAAACCCTGTACTATTATTCTGGAATCTTTATTAACAAGTATGCTCATAGCAGAAATTGATTTATGCGTCCAAAGGTAAAAATTATTTGATAAAATGATTATAAATCGAGTGGAAGCAGGAAAATAAAAGAGGGAAATTATTTTTGGATAGTTCCATTTTTAAACAGAAAATTAAAATGTGATAAAATCAGGCAAAAGTTACTTTAAAATTATTGTGGGTATATAATAAAAAAAAAAAATCAGGATCAGAATGGAGATGTAAAATGGATCAAAGACTCTTCGAATATTCAACATGTAGTGACTTTTCCCAATTTTAACCTGAAAAAGAAAAGTATAAAAGGGAACACTTTTCAAAAACATCTCTTTGAAATTCAGGCTTTTCTACATATAATCAAATGATTATCGGTAACTTTGTAATCGCTCTTTAGTTATTCCTCACGAAAAATCCTGTGCGTATTCTTTTTCCTCAAACACCTTTTAATCAGGTATTGAACAATCATTTGTTAACAACCTCTGCCTCTGCTGTGTCGGCAGCAGTCAGGGTTTTGTTTTTTTTGTAAAATACAAAATCCAAGACCCGTGAAACTGATTTCCAAATATATTCTCCAGCTCTTACTACCTGCTATACTTACAGTTACACTATCAGCGTGTTCGCATAAACCTAAAGAAGAAATTCAGCAGGTTACTGACTGCATGCAGCGGGAAATGCTTACTCCTGGTGAAGAAGCTCAAATAAGAAAGCAAATTCATGCCGACAAAAAAAACCTTTCTCTCGACACTCTATTTATAAAAAAAGCAAAAAAACAAGGATTTAACGGAGCTGTTTTAATTGCACAGAAAGGTGTTACCTTGTATGAGGGAATATTCGGATATGCTAACCTGAGTCAGAAAGATTCATTAACCCTTAACTCATCTTTTCAACTTGCATCTATAAGCAAAACATTTACAGCAACAGCTACTTTGTTACTGGCGCAGGATGGAAAACTTAAGCTGACCGATTTAATTCAACAATATATTCCATCGTTTCCGTATCATGGGATTACAATCGAAAATCTCATGAGTCATCGTAGTGGTTTGCCTAATTACTTGTATTGTTTTGAAGATAAACGAAGAATCAACATGGCAGAGCCATCCAACGATACAATACTCAAATGGTTCGAGGAAGCCAATCCTTTGCCTGCACCCTATAATAAACCAAATAAAAGCTTCAGTTATAATAATACCAATTTTATTCTGCTGGCTTCTATCATTGAGAAAGTAAGCGAAATGAGTTACGCTGAATTCATGCGTACCCGCATATTTGAACCGTTGGGAATGACACATACTTTTGTAGATACAATTGCTCCCGCAAATATTCTTAACTGCCGTACTTCTGGGCATCAGGGCAACAAATTACGGGCAAGAGAATTTTACGATGGGGTATATGGCGACAAAGGAATATTCTCATCAGTGGGTGACATGAACCGGTGGTATTTTGCTTTACATTCGGGTTGTCTGCTCAACAAACAATGGCTTGCAGAGGCATTTACTCCACGAAGTTTCGAACGAAAAAGCAGGCATAATTACGGTCTGGGATTTCGCCTGATGACTGATCCGGATGATATGAAAAAGGTTCATTATGTGTATCACGGAGGTTGGTGGGCTGGCTACAGCACCATGTTCTGGATGGATTTGGAAGCAGATGTTGTAATAATAGTATTAGGTAACCGTAAAAATAACAGTGTTTACGATATTAAATCAGTGTTGGCTATACTTGAAGAAAATACGGATGTTGATTTACAGGAAGTTACCGGGGAAGGCGGGAAGTAGCTTTCGATTGGCAATTTGAAAAATCGGTAATTCGGCAATTTGGCAATTTGGCAATTCGGCAATTTGAAAAGTTGAAAATTTGAAAGTTGAACCTCTGAACCATTGAACGCGAAGCATTGAACTTTTGAACCTTTGAGCGCGAAGCATTGAACTTTTAAACCTTCCTCTGAATTTTGAAAGAGTGTCCATTTTCACTATCTTTGCTTAACTAACACCCTTAGACTATGAATCCTTACACAACATTATCGAAGAACGATACGATATGTGCCTTGTCGACTCCACCGGGAATTGGCGCTATAGCGGTTATAAGGCTATCAGGTCCTAAGGCTGTTTCTATTAGCAATTTGTTGTTTCATTCGCGCAAAAAGAATTATTTTGTCGAACAATTTGAAACACATACGGCACATTTTGGCAATTTAGCTACTGAGAATGAATTGATTGACGAAGTAGTACTAACCGTTTTCCGGAAACCGCATTCATACACGGGTGATGATATTGTAGAAATTTCGTGCCATGGATCGGAATATGTTCAGCAGCGGATACTTGAAGTGTTGATTGATCATGGAGCCCGCATGGCACGTGAAGGAGAATTCACACTCAGGGCTTTTCTGAACGGACGTTTAGACTTATCGCAGGCCGAAGCAGTAGCTGATCTTATTTCATCCCATTCAAAAGTAGCTCATGATCTTGCGCTGATGCAGATGCGGGGAGGTTTTTCGCAGAAAATCAAAGATATGCGTACCCAACTCATCGACCTGGCATCGTTGCTCGAACTGGAACTCGACTTCAGTGAAGAAGATGTTGAATTTGCCGACCGAAGTAAATTAAAAGCACTTATTACAGGCATTATCAGCGAAATGAACGCGCTGGCTTCTTCCTTTTCGCTGGGTAATGTGATAAAGAAAGGTATTCCGGTGGCTATTATCGGCAAACCGAATGTTGGGAAATCGACATTGCTGAATGCGCTGCTAAATGAAGAAAGAGCAATTGTTAGTGATATCCCGGGCACTACCCGCGACACTATCGAGGATATGATTACAACTCAAGGTGTTACTTTCCGGTTTATAGACACAGCAGGTCTGCGTTCGCATACCACTGATACAATCGAAACTATTGGCATCAGCCGGACATATGACAAAATAAAGGAAGCATCGGCTATCTTGTACCTTTTCGATATCAGCACTATTACTGCCGAAGAAATTGAAGAATTGCGAGAAGAGTTCCGTGATCATATCGATGACCCGGAAAAGCATTTTTTACTAATCGGTAATAAAACAGACCTGATGATCGAAAATCCGCCGCATATTACCGCGCTTTTCGATCTGGAAACCATTTTTATATCAGCCAAGCGGAAAGAGAATATCAACCTTATAGTTGATCGTTTGGTAAGTACTGTTAAAGCTGCAAATATCGGCGACAGAGCCATTGTAAGCAATGCGCGACATTACGACTCAATACTAAGCACATTACATTCACTTGAAGATGCTGCAACAGGTCTGGAAGAAAACATCCCTACCGATTTGATAGCTACCGATATCCGTTCCGCACTGCATCACCTGGGCGAGATCACCGGTGAAGTGACTACCGAAGATATTTTAGGGAATATTTTCGGGAAGTTCTGTATCGGAAAGTAAAAAGGTATTCATGAACCTTTCAGAACCAATACTAATCCGAATTACAAATTATTCAGATTTAAGATTCTACGCGCGTTACCCGTGCTAAAAGTTCCTTATGATCATTCATATCCTTGTTTGCCAAGGTTTTAATAATACGATTACGCTGTATTATCTTTTGTAATGCCTGGTAATTGCCGGCACCTTTTACAAACTGCATCATAAGTTCCATGGTTTCAGCTTCAGCTTTTTTCCGCATAGCTTCAATAAATAAACTATTGTGGCGATAAGCATATTCCAACAGGCCAAAGTCAACTATGTCTCTGATCTGCCTGCGCAACTCAGTATTGGCAAGTAATGCCTTTTTAAAAGATAAAAATGAAGCGGAATAACTATTCTTAAATGATGCAATTCCGTTTTGCAAATGGTCGGTCTGGTTTAAACTTATAGTATTCATGGCTTTTGGATTTAATAGTTAATGTCCTTGATATTAAAAAGTAATACTAAACCGAAGCCGATCTATGTTATTTAACATATCCACAATTAATGTTTTGTTTGATATTTCAGTATGAATAAGCCAATGGACAAATATTAATATTTTGAACATTCAGATACATTTTTCCTATAATTAGATTATATTTGTGATACACTTGATCCTGTTTTAAAAATCATATTTTATGACAAAGAAAACTGCTGATTTAATTACCGACAGCGCGGTGCAGGAATTTCGGGATCTGATGAATCACGGTGACGATTTTTTCAAGATCGAACTACTTCGCCCCGCTCAAAAATGCTACAAGAGAGCTCTGGAGTTTAACATTGATCCGGAAAAAGTAAAACAGAAAATTGTTGAATGTGACAGGTTATTAACTTATGAAAAGAAAGTTGTATGGATTTTGTCAGCTATCGCGGCTGCTACAATAGTAATCTGGATATTACTTAAATAAGAATTGGGATATTTAAGTTTCTTTCTTCAAATAAATATCACAATGTTGATAGCACTAAAAAAACTAACTCCCTGAAAATTTGTTATATAAGTGTATGATCTGAAATAGTGAATATTTTTTGTATTATGCATTATATTGTCACTTAATGAAAGGAAAAACTTAATGGTTGAGAAAAAACAGAATATCTTTAAATCGCCTGATATTACTAAGTTACAGGAAGTTGTAATTGATGGCAAAACAACCATCTATATCCCTTTGGATGGCAATCCGGAAGATGCAAGAAGTCGCTATCTGGAAAGAACGAGTCGGAAAAAAGCTGATTGATAGCACTTATTTTTGAAAAACACATTTTTTAAACTGACTTTCATCATTAAGTGTAATTTTCTGAATCCTATTTAAAAAGATATCAAAAAGCCCGGGCTGTCTGAACCCGGGCTTTTTAATTTTTTCATGTGTCTATTTGAAATTTATGTTTGCTATTTCACTGAGCTAAATGTTTTATTGATTTCAGAATTTCTTCCTGTTCTACAGCAAATCCATCTTGCTGATTAACAATAACTCCTTCTTTATCAAGTACAAATATGACATTAGAATGATCAAAACCTCCGTCTTCCAGTTTCTTAACCCTTACTCCCAAAACATTGGCAATTTCGGTGGTGGCATCCTGGCTGGAACTTATAAGGGTCCAGTTGTCATTCAGTTTGTGATCAGCGGCAAATTCCCTGAAACGCGAGGGCGTATCTCTGTCCGGATCCATACTTATGAGAAGAAAAGTTATTTTCTGAAGTTCTGTTTCAGTCAGCGACGATTCGAGCCTTTTCATGTCAGCAACCAGTCGCGGACAAGCTGATTCGCAGTGCGTAAAAACCATGGCTGCGATAACTATTTTATTCCTGAAATGGCTGAGTTGGAATGTTTCTTCTTTTTGAGAAGTCCAGGTTGAAGTGAGGTTATATACTGATTCGCCTGAAATCGATTTTGCTGCAACTGACTGATTTTTAGTGCTGCAACAACTCTTCTTTATCTCCGGAGCTTTATTACAGGAGATTATTACTGAGGTGAGTAAAACAGAAAGAAAAATGATCTTTTTCATAGCATGGTTTTTATTTAACACATCTGAATCCTAAATTTGCGACACCATAACGTGCTTTAACACTTGACCGCAGTGCAAAACGCATAAAAGCAGCATAGTTATTTACATCGTTGACCGAAAAGGAGCCACCGCCGCAAAAAAGCGTATTGTCGGGGCTGCTGTTGCCTCTTGATTCGCCGGTTGTGAGAGCGCTGTTGAAATCATAAGTCCATTCCCAAACCAGTCCGTGCATATCGTACACTCCATAAAAATTCCTGAAGGTTGAACCCACAGCCGGTAAAACAGGTGGATTTGGTTTTGTAACCCAATTTAAAACCCATTGATTGAATTTAGCATCTTTGCTTGCATCAGCTTTCGATTGGCTGGCTTTTGCGGCAAGTTCCCATTCGGCAGTTTCAGGAAGCCTTTTCCCCTGGCATTCGCAATACTTTTTGGCTGCAAACCACGATACATTTACAACCGGACTGTTTGCTATTCTTTTATTGAAAGAGACATCCGACTCCCACTGTTTCAGGTAATTACTGTCGGCAAATATGCTTTTCACTTTACTTTTCTGCCATTCGATATTGTTCTTTACAAATACCAGAAATTCAGAATTAGTAACCGGATAAACATCCATTTCAAAACTTTTCACATCTGATTTCTGAGCGTTCGGCGAATAAAGAGGAATATAAGTTCCTCCTTTGATTTTTGACATAGCCATTGAAGGAGATTTCACCTGGCAAATCCCGGTAACGGAATACAAAAGACTCATTAACAGCATGAAAGTCTTCATTTTACTATTTTCTTACTTTGGCCACTTCAGCTGCATCAACTTCACCACCTTTATTGCCAAAATTATTGAGGACATAGGTTACAATTGATGCTACCTGGTTATCGCTCAGGGTTTGCTTAGGCATTACGCCATCGAACGGCTTGCCGTTCACTGTAATCGGGCCCGATAATCCATGAGTTATTACCTGAATTATTTTTTTAGGATCAGAGGCAAAATAATCGGATTTCACCAAAGGAGGAAATGCTTTCTCTATCCCTTTGCCGTCAGCCTGATGGCAGGCAATGCAGGTACTGGCATACAAAGCTTTGCCAAGTTCGAGTTTCTCTGTTTTCGATAAGGGTTTTGCCGCTACTGCATCAATTTCGGGCAAGGATTGCGCGGCGCCACCTTCAGGTTGGTATATTCTGTCATCCTGTTGTCCTGAAAAAACAGCTTTGTTATCCGGTCCGTTAACCTGAAGTATTCCAAGTGCTCCTTTATTGAATGCCCTGAAAATGGCATGATCAACCATGATAAAATTACCAGGAACCTCAAGCTTAAACTCAGTAATTGCCGAACCTCCGGGAGGAATGAGTGTTGTTTGGATATTATGATTCAGCGTACTTCCGCCTTCGGGATACACATTATCGAAAATTTCGCCAATAACATGAAAACTGGAAGTAAGTCCGGGTCCGCCGTTTCCGACAAACAACCGCACCGTTTCGCCAACCTTTGCTTTTAATGAATTCTCGCCCGAAATAGCCCCGACCTTTCCGTTAAAAACCACGTAATCAGGATTTTCATCCAAAGCTTTTTCCATATCGAAAGGCTGAAGCCCCGACTCGCCATAACTACCTTTAGTATAAAAATCGCCCTGGCAAACGTAAAATTCCTTATCGACTTCTGGCAATCCTTCTTTGGGCTCAACCAATATTAAACCATACATCCCGTTAGCGATATGCATACCTACCGGAGCCGTTGCGCAATGGTAAATAAACAGTCCGGGATTGAGAGCTGTAAACGAAAACTGCGTTTCGTGCCCAGGTGCTGTGAATGTTGATACAGCACCGCCACCAGGCCCGGTAACCGCATGAAGATCAATATTATGCGGCAGCTTGCTCGACGGATCATTTTTTAAATGAAACTCAACCAGGTCACCTTGCCTTACGCGGATAAATTTACCAGGAACCTGTCCGCCAAATGTCCAGAAATTATACTTCACCCCATCCATCATTTCCATTTCCTTCTCGATAACTTCGAGGTTTACAATCATTTTAGTTGCATGATTGCGGGTGATGGGAGGAGGAACGTCTGGCGCAAAAGTTAAAACAGCTACTTCTTCACCAATTATTTTCTCAGCCTGTACATCACCTGACTGGCTTTTATTTTTATCGCATCCTGTTACTAAAGCTGTTGCAATAAGCAGGAACAGAGCTAATTTTGCAAATTGATTTCCTGATTTCATAAAATTTTATTTTAATTATTACAGGTTTGGTTTTGAGATATTCAGACTATCAGGCTAAATAAAATCCGGGCAGTGTTTCGGTATTCTAAATAATTACCTGTGACATTTTCAAGGATTTGATTCGCTGTTTACATTCCATAATTACTTTATTCAGCTAATTTTAAAGCTTTTGGATAAAGGATATTGTTTTCGAGATGCACATGAATGTGAAGATCGTCCTCAAATTGTTCGAGCAATTTCAACGCAACACGATAGGTATTGCATGCATCGCCGGGAATTTCGTAGTGGTTGGTCAGTACATTTATGTGATCCATGGCACCGCCGGCAAACTCATGTTCACCTTGCATCCGGATAATTTCGGAAACAATAGTGGTTTTCACTTCCGTGGTTAAACCTGTTTCTGCTGCTTTAATTGCCGGGAAAAGCACTTCCTCCTCGTTTTTCAGGTGTTGAAGCAATTCATCGTTAATTTTTGCAAAAAGTGTGGCAACCTCGATCAGTTCAGGATGGTGACTACCATGAACATCGGCTATTTTCTGCGTGTAAAACATCAGTTCGGGCAGCGATTTCAAAACAAACTTATGATGTGTGTTTACGATATAATCGCTGAGGAATATAAGGTTCCATTCCTTAAAATTCAGGTTTCCAGAAACAGGAGTCATCTCCAGTTCTTTAATTTTTTCTGCTAATTTTTGAGCATCGGCACCAGTCTCGCGGCAGGCAGTGGTCAGACTTTTATTTCCGCCGCAGCAAAAATCAATACCTGCTTCTTTAAACAGCGATGCTGCCCTGAAATCGTTGGCGACAATCTCGCCTATAGTTAGTTGTGTGTTCGTTTCCATATGAAAGTTGTTGTTTCTATGTTAATTCAGAATGCAAATGTATGACATATTTTGATCAAAAGACTAAAAGGTCTTTTATTATTTTAAAATATTTTTATCTACCTTTGCATCTTAAATAAATTAAGGTGTTCAACAAGGAAACAGAATACGCATTAAGGGGGCTGGTTTACGTTCAGTCGCAAAACCTAAAGGGCAGACGTCCCGGCATTGCCGAAATTGCCCGTGAAATAGAAGCGCCCCCGTTTTATGCAGCCAAAATATTGCAGCGGCTGGTAAAACAAGGATTTTTAAATTCACAGAAGGGTAAAGGAGGTGGATTTTATTTTGATCAGAACAAAGCAGATTTACCACTTAAAGACCTGATATCGGCTACTGAAGGGTCGCATCTTTTTTATGGTTGCGGTTTCGGATTAAAACAATGCGACGAAAACAATCCATGTCCGCTGCATCATAAATACGCGCCTATCCGCGATGGATTATTAAAACTGGTAACTGAGGAGACCATTCATAGCCTTGCCAGTAATCCGGTAAAGTAATTACTGACTCATCTCTGATTTAAACCAACAGATATCAGCACTTCATCTAATATCACAAAAAGTGTCTTAACACAATCTGATTCATCGATACATTATTATCGGAGATTACCAAAGTACAATACCCGTTTGCTGGTCCGAAATTCTTCTGATGTCTTAATCCGTAATAACGATGAACCTTAGTTGATCCCTTTTGTTAAACTGATATCAATTCATACACATGTATAAATTATCACAGAAACTGGCTGATATCATTCATCACGACCACCAATTGCTGCCTGTTATCAACCGGTTTGGGATCAGGCTTGGTTTTGGCGATCAAAGTGTTGAAGATGTATGTAAAGCACATGATATTAATGCTGAATTTTTCATCGAGATCATGAACACCTATCACGATCCGGATTATTTCCCCCGCGAAAGGTTCCTTGATTTCCCGCTGCCACTCATTGTTGACTACCTGAAGAAAACACATCATTATTATTACACCTGGTATATCCCTGAGATCGAAAAACAACTAAATGAGTTAATTGCCTCTGCTCCGGGAGAAAGCAATCTTTCGCTGCTAACCAAATTTTACCTGAAATTTAAACAGGAGTTACACGAACATCTGCAATTTGAGGATAAATATACATTCCCCTATGCGCTGCAGCTAAACAACCTTTACGTTCAAGGCAGTAAAAACATTAGTCCTGAATTGAGGCCTGCAAAAAGCATCAGCGAATACGAAGAAGAACATGGCGATGTAGACAGCAAACTTCTGGATTTGAAAAATATTATAATAAAATATTTACACGCCGATTACGATGTTAATAAGTGTAATACCCTGCTGACTACACTTTTTAATTTTGAAGATGACCTGCGCGACCATGCCCGGATCGAAGACAAAATAATGGTTCCTAAAGTATTACTAATCGAAAAACTGTTATTTCCGTCATGAATACCAGGGTATTGATCATACACCAAAGCGCCATTATTGCTGAAGGATTGCAAAAGCTGTTGCAAAACTCCTCGCTGCAGTTGCACGACCATTTACGGATATACATGGACTCCTCGGAGATAAACCTTCAGCCGGCAACAAATTATATTTTCGTTACTTCAGATATACTTTTTCAAAAGCTTTACAATACTCAACTGATTCATTTCAATGCTCCAAATTACAGGTTTATCAGGCTGATAAATGAAATCCGAGAAGAAAGTAAGTTTCCGGTTTTTGAAAGTATTCACCTGGATGAAACACAAAACCAGATAACTGACAAAATACGATTTGCTGTAAATTCCTTTCTTCCTGAAAAAACTTCCGTGCTGGGAACACTAACCGAAAGAGAAACAGAGATTCTGAAACTGGTTGCACTTGGCAATGCAAGCAAAGAAATTGCAGACAAATTAAATATCAGCACACATACTGTTATCACACACCGTAAAAATATTACCGAAAAACTTGGTATTAAATCGATTTCTGGCCTTACAGTTTATGCCATTCTGAATAAAATTATAGATACCAACGAACTAAGCATCGACGACCTGATTTAATAACTATTTTATTCCAGATTTGTAACCTAACAGCTTTAAGAATCCATTTTTTAAATTTAGAGCAACTGTTGTTCAAAGAAAGCATTATAAGAAGAAATAACTGCTTGATTTATAACGTCCCTTCGGGACTTTAGATATGGAAGGGCTTGTCTTTTCTACCAACATTCAGTCCCGCTGGGACTGTCCCGATAAGGACAACATATTGGTAGAAAAAAAGTTACAAGAAAGATAAAGTCCCATAAGGACGATATGTTTTATTCTACGGTAGCAATTTATAACGTTTAAAAATAGCGCGTTTGAGGCCACCTATTTTTGGTGGAATAAGTTTCAACTGACTTCTCAATTCTTTCTGGTGAAAAATTTATCCCTATAACTAGTGACTTTCACTGAAAGAAGAATCCTAACTTTTATGTATTTCGTGAAGTTTCTGTGCAATCTACTTTTGCACCATAAACTTAAAACAGGAACTATGTTTAAACACACTATTCTTCTAATTGCTCTTTTTGTCACAACTTCTCTTAATGCACAGGATATTTTTACTAACCAGAATACGGCTGGAAAAATGTTATTGTCCGACACTAAACTAAATATTGGTGGTTACGCGCAAATCGATTATAACCAACCACTTGACAAAGATCTCTATAAAAACGGAGTGCTGGATGTTCACCGCATGGTATTGCTTTTTGGCTATAAATTCAACGATAAAGCAAATTTTGTTACTGAAATGGAGTTCGAACATGTAAATGAAGCTTATGTTGAACAGGCATTTTTGAATTATAAAATCAATAAATGGCTGAATTTCAGAGGCGGACTTATGCTTATTCCAATGGGAATAACTAACGAATACCATGAACCCACAACATACAACGGCGTAAACCGACCGATGGTTGATACTAAAATTATTCCTACCACATGGCGCGAACTGGGCGCAGGATTTGCAGGTTCATTCGACGAAATTTCGTTAAAATACCAGGCATATGTTGTAAATGGATTTAACGGATACAACGGCACAGCGCAGATTAACGGCAACGACGCCTACCGCAAAGCACGTCAGAAAGGAATAAAATCTTACATCAGCTCGCCGAATTTTACAACCAAAATCGAGTATTACGGCGTCCTGGGTCTGAATATCGGCGCATCAGCCTATGTAGGCAAAACACAAACAACTTTGTACAATAATATTCCTCGTTCCGATGAGGCACTTGTAGCTAAAGCAGATAGCTCTGTACTGAATATGAGCATGATAGCGCTCGATGCCAGATATACGCACAGCGGTTTACAACTTAAAGGTCAGTTCGTTTACAGCAGCAACGGAAATTCGGAAGCATACAATTCCTTCGCTCATAACGCCAATACTAACAAAGGAATCGGCAGCGCAATGATGGGCTTTTATCTCGAAGCCGGGTATAATGTTTTTCACCTCACCGAAATATCCGAAAGCGAACTCATTCCATTTATCAGGTATGAGAAATACAATACTCAACATAAAACTGATAATGTAACAATAGCAAACGAAAGCTACAACAACACCTTGTTTGTTACCGGATTGGGATGGAAAATCACTGCAGGATCTATTCTGAAAGCCGATATGGAATTCGCTAAAAATGAAGCCGGCGACTCTTATAATAAAACCCTTAACCTGGGAATCGGAATTTGGTTTTGATTATTTTCTAGCAAACCGAAACGTAAAACTATAAAATCCCCACTCTATGAATGTAAAGCTGATTTTGAATATCATGGCCTTTTCGGCAGCCAGCTTTCTCCTGTTGTCAGCAATACCTGCAGGAACTAAAATACCGCCCGATCTGGCCAGTGTTATCCAAAAGAAATGGCCCGGCAGCCAGGCGGTTATTTACACACAACAAGCTGTTGCCGAAGACAATACTGTTTTGTACAAAATTTCGCAAAGCGACGAAATTATTGGATGGGCTTATACCAGGAGGGTATTCAGTTGCAGGGCTGGCGGCTGCGATCAGCATCCTGATCCGGCAGCATCCATATCACGCGAATACTTCGACTATTATGCCATTTTGGATAAGCAATACAGTATTCTGGAAATGAAAGTGTATAACTATGCTGCCACTCATGGACAGGAAATCTGCAGTAAAGCATGGCTTCGGCAGTTTAAAGGATACAATGGATCAAAACCGCTCAGATATGGTAAAGATATTGACGGAATTAGCGGTGCCACTATCTCCGGAAGGGCAATAACCGAAGATGTTGAAGCAGGAATAAAAATACTGAATAAGAAATGATTACGGGTTAATAAAATGACTATTTCCGGGCAGATCAGTCGTTGTGATCGGGAGTTGCAACGAATTAACACAAAGGATTCCAGCGGCTGGAATCCTTTTTTTACCTTTGCAGCCCAATACATTGGATTCAGATAATTAATTATGAAGATTGAGGCTACCGAATACACACTGCAATCGCTGGTAACTGGCGAACTTTTTAACGATACCGGTTGGATGCTCGATGCACCAAACCAAAGTAAACCTGGTTTGATCCGTGCTGTTTATCAGCACAAACAAATAAACCCCAAAGATCCTGCTTACGGAATTTACCGTTTCGCCGACTGGCTGCCGGTAAACCGAATGCTCCAGGGTTCGTCAGCTCCAGTTACGTATAAAAGTACCGGACTGGCTTCGCTACTTGGATTAAAAAACCTGTACATAACGTTCAGCGGTTACTGGCCCGAGAAAGGTGTTAACATGAGCACCTGTTCCTTTAAAGAAACTGAGGCTTATTCGGTATGCGGGCGCATGGATCCCAAACAGGAAAAAGTACTCGTAGTTGCTTCGGCAGGTAATACAGCCCGTGCTTTTGCAAAAGTGTGTTCTGATAATAAAATACCGCTTTTACTGTGTGTTCCTGAAGATAATCTGGACGCTTTGTGGTTCGAAAATCCATTGAACGATTGTGTAAAACTGATTGCCTCCCGCAGTGGCAGCGACTATTTCGATGCCATTCATCTTTCGAACCTGGCCTGTCAATGCGAAGGATTTATTGCCGAAGGTGGTGCGAAAAATGTTGCCCGCCGCGATGGAATGGGCACAACCATGCTTTCGGCTGCAACACATATCGGAACCATTCCCGATTATTATTTTCAGGCCATTGGAAGCGGTACCGGCGCCATTGCAGCCTGGGAAGCTAACCTCCGCCTGATTGTTGATGGCCGTTTTGGCAACACCATGATGAAACTTATGGTTTCGCAAAACAGCCCTTTTGTTCCGATTATGAATGCATGGAAAGCGAATTCGCGCGATATGCTGCCTTTCGACGACGAAACAGCACGAAAAGAAGTTGAAATTATAGATGCTAAAGTCCTTTCGAACCGCAAACCGCCCTACCCTCCTATCGGCGGCCTTTTCGACGCACTCACCGAAACTCAGGGCGAAGTACTTGCCGTAACCAACGAAGATGCCCGAAAAGCAGCAGCCCTGTTTTTAGAACACGAAGGTAATGACATACATCCTGCGGCAGCAGTGGCTGTTGCATCTCTGATAGAGTCAGTTAACGAAGGAAAGATAGACCCGGAAGCTATTGTAATGCTGAATATTACAGGTGGCGGTGAGCAGAAATTTAAAAACGGCAAAACACTGCATTATCTTATTCCTACTGTCGTTTTTGATATTGACCCATCCGTTGAAAGTGTTGACGCAGCCTTAAAAGAAATTTTTGCATAACATTTTGATTGTCAATGCTCATTCAGGGTGGACTGACATTTAAAAAGTACCGGAATCAAACTATCACAATTGACCTTGTTTTATATCATATGAACAGCGAAGTCATTGGAATTATTGCAGGAGCACTTTCCTGCACCACATTTCTGCCCCAGGTTGTTAAAACATGGAAATCGAAGTCGACCCAGGATGTTTCTCTTACCATGTTTCTGATTGCAACAGCAGGAACAACCCTTTGGCTCGTTTTTGGAATTATGATTGAGAGTATTGCAATTATTGGCACTAATATTATCGTATTGCTTTTTTCATTGACCATGCTCTTTCTCCTATTCAAAAACAGGAAAAATAAAAGTTAAATACTGAAAATAAATACTAGTTAGCGGCAATGATGAAAAAACTTCTGTACATATTATTAATATTTGGACTTTCAAATTCGGGCTTTGCTCAAAGTGTACAACTGAAATTTGAAAAAAAACTTGTTGAACATTTTCAAAAACAGACTTGGGAAGATG
Organism: uncultured Lentimicrobiaceae bacterium; assembly: GCA_964420555.1. Taxonomy (GTDB): domain Bacteria; phylum Bacteroidota; class Bacteroidia; order Bacteroidales; family UBA4417; genus UBA4417. The sequence continues at coordinate 45,116 of CAYQTT010000016.1, read as the reverse complement.
TTGTTGTAACGAGAGATAGTTTATATTTAAGCCCATTCAAAGAAAAATTTAATGTTTCTGTAAGTGATAATTATATTGAATTTGACACAACTCATTTAGTGATTAAAAACCCATATTTCTCTGACAAATATGATGCTGCTGAAGAAGAAAAAGAATACGTAAAGAATTTTCCTAAATCATTTTCAGTCATATATGAGAACTCACTCGTTACACTTTTTGAAAATGGAAAATTTACTTGTTTTAAACTTGAAAATTTTGAACGAAATACAGAACTCGAGAATAAATTGAACACTAAAAAGTTCAAATATCATTGGATTATTGATAATCAATTGGGCGGATTATCAGGTAATTCAATTTTTTTATGGAATGGAAATAAATGGACAAAATTCAAAGAAAATTTTCCTCTAAAAAATCAACCCAAACTATTTGAAGACAATCAATTTATTGTCTACGGTGATTGTTTCGGGGAGTGGGGAGGAACAGTTTATTTTTTTGAAAAATCATCCTCAAAAACATTTTTCACTGAATCGACTTGTGCCAATTCAGTTATCAAAACATCAAATGGATATAATGTATTAGCACATTTGGGTCACGGTGGTGGTTCGGCGGAAATAAAAACTATACCGGACCCAACAAAATTGACCTTGGCTAAACCTAATGAAATTGGAAAATCAGTAAATGGAGAAGTTTTAGGTTATACTGACAAATCTGGTGCCTTCGAAAAAAAGTTAGACTTTTACGGTGTTCAAATATTTTCATCATTTAATTATCAAAACAAAGTATTATATGTAGTTCATCTTTCTGAATTAACCTTTATTGCAGAGATTAAGAATAATGAGATTGAAATTGTTAATCCTTTATTCTTTAACGATTTATATACTCACGACCCAATTACTAATAAATATGGTAAATACACTTTAATGAACTTAGACCATTACGGAACTGGCTTGAACAGAGAAATATCTGTATTAATAATTGAGGGAAATAAAATCACAAAACTAGATTGGAATGAAAATCACAGCCGCTAACATCGGCTATAGCAAATGCGGGCTAAAGTGCTAAAATGAAAGTAATTACACAAAATAAACTAACTCCTAATCGGACAAGTAAGTGCCTTTAAATCCCGCACTTGCCATAGCCGAGAACCGGCTAGGTATCCGCAATATTTTATGTGTCTTTACACCCGCAGGGTGTCTGCACACATAATCCATTTTCCCTTTGAACTTTTAACAAAAGCAGATGTTGATTAAAAAGCATCTAACTTCAATTACTAATTCTGTTAAAAGTCTCATTATGAAATCAATAATTTCCCGTTCACTATTTCTCATTCCTGTAGTTGTAACATTACTTTCATTTTCAGAACCTGCCTTTGTTTCACCTAAAATAAAAGAACAAGTGGTTACGTATAACTCTGATGGCATCACTTTTAAAAGCTATGTTGCTTACGACGAAAATATTAGCGGCAAACGCCCTGCAATACTAGTAATTCCTGAATGGTGGGGATTAAATGAGTATGCCCGACACAGAGCCCGTCAGCTTGCGGGTTTGGGATATATTGCAATGGCCGTTGATATGTACGGTGATGGAAAAACTGCATCAAATCCGCAGGAGGCTCAGGCTCTTACCAAGCCTTTTTATTCCGATCCACAGCTGGCTAAATCGAGACTCGATGAAGCAATCATCCAGATAAGGAAAAACAAATATACCGATGCTGATAATATTGCAGCAATCGGGTATTGTTTCGGAGGTAATGTTGTGTTGAACGCAGCAAAACTGGGTGCTGATCTGAAAGGCGTTGTTAGTTTTCATGGAGGATTGGGAGGAGCTCCGGCCGACAAGAAGCTATTAAAAACAAAGATTCTGGTTTGTAACGGTGAGGCTGATAACTTTGTTTCGCAGCAAAGCATACTTGATTTTAAACATTCAATGGATTCAATCGGAGCCAATTACCAATTCAGATCCTATGCTGATGCTACCCACGCATTTACAAATCCGGATGCGACAAAAACCGGCAAACAGTTTAATATGCCAATTGAATACAACGCTGCAGCTGATGAAGCCTCCTGGAATGATATGAAAACATTTTTAAAGGACTTGTTTGCGAGATAGGATAGGATTTTGTGTCTGAACACCCGTAGGGTGTCTGTACACATACTCCATTTAGCTAGAAAGGCATTTTTACTAAAAACAAAAAAGCCTCCGGAAATTCCGAAGGCTTTTTTACTTTTCCAATATTGTTATTCCTTTACTTCATATTGTGAAAAACGTTGATAACATCATCGTCTTCTTCCATTTTTTCAAGAAGTTTTTCCACATCAGCCTGCTGTTCTTCATTTAATTCCTTGGTATCGTTAGGGATACGTTCAAATGCAAAAGTCCTTATTTCAAATTTGTTATCTTCAAGGTATTTCTGGATGGAGCCAAAGTTATGAAACTCAGCATAGATAACGATTTCACCTTCATCTACAAATATTTCATCCAGGCCAAAATCAATCATTTCAAGTTCAAGTTCTTCAATATCAATACCTTCTTTCATCGCCACTTTAAATGAACATTTGCGGTCGAAAAGGAAATCGGTCATTCCGGTTGTGCCCAGGCTTCCGCCATATTTATTGAAATACATCCTAACGTTGGCAACTGTCCGTGTTGGATTATCAGTAGCCGTTTCAACTACTACGGCAACGCCATGAGGAGCATAACCTTCATAAACCACTTCCTTATAATCGGATGAATCTTTTGAAACAGCACGTTTTATAGCACGGTCAACATTATCTTTTGGCATGTTTTCGCTACGGGCCGTCTGAATAAGCAGTCGCAGCCGTGCATTTCCTCCCGGATCGGGTCCGCCGGATTTAACTGCCATTTCAATATCCTTGCCAAGGCGGGTAAAAACCCTGGCCATATTGCCCCATCGTTTCATTTTACGTGCTTTGCGAAACTCAAATGCTCTTCCCATAATGTATTGTTGTAAAAGTATTTATTTGCTATTTAAACTTTTTTGAAGCGGCAAAAATACTCCGATTCCGGCAATTGTGAAAACAAACTTTTACCAATCGACTTAATAAAATATTTTATGATCTATCTTTGCTTAAAATTTATTTTATGAAGTACTTCTTTCTCTTTTTATTTCTGCTCACCAGCATTGGCATTTATGCGCAAAAACCGGAAATCATTCATGTAACTACCCATAAGCGGGCAACAATAGTTACGGATCCTTCACGCGGCGAAAAAGAATATCCTGCCTGGGGAGTTTTTCCTGGCAAGGACGTTTCGGTGCGACGTATTCTGATGCATGTAACTCTGGGATGCCCCGATTCGCTGCCTTGCGCGCACTGGGACTATCTCGATCACATTACGTTGCGCAGAGCCGGCGGTAAGAATGCCAAAAGTCTGGACTATGAACTGGGAAGAATGCTGACACCTTATGGGAGTATTTTTACGCCAAAGTGGAACTGGACATGGACCGTGGATGTTACCGATTTCGCTATCGTACTTCGCGATAGCGTTGAAATAGAATACATGCACTCCGGTTACGAGACTCCTACTGTTGGATGGGCTTTAACTCTTGATTTCGAAATAGTTAAAGGTCCGGAAATTATTCATCCCATTTCGCTGACAAAAATGTGGGAAGGCTCTTTCCGCTATGGCGATCCGGCTGAAGATATTGAGAAAAAACTTGCACCGATAAATTTTCAAACTGCAACTGGCGCAAATCTGAGTCGTTTCCGTATTCAGCATACAGGGCACGGAATGGATGAACCTCGCGGTTGCAGCGAATTTTGCAGTCGCTGGCGCGATATCACATTCGATGGAAAACTGGTGGATCATACCAATCTCTGGAAAAACTGTGGTGATAACCCGCTATACCCGCAAGGAGGTACCTGGATTTACGACCGCGCCTGGTGGTGCCCCGGCAATCTTCAACCTGCTGATATTGTGGATGTATTTCCTTCGAAAGGCACCCATACTTTTGATTTAACGATGGAGCCTTACACAGCAACTGCCAACATCCAGGCCAACGAATCCATAGCTTCGTACCTTATTCAATATTCGGGTCCGCTGGCAGGAAAAGATGCCGCCATCGAAAATATAATGGTGCCGAATAATGATCAGAACTACAGCAGAATGAATCCGGCAGGATTTAATCCTGTAATTGTGATCCGAAACCTTGGAAAGGAAAATCTGAAATCCTTCATAATCAGTTATGGAACTGAAGGTTTTGCTACAAAAACTTTCACATGGAAAGGAGATTTAGCATTCAATAAAACTGCTGTTATAGTTTTACCCGGTGATATCGATCACAAACCCGGCCTCAATACTTTTAGTGTAAATATCAGTAAACCCAATGGCAAAAAAGATGCCTGGGAAGGTGACAACAAACTCAGTTCAACATTTCTGCCTCCACCTGTGCTGCCTCAGAAAATGGTTTTGCAATTGCTTACCAACAACAAACCTTCGGAAAACGAGATTAAAGTCGTTGATAGTAAAGGCAATATCGTTTTTAACAAGAAACCTGCGGATCTGAAACCCAAAACCATGTATTACGATACGCTCACTTTAAATCCGGGAGCTTATGCTTTATTGCTGAGCGATAGTGCCGGCGACGGGCTGGAATTCTGGTACGAAGTGGAATCAGGTTACGGATACATGCGCTTGCTTTCGCTCGACGGAAGGCTAATCCACGATTTCGAAAGCGATTGTGGCGACGGGCATTTTTATGCATTTTCAGCTTCAAAGGAAGCATCTGTTGATACCAATACCACTCAGTATGCCTTTATTCTTTATCCACGGCGCACAAGCGGCAACTTCAACCTTGATGTTCATGCCGACAAAGCAGGTTCAATGGAAGTAAAAATAACTGCCGACGGAGTGTTGGTGCAGCAACATTACTACAAAACTGTAAAGCAAAACCGGTTCACGTACGATGTTGGCTACCTGCCCAAAGGAAGGTACATTATTGAAGTACTTATTGATGGTGAAAGCAAATTTAAAAGAAGGTTTAATAAGGATTAAAGGGAGAATGTGGAATGTGGAATGTAAGATGTGGGATGTATGATGCAAAATCAAAAATAATTAACAATCTATTAACCTGATCAATAGTAAGATTATAACGGGTAAAAGCCGCCCGGAATAAAAAGCAAAGCCCCGTTATCAATAAAGGTAACGGGGCTTTTGAGTTTGGTTAATTGAATTTATTTAATGATGCGCATTTTGTAAAATGAGCGGTAAACGAAAAACAGTGCAATTAAAAAGAAGACGCCTCCAACATAGGGTGCCACAGCATAAAAACTATCCGTTATGGCAATTTCCATAGCCAGTAATCCGAAAAGCGTGGTAAATTTGATGATCGGGTTCAATGCAACCGACGAAGTATCTTTGAAAGGATCGCCCACAGTATCGCCAACAATTGATGCTTCGTGCAAAGGAGTTCCTTTTTCGCGCAGGTCAACTTCTACAACTTTCTTGGCATTATCCCATGCACCGCCGGCATTAGCCATAAAAAGCGCCTGGAAAAGTCCGAAAACAGCTATTGAAATCAGGTAACTTACGAAAAACGAAGTTGCGGCATATTTTATAACCGGATTTACTGCTGACATATCGCGATACCCTGCGAAGAAAGCAAATGCAAGTGCAAAGGAGAAAATCGCAATAAAAATATTGAACATCCCTGTTTGGGCATACTGTGTGCATATTTTCACAACTTCTTTTGAAGTTTCAATCGAAGCGCTGCTGTCGGCTCCTTCGTCGAGTTGAATATTCTTCTTGATGTATTCCACTGCACGATATGCCCCTGTAGTTACAGCCTGTATTGAAGCACCTGTAAACCAATATATTACAGAACCTCCGGCAAGAAAACCAAGAATGGTATATGGATTCAGGATGTTGAGAACAGTTTCCGGCTCGATGCCGAATTTATTCCGGATCACAAGGATAAGTGAGAAAATCATAGTAGTAGCTCCCACAACTGCTGTTCCTATAAGTACCGGTTTTGCAGTAGCTTTAAATGTATTTCCGGCTCCATCATTGGCTTCCAGGTAGTGTTTGGCATTTTCGAAATCGGGTTTAAACCCAAAGTCTCTTTCTATTTCTTTTCCTGCATTCGCATTTTCTTCGATAAGCGAAAGTTCATAAATGCTCTGCGCATTATCAGTAACAGGTCCGTAGCTATCAACGGCAATAGTCACCGGTCCCATACCCAGGAATCCGAAAGCTACAAGTCCGAAAGCAAAAATGGAAGGGTAGATCATTAATGTATCGAGGCTATGAGTAGAAGCAACATAAGCGATGAACATCAGCACAAGGAAAACCATACCCTGCCAGAATGCGCTGAAATTGCCGGCTACAAGTCCGGAAAGAATATTGAGTGATGGTCCGCCTTCGCGCGAAGCCGTAACAATTTCGTTAACATGGTGAGATTTTGGACTGGTAAATATTTTTGTAAATTCCGGAATAAGAGCTGCTCCCAGCGTTCCGCAACTGATAATTACCGAAAGTGTAAGCCACAGATTGTTTGGGAGTGTACCAAGCATGAAATAACTAACAGCAAACGTAACAATAATCGAAAGGATAGAAGTAATCCAAACCAGGCTGGTAAGAGGTTTTTCAAAATCCAGTTCCACTGCATCGCGGTATTTAGCCGATGTATAAAGTGCATTGATATAAAAGGCTCCTATTGAGGTTACTACCATAAGGATACGCATTAAAAATATCCAGGTAAGTAAAAGGGTCTGATCAGCAACCTGCATTACAGCAAGTACAATAAAGCTGATGAGAGCAACGCCAGTAACACCATATGTTTCGAATCCGTCGGCAGTAGGGCCAACGCTGTCGCCTGCATTATCACCGGTACAATCGGCAATTACACCAGGGTTACGCGGATCATCTTCCTTTATTTTAAATACCACTTTCATCAGATCACTTCCAATATCTGCAATCTTGGTAAAAATACCACCGGCAATACGAAGTGCTGAAGCTGCCAACGATTCGCCAATGGCAAAACCGATAAAACTGGCACCGGCATATTCGCGTGGAATAAAAAGAAGGATGATAAGCATCATGATAAGTTCGACACTAACAAGCAAAACACCGATACTCATTCCGGCGTCGAGAGGGATATTCAATAACTTGATAGGTTTACGCTCGAGCGATGCAAAAGCCATGCGGCTGTTAGCCAGAGTATTCATGCGGATGCCAAACCAGGCAACACCGTAGGAGCCCATAATTCCGACAACGGTCCAGGAGAGAATCAGCAGTACTCCGCCAAAGCTCATTTCCTGCAGGTAACCGAAATAGAATGCAATACAAACTGCAATAAATGCGAAAAGGATTAAAATAAATTTCCCCTGTTGAATAAGGTACGTTTTGCAGGTTTCGAAAATGATGTTAGCAACATCAAGCATGCTCTTGTGAGCTTTGAGTCTTTTAACTTTACTGAATTGGTAATATCCAAAGAGCAATCCCAGAATACAGATTAAAAACCCGAACATAAGCAGGTTATACTGATCAGAAGAAAGATTTGGGATTTTCAGGTCAGCCTCACTGGCGAATACCGGTATTGCAGCCAAAGTGAATGCAATAAGTGTAAAAATTCTTTTCATAAGCAGTGTTGAAATTTGGTTAATATACTTGATTTGAGGTGCATCAAATATATAGATGTTTTAAATTATATCAACATAAAAGTGCAAATTGAATAAAAAAAAGTTGTTTATAAATAATTTTATAAAGTGCTGATTAGTAAATAAAAAAGTGATTTTGGCAAATATACAATCTGAAAAATGCAGTTCAATTGTCAAATAATTCCACAATTGCCTGTGAGACATATTGATAAATCAACATAAGTGTATTGGATACACTTACAAAAATTATTGAAAGTCTGAAGGGAAATGGCGTACTCAGCAAACTTATTTTGTAGCAACAACAAACAAGTCGAAACAGTTTTCGGTAGTGTCTTTCAGGAAAAAATCAGAAAGGGAAACCCTGTTCACGATTTCGGTATTACCATCAAGTAACCGGCGACGGTTGAAACGGTTCATAATATCATACGGAATCTGCAGCAGCTGCCTTGGAAGCCGGTATTGAAGTTTAAGAATATCGAAACGGGTAATCCGCTGCACGGAGGCTTTATTACGTTCGTGGTATTCCATTACTACAGGACTACCAAAAACTCCTTTTACTTCTACTTTCCCGAAACTTTTACCAACATGAGCTGATAATTCCGCAGCTGTATATTCGCGGATGTGCCACGGATTTCGGGTAAGCGACATCAGCCGGTTTGGAGTGGTAAGCAACAGCTTGCCACCTGGTTTCAACACACGGTGAATTTCACTAATAAATGAAGTATCGTCCTGAATATGTTCAATAACCTGAAAAGTAACAGCAAAATCGAAACTGTTATCGGCAATTCCAGCCAGGGAAGGGAGCAATTGTTTCCTGAACTCAACATTGGCATGACCCGAAATATCTGTATCAAATTTGTCAACGGCAAGATAACGTTGAGCCAATGGCGCGAGCAGCTGAATACCATAGCCTTCGCCACTTCCAAGCTCAATAATATCGCCTTTTACAATCTCTGAAGCTGCTTTGTAGGCATAAAGACAACGGTTATAAATTACCTGTTCGGAAGGATCGTGACCGGAGCTGCGTTCGGCTGTCTGCATATGTTAAAGCGTGTTTAAATGGCGCTGCAAAGGTAATGGAAATCGAATTCAGAGCTTAATGTTAAATTCTTTGAGTTTACTTTTTTGATTACTTGCAGGAAAAATTTATCATTTATCATAACACTCGCCTTGTCTACCCTTATCCCCTTCTAAGAGAAAAACAATAATTTTAAACAGGTGCACAAACTGAACTAATAATTTTTCTATCTTTGCATCACAAAGTCAATCAATGATCAATTATACACATACTCCTTCCAACAATTGGTGGCGCCGATGGCTAATGCACATCGTAGCGTAATCCCGGGTATGTAATAAAATATAGAAATTACTCCTTGTCAGGGCACATCGTTACGATGTGCCCTTTTCGTTTTCAATCCAATCCATTTCTTAAATTTAAATTACTTGTTATGAAAAACAACAATAGGAACATTGTGCTTCAACCTTCCGAAATGCCCGATAAATGGTATAATATTGCAGCCGATCTTGGCGGTAAAATGCTGCCTCCCCTTCATCCGGGAACACTTAAACCTCTTGACGGCGCTTCGATGAGCGCCCTGTTTCCCGACGAACTGATCCGACAGGAAATGTCGGGCGAGCGGTATATCAGCATCCCCGACGAAGTGAGGGAATTATACTCAATGTTCAGGCCATCACCATTATACCGGGCGGTAAATCTCGAAAAAATGCTGGGCACACCTGCAAAAATTTATTACAAATATGAAGGAGTAAGCCCCGCAGGATCACACAAAACCAACACAGCCATCCCTCAGGCCTATTTCAATAAAATGGAAGGCATTAAAAAAATTGCCACCGAAACGGGTGCCGGTCAGTGGGGAAGTGCGCTGAGTTTTGCCTGTAACCACTTTGGCATTGACTTACAGGTTTTTATGGTAAAAGTGAGTTATGATCAGAAGCCTTATCGTAAAATGCTGATGAATTTATGGAACGGGAAAGTAGAAGCTTCGCCAAGCATAACCACACAAGTGGGGCGAAATATTCTGGCAAAATATCCTGACAGTCCGGGTAGCCTGGGCATAGCTATCAGCGAAGCAATCGAAATGGCTGTCAGCGACCCCGGCACAAAATATTCATTAGGCAGTGTTTTGAACCATGTTTTGCTTCATCAAACCATTATAGGACTTGAAGCTGAAAAACAATTTGCGAAAGCAGGCGACTATCCTGATGTGGTAATTGGCTGTTTTGGAGGTGGTTCCAACTTTGCAGGTATTTCTTTCCCGTTCGTAAGGCACAACCTCGACGGAAAAACTAAAACCAGGTTTATTGCTGTTGAGCCCACTTCGTGCCCGAAACTCACCAAAGGAATATTCAGGTACGATTTCGGTGATGTGGCAGGTATGACTCCGCTCCTTCCCATGCATACGCTGGGGCACGACTTTATTCCGCCGGGAATTCACGCAGGCGGGTTACGATACCATGGAGCGGCACCCCTGGTGAGCGCGCTGGTTAACGAAGGAATAGTTGAAGCCCAGGCCATTGATCAACTTGAGTGTTTCGAAGCCGGATTGAAATTTGCAAAAGCCGAAGGCATACTACCGGCACCTGAAACTTCACATGCTGTTGCAGCAACCATTCGTGAAGCATTGAGAGCAAAAGCGGAAAATTCGCCCCGTACAATCCTTTTCAACCTGAGCGGTCACGGTTATTTCGATATGTATGCATACCAGTTATACCTCGACAATAAACTTACCGATTTTATTTTCGACGATGCCATGCTGGGAAACATTGAAGCGAAAACCCATTCTATTAAACTGGCATTCAAATAGATTGATCAGATTAAAAAAACGCACCTTGTAAGTTACAGGGTGCGTTTTTTTTTGCTGGTGCGGATTTGCATGGCTGGTGCGGATTTGCAATCAGAACTGTTTTCTGGGCAGCCGATGCAAAAGGATTCGCAAGTCAGCTCGGGAGGATAGGTAATTCTATTTTAACAACTCCAATATTTTATCGGAATCATCGATGGTAATAGTTTCGTTTGAATTAATAGCGTCAGAAATTTTTAGTTTAACATAGTCGTTCTTAATTAGCTGGATTCTTCTTTTGAGAAATAATTTACACCGAAATTTCCGATAGTATTCCCCAATCCAGGTCACTTCAGAAAGGCGGTTTGAATTGGGCCGTTTTATTAATTTGTTATTAATATCAATTTTCGTCCAATCTCTATTATTCTTATAAATGAAACTATGAGGAAAATCAATAGAGTCGGTATTTGTGATTGGTTTACTACAGAAAGCAGTATCAATAAGAAGCATTGAGCGATTTAAGAAAACTTTCTTTCCCCTTTTTTCGTATTCTCCAATTACAACCAGTTTACCTTTAAAACGGATATTATAAATATAGAAAAATTTGTTATCACTTCTTAATAAAAGATAATCTGCTATAGGACCTTCAAAACTTCCAAATTGACTATAATTTCCAACAATCCTTTTTTGACCATAGGAAATTGTTGTAAAACATGTTAGCATCACGCAAATTGAACTAACAATAAGATGACACCTTAACTTATACATTATCAATATCATAATTTGCGGTTTAATACCACACCTGAACAGCCCGGGATTTGCAATCCCGCGCAATTAAACTAATTGCTGGTACTAATTTGCATGGCTGGTGCGGATTTGCAATCCGCACCTGAAGAGCCCGGGATTTGCAATCCCGTAAATCAAAAAATTAATCCTGAAGCACTTTATTAACAAGATCAGCAGCTTCCTGCAACGAAGTAGCTGAAAAAACAGCCAGTCCTGAATTATTAATAAGTTCTTTCGCTTCTTCAGCATTTGTTCCCTGCAGCCTCACGATGATAGGAATTGGAATATTTCCAATATTCTTGTACGCATCAACAATTCCCTGTGCAACACGGTCGCAACGGACAATGCCGCCGAAAATATTTACCAGAATCGCTTTCACTGCAGGATCTTTCAGAATAATACGAAACGCCCGCTCAACACGCTCGGCATTAGCTGTACCGCCAACATCAAGGAAATTAGCCGGATCGCCGCCGCTTTGTTTAATAATATCCATGGTTGCCATGGCAAGGCCTGCGCCATTAACCATACAACCAACGTTTCCGTTAAGTTTTACATAATTCAGATTATACTTGCCGGCTTCTACTTCCGAAGGATCTTCTTCGTGAATATCGCGCATGGCAGCGTAATCCGGATGACGATACAAAGCATTGCCATCGAGACGCATTTTGCAATCGACAGCCAAAATTTTATCGTCGCTGGTTTTTAAAACAGGGTTAATTTCGAGCATGGCACAATCGGCACCCATATAAGCATCGTAAATGCCTTTCACGAATTTTACCATATTTTTATGTGCTTCGCCCGACAAGCCAAGGTTAAAAGCAACATTGCGGCACTGGAATGGCTGCAGACCCACTTTCCGGTCTATGTTCTCAACAAAAATCTTTTCGGGAGTATGTTCAGCCACATCTTCAATATCCATACCACCTTCGGTTGAATACATAATCATAGCTTTCCCTTCCTGACGATTGAGTAACATACTCAGGTAAAACTCCTTGGTTTCGGAATTCCCGGGGTAATACACATCTTCCTGAATCAGCACTTTGCGTACCAGTTTCCCCTGAGCTCCGGTTTGAGGAGTTATAAGGTTCATTCCAAGAATGTTGGTAGCTTTTTCGCGGGCATCCTCGAGTGATTTTGCCAGTTTAACACCGCCGCCTTTTCCACGGCCACCGGCATGTATCTGTGCTTTGACCACACAAAATTGCGATCCGCTCAATTTTTGAATTTCTTTAGCTGCATCAACAGCCTGTTCGATGGTTTCAGCCATAATACCCTTAGGTACAGGCACTCCGAAACTACTCAATATTTGTTTTGCCTGGTATTCGTGAAGATTCATTGCTGTGGTTTATAATTTAAAAATCGGTTTTTCGCCCCGGTGTAGATTATGATGATGATTTCAGAATTTCTTTACAGCACATCTAAAACCATGATAACAAACATGTTATGAACAAACATCCAAAATCTTTTGGGTGTGATTCCCAAACTTGTTTGCGCTGCTAAAATAATTATTTTTATTACAATACAGGAATAAAAGGCAACGTATATCTTTGCATCCAAAATTATTTTCACGTGCGCTTCCTGTTAACTCTGTTTATTACCTTTTTTATCTGCATATATTCATTTGCTGAAAATCATCCTGATCCCCGGGCTGACAGGAAATCATTCTTTACCCAAAAAACGCTGTTAGCTCCTAAAATTGACGGTTTGCCTGATGATTCGGTCTGGCAGTCGGTGACGCCGATATCTGATTTCAGACAATTCCTTCCTGTTTATGAAGCTGTACCGTCATTTCGTACCGAAGTAAAAATCACTTACGACGATTATGCTGTTTATATATTGGCAAAAATGTTTGATCCCAATCCCGACAGTATTTTGCGGCAGCTTGGTTTGCGCGACGACGATCATCTTAACGCGGATATGTTCAGTATTGAATTTGATACATATAACAATCAGCTTGATGCATATTCATTCCTGGTTACTGCTTCGGGTGTTCAGATGGACTGGCGCGAATCGGACGAAACCTATGATGCTGTTTGGGACAGTGAAGTGAGGATAACCAGCGATGGCTGGATCGCAGAGCTAAAAATCCCTTATTCGGCAATACGGTTTGCCGGAAGCCAGTCGCAGGAATGGGGAATGCAGATTACGCGCACCATACGCCGTTACCGCGAAACCGACCAATGGTCGCTCGAAATGCCTGAAACAAAAAACGATCTTCCGTATTGGGGAACACTGAAAGGAATCAGTGATATTAAACCACCTGTAAGACTTTCGGCTACTCCTTATATTCTGCTTCAGGCCGAACATTTCCCAAATCCATCCACTGAAAAAGATATTTCCACTTCAATTGGTGGCGGAATGGATTTAAAACTAGGAATGAACGAAAGTTATACGCTTGATATGTCGTTGCTTCCTGATTTCAGCCAGGTGCAATCGGACAATAAAGTGAAAAATTTAACGGCTTTCGAAACAGTATATGAAGAGCAACGTCCTTTCTTTAAGGAAGCTGTCGATTTATTTAAGAAAGGTGATATATTTTATTCGCGCAGGATAGGCAAAACTCCAGCCCTGTTTTATGATGCTGAAAATGAACTTAATGAAGGTGAATATCTTTATAAAAATCCTGTACAACAGAGACTGATAAACACCACCAAAATATCAGGACGAAATAAAAATGGACTTGCCATCGGAATACTAAACGCAATAACAGCTAATACCTACGCCATTGCTAAAAATGCTGATGGCGACGAACGCAGAATTCTTACTGATCCACTCACAAATTATAACCAGATTGTTATTGACCAGGCGCTTAAAAATAATTCAGATTTTTATATAACCAACACCAATGTGTTACGCGATGGTCACTTCCGCGATGCAAATGTAACAGCTACAGGAATTACACTTAATGACAAATCGAATTCGTACCGTATTGCCCTTTCTACCGGCTTGAGCCAGGTTTTTCTTCCGACTGATGATAATGGAACAAAACAGGATATATCGAGAGGTTTCAAATACGGAGTCAGTGCCGCAAAAACTAACGGTAATTTTCAATGGTCACTAAGCCGTTCGTCGATGGATAAAAAATTCGATGCCAACGATATGGGGCTCACAATTTATAATAATTACAATAACAATACCGGCAGTGTTAGTTACAATTTCTATAAACCATTTTGGCTGCTTCGCGATATGGCCAACACAATAAGCTTAGTAAACCAGAATAATTATACGACTCATAAGCCTGAAACTGCTAAAGTAGAGTACAATACCTTTTTAACCACACTCAATTATTTTTCGATGTGGGCCGAAGCCGGGCATACTTTTACCGAAACTTACGATTATTATGAACCCAGAACTCCCGGAATGTACTATCTGAAACCGAAAAGCACCTGGGTGTATGTAGGTTTTTCATCGGATTATCGCAACCAGATTGCCCTGGATGGAGGAGTGAGCGGATATTATTCGGCACGCGATAACTCTAAAGGTTTCGAAGTTGAGATATCACCAATTGTTAGATTGAATGATCATTTCATGTTCAATCTTTCAAGCAGTTACGAGAAAAACACCAACGACTACGGTTTTGCAGGTAAAGAAGGCGATGATGTGATTTTTGGCAACAGGGAAATTTATGTGAATGAAAATTCCTTCAGCAGCAAATACCTGTTTAAAAATGATGTATCATTAAGTTTAACAGCCCGTCATTATTATGCCCGCGGGAAATACGACAGTTTTTACACCTTGCTTGATAACGGGCGTCTGGAAACGGCAACAGACTATAACTTAACACATGATTTCAATTTTAATTCTTTCAATATCGATATGGTTTTTTCCTGGATATTTGCTCCCGGAAGCAGCCTCAATTTTGTGTGGAAAAATGAAATTATTACAGAAACAGATTCTGTTTCAGGCAGCTATTTCAATAATCTGAACGATACATTTATGGAACCACAACTAAACAATTTATCGCTCAAAATACTATACTACATCGATTACCAGCGAATAAGGAAAAACAACGGATAAATGCAATCTTTTCCGTTCTTTCATATTTAATAATTACGATTTCAATGTACTGCGGATTTCACCAACTTCCACTTACAGTTTAATTTACATAAATCGTACCTTTACGGCCACAAACATAAGTATGATATCCGGGAAAAACATTCATAAATCGTATGGTTCGCTCGAAGTGCTGAAAGGCATCGACCTGCTGATTAATAAAGGAGAAATTGTTTCGATAGTAGGTGCATCGGGTGCCGGCAAGACCACGCTGCTTCAGATTATCGGCACACTCGACCGGCCTACTTCGGGTTCGATAGAATTCGATAACCAGGATGTGGCAAAACTTAACGAGAAGAGGATGGCACAGTTCCGCAATAAAAATATCGGGTTTGTATTCCAGTTTCACCACCTTTTACCTGAGTTTACTGCACTCGAAAACCTATGTATTCCTGCATTTATCGCGGGCAGTTCGCACAAAGAGGCTACCAAACGAGCTATGGAGCTGCTTGAATTCCTTCGTATGACCGATCGCTGCGACCATAAACCTTCGGCGCTTTCGGGTGGCGAACAGCAACGCGTAGCAGTTGCCCGTGCCCTGATGAACAACCCTGCCGTAATACTTGCCGATGAACCTTCGGGAAATCTCGACTCCGCCAATGCAAAAGAACTGCATCAATTATTTTTTACCTTGCGGAAAGAATTCAACCAAACTTTCGTGATTGTAACCCATAACCAGGAACTGGCTGATATGAGCGATAGGAAACTGCTTATTACCGATGGACGTATCGTTTAAAATTTCGAATGTTAAAGATTCATAACATCAACTGATTCAAATCGATAAAATGTGAATTCACCTGATTTTAATCCAATAAATCTGTAAATAGACCGTTATTATTTTCTGTTCCCAATTATCAAACCTGCTTACTCAATGAAGAACCACAAATCCCGGAAGGGCTCAACTATAATTTTACTGCTTGCTTTCGCCGGAATCTCCTTTTTATCACTGATTTCCAATCCTTGCCCTGCACAAACCCAAACCAATTCTACCGGCTATGAAGCCTTGGTAAAACAGGCTGACCAGGCATTAGCGGCAAAAGACTATTCAACGGCCCTGATGCTATACGAAAAAGCAAATTTTGCAAAACCCGAACTTAAATACGCCTCTGGAAAAATTACTGAAATTAACGCCATACTCGATGCAAGTCAAGGGTCAAGATCAACACTTTTCGAAGACCTGATTATTAAAGCAGAAAACTTTTTAAAACAGAAAGATTATCCAAAGGCCAAAGCTGAATACCAGAAAGCTCTCTCCATTGATCCAAAAGCACAATTCCCTAAGGACAGGCTGAAGCAAATAAGCGCTGTTTACACCGATCCTGCTGATCAGGAATATTTTAACAATGCTGTTACCAGCGGCGACAGGGCACTGGCTGCGTTGGATTTTGAAAAAGCTATTCTGTTTTATGAAACTGCACTATCCGTAAAACCTGATGCTAAAGCAGTTAAGGACAAAATTGCGAACACTAAAAAACAGCAATCCGAAACAAAAATTAAGGAGGAACAATCAGCAAAAATAATAGTTGCTGCGGATAAATTGTTGCAAGCTGGTAAACGTGAAGAAGCTTTAACTGAATATAAAAAAGCGTTGGAGTTAACGCCTTCGAACCAATATGCTGCTGAGAAAAAAAGAGAGATAGAGAAACTTATTGCAGATAAGCAAACACTTCAGGATACCTACGACAAATCAATAGAGCAGGCCGACCAGTTTTACATCAACCGCGATTTTGCCAGCGCCCGTATTAAATATCAGGAAGCGCTGAATTCAAAACCTGAAGCCCGCTACCCGAAAGAAATGCTCGAAAAGACAAAAAGCGGCGAATCACAATTACTTTCGGATAAAGAGAAGTACGATGCAGCCCTGGCGAGTGCCGAAAATCTATTTAAAGAAGGTGATTATGAGGCTGCTTTAACCGGTTTTAAATCAGCCCTGGCTATTAATCCGGCAGAAGCATATCCGAAAACAAAAATCACTGAAATCGAAAAACTGATCACCGAACGCACTTCCCGCAAGGAAGCATATGACATTGCCATTAAAAACGGCGACCAGTCACTGGGTGAGAAAAAATATGATCCTGCTTTAAGTCATTACCGCAACGCACTTTCGCTTTTGCCCGGCGAAGAATATCCGAAACAAAAAATTGAAGAAATTTCGGCTTTAGTAGCATCACAAAAATCGCTGGATGAGAATTATAAAAAATCAATAGCTGAGGCAGATAAGCAGTTTACACAGAATTTATTTGCCGAAGCAATAGTTTCTTATACAAAAGCTCTTGAACTCAAACCTGCTGAAACCTACCCGCAGCAAAAGATTACTGAGGCACAGAATCAGCTGAATTTACTCAAAGGAAAGGATGAAAACTATGCTTCGGCTATTAAGTCAGCCGATTCCTATTTTGCTGAGCAGAAATACAATGAGGCTCTTGCTGATTACAAGCAAGCAATCTCAATAAAGCCTTCGGAAAAATATCCCCAGGATAAATCCGCAGAGATCAATAAGATATTAGCTAAACTAAAATCGGATTCCGACAACTACTTACTGGCTGTTTCCAAAGGAGATAAAGCACTTGAAGCCATCAATTATCCGCTGGCACTCACCTCGTTTCAGGAAGCGCTGGCAATAAAGCCTGCAGAGCAATATCCTCAGGATAAAATTGATGAAATAAATGCAGCAATTGCAGCCCGCAAACTTACTGATGAAAAATATAATACTGCCATAAAAAATGCCGACCAGTTTTTTACTGCAAAAGAGTATGACCAGGCAACTGCGGCATATACAGAAGCTTCCGAACTAAAAAAGAACGAAAAGTACCCACAAGAGCAACTGGCTAAAATCAATAAAATTCTTGGCGAAGAGCGTTCCGCTGACGAAAATTATACCCGCGCAATAACTGAAGGTGATACCTATTTCTCTGAACATAAGTTGAACGAAGCTATCGCATCGTATAAAAAAGCAACAGGCATAAAACCTTCTGAAACCTATCCGAAATCGCAAATTGAGAAAATCACCACTTTGATTGCCGAACAGAAAAAACTGGATGCCGATTATATTGCTGCCATTGCTTCGGCTGATAAACTATTTACCGCTTCAAAATACGATGACGCCATTGCTGATTACCGCAAAGCTCTGGCTTTGAAACCATCGGAAAAATACCCGTCAGATAAAATTACAGAAGCCGAAAAACTGCTTGCGGACCTGAAAGCACTTGAAGTAGCGTATTTCAAAGCTGTGGCTGATGGAGATGCGTATTTGTCGGTCAAAGATTTTGCAAACTCTTTGACTTCGTTTAAAACTGCAAGTGGTATAAAACCTTCCGAAGTATATCCGAAACAAAGAATTGTCGAAATACAAGCTCTCCTTGATAAAGACAAAGCAGAAGGTCAGCGTTACCAGGAAGCCATTGCACAAGCCGACAAATTTTTTACGGAACAAAAATACCAGGCAGCACTTGAACCTTACCAGCGTGCTTCGGGTATAAAACCTGCCGAAACTTATCCCAAGGATCAAATCGCAAAAATTAATCAGCTAATAGCCGAACAGAAAAAGCTGGACGAAGATTACCAGAAGCTCATAACCGATGCAGATGCTCAGTTTAAAGCAGCTAAATATGACGACGCCCGCGGATTGTATGTTAATGCAGGAACGTTAAAACCAGCAGAAAAACTGCCTAAAGACCGTATTACTGAAATTGATGGTTTACTTGCTGATTTGCTGAATAAAGAACAAAGTTTTGCGAAACATATAAGTGATGGAGATACCAGGTTTACGGAGAAACAATACACCGAAGCGCTTGGTTCATACACAAGTGCATTGAAAATCAAACCTTCGGAAACCTATCCGAAATCGCAAATAGAGAAAATCAACATTTTAATTGCCGAACAGAAAAAACTGGATGCCGATTATACTGTTGCCATTGCTTCAGCGGATAAACTGTTTACCGCTTCAAAATACGGTGACGCTATTACTGATTACCGCAAAGCTCTGGCCTTGAAACCTTCGGAAAAATACCCGTCGGATAAAATTGCAGAAGCCGAAAAGCTGATCGCTGATTTGAAAGCACTGCAGGAATCGTATGATAAAGCCGTAGCTGATGGGGATAAATATTTGACTGACAAAGATTTTGCAAACTCTTTGACTTCATTTAAAACTGCCAGCGGCTTAAAACCATCGGAAGCATATCCGAAGCAACGAATCACCGAAATACAGGCACTCCTTGATAAAGACGAAGCGGAAGGTCAGCGTTACCAGGAAGCCATTACGCAAGCCGACAAACTTTTTACGGAACAGAAATACCAGGCCGCAATTGAACCTTATCAGAGTGCTTCGGGCATAAAACCTGCCGAAACTTATCCCAAAGATCAAATCGCAAAAATAAATAAGCTGATCGCCGAACAGAAAAAACTGGACGAAGATTATCAGAAGCTAATTACCGATGCTGATGCTGAGTTTAAAGCTGCTAAATACGATGAATCCCGCGGTTTGTATGTGAATGCCGGAACGTTAAAACCAACAGAAAAACTACCCAAAGACCGTATTGCTGAAATAGATGGTTTACTCGCCGGAATTCAACAAAAGGAACTTAATTACACTAATTCCATCAAGGAAGCGGATGCGTTTTTTACTGATAAAAATTACACTGAAGCAATAGTTTCTTATACTAAAGCGCTGAATATAAAACCGGCTGAAACCTACCCGAAATCGCAGGTTGAGAAAATTAACATGCTGATCGCCGAACAGAAAAAACTGGATGCTGATTACCTATCGGTTCTTGCTTCGGCGGATAAATTATTTGAAGAAACCAAATACACCGATGCAATATCCGGTTACCGCAAAGCGCTTACATTTAAGCCTTCGGAGAAATACCCATCGGAAAAAATTACTGAAGCTGAAAAGCGGTTCGCCGACTTAACAGCGCTTCAGCAAGCATACGATAAAGCGATTGCCGACGGCGATAAAAAGCTTACAGAAAAGGATTTTGAAAATGCTCTTTCAGCTTTTAAAAATGCAAATACTATAAAACCAGCGGAAACTTATCCACAGCAGAAAATTGCTGAAATACAGGCAATTCTTGATAAAAACAAAGCTGAAAATAATAGCTACCAGGAAGCAATTGCACTGGCTGATAAATTTTTTACAGGCCAAAAATACCGCGAAGCACTTGAACCTTATCAACGGGCAAACACAATAAAACCTACGGAAAAATACCCTCTCGAGCAGATTGAGCGTATTAACCAACTGCTTGCCGAACAGAAAAAGCTTGATGAAGATTACCAGAAAATGATTACCGATGCTGCCGCTTTACTAAAAAATGAAAAGTATAGTGATGCGCGCAATTTATACACCAATGCAGGTACATTGAAACCTTCGGAGCAACTTCCCAAAGATAAAATTGCCGAAATCGACTCAATTCTGGCCAGCCTGAAACTGAAAGACGAAAACTATACCAAATCGATCAATACAGCATCTGAGCTGTATGCCGCAAAAAATCTGCCCGCTTCAATAAAATCATACGAGGAAGCACTTACGATTAAACCTTCGGAGAAATTCCCACAGGAGCGTATTGCTGCCATTAAAGCAGAAATAAAAGCAATTGATGATAAATATTCAGCAGCCATTTCGCTCGGGGATTCAAAACTGACTTCGAAAGAGTTGATGGAAGCAATGAATGCCTATCAGAATGCGCTTGAGATAAAGCCTTCGGAAGAATATCCGAAAACTAAATTATCCGAAATAAATACAGCTCTTGCCGCTCAGAAAGAAGAACAGGAGAAAATGTACGCTTCGTATATTGCTGACGGCGACAGACTTGCTGATGCAAAAGACTACAATGGTGCCCGATCAGCATTTACCAAAGCAACAGGAATAAAACCATCAGAAACCTACCCGAAGCAACGCATAACCGAAATAAATAAAATAACCGAAGAAATTGAACTGGCTCAAAAAGCGGAATACACAAAAGCCCTTGGCGAAGCTGATAAACTGTATAATTCGAAAATCTTTGATCAGGCTATTGATGCTTATGAAGCTGCTTCAAAAATCAACACAAATGACCCTTACCCGTTGCAACAGATCAGCGTAATCCGGAAATACATGTCGGATCATGCGATCCAGGATTTGTTTGCTGATGTATTCCTGATCACAGAAGGCACTGAGAAAAAATTCACTTTTTCATCCATTGAGCCACGTTTACGTAAAAACAATTATATCCTACTTAAAGCCCGTTCGGCCGGAAAATCAACGCCAAAAGTTTACCTGAATTACGGTAAGGACAACCAGAAAAATGGCGGTATCGTTTTACGCAGTCTCGATAAAAATGAGATAAAAGATTACCTGATCAGGATAAGTGTGCAGGATAAATGGTACCGCGAGGACAACAACTGGATAAGCCTTTTTGTGGAAACTGGTGATATTGAAATCACAAAAGTGCAGATTGCAGCTGGCGATGAGTAGATTATATGAGAGTTAATTACCATGCATCAAGAGAGCTGAAAAGCTGACAGCATAAACAGTATTCTCTGATTGCTGAAAACTGTGTCCCCCTTAAAATTGACCTAAAACAAATACCTTAGTTCATTATTATTTTCGGATATTTGCCGCACGATAAATCAGGTTATCAAATGGCTAAATTAACAGAACACTTCAGTAAATTCAGAGCAGGAATAGTTGGGGATAATGAGGAATATAATACTCCTTATGGTGTTCAGAAAATGCTTTATACTGACTGGGTTGCCAGTGGCCGGCTTTACAAACCTATTGAAACACGTTTATCGGAAGTTATAGGCCCCTGGGTTGCCAATACACACACCGAAACCTGCGAAAGCGGGCAACTGATGACCAAAGCCTATCATGAGGCTCAGCATATCATTAAAAAACATGTTAATGCCGGTCCTGACGATGTACTTATAACTTCAGGATTTGGAATGACAGGTGTACTGATAAAGTTCCAGCGGATGCTTAACCTCAAGATTCCGGAAAAAGGTATTTTCGGAGAGTTTATCCCGCAAGGGCAGCGGCCTGTTGTTTTTATCACCCACATGGAGCACCACTCCAATCACACTTCCTGGTACCATACTATTGCAGATGTCGAAGTAATTCCTCCGGATAAAGACTTGCTTGTAGCTCCGGAAAATTTAAAGTTGCTCCTAGAAAAATTTAAGGACAGACCTTTAAAAATAGGTTCATTTACAGCTTGTTCAAATGTTACCGGTATCGAAACACCAATACACGAATTAGCACGTATAATGCACGAAGCCGGAGGGTATTGTTTTGCCGACTATGCTGCTTCTGCGCCATATGTGGATATTAACATGCATCCTGACGACCCAATGGAAAAACTTGATGCCGTTTTCTTTTCTCCCCACAAATTTCTGGGAGGTCCGGGTACTTCGGGAGTTCTGGTGTTTGATTCGGCGCTGTACCATTGCAGAGTTCCTGATGCTCCGGGCGGCGGCACTGTCGACTGGACAAATCCCTGGGGTGAGTACAAATTTATTGACGATATTGAAGTTCGGGAAGATGGTGGCACGCCGGGGTTTCTTCAGGCAATGAAAACTGCCCTTTGTATCAACCTGAAAAATAAAATGGATACCAGCCTCATACGTCAGCGGGAAGAGGAATTGGTAAAAATTGCTTTCAGAGATTTATGTTGTATCCCGGGAGTGCACGTCTTAGCCGAAAACCAGAAAAACCGTTTGGGAATTATTTCATTTTATATTACCGGTATCCATTTTAATCTCGTCGTAAAACTTCTCAGCGACCGTTATGGAATTCAAATGCGGGGAGGTTGCGCTTGTGCCGGCACATACGGGCATTTTCTGCTCGATGTTAGTTACGAAAAATCAAAGGCCATCACTGACCTGATCACGCATGGTGATCTCTCACAGAAACCAGGCTGGATAAGACTTTCACTCCATCCTACCATGACGGATGAAGAGTTAAACTTCATTATTGATGCGATAAAAAAGATATCCGTTCACCACCTGGAATGGAAAAAAGACTACATCTACAACAAACATACTAATGAATTTAAACATGCAAACGAACTGCATCATAAGGATGATCTGGTTAGAAGTTGGTTTGTGCTGGATGAAGAAATCTGAAAATGATTAAATGAACTATCCGCGAGCTGATTTTAATTCCGGTATAATCTCTAAAAAATCTATATCCCTTTGATTAACATATACTTTGTTAATCTGCCCTATGCAAAATAATAAGAGTAATTTCCGGCCGGGTTGCAATACGGCCCGGATATCCCAAGGTGCCTATCCCACGGTTTACATAAAGGTATTGTATTACTCCGTTTTTGTGAATTTTTTCATATAAACCGCCCCATTGCTTAAACAAAAGCGAAGCAGGACTCCATTTTATATTACCTCTTTCGATAGCAAATTGCATGGCATGTGTATGTCCCGATAATGTCAGATCGATATCCGTATATAAATTATTAACCTCGCCATCCCAGTGCGAAGGATCATGTGTAAGAAGCACTTTAAACTTTGCTGAATCTGTTCCCAAAATAGCTTTCTCCAAATCACCTTTTTTTCCAAACCTTTTATTCGCACTCCAGTTTTCAACACCAATTAAAGCTATCGAAACTGAGTCCTTTCTTATAATAACACTTTTATTCAGAAGCAGTTGCCAGCCAATACGACTGTAAAACCCAAGCAGGTCTTTATTATTCAAATCCTTTGCTTCCTGCGAATCCCAGGTGGTATACTCACCATAATCGTGATTTCCGAGTACTGTAAATATGCCATCTTTCGCCTCGAAACCTTTCATCTCCTGTTCAAACGGATAAGCCTCATAGGTATTGAAATTAACAATGTCGCCGGTATTGAGTATAACATCCGCTTTCTGATCATTTACAATTTTGATGATCCTTTTTAAAGGTCGGTTGCTGACAAAGGTACCAAGGTGTATATCGCTGATATGAACCATTTTATACCCATCGAAAGCGACTGGTAAATTACGTATCGACAATTCAACTGTGTGTAGTTTGTAATTCCCAACCCACAGAAACATCCCAAGAATATAAATAAACATTACACCGAAAGAAATTGTAGCACCTGTGAGCAGAAAACTACGTGGCCGGTACCACCCGCCAGGTTTGCCGATATTTTCGGGGTCAATCCTCTTTATTAGATTAAGTGGAATGATAAAGAAATCGCTTGCAATCAGCAGTGAGAGAAATATTCCCTTTCCAATTAGTAATATAAGCACAATTCCTGGAAAATAAACCCTCAGGAAAGAAGGCCACTGGGGATAAGGTGAGATAAAACCAGATATAAAAAACAATAGCAACATGTACAAAGGAAGCCAATATGCAATTGTGAGAACTTTTTTAAACCTGGGCATAAAAGCTTTTCGTACCGAAAGCCAGTAAATCATGTCAATAGCAGCAAGAAATGCAATCAAAGTTAAACGATTTCCATATTTGGGTAGCTCGTGACCGCCTATAATAAGTATAATGGCCACAACTGCAGCAATCTGCAAAACATACCCAAATCTCAAATCCTTCATCTGCCGTGAATCAAAGCATGTGAAATTAAATAAAAAAATTGTTCATCAAAGGAATAACAAAAAAGAAAGTTACCGCAGATGGTAACTTCCTTTTTATCAGCACAAAAAAAAATTTCAATTATGAACTGGCTTTCACATAATTAACCAGTCCTTTAGCTTTAAAAATGCCAACTAGTTTATCAGGAAGCGGCGAAAAATTATAAGCTTTTCCGGCAATGGTTACTTTTCCGGCTTCGAAATCAATTTCTACACTGTCGCCTTGCCTGTAGGCATCCACTGCATCTGGAAGGAGTATAATCGGTAAACCCTGATTAACTGACGAACGGTAAAAAATACGATTAACACTTTTGCATATTACTGCTTTAATACCTGCAAAAGCCAGACCTACTGATGGATGCTCCCTCGAACTTCCGCATCCAAAATTAGCCCCGGCAACAATAATATCGCCTTCTTTAACACGCTCTGCAAAACTATCGTCGAAACCTTTAAACAGGTGAGGCATAATTTTTTCAGCCTCTGAACTTTTAACATTGTATGTCAGGTTTCCGGCAAACATCTGGTCGGTGTTCAGGTTATCGACATCGGCATAATTCCAGGTTCCGTTTGCAAACCTGTCATCATCCGCGCTAACATCCACCGTTTTACTCTGTTCGATCGTAAAAGGATATTTATCGTTTGCTTCCATTCCCCGAGGATCGGCTATCTCACCTTTGAGTGATGAATAAGCTACCACAGCAGGCGAAGCAAGGTAAATTAAGGATGTTTTATTTCCCATCCGCCCTTTAAAGTTGCGGTTTGCCGTCGAAATAATTGTCATGTTATCAGCCGGAATTCCCTGTCCGGTTCCCAGGCATGGGCCGCACGAAGGAGCTAGCACACTGGCACCGGCTTCCATAAATGTACGGATAAGGCCTTCGTCCATAGCCTGAAGATATATTTTTTGTGAAGCTGGAATGATAAGCAACTGGAACCCATCGGGTATTGTATTTCCTTTCAGAATAGTTGCTGCCTCGCGTAAATCTTCTATACGACCATTGGTGCAGGTACCAATCATTGCCTGCTGAATTTTGGTTCCACGCACATCGGCAAGTGCTTTTACATTATCCACATTATGAGGAGCCGCAACCACAGGGAATAATTCATCCAGGTTTATTACAATTTCTTTGACATAAACAGCATCTTCATCTGCCCATGTTCCTTGAATTTCGTCGCCAAGATGATTCTTTAAGATTTCATCAGCCGGAAAAACTGCATTTTTAGCTCCCATTTCCGAAGCAAGGTTTGCAATGGTCATTCTGTCGGAAATTGACAAGGATTTTACACCTTCGCCATGGAATTCAATTGACATGTAATCGGCACCGCTCGAACCTATCATTCCGATAATCCATAGCGAAAGATCCTTGCCGAAAACGCCGGCAGGCAATTTCCCGTTAAGCGTTATTTTGATGGTTTCAGGCACCCTGAACCATGTTTCGCCCTGCCGCCACAGTCCGGCTGTTTCGGTTCGGTCAATGCCCGCAGCGAACGCATTAAAGGCTCCTGCGGTACAGGTATGACTGTCGCTGCCAACGATAATCATGTTTGGCCTGGCATAATCGCCCATAATCTGGTGACAAATACCTTTTCCAACATCATGAAATTTCTTGATTCCCTGTTCTTTCACAATGTCGCGGATTTTCTGGTAATCGTTGGCCAGTTCAGCACTTGTAGGAGGTGCGTTATGATCTAGAACAATCAGCAACTGATCAGCATCTTTAACTTTTTCGCCACCCATTTTTTTGAAAGTATTGGCGATACTGGCTGTATTATCGTGAGTAAGGATAATATCGGGTCTGCGGAATACGATTGCGCCGGCTTCGGCACCCAAAATTTTTTCAGCAAATGTTTTTCCCATAATTTATTTATTTACTTGGTTATGTTTACATTACAAAGTCAAAAACAAAAAAAACAGCATTAGTTTTAAAGCAGTAAATTTCGAAAAAAGTTACAATAAACAATGAAAATTATAACCACAGGATAAAAAAAAACTCCTGTACCAAAAAAGCACAGAAGTCTTGTTTATAATTGTGATTTTCTGTTTAAAACCAGAAACCTATATCAACACCTAAGCGAGGAACAATGCCGCTGTATCCGTATTCGAAAACGCCATCATCATAGTAATGATTATCCGAATCATACCCGAAAGTTTTGCGAAGACCTCCACCGGTATATATGTCAAGATTTATACGGTTAGCAAATGAAAAGGACCAGCCAAAAAGCATTCCGCCACCGAAAGCGTCAAAGGAATCAGTCACCCACATATAATTGCCGTTGTAATCGTACTCATTACTTTCGGTTTCATAATATTCGTTCAGGAGATAAGGAGCAAAATACAATCTGTGGCTGGTTTTTGGCTGAATTACAGTAAAAACATGAAATTTCATTTGTGCTTCGGCACGCACACCCATCACTTTTTCGTAATCCGAGTCTTTAAAAGCAAGTCCTGCTGCAACCAGAAAACTGGTATTGGGATTGATAAATCTTTCGTATCCCATCTGAAATGTACTCCGGGTGAAGAGAGCCGCCGACATTTTCAGCATGTTTTTGTATTCGGGCGAGTTGGCTGTGGCAAGCACCTGGGCATTTGCACCGGTTGCTATACTAAGTAAAACAATAACTGCAACAAGGATTTTTTTCATAATTGAGTGGCTAAAGGTTGGTTATTAGGTTAATGATAAAAATAGGAGACAAACTTAGAGCATTGTTTAATTGGCTGATTACAAACAGATACAATAACATCAAATATTACTCCAAAATTGTGTTTGTCGTAACTTATTTTTAAGTTTGGCTGGTTTCAGATAAAATATTAACGATTTAGAAAATAAATTTGTACTTGTCAGTTTAATGATTACTTTTGCACTCCATTTTTGAAGGAACATAATCGTTTTTTCATAACCACTGGAGAGGTGGGTGAGTGGCTGAAACCAACAGTTTGCTAAACTGTCGTACTCGATTAGGGTACCGGGGGTTCGAATCCCCCCTTCTCCGCAGTTCTTTTTAACAGATTGAAACATAACATAGTTCGGGGTATAGCGCAGTCCGGTTAGCGCACCTGGTTTGGGACCAGGGGGTCGTAGGTTCGAATCCTACTACCCCGACTTATTTAAAATTAAACCCTTGTAAATTGATAATTTACAAGGGTTTTTTCTTTTAAAAAAAAAGCAAAGCATCTCCCCTCCTACTTCCTGATAAAAATTCATACATTTGATTATGTAAAGAAACCGAAACCGGTTTCCGACTATCATTATAAAATCAAGCTATGAAAAACTATTCGTCAGTACTCACGGTAATTTTAGTATCCGGAATAATCGTTTTAAACGGGTGTAGTAACAAACCCGGCGATAAGGGTATTACTTCCGGGCAGATTGTTGCTACTGAGAAACTTTTCGACTTATCGCTTACCAATTCGGAGCGCGATTCGATGATAAGTACGCTCGAATCCCAACTGAGCGATTACAAAATAATCCATAGTCAACTGATTGACAATTCAGTACCACCGGCTTTGTGGTTTAACCCGGTTCCGGCAAATGTGGTTTACGACGAAATTCAAAAGCAAATAGACTGGAAACTTCCGGCAAACGTAAACTTACCGGCGGATATCAAAGACATTTCGTTTTATTCAGTGGCTGATATTTCGGTATTGGTGCGAACCCGAAAAATAAGTTCGGTCGAACTTACCCGGTTTTTCCTCGAGAGACTTAAAAAATATGGCGATACTCTTCATTGCGTGGTTCCTTTAACTGAAGAACGTGCAATGAAAATGGCTCAAAAAGCAGATGATGAAATTGCCCGCGGTATCTATCGTGGCCCTTTGCATGGAATTCCTTACGGAATAAAAGATCTGTTTGCTGTTGATGGTTACAAAACAACCTGGGGTGCGGCTCCTTATAAAGACCAGGTTATAAATGCCGATGCCACTGTTGTTAAGAAACTTGATGAAGCCGGAGCCGTGCTGGTGGCAAAATTCTCATTAGGCTCGCTGGCCATGGATGATGTATGGTTTGGCGGAATGACCCGCAATCCGTGGGACTTAAACCAGGGATCAAGCGGTTCGTCGGCAGGATCGGCGGCAGCAACGGCAGCCGGGTTGGTTCCTTTTTCGATAGGTACCGAAACATGGGGTTCCATCGTTTCGCCGTGCAACCGATGTGGTGTAACCGGATTGCGCCCAACCTACGGCCGCGTTAGCCGTGCCGGAGGAATGGCTTTAAGCTGGAGCATGGACAAGGTAGGCCCTATTTGCCGCAGTGCCTTTGATTGCGCACTTGTATTTAACGCTTTAAGAGGATCAGATAGAGTTGACCAATCGGTGACAGATTATCCGTTCAACTACAATGCATCCGTCGATGTAAAAAAATTACGCGTTGGTTATCTCAAATCACTATTCGAAAAAAATAACGAAAACCATACAAATGACAGTATTGCGCTTAACGAAATCCGTAACATGGGCATCACTCTTATTCCACTGGCTCTGCCCGATTCAGCTACAATTCCGGTTAAATCGCTTGCTTTAATACTTGTAGCCGAATCAGCAGCTGCATTCGACGATCTTACACGTAGCAATTTGGATGATGAACTGAACCTTCAGGATAAAAACGCCTGGCCTACTATTTTCCGTGCTGCACAGTTTATTCCTGCCGTGCAATATATTCAGGCAAACCGCTTGCGCTATAAACTTATACAGGAAATGTATGCCGCGGTTAAAGATTTTGATGTGATAATCGCTCCTAGTTTTAGCGGAAACCAGATGTTGCTAACGAATCTGACTGGCAATCCATGTGTGGTTGTCCCCAACGGCTTTGATAAAAAAGGACATCCTACCAGTATATGTTTCATCGGCAATCTATACGAAGAAGCCACACTGTTGGTATTTGCAAAAGCGTACCAGGATATTACGCAGCATGATAACCAGGTACCTCCGCTTTTTAAACCGGAATGAAAATTGCCGGCTGCTGCAAAAACAGTAAAGGCACAAATGTAAAAGCCCTGCAACAGCAAGGCTTTTTGGGGTCAGAAATTCGTACAATAAGATTTATAACTACGATTTCACAGGGATGATCTTTAACTTTCTTTTGCAGCAGCAAACAACCACAACCCACACTGTATACCAATATGTAAACAGTTAATGAAACCAAGTTGTGATTGCAATTAACCCAGGCTTACCCTATATTCGGGGCGACCGGTTTCCTGCTGTTCCATTTTCTCGAAGTATTCAGCTAATGTATTCAGAAGCTGTTCTTTACGAATTGGTTTTGCAAGGTAACCTGAGCAGCCGGCTGCATAGCATTTCTTCATATCCTCAGGAAGGACAAAAGCTGTTTGAGCTATTACAGGCAATTCGGGTCTGAGTTTTGTGATAATTTCAGTAGCATCATAGCCATTCATTACCGGCATGTGCATATCCATAAGGATGAGATCGATGTCCTGATTAGTTTTTACGTGCTCAATGGCTTCTTTGCCATTTTGAGCCCATAGGATTTTCACACCAGTACGACGGAGTACTGCTTCGATGTAGAGGAAGCTGAAATCAATGTCTTCAGCGATCAGAATTGTGTGCTCTCTGAAATCGTAAGGATAAGAGCTGTTGTTGAATTGAGTTGTTTCCATGGTATTGTTTACAATATTAGTTTTGATAGTAAATACGAAAAGTGATCCCTGATCGGGCAATGATTCGACCCAAATGTGGCCTCCCAGTAGTTCGACCAATGCTTTTGAAATTGCCAGTCCAAGCCCGAAACCTACAACCGGGGCAGCTCCAGCTGTTTCAACCTGGCGGAATCTTTCAAAAATAAGATTCAGGTTTTCAGCTGGAATACCCATGCCGGTATCTTTAACCCAGAACATCATTTCGTTACCCGAAAAATCGGCTCCGATCTCGATACGGCCTTTTGTAGTGAACTTTATAGCATTGGTTATCAGATTTATGAGTATTTGGCGCAGCCTGTTAGGATCGGAATTAATTTCCTGCTCCTGAAATGTTTTTGTATTGCTGAAAACCACATTTACACCATCAGTATTACGGTGCGATGTGCCTTCGAATTGGTATTTTAGTTCTTCCATCAGTCTGGCAGGCACAAAACTACGATTGGCAATAACCAGTTTACCCGATTCGAGTTTCGAGATATCAATCAGATCGCTAAGAAGCGAAATCAATGCATTTCCATTATTCTGAATTATATGAAGATAGCGTTCACGCTCAGCGTCGGTGAGGTTTTTGTCAGCCAGCAGTTCCGAAAATCCAATAATTCCATTAAGTGGCGAACGGATTTCGTGCGACATATTTGCGAGGAAAGCAGTTTTATTCAGGTTAGCGCGTTCGGCTATCATTGTTGCTGTTTCGGCGTTCTTTAACGAGCGCATTTCTTCCGTAATGTCGTATGCTATAGCATGATAACGTTTGGGGAAAGTCTCATTCTCGTACTGGGCCGAAATACTTACCTTAAAGTATTTTTCCTCTCCATTATCAAGTACACAGCAGATATCTTCATTAAATTTCCCGTTAAGGAAATATTCCTTTAATGCCATACGTACCTTATCGCGATCCTGTTTTCTCACAGCCTTAACCAGCAAGCCTGGCTTATCAATTATTTTACCTAAAGGGAAAGGCAGAATAGAGCGGCAACTGTTATTCATATAAATAACGCCTTTGCTATCCCAAATCCAGTGCAGTGTTTCGACATTTTCAATAGATTCGAAAAACATCGACGATAAGGATTTATCGCGTGAAGTTGTATTATCATCCATTTTCAGATGAAAAATATTAACCCCATCCGGACTGTATGCCTGATCGTTGCTAACAGCCAAAAGAGCAATGATTTTTTTATTGTTGGTTGTAATCAATCTTATTCCCTGCGAACGACCAATCTCCTCCGCTGACATGCGACTTAGCATGGTGAAATTTATAAGCGCTTCAGGACTTACAAGTGAGGCGAAATCTTTCCCAAACACTTCAAGAGGCTGATAACCTGTTAATTTAAAAAATGCTTTGTTTGCAAACATGATATTCCCTGATGAAATCATGACAATGCCTTGTTCGGTGGTTGAGTTCTTTTTGGAGGGTGAATCGCCTGATGAAACTGTTTTAAGTACATTTTTACGTGAACCCATTGCTTGTCCGGCCAGGTATAATATTCCGCTACTACTTACAGGTTGCAGGAAACTAAAGTTGTGAAATGCGGCAGATAATTTTCCGGAATATCCAACCCGGATAATACTAACAATAATAAGAAATATCCCAAAAACAAATATTGCCTGTATAACCATCGGCATACCCGAACCTATTGATAGACCGTAATATACAAATCGTGCCAGGGGAAGAAGTAAAATACCGGAAAATCCATCAGTTATCTGAATGATAACAATAGCAAGAATAATAAGGAATGTTCCGTAGCTCAGATATTTATTTTTAGTTTTCAAAGTAGAACGAGTTATAATAGTTAGCGAGTAGGGCGAGTTGTTGAGTCAAACGGGTAAAAGCAAGTTGCAGGTAATCTGATGTATTTAGTAGTTTATTACCCAAGGCATAAAAAGTAATAAAGAAAATCAGGAAAATTCAGGAAATAAAATTAAGTTGTTCTTTTTAAACGCTATGCCAATCCGGAACAACACAGGTATGCGTACTAAAGTCTCCTTAAAATAACTATCGCCGGGCGGTATCGGCCAGATAAGAAATGTTTTTATATCTTTGCAACCGCAAACCGGCCTCGTAGCTCAGTGGATAGAGCAGCAGCCTTCTAAGCTGCGGGCCATAGGTTCGAATCCTATCGGGGTCACTATTACACATATAATAGAGCTGTAATTCAATGAGTTACAGCTCTTTTTTATTACTGTGGGAAATATATGGGAAACATGGCCGTTTTTCCTTATTTTACAGG
The DNA here is from genome assembly GCA_964420555.1 of uncultured Lentimicrobiaceae bacterium. GTDB lineage: Bacteria > Bacteroidota > Bacteroidia > Bacteroidales > UBA4417 > UBA4417. The sequence goes on along the minus strand of CAYQTT010000016.1, from coordinate 12,427 downwards.
GGTTTCAGAAGTTTTTAAATTATGAGATTTTAAAAATTATTTTTAGAATCTTCCTATGAACCTATATAAACCGCGCTTTTCAAGCTTTGTATCCCAATTCATAACTAGATATCTCGGTAATTCTTTACAATAATAATCACTGGTGGCTTTTGCGTAGCCTTCCTGGATCAAAAAATCATTCAAGCATGTTCCGTCCGGAAGTATGACATAACCAAGCTGGCAGCCCCAGAAATCAGTTTCATTACCTGGTTCTGTGTATATTGTTGCCTGTGTTCCAGGAGGACTGATTCTCATCACAAATTCTTTTGCCTAGTTTCCCATAAAGCGGAGCATCTCCCCTGCTACCCTGGTCTTTTCTTCATCTTCACGCAGCTTTCTGCCGTTTCTGGTCTCTTGAGCATCCAGGCCATACAGCCGGATCTCTTTTTCCTCGTGAGTATAAATGCCAATGACAGAGATACTGTCACCATCCAAAATCCGGCTAACCACGAGGTCTGTTTCCTGAATATTGTGTAAAATGTCTATGTATGTCATTGTATGTCAGTGTTTTAATAGTTGACTTTAAGCAAATATACTAATATATTTGGCACTATTAAAGCCTTGATTTTTAACACTCATTTCCCGGGTTTGCGTGTAAAAGAAAAAGGCAGAAATCAATCATTTTTCTAACCTTAATTTCTTATTACAATGGCAAGACAAAAAGGACACGTCAAGTACGTTGGTACCCTTGGCGATATCCGACATTTCAAAATTAAAGGCCAGACCGGTTATTTTGCCGGATTGACCGGCGGACCTACCGGAGAACAGGTTGCAACCGCTCCTGCTTTTGAGCGTACCCGTGAAAATATGAACGAATTTGGGGGCAGTGCTAAAGCTGGTCGTGCCGTTCGTTCGGTATTCAGTTCCGTTCTCGGAAAGATGAGCGACAGCCAGCTTACAGGCAGGCTTACCGCCATCATGAAAAAAATCAACCTGGAGGATCAGTCTGAGCCTCGTGGGTACCGCGCTATCCTGATCAGCCAGCAACGCAAATACCTGGCCGGTGTCACTTTTAACAAAAATGCAAATTATGATTCCTGCATGAAAGCTGGAGCTGATCTTGCAAAAAACGTAAAACGTGGCATTGCTGATTATTCAGTGGCAGCTTTCAATCCAATGGATGGGATCAATGCTCCTGCTGGTTCAACCCATTTCCGTTTGATCTTTGGCCTGGGTGTTTTGAGCGACTTCGCTTACAATGCAACCAGCGACACTTACGAAGCCATTAAACCGGATTTCCATGAGCTTTCTGCTGTCACTTATTCAGATTACCTGGCCTTGAATGCGCCGATACCTGAAACCGTTCTGAACGCTGATGTTGACACCGAAGATCCCGTTCCGGATGACTGCACCATCATTGCAGTGGCTGGTATTGAATTCTTCCAGATGGTCGGTGAAAACTACTATGCTTTCGCCAGCGGCAACGCTATGAAAGTGGTAGACGCTTACTAGAGAGAGGGAGCGTGATGGAAACCAGGATCATCAGAGTGGCTCAGGGGAAAAATAGTACCCTGAGCCATCTTTATATCAACGGATTGTTTGCCTCCTACTTGCTGGAAGATCGCATCAGGGAAATCAAGATACCAGGGCAAACCTGCATCCCCACCGGAGAATTCCGGCTTATCCTGAACAAAACATCAGGCATGCATGCCAGGTACCTGGCTGAATATCCTAAAATGCACAAAGGCATGGTGGAGATTGACGGCTTGCCGAACTTCGACCATGTGTTTTTTCACAAAGGCAATACACATCTCGATACACGAGGTTGTCCCTTGATCGCACATTACTGGATGCAAATCTGTAATGATTACAAAGTGCTGATGTCAGATTTTGCTTATCAGCAAGTTTATCCGAAGCTGGTTGAACAGATTCTCCTGGGCAACGATCGGATCGTGATTGAAAACAAAATTGCCAAACCTTAATCCTTCGGACCTATGGAACAGATTTCAGAAATCCAGGTAATTTTCGGTTCAATCACCAGTCTGTTGCTGAGCGTGGTGGCATACTTTATCAAGCAGCTGCACAGTGATTTTCGCAAGATGGAATTGGATCTGTCGGAAGTGAAAACCACAACTATGCTGATCAAGACTGAATTCAAGAGCCGATACGACTTGCTGTGCCAGCGGGTCGAATACCTTGAAAAAAGAGTAGAAATTATTGAACACATAACCTTTAATGAACATTCTCATGAAAGCAAATGAAATGAATCTTATTGAGCGGATCCAGTCCCCTACCCCAAAGTTCTTCAAGAAACTCCGGAACATTGGCCTGATCCTGGGCGCTACTTCGGCAGCTATCTTGGCAGCTCCAGTTGCTTTGCCTGTTGCCATGGTCTCAGTAGCCGGGTACCTGGCCGTAGCTTGTGGAGTTATCTCGGCTGTCAGCCAGACGGCCGTGGATGACAATCCTGGTACTGAACCAGGAAAATAATCATCCAAAAATCATTATTGAGCAGCCCAGGAAAACCTGAGCTGCTTTTTTTGTGCCTCTTTGGCATTGTTTTATTACAAGAGTGCAATCATGTAGCCTTTATATACGGCTTATATAGGGCTTATGTATGAATCAGGGGTAGCAAAGAAAACACTCTGTGCTTTACTAAATTTAGTATACATATTTTTAAGCTTTCACTAGAAAAGGTATACAGTTATAAATAAAAAATGCCCGGAAATGCCAGGCATTTTTTATTTTGATAGTTGTATTTTACCAGGCCATCGGGTTTCCGATTCCACTGTAAACAGCTTCATCAGCTGCAGCGGAAAGGAACTGCCGGTACTCGGATTCGCCGCAGGATAGACAATAGAGTTTTCCATCTGAAGGCCAATAATAGGCAGGGGTGCCTTTTTTCAGAATGGTGCCACATTCGGCACAATCACAGGAGTATCGGACGGTAATTGGACGGGGATCGTTAAAATACTTTTTCATGGGGTTTGGGTTTTAGGGGGTTCGTTATGCTCTTGTATCCAGGTGGAAGCATAAAAGCAGAATTTATCCGTGTTGGATTCATCAAGGGAGGCGAAGAATTTGAGAATGGCATTTGCTGAGGCGTAGCCTTCAGTTTTGCAAAAAACAAAAAATTTGGCTTTCAGGTGATCGGCCAGGAGTGAGCTGTCGGACCAAATCTCTTCAATAAAATTTGAAGGGATGTTGTAGATGAACCTGAAGGTTTTGCTGATAACTTCGGATTGTGTCATGGTTTAAAAAATTATGGTTCCCGAGAGATTAAACCCGGGAACCTGGTTAATTAAAGTGAAATTGCAAGATCAAAAAGCCTGGAACATTCAGTGCACCCGACTTCCTGAACTTCATTAATGCGTACCCAGTTTGTACTGAGCATCGGCCGTCCGCATAAAGTTGTTGGCATTCCACCATGAGACAAGTGAGCGGTGTTTGACCAAACATCACCTTTGCCACCGAATAAATAATAGCCATGCTTTTCGGCTGTCTCTTTTGAAATTGTTGAAGTTTTTTTTGTCATGATTTATAAGGGATTAAGGGGTTACCGGTAGAAAGATGGACGGGTGCGATAGTTGGCGAAGATTGCCTTTTTAGCTTCTGAGATTAACAGGAGATTGTGGTGGTATTGCTTTTCATGCTGATCGAGCATTTTGAGAGCTTCGACGGTTTTGTGAAAGGTGCCCGGATTAGCCTGAGCTTTTTCGGATGCCTGGTTAATAACCTGGTTCAGATCATGAAGGCGGATAAAAGGAATTACAGAACCGATCAAATGTTGATGAAAGGACCTGGACTGCCAAAGGCCGAAGCAGAGCCAGAAATTATGGTCCTTTTCTTCCTGGCTTTTGGCGTTGAAGGTGAAACAATTGGGGCAGGGCTGCTCCATTGGTTTGCCGCTGTTCATTCCTTTGTTAAGGATGAAGAAAGCGAAAGGGCTTCGCTTCTGATCGGGGCTGTAAGTGGTGATTTTCTGCATATTGGGTAGTTATTTGGAGGTTATTCCAATCTTCCTTTTACCGCCCCTTCTACAATTTTTTTAGGAAAAAATAGAAAAAGAAAAAAAAGAAAAAAAGGAAACCATAAGGCAATGAAGCATGGAAGCAAAATCAAGTATGCAGGTCATTATTTTATTGCATGAAAAAAGCCCTTACGGGCTACAAGCATGGTTATGCATAAAATAATGAATGCACCCGAAGGGCAGTCAATACGGTGTAGAAATCAGATATTGCATGTATAAAAATGAAAAGAACATAAAATATGATATGCAATACGAATAAGTGATACCGTATTGCTGTACTTGAATTTGCTGAAATGCTACTTTATATTCGTTTCTTTTTTTTCGTTTCCCTTTTTCTTTTCCTAAAAAAATCATCCTCTTTAGCCACTTATTAAAAATAATTTGGACGAAGGCAATAAATATGCAAGCTCCAGATAAAATATGGGGATGAGGCTTTTGATACAAAGGTCATACATGGAGATATGTGGCAGCGTGGGGCAGTATAAATGAGACGGCAATACTTTTAAAAAATAAGCAATGAATTGCCGGAGAATAAATACTGCCTGGGCAGCAGTCGAGGAATAGTTAAAATAAAATTGGATAAATGGTATAACTGACCTATACCGCACGCCGTGGCTATGCGCTGTAACGACCAACCGGAGGGCGATAGCGCATACGAATACCGATTGTACTTGTGGTGCTAGATAACTAAAGATACTTGTCAACCGGGAAGTGGGGAGCTTTTAACAGCTTGCCTGGATGGACAGACGGGTTACGTTGAGATGGGTTTTCGTGCTTGACGGTCGCTGTGGCGTGGTATGTGCGATAGGAAGCGACCGGCGAGCCGAAAAAAGGTGCGAAGGCAGTAACCTGGCTGCCATACAGGTATGCTGCTGTGGGGTTGCGAAAGTGATTGGATGGCGGATGACTAAGGGAGGACGACTTTGTAGGACACCCTTGAAAGACTGGCTGGTGAAGCCGCTACTTTGCGCGGTTTCTACCAACGGCGCAAAGTAAAAGCTGAGCCGAAGAATGAGGCTTTGCTTTAGGCGTGTACTTTGCGGTCACCGTAACGATGGAATGTGTGAAGGCAGGTGGCCGGGAAGTACGAACCTGCCAGACATGCAAGGTGGCCAGCAAACAAAGGACGGAATATGGCAGACGACATACAATTGCTTGCAGCAACAGGTAAGTGTGTTGGATTCTCAGATTGCTGCTCGTCTCTTGTAGAACTGACTTGAAAACAAAAAAACTCACCGGCTTGTATTCTTGTCTAACTGGAAAGTGCGGTAGGACTTAGCAGCTGATATGACGAGGCACGAGGAAATATTTGCTGCTGTGGGTGCAGTGAAAGGCATGAAATTACGAGGGACGAGTAATGAATGGCTTGCAACTGCTTAGAAAATGGGTGGAGTGGGCAGGTTGGGCAGGTGCAGGCAGTGGTTACTTGCCTGAAAGGCCTTGTACATAATGGGCTTATGGGCTTTCTACCAAGACCATAAGAGCCTATTATGTAAACGTAACTTGTGGTGGTGAAAGGGGTGCATTTTTTGGCGCGCCTCGGTGTAATTGCCTTTTTCTGCAATTACCGTGACAAAAAATGCGCCCCTGGAGCCATCCACCACTGCCTGTGTGGGTAGATGTGAAAGAAAAGGTTCCAGCTAATTCAAATATGTAACGCAAAAAAAAATCATTGCCTTTTCGAGAAAAGTACAAACAACTCAACTACAATTTTATCTATTCAAATATGAAACCATTGCATTTCAGAAAATTGTAGTCTAAAATTTCTGGCTGGATGAAAAAGCTGTTTTAGACAAATCATAAATGGAAGTTTCTTATGTTTGAATAAAGCTCTTTCATTGTCAGTTTAGATTAGCAAAAAACATAACTTTGGCAAAACAGACGAAGGTTCAAATTTTGAACTAAATGTGTGTCCTGATGGTTTATAACTTAATGAAAAAAATAATTTGTAAGTGTGAAAATCGTATCACAGTTTGATTAACTTTGGTTATAGGTTAAAGTGAATCTTATTTTATCGTATTTTGCACATCGAAATAGTGAGTTATGAGCCAGCAGGAATTAATAAAAGAGATAGCTAAGTATGGGTTAGAAAACGACCATGATAAGCTATTGACTGTACTCACAGAACTTATTGAGTTTTCAAAAAAGACAAAAAAAATAAATTTTGCGTTGCAGCTGCAATCAATCCTGAAGGACGCTATCAGGCAACAACAGAATACCGGACTCACAAAAGTTGGATCACCTGCTTTTTTTCAAAGGCAAGAAGATAAAGAGACTGATGAATTGATTATCGAGAAGATAACGTCAGATTACAGGTTTGATAATTTAGTTTGCGATGAAAATACATATGAGGACCTTAAATACTTTATCAAAGAGCATGAGGCATCAGAACTTTTAAAGAAATATGATCTTCCTATTTCAAACAAGGTTCTTTTACATGGGCCTTCGGGTTGTGGGAAAACTTTAGCTTCGTATGTAATTGCCGGTGAACTAAACAAAATGATGGTTGTGGTGAACCTGGGCGCAATAGTATCAGCTAAACTTGGTGAAACCAGCAAGAACCTGGCAAAGCTTTTCAGGAAAGCAGCAATAGAAGATTGTATTATTTTTTTAGATGAGTTTGATTCGCTTGGCAAAGTTAGGGATTACAGCCAGGATCATGGTGAGATGAAACGTGTAGTTAATACAATACTTCAGCTTTTTGATTATTTGCCACAAAGCAGTATTGTAATTGCAGCAACCAACCAGGTAGATATGATTGATACTGCTTTATTGAGGCGGTTTGATGTTACCATTAAGTTTGATCTGCCAAACCTGGGACAGATAAAGGAGCTTATAAAACTGACATTGAAAAATGGTGATTTTGTATTTGATAATAATAAAATAGCACAAACAGTTATTAATCAGTCTGTAGGGCTTTCGTACTATTCTATTCAAAAAACATTAGTATCAGCTATAAAACGTAGCTTATTTGAAAATATTGAACAATTTTCTATAAAAAACAAGGCAAAAATCAAGACTTCCATTTGGAGGCAACTTATAGAAAACGAGAAAGTTAATCAAAAATAAGCCTGCTCTTTCTATTCCTTCCCAAATAATAAAATTAAACAGTTCCTTCAAGTTCAATATCAGCTAATGCTATATTCTCAATGTTATTGATAGCAATCATTTCATTGTACAAGTTCCCGGTTGCATTAGCTTCAGTTTGATTTTCTTCAATACGAATAACCAGAGAGAACTTGTGGGGAATTTTATATTTCGTTTCCTGACCGGATAGAATTTGAGGATGTAGCCTACAATTAACAGCTATTTTGAATATTCCATTCTCTTGAATCAATTCCTTTTTACCAACAATGAATGTGATTTTTTGCGAATTGCTGTATGGGAGTGGTTTTGCTTTATGAAAAGCATCCTGAGTCCAGGCATTTCGTAAAATTGATTTTGGGTATTGGGTCATGATAGACTGATCCGTTACATTTCGGAAAATTGAAAAACTAATATGAATCGGACAGTAACTTAGCTGATTTGTTATATATGGCAAAAAGCTAAAACTCAAGGTTGCAGTTATTTTAAGTATTCCGGTTTTTTTTGAAATTGTTCCATCATACAGATAAGCTGGCATATGGATTGGGTAGAGTTGCATATTACCTGGCTCAATTTCTTCTTCAAGGATAAAAGTAATTGAATTATCATTAGAAAAAAGAGACTTATCTGGTAAAATTATTCCATTTCCCGCAACCCGAGGCAATAGATTCTTATATGCATCGGGAAAAACGATAAAACTCTTGTTAGCACCATTTATGATCAGAGCTTTAATAGTTTGAGCTTTTAAACCAGGGTAAAGGCCTTGAATTCTTGCTGCAAGATTTGCTGCTAAGGGAGCTGAATAACTTGTACCAATTTGATTAAAAAAGCTTTCTGATGGATCAGCAGACAGGATTTCAAGTGAAGCTTGATCCCCCTGTGCAATAAAATATTCCGAAGCTTCATAATCGCCACCACTCTCAATAATATCAGGCTTGAAATAATGTTTATTGTTTTTGTTGGTAGGATAAAACTTGCGGATATTAGTGTGATGTTTTCGTGTATATAGTGCAGGGTATTCTTTGCCTGTAGAGATAGCAGAAGTGCTATTCCCTGTGATATTATCAGAAGCCGCTCCAACCGTAACATTATTCATACATTCAGCTGGAGAAGAAAGATTTGAAACCTCACGGTTAAAATAACCAACATTATAACTCAAATTATCATCGCAAGCAGCATTATTATTTGTCGTACAAATAAACAGCAGGCAATCATTCTCATGAGAGAATTTATCAAGTTCAGCTGCATACAAAGAAAAATCTTCATCGTCGGATTTATTCATCACACTTCCGGTAGTCAAAACAAAAATCCTGATTTCAGGATAGTTCAATTTTACTCTACGTAAAACTCTTAAAACATCTGAATGAAGCAAATTTCCTCTCCCTGCATCCATTATTTTTATAGAGAGCAGGCGGGCATCAGCATTAAAATTACCACGATAATTTACTGAATATGGACGTTTCCCTAATGCAGCCAAAGCAGCTACACCAGTTCCGTGGTTGGCATTATCAATAAAAGCACTAGTAGTTGTTAAATTATAGGAATCATCGTTTATAAGAATATCAACCAAAGGAGTCCTATTACTAATACCAGTATCAATGATACCAATGATGGGTGTATCGACTCCCGATTGTTCAATAGTAAACCCATACGATCTTTTTGCTGTAGAAACACCGGATGGACCAATTACAGTTGCCAGGTTAGAAACAACTGATAATACTATATCAAAGTTGTCAACTATTTCTACAAGTTGATCTTGTATTACACCTGTAACTTCAAGAGAATGTGAATCAGGATTAAAAATGTAAGGTAAATTGTTATCACGAAGGTATGATGCAAGGGTAGGCCATATTTGGGTAAAAACTTCCGGAGTTAATGGGAAGTCTGCAAGGCGAAAAGTTATTGTATCAATGGAATCATTTACTTTAAGAATTGATAGCGAAGTTAGTAATTCAAAATCTTTAATATATTTTATTCGGCCATCAAATCCTACATCCTCTCTTTTATCAAGTACATTCCGGGTAAAGTTTTCAATATTTTGTAAAAAAAGTCTGAATCTTTGCTCATCAATTATGGCAAATAATCCTTCGGTACCAAATTTTGAAAATGAAACAGCTTCTATACCAAAACTCTGGTAATATTCGGAAAAGTACTTAGTTGTATCAAATTGTGATTGAAATTGAATACGGATATAATCAATATGCCTAAGTATCTGCAATGACAGATTTCTTTTTTCACTCCTGAATATCCTGTTTGATTCAAACCGAGTTAAAGATGATCGGAATTGACGAGCCATTTGGGTATGATCCTTAGGTACTGGAATATCATCATCGTCCGTTATTCCAGGAAAGCGGTTTGCGTACCTGAAGGTAAATTTTCCTTCAGTCTGGCGTTGGGTGTTTAGTTTTATATGCGGTTTAGGGGTTGCCATATATCAATGTCAATTGAATTAATCTGTAGGAATCAGAATTTGCAGAATGTTTGGATTTACAGGATTAATATTAAGTTCTTTGTTTGAATTAGTGAATTTTAGACAAGTAATGAGAAAAAAGAATTTAAGAATCCTGAGTCACAGACTCAGGATAACACTTGTTTGATTTTTGTTTTATGGAAGACAAACGTCAGCCGGGGATTCAAGCATCTAAAATACAATTTTTATGGAACCCATAGCTTTTCTGGTGCATTAAAATAAAAGGCAACCCAAAACAGCTAGCACATTATGCAATTAAGCTCATGTTATTTTGGATTTAGATTCCATTGTGAAAGGAAACGCAAGCAATAACACCAAAATGCGTTGAGGTGTATAACTTGCATTTTAATTGTTGAATTTCGTAAAGACAAAAATTACTGAATAAATTGGAAGAAATAAACCAAATTATAAGACAGGGTAGGCAGGGTAGGCTCTTTTGGTCAAAAGATTTTCTAATTTTTATAAAAAAACTCCTGAATAACTAGAGGAACGGCCAAAAGCGAAGGAAAAAACTAGAAATTTCCTGCACACTAATTTTTTCGTCTGTATCGTTTGATGCTGTAGGGTTACAGAAGGAATTTTCAAATAAATTATTTTTTTTAGTGGGAATTTACCTACCCTGCCTACCCTGTTCCTTACTTTTCCCCATTATAGTGTAAGTAAAGAGAGTCGCTGAAAGGTATATCTCCCTGTATTACAATAAGTAGAGCTGGTGAATACAATTCAATTTCAGGTGCATTACAATTTTTTTTCTATCATAGAGTGATTCCGGGATTCGATTTTTACCAATTGAAGTTCAGGGAATGCATTGGTGAAGCAAAAAATAGGTTTTTCCACCAAGGTAGGAAAGGGAATTGTGGTTTTGGTTCTTGAATCTTTTGAACAAGTTATCCAAAGTGGACAGAGGACTTCAACTAAAAACCTAAATTGTAACCAGCTGTGACAGTAAGTACAACAATCTTAAAATATAAAAATTCCGTTTGATTATTGGTTTCAGATTAATACGTTATATTTACCAACACAGAACAAGTGACTAAGAATTGGGGTATCTTTTTAAATTTCATTGGCTAATTATACTTATGGGTGGGATATAAACAAGTTAGCGGTCATTGTAGCTGACGAGACAATTAATCCTAACAGTCTAACAATTCAAATTCTGAATTTGTAAATCAGTTTGATAAGACAAAGACATTTATTTTTTTCAAATTTTTCTAAAAATGCTAAATATTTATTGTTTATCAATAAATATACATTATCTTTGCGACATAATCTAAAATTCATTAATCATTATGAAAAGAATTTCGATAATATTTCTTCAGGCAGTCATCGTGCTTATCGGCATTGTGGCACTTGCCATTTTGATTCGGGTTCCCTTAACCGAGGGAAGAGCCACAAACTTAGATCTGTTCAGCATTTACTTTAACCCGTTCATCTTATATGGATACGCAGCATCAATCGCTTTTTTTGTTGCATTGTACAAGGCGTTCAAATTGCTTGGATACATCGGACAAAATAAAGTATTCTCATCAAACTCTGTTAAGACTTTAAAAAGTATAAAGTATTGTGCATTCGTACTAAGTATTTTAATTGTGTTAGCGGGACTATACTTAAGACTATTTCACAATAAAGAAGACGACCCTGCGGGTTTTCTTGCTATTTGTATTGTGACTACTTTTATTTCTATCGTAGTTGCAACTGCTGCTGCAATATTTGAAAAACTCTTGCAAAATGCCATAGATATTAAATCTGAAAATGACTTAACAATTTAAGCTATGCCAATTATTGTAAACTTAGACGTGATGATGGCAAAGCGAAAAATTTCACTGAATGAGCTTTCTGAAAGAGTTGATTTGACATTATCTAACCTTTCTATCTTAAAGACGGGGAAGGCGAAAGCAATTCGTTTTAGTACCTTAGACTCAATTTGTAAAGCATTAGACTGCCAACCGGGTGACATTTTGGAATATGTAAATGTCAATAATAGAACAACGAACCGCTAATCGAGTAGACGGCCCCGCCAGTAGATACTGACGGGGTGCGCCTCTAACACCACTGTACCCTTTCACTTCGTTCAGGGCAGGCCAAGCGGTTCACGTATACAGCGGTTCGTCAGGTATCAGCATCATCGCTCTTTACACCAATGATACCTTTGTCTGTGTTTAAGGCAAGGCTGGCAAATTCGAAATTTGAACCTCCTTGGCGAATTTGAGACTACCTAACGTACAGCGCTTCACTGTGCATCTCTGGTGTTGTGTAGCCCGGAAGGTTCAGTTCGCTCGACCCTCGTGTTACTATCATTCAGTTCATACTATGCTCACCTACTATGACTTCTGCTGACTTCTCAGTGTATTACACGAATACTCCGAGATCTCTACTAGTAAGAGTTTCTTCCTTCCTCCAATTCCTGTGGTATCTACATAACTGCTTTTCTTGTACTCTTAGGGTGTTGCAAAGACGTGCTTGCTTACCCAAACAGTTATGCTTCATATACCGTTCCTGTTCGTCAGTACCGGATTTTGCAGTCGGTATTTGCTCTCGCAAATAATCTTCACTGCTGCCGTCACCGGCAACCAACTTACCACTTGCTATTACTTCCCCGCTTTAATCGGAGCGTACAAGGGAGTTGCACCCTCTGGAAAGATATCACCCACTCTTAGGCTTTGATTTTTAAAATTGTATTTTTGATTCTTTTTAAAACTTTGGAGTGTGTGTGCGCTGCTCATGCAGGGCACACACAATCGCTATAACAAATGCGGGTTTGCGTGTTCGTTGAAACATTTGAAATCTTTACATGCATTTGTGCTGGCTAACAGTTGAGCAACAATTTATTCCCGCACTTGCCATAGCGTCAGCCCTCAGGTGTA
>CAYQTT010000015.1:0-148556 GCA_964420555.1 uncultured Lentimicrobiaceae bacterium | reverse complement strand
AGTGCCCAGGACAAGACTCGAACTTGCACATCCTTAAGGACACCAGCCCCTCAAGCTGGCGTGTCTACCAATTTCACCACCTGGGCAATTTTAAGAACTATTTTTACTCTGCGTCTTCAGCTTACATTCCGAAATGAAACGGAAACACCTCCTGAGCAAAGCGGGTGCAAAGATAATACTTTTTCGAAACGTTAAACAAGCTTAAAAAATTATTTCTGTAAAAGCGGCAGGTAACATCAATGCATTAGTTTTTTTTCATAAAAGTAGTGCCTGTCAAACCAATAATGTTAACTTTGACAACTGCACATAAAAACGTGTTATTATGTTTACAAAAGAAGATCTCAAGCAATTACAATCGCGTGGAAGCGATCCAAAAGTAGTTGAAACACAAATAGATAACTTCAGGAGAGGATTTCCTTTTATCAACCTCGACAGGCCTGCAATAGTTGGCGATGGCATTAAAGCCTTTAACCAGCGCGATGCCAAAAAGCTTTCGTATTACTACGATTCGAATTCAAAACGGTACGAACTGCTGAAATTTGTTCCTGCTTCGGGAGCTGCCAGCCGTATGTTCAAAAATTTGTTTGAATTTATGGAATCCTATACCGGCAGCGAAGCGGATATAAAACAACTCCAATCATCACCAAAAGTCGCATCTGTAAAAGAATTCTTTGCACGCATCAAAGACTTTGCCTTCTTTAATTCACTTAAAAAGGCAATGCAGAAAGATGATTACAACATCGACGAATGCCTCGAAAAGCATGAATATAAGATCATTATAGATTATTTCCTCAATCCGGTCGGGTTGAATTATTCCAATCTGCCGAAAGGCTTGCTTCAGTTTCATGCTTACCCTGATGGCGCCCGTATGTCGATAGAGGAACACATGGTTGAAGCCGCCAATTACTGTAAAGACAAGGAAAAACGTTCAGCCATTCACTTTACAGTGTCTCCCGAGCATGCCGATATGTTTCTCGACGAGATTAACCGCGTTAAAGAAAAATACGAAGATCTGTTCGATATTACCTACGAACTGACTTTTTCGCTTCAAAAATCATCCACTGATACCATTGCCGTTGATATGAGCAACAAGCCAATGCGCGAGGCCGATGGCAGACTGGTTTTCAGGCCGGGTGGACATGGCGCATTGATCGAAAACCTTAACGACCGCGAAAGTGAAATTATTTTCATAAAAAACATTGACAATGTGGTGCCCGACAGCATGAAACCGGATACGTTTCTATATAAAAAAGTGCTGGGAGGATACCTGTTCGAAATTCAGGATGCTGTATTTGAACACCTTGAAACACTTGACGACAAACCCGATGATGAAGACCTGCGCACTATCCTGCGTTTCATTAAATCGAAACTGGGTTTTGTAGTCGATCCCGAATTAAGCAATATGACTCGTGAAGATAAAATCGAGTATCTGCACCGTAAACTGAACCGTCCGATCCGCGTTTGCGGCATGGTTAAAAATGAGGGCGAACCCGGCGGTGGACCTTTCTGGGTTAAAGAAACAAGTGGCGAAATGTCGCTTCAGATTGCTGAATCATCGCAGGTGGATATGGACAACCCGCAACAAAAAGAGATTTTAAGCAAATCAACACATTTCAATCCCGTCGACCTGGTATGCGGTGTGCGCGATTACAAAGGAAAAGTTTTCGATCTGCGCAAATTTGTTGACCCTGAAACCGGATTTATTTCCACCAAATCCAAAGACGGTAAAGAACTGAAAGCGCAGGAGCTGCCTGGCTTGTGGAACGGTGCAATGGCCAACTGGATCACTGTATTTGTTGAAGTGCCTATCAGCACATTCAACCCGGTGAAAACGGTAAATGATTTGCTGAGGAAAGAGCATCAGTAGGGAGAAAATACCAAGATCCAAATTCCAAATCCCAAATTTCAAGGGACAAGGCTTAAATTGTATTTCGTAAATCGTAAATCTGAAGTTCTAGCAGGCGTATTGACACATTTCGTAATCCCAAACCGGCAATTACCCTATCATCTTAATTGCCGAATTGTCGAATTGCCGAATTGTCGAATTACCTAATTGTCGAATTACCTAATTGTCGAATTGCCAAATTGTCGAATTGCCAAATTGTCGAATTGCCAAATTGTCGAATTGCCGAATTATTAAGGCGCTAATCGGCTGATACCCCACACATTCCCATCCAGCAAATACTGTACCCTGTCGTGAAGCCTACCGGGCCTGCCCTGCCAGAACTCTATGCGATCGGGTTTTAAGCGGTAACCTCCCCAATGTGCAGGACGACGCAGATTCTCGCCTGCTTCAGCAAATAACAATCTTTCGCGTTCCTGCTCCAACTGATTTCGCGAAGAAATCGGTGAACTTTGAGGAGATATTATTGCATTAATCTGGCTTTCAATAGGTCGTGAGTAAAAATATTCGTCCGATTCGCCTGTATCTGTTTTCACTATTATGCCTTCAATGCGTACCTGTCTTTCGGTTAATGGCCAGAAAAATGTAAGTGCGGCAGCATGGTTACCACCTATCTGCACTCCTTTGCGACTCAGGTAATTAGTGAAGAAAACGAATCCTTTTTCATCAAAAGATTTCAACAAAACCACGCGTGCTGAAGGCCGCCATTCAGCGGATACAGTCGATAAAATCATTGCAGTAGCTTCCGGCTCACCCGACTCCATGGCATCGCGAAGCCACTCCCGGAACCAGTTCACGGGCTCAACCGGAAAATCTTCATCCCTGATCGTATTGTGCTGGTAGTCTTTTCGAATGTCTCTCAGATCCATTTTTGCAGTGTTTAAAAAGCTTATACAAATTTAAGGATAATTGTAACAAATAAATAATGGGTATGTTTTGCACTAACGGCTCCAAAGTAATTGCAGAAACCTTTTGATTTTATATCTTCGCACTTAAATAGAACCACATTTACCACGCCTGCTTTTATGAAATTCATACTGCCTTTTGCATTTTTCGCCATCCTTTTGTGCAATAGCGCTATAGCCCAGATGGATGGAGAGTTTAATCGTTCGGCTTACGTGAAAGGAATTAAAAAGGAAAGGCTGGAAAAAGACAAAGAGATGATTTCGGACCCGAAATCACCTATCCCCGAAGAGGAAAAAGTGTCGTTCAAAAAACTGAATTATTACAAACCAGGCGTTACTTTCCGCAAACTGGCCACTTTTGAACGGTACGACCAGGCAACACGGTTTTTCATGAAAACCACTACTGAGCGGCTTCCTGAATATTCGATTTATGGCTCTGTCACTTTCAGGCATAAAGGAAAAAATTACAAGCTCAATGTATATCAGAATATTGAATTGGTGAAAAAGCCAGGTTTCGAAAAACACCTTTTTATTCCTTTTAACGACGAAACCAATGGCAATGAAACCTATGGCGGTGGCCGGTTTCTGGATGTTTACGAAAACGGGGAAGATGTCCTTTTAATAGATTTTAATAAGGCTTACAATCCTTATTGTGCTTATAATCACAAATACTCCTGCCCTATTCCTCCCGAAGCTAACAACCTGAAAATTAAGATTAAAGCAGGTGAGAAAAAATGGCATGATTAAACTGATTAACCGATTATAGCCTGTTTATAGCAGGTTCAACAAATAGAAAACGCAACAATCTGACATCCATCAAAATTAATCATGGCAAGAGTTCTTGAAAATTCCGGTTCACGAATGGCGCTCAGGCGATTGCTCCGACGGCCTAAATACCGGTTTATGGCTGTCAACCGCATTGTGCCGCATCTGCCCTGGTTAGTATTGTTCGCTCTTGCTGCCTATTTGTATAAAGCAAGGATTTTTGCCGATTCAGGATTTTATGTTTCGCAGTTTATCAATAACGAAACTTTCTGGATCGAGTGCCAGCGCATTGTTTTGGGCATTTCACAAATCATACCGTTGATTGGTGTATGGGTCGGACTGCAAATCAAATACGTATTGCTGCTTTACTCTCTCAGCCATGTTGTATTTTTCTATTTCCTGTTCCTGTTTGTGTATTATGGTCTTCGCGACCGACGCTCCGGACTGCTGATTATACTCTTTCAAACGGTGGGGATCATGCATAGTTTTTTCACACCCATGTTCGAATTGTATTACGGAGCGCCTTTGCTGATCACATTTTATGCCCTATGGCGATTGCCGTTTCGTTTCAATGTGATTTTTATCCTGCTAATCCTCGAAGTGCTTATTCTTTTAAGTCATCCGCTGGCTTTTATGCTCTTTGTGTTTCTTTTATTTTACGATTATTCAAGAGAATCAGCCAAGCCTTTCAAGTATTATTTATCAGTGATTTTGGTTTTTATAGGGGCAATCGCATTTAAATATTTCATCATGTGCGATTACGAAACAGGCAAGTTTGCATGGCAATTTAATTATACCGACAATACCCAGTATCTGCAACTGCTCAATCCTGCTTACTATAAAGTACTCGGAATGTTCATGTTGCGATACTATCCCGAAGTACTCACTGCATTTGTAATTGTCGTTTATATGCTTGTAAACCGCAGGCAATGGTTCAGGCTTCTGGTAGTGGCAGGAACTTTTTTCGCCTATGTTTTCCTTGTTAATTCAGCTTATACAGTTTCTCCCTCGCGGTACATGGAACAAGTAATGTTTCCGTTCGTTCCGATCGTATTTATTCCGCTTATCTATGGTTTTCCGTCAAAAGGACGGCCCGGACTGCTCAATATTTCGATTTTACTTATCTCGGCACTAATTTTGTACCGGCTGGCAGTTATCTATTACGGCAGCGAAATATTTATGAAACGGGTTGCCCAAATGGAACAACTCATTGAGGTTGCGCGACAGAAAGGTGGAAGTAAATTTGTGGTTTCGGAGGATGTAATTGACCATGGCTATACACAGGTCAACTGGTCGTATCCAATTGAAACCATGCTTCTTAGTGCCATCGATGGCAATGACATTGCAGTTACAATTGCACCGGAAGCAGATCTAAATTTTAACGATAACTACAACAAAATTGAAGCTAACCAGTTTATATTCAGGAAGTGGGAACTTAAAAACCACTCATGGCTCAATAAAAGATATTTCCATCTTGATATCGGACCATACCGGAAAATCAACGATACGACAACTAATACAAATCTCACATTCACAGCCAAAGATCTGCGTATTACTATAGATGCAAAAAAAATGTACCAGTCGATGGATACGGTCTGGATGCCGGTAACCATAGTCAATCTTGGCAAAACGCCAATTTACTCAGGTAAAAAAAATAACGTGTTCCTCTCCTACTTCTGGATACAAAACAGGGAGGTTTTAAGCTGGGAACAAATCCGCACACCCATCCAGGCTGATATTATTGGAACGATGCGTCAGGATATCCGGATTGCAATTCCACGGAATAAAGGCAAACTTCAACTGAAGGTTGACCTGATCGGAGATGACCGATGGCTTGGAATTCACAGCATGGAAGAAGTGTTGGTTTATTAAATGAGGAAGAAATAAAGTATCAACAAAGAGCAAAAGAAACTCTGAATTAAATAAATGAAAAAAGTAATAGTTTTCCTATTCGTACTTGGTTTCAGCGCAGCGATATTGGCTGCTGAAAAAGGCTATAAGGTAACGGTTAAACTTACCGGAAGTGCTGACACCGCTTTGCTGCTTGCACATTATTACGGTACCAAACAGTATCTCGATGACACAGCTTACCGCAACAAACAGGGCTTTTTCGTTTTTGAAGGCCCGGAAAAACTGAAGGACGGAATGTATATCGTTGCCGGCGAAAGCAAAAGCAAGTATTTCGATTTTTTTCTTACTGAAAATCAGCAAATTGAATTTGCATGTGATCCTACAAATGTGGTAAATACAATGCAGGTTAAAGGCTCGGATGATAATAAAGCATTTTACGCATATATCAAGTATCTGGGAAGCAAACAGGTTGAAATTGAACCTCTTAATAAATGGATCAGGGCAAATCCAAACCGAAAAGATTCGATGGATTTAATAAAAGCACAGATTGAAACCATCGACAAGGAAGCCAAAGCATATATTAAAAACTTCTTTACATCAAACCCCACATTTCTTTCAGCAAATTTTGTAAAGGCAAGCAACGAACCCGATTACCTTCAATACATCACCTCGCCTGAAGGGGTAATTGATTCGACAAAAATTTACCCGACATACAAAGCACATTATTTTGATAATTTTACATTCAGCGATCACAGGTTGATATATACTCCGGTTTTTGCACAAAAAGTAGATTTTTATTTCGATAAACTGGTGGTTCCTGTTCGCGATTCGCTGGAAAGTGATATTGATCGTGTTATGAACATGGCCGCTGTTAATAAGGAAATGCAAACCTATATGGCATGGTTTCTATCTCTGAAATACGAAACATCGCAGGTAATGGGGCATGATGCGTTGTTTGTTTACATCGTACGTAAATACCTCGAAACGGGTAAAGTTGCATGGCAATATCCTGAGGTTAAAGATAATATCCTTAAACGCGTTAACACACTGGAGCCATTGCTGTTGGGCAAACCCGCGCCTAATCTTATTCTGCTGGATACGATGAATGTAGCCCATTCGCTTATTGCTACCAAAGCCCGATATACCTTACTGTTCTTCTGGGAAAGCAATTGCGGCCACTGCAACCAGGAAATGCCGAAAGTGCTGAAATTTTACGAAGATTTTCATAAGAAATACGAACTCGAAATTTTTGGTGTAAGTACCGATACTTCCATGGTAAAATGGAAAAATTATATCAGGAAAAACGGCATGAAATGGATAAATGTCAACGGGCATCTAAGCCTGAGCGGCAATTACCATACTGATTACGATATCCGCAGTACGCCAATTATGTATCTGCTGGACGAAGAGAAAAAAATCCTGACCAAATTCCTGTTGACTGATGAAATTTCAAATGTGATTTTGAAACGGGAGGAAGCATTGGGAAAAAACAGGAAAGAGAAAACACAATAAAAAAACTGTTTCTGGTTTCAGCGTTTCAGGTTTCATTTTCTGAAACTTAGGAAATAATTGCCAGCGATATAATCAAACACCTGAAAATCAATAATTTGAAATCATCAACACCACAATCTCAAAACCCCGGCACATCCCAAAATATCTGGATCACAGGAGCATCGTCCGGAATAGGCGAAGCTGCAGCTTTGCGCTGGGCTGCTCCCGGAACAACCTTAGTTCTTTCGGGTCTTACAACAGAGCAAATTGAACCTGTTGCTGCCAAATGTGAAATCAAAGGAGCCAAAGTGCATGTCATTCCTTTTGATCTCACCAAAGAAAATGAAATCAGTGAAGCGGCAAAAAAAGTTCAGACGCTCGTTACAAAAATTGATATTTTAGCCAACATTGGAGGAATAGGACAGCGATCATTAATCATAGATACGCCTCCAGAGGTTTCGCAACGTATCATGGATACTGATTTCTGGGGTCATGTAAATGTTACCCGGCATATTTTGCCTTTCATGGTAAAAACCGGAGGAGGAACAATTGTAGTAATGAGCAGTTTATCGGGTTTGTTCGGATTTCCGCAGCGATCGATGTATTGTGCGGCAAAGCACGCCTTGCACGGATATTTCGAAACATTGCGACTTGAGCATCACAAGGACAAAGTAAACGTTTTGATGGTTTGCCCGGGAAGGGTAAAAACCAATTTCTCATTTGGCGCGCTTACTGCCACCGGCGAAAAACACGGACAGATGGATAAAGGCCAGGCAAACGGTGTAAGTGTTGAATACTGCGCCGCCAAAATTGAACAGGCTGTAAAAAGAAACAAAAAACAGGTGCTGATTGGAAGGAAAGAATTACTCATGGCATACTTCAAGCGATATACCCCCTGGCTGTTTTATTGGATAGCCTTGCGGATTGATCCGAATGCGTAATGGCGAATGTATGATGTAAATGTGGGATGTCGGATGTATAATGTGGGATGTAAATCCACTTTAAACATAAATTTGAATCCCATCAATCTCGTAAATCCCCTCAATCCCATCAATCTCGTAAATCCCCTCAATCCCATCAATCCCATCAATCTCATCGATCCCTTCAATCAAAACCCAAAAACCTAACCCTTTCCTTAAAATGAATAAAGTAGTAATAAGCGGAATACAGCAACTCGGTATCGGAGTGGCAAATGTTGCAGAAGCATGGAAATGGTATCGCAAATACCTTGGCATGGATATTAAAGTGTTTGAAGAGAGTGCAACTGCTTCTCTCATGCTTCCATACACGGGGGGAATGCCGCAGAAACGTCATGCCGTGCTTGCGCTGAATCTGAATGGTGGCGGTGGTTTCGAAATATGGCAATATACTGACAGGATTCCCCAGCCGGCAAGTTTTATTCCTGCCTTAGGCGACCTGGGAATATTTGCAGCCAAAATAAAAACACGCGATGTACAAAAAACACATGATTGGTATACCGCTGAAAAACTTACGGTAAGTCCGGTTGTAACCGAACCTGACGGACGAACCCATTTTTTCCTTACTGATCCGTATGGAAATATTTTCCAGGTTATTGAATCGAAAAACTGGTTTGGAAACGAAAAGAAACTTACCGGCTCAGTGTATGGCGTTATTATCGGTGTAACGAATATTGAAGAATCAATGAAAGTGTATTCCGGGATTTTGGGCTACGATAAAGTTATTTTCGATAAAAAAGGTACATTCCCCGACCTGGTTTCTCTGAACGGAGGCGATGCGACATTCAGAAGGGTTTTGTTGAAAAACAGCAAACCTCGTCTTGGCGCTTTTGCACGTATGTTTGGCGACAGTGAGATTGAACTTGTTCAGGTAGAGGGACGTACGCCACGCAAAATATATGAAGGACGATACTGGGGCGACCTGGGGTTCATTCATCTGTGCTACGATATTCAGGGAATGGAAGCGCTGAACTCTGCCTGCCGCGAAAGCGGGTTCCCTTTTACGGTTGATAGCTTCGCTCATCATGATGGAAACAGTTTTGATATGGGTGAGGCCGCAGGACATTTTTCCTATATCGAAGATCCTGATGGAACATTGATCGAATTCGTTGAAACCCATAAAGTTCCGATTCTTAAAAAGTTCGGCTGGTACCTCAACCTACGCAAACGAAATCCTGAAAAGCACCTACCCGACTGGATAATCCGAATGTTAGGAATGGGCAGGGTAAAAGATTGATTATTATTGAGGAACTGAAGTGGTAGTTCTCTACACTTTTCAATTTTCAAAAACCTCACCCCCGTCCCCTCTATGACCTCATCCGCCCTGCGGGCACCTTCTCCTTGAAAAAAGGAGAAGGGAAAAGGACTTTGTGCTTGTCTGAGAGGGATGACTACACCCCGGAAGTAATTACAAATTAACAGATCTCTTTTATAGTATTCACTCTTTACTCTTCAAAAACCTCACCCCCGTCCCCTCTCCTGAAAAATGGAGAGGGGTGACTAAACCCCGGAAGTAATTACAAATTAACAGATCACTCTTATACTCTTCCCTTTTACTTTTCACTTTTCACTTTTCACTATTCACTTTTCACTATTCACTAATCACTATTCACTATTCACTATTCACTATTCCTTCCAAATCCTGCCATCCTGCACAATATGCCAGGTTGATTTCCCGTCCATAGAGGGAGCAATAGCTTCCCATGTGGAGAAAGTCATTTTGATCGAAGGATGAAAGGGTTTTTCATTTACCACATAATTTGCGAGGCCCAGAGCGTTCATATCCCAGGTATAAGAATTATTCTTTTCAAAATAGGCTTTCTGCCTGTAGTAGAGCATTCTCAGAGCCCATTTTACGCCATTATCAGGATCGGGAACATAGGCATCAACACCTTTTCCAGCCAGCGTTTCCGAAAATTGCAGGAATCCCCAGGTTTCAGGCTGGTGCATGGCGATAACTCCCTGCGGCGACCATATCCAGTTATTTTCAGGCAATGGTTTTTCAATGCCATCCACTTTGTGTGTGCGTTTTTTATATTTTCCGTCAACAACATCAACAGTCCAGTCAACACGCGAAAAACCAATGCGATACTGTTCGCCCTGAACCGGATTTTTGCCGGTGGCACTCAGTTCGGTCAGAGCATCCAGTGGGAAAGCAATTTCAAGCGTCCAGCCTTTATCGGTATCAGCCGGATTATTTACGGTTCCATCCACATAAACAGCGGATCTCATTCCGTTTATATTCCAGTTGTCGATAGCAACATTTTGCTTCACATCATCGCGGTATGGCTTAAGCAGAAGCAGGTCCCACTGGGTATTGAAGGCATTCATTTCATATTCAATGTAATGATGTGTATCACCATCCGGATCGATAAAAACTTCAAAATCGTCGTCATAAAAAATTACACTTTCCCGCTCCGTGAGGGTTGCCCATACATGTGGTTCTTCCAGTTCGGCAGCTATATAAAGGTATTTATCATCCCAAAGCATTTTCATCCTGGTTTTATACGTTGGCAGTGGCTTCAGACTTCCTTCGATATCAACAAAATACTCGCTCCAGGGCACACTGTTCCAGTCTGCTTCGTTTATCAAACCATCAACAACAACCGGGGAAGCCGCTTTATAACAAACATAGTGCCTCGAACTTATCGGTATCGGAGGTTCCTGGGCTTGTACCGAAAAAGTTACTATCCCAAAAAAAATTGCTAAAAGGTAAGTGATGACATTTTTCATGTTGAATAGATTTTAATTATTTGAAGTAACAGGCAGTCAATGAATGCGCTAACACTTTAGAATGGGTTCTTAAAGGAACAAAAATAATTTAATTTTTGTAACTTTGTAAATAAATTTAAAAAGATTGTATTTTTACCACTTCATTGGCACTAAATCAATTCATTCAATCCAATTATATTCTCAGCAATTATGAAAAAGACAGCACTCCTTTTGCTTGTTTCGGTAGCAATTTCGTGCATAACAATAGCACAGAAAACGCCTGCCGATTTTGTGAACACATTTATCGGAACCGGTGGTCACGGACATACATATCCCGGTGCTACCGTGCCATTCGGAATGGTTCAGTTAAGCCCTGATACACGCCTCGAAGGATGGGATGGTTGTGGCGGATACCACTATGACGACAGCTATATTTATGGATTTTCGCACACCCACCTCAACGGAACCGGTGTTCCTGACCTTTGCGATATCCTTTTTATGCCCAATACCGGCGAAACGCGATGGAATAATGGCTCAGACGGGAAACCAGGGTATGGTTCAAAATTTAAACACAGCAGCGAAAAAGCAGCTCCGGGATATTATAAGGTAGTTCTCGACGATTACAATATCACTGCCGAGTTAACCGCTACCACACGGGTTGGCATGCATAGTTATACGTTTCCGGCTGCCAGTGAAGCCAATATCCTTGTTGATCTTTTTCACCGCGATGAAGTTCTTGAATCGTCAATTAAAGTTATCAGCAACACCCAGATTGAAGGTTTGCGACGTTCACGCTCATGGGCCGAAAATCAATATGTGTATTTTGTAGCTGAGTTTTCGAAACCATTCAGTTCGTACGAAATTGCAGTTGACAATAAAACAAAACCCGGAATTAAATCGGCTGATAATGAAAAAAACATCAAAGCCATTTTTCATTTCAGCACTACAGCAGGCGAAAAAATACTGGTTAAAGTAGGCATTTCAGCTGTAAGTACTGATGGTGCTAGGCTAAACCTGAACACTGAAATTCCGGGATGGGATTTCGAAAGTGTACGCAACAACGCAAAATCGGTATGGAATAAGGAGCTTTCGAAAATTGAAGTTGAAGGTGGCACAGATACACAGAAAACTGTTTTTTACACCGCACTTTATCATACCATGGTAAATCCTAATATGTATATGGATGTAGATGGAAGTTACCGTGGACGCGATCTGAAAGTACATAAAGCACTGGATTTTACTAATTATTCTGTGTTTTCGCTGTGGGATACCTACCGCGCTTACCATCCGTTGATGACAATTATTGATCAGAAACGTACTCTCGATTACATTAAAACGTTCATGATTCAATACGAGCAAGGCGGTTTGTTACCTGTTTGGGAACTAGCAGCAAACGAAACTTTCTGCATGATTGGTTATCATTCGGTACCTGTGATTGTTGATGCATACTTCAAAGGAATTAAAGGTTTTGATACCGAAAAAGCATTGCAGGCCATGCGCAAAAGTGCAACCCGCGAAGGCAATGAAGGATTAAAAGCACTAGCTCAAAATGGATACATTGCTACCGAAGATGAAGCAGAAAGTGTTTCGAAAACATTGGAATATGCTTACGACGACTGGTGCATAGCACAGTTTGCAAAATCAATCGGAAACAAAAATGAGTATGCATATTTCAACCAGCGTGGCCAGAACTATAAAAATATTTTTGATGCTTCCACCGGTTTCATGCGCGCCCGTTCAAACGGTGGTTGGTTTAATCCTTTCGATCCATTTGAAGTTAACTTTAACTACACCGAGGCTAATTCGTGGCAATATAGTTTTTCGGCTGTTCAGGACATTGACGGATTAATTAAGTTGCATGGCGGAAAAGCAAACCTGGCAAAAAAGCTCGACCAGTTATTTACGGCATCTTCAAAAACTTCGGGCCGTGACCAAAGTGATATTACCGGCCTCATCGGACAATATGCACATGGCAACGAACCCAGTCATCACATGGCTTATTTGTATCCGTTTGTGAGCCAGCCATGGAAAACCCAGCAGCGCGTTCACCAGATTATGAATACGCTTTATCACAATAATCCGGATGGTTTATCGGGTAATGAAGATTGCGGTCAGATGTCGGCATGGGCAGTTATGAGCGCTATGGGTTTTTACCCTGTAACACCGGGAGCCGATTATTATGTTATAGGAACACCCTGGTTCAGCAAAGTGACCATTAATCTCGAGAACGGCAAGAAATTCGTGATCAATGCAAAAAACATTTCGGCAAACAATTTCTATATCCGCTCAGCCACTCTCAACGGCAATAAACACGATGCTTCTTTCCTGAATCATTCTGATATAATGAATGGCGGCGAGCTTACCTTCGTGATGGGAAATACGCCAAATAAAAACTGGGGAACCGGCGCAAAAAATGAACCTCATACCGCAATAACTGATAACCTTATTATCCCGCCACCAGCCATTCTGGATGCAACGAAATCATTCAAGGATAAAAAAGTGATTACTATAACAGGTCCTGCCGGAGCCTCCTTGTATTACAGCATTGCAGGTGAAGATGGCAATGCAAAAACACAAGTTTACACAGGTCCTTTCACCATTGATCAGACCTCAATAATCAAATTTTATGCCCAGATGGATGGAGGTGTAAGCCAGGTTGTTTCGTCAGAATTTGTAAAAATGCTCGACGACAGGGATATCAAACTCACTTTTGCACCGGCTAACCAGTATTCGAGCGGTGGAGCCAACAACCTGATCGACGGTATCCGTTGTTCGCCCGATTTCAGGATCGGCGGCTGGCTGGGTTTTGAAAAAGTAAATCTCGAAGCTATCATTGATCTGAGGCAGGCTAAAACGGTTTCGACATTCGGTGCCGGATTTTTCCAGGATAATAACGCATGGATATTCTTCCCTTCAAAAATCGAATTCTTTGTTTCTGATAACGGAACCGATTACCGTTCGGCTGGGGTGATTAAAAATGATATCCCTGCAGAAAAGGAAGGCGGAATTCTGAAAACCTTTGAAATGCAGGTTAAACCGATAAACACACGCTTCGTAAAAATGGTAGCTACCAACATCGGCGTTTGCCCCCCGGGACATAAAGGTAATGGAGGCGCAGCATGGATGTTTTCGGATGAGATTATTGTTAAGTAATTCGGCAATTCGGTAATTCGACGATGCGATAATTCCGCAATTCGGCGATTCGGCAATTCGACGATTAAAAATTGTATAATTGTGTGAGTGGGGGCTTGAAAGCTGGAATTTGAAACTGTAACTTTGGACTTAATAAATTTGAAGATGAATAAAAATAACAAATACGTTTCACGGATGAATGCGGGAAAAACTACAATCCTGCTGTTTGTTCTTCTGGTTTCAGGAATAGCAAGCCATGCTCAATTGATCAGGGATGCCAAAACACTTGCCGGTATGCAGGCCATGTTTCAAAAACAGCAGCAAATGGCAGTTGGTCGAAGCCAGCAGCTTTTTGACGTATTCAAGAGTCCATTATCCCCCGATGAAAAACTGGCGCTCGAATATTTATATGCCTATATGCCCTTGAGCGATCTGGCCGATTACAACGGCGATTTTTTTCTGCAACAGGTAAAATCGGTCTTAAAAGCTCGCAACGAAATGACCTGGGGATCAGTCATTCCCGAAGATGTATTCCTTCATTTTGTGCTTCCTCCACGCATCAACAACGAAAATCTCGATGAATTCCGCGTGGTTATGTATGACGAAATTAAAAACCGTGTTGCCGGGATGAACATGCACGATGCCGCGCTGGAAGTAAACCACTGGTGCCACGAAAAAATGACCTACCGCGGCAGCGACGAACGTACCAGTTCGCCAATGGCTAGTTTAAAAACTTCGTTTGGCCGCTGTGGCGAAGAATCTACATTTACAGTAACTGCGCTGCGTACTATCGGAATTCCTGCCCGCCAGGTGTACACTCCGCGTTGGGCACACAGCGATGACAACCACGCTTGGGTCGAGGCCTGGATTGATGGAAAATGGTATTTCCTGGGTGCCTGCGAGCCTGATCCTGAACTGAATATGGGCTGGTTTGCCGAACCTGCGCGCCGGGCTATGCTGGTGCATACCCGCGCTTACGGAGCCTACCATGGCAACGAACCTGTTATTGATAACCAGGAACGCTTTGCCGAACTCAACCTGATTGAGAATTATGCTGCGGCAAAAATTATTTTCGTAAAAGTTACAACCGCTGATAATCAACCGGTGAAAAATGCCAATGTAGAATACCAACTGTATAATTACGCCGAATTTTACCCTATCGCCAAAGGCTCGACCGATCAAAACGGGATAAGTTCGATAATTACCGGGCTTGGCGATTTGTTGATTTGGGCCTACGAAGGCGAAAAATGGGGTTATAAAAAGATTTCTGTTGACAAAATGGATTCAGTTACTGTAGTAATTACCGATAAACACCCTGCTTCACTTTCCGAAAATTTCGACTTTATACCTCCGGTAGAAAAGACACCGCTGCCGTCGAAACTTACTCAGAAGCAGCGCGATCACAACACATTCAGGTTGCACCAGGAAGATTCGATACGTACAATTTATATGTCAACGTTTAAAGATTCGGTATGGATTGTAAATTTTGCGGCTGAACAGGGATTAAGTCCCGAAAGGCTTTTGCCAATTTTCATAAAGAGTTATGGCAACTGGCAGGAAATTGCTGATTTTATTTCCCAGGCAAATCCCTCGCAGAAAGAATGGGCCGTTTACCTGCTCGAATCCATTTCGGAAAAAGATATCCGCGATACCAAGGCCAACATTCTAAACGACCACCTTTCAAACTCATTTAACTACGATAATCCGCTGGCAAGCACTGACAAGGAGTTTTTTGCCCGCTACGTGATGAGCGGACGAATATCGAACGAAATGATGCTGCCATGGCGTGCTTTCTTGCAGAAACAATTCGGTTACGAATTTCTAATGAAATTTAAATCGGATCCGAATGCAATGGTGCAATGGGTTAAAGAAAATATCAAACTTGATAATACAGCTAATCTGCATTCGCGTGCACCGCTGTCACCTCGTGGCGTTTTTGAATTAAAAACAGCCGATAAACGCTCGCGCGATATCTTTTTTGTAGCAGCTTGCCGCAGCCTTGGACAGGCTGCTCGAATAAATCCGGCTACCTCCTTACCGCAGTATTATATTGGTAAGGACTGGAAAAATGTTGCTTTTGAACCTGTTACTGAAAATATAACTGCAAAGGGGAATATCCGTTTTGTAAATCCTGAAAAAAACTTTGATCCTAAATATGCCATCAACTTTACCATAGCCAGGTACAATGGCGGTGTTTACCGCACCCTTGAATTCGATTATGGAATGAAGATCAGTGAGTTTGAAGCAACAACCGAAGTGGAAGCAGGCAAATATATGCTGGTAACCGGCAACCGTCAATCGGATGGAAGTGTCCTCTCTTCGGTAAGTTTTTTCGATGTTCCTGCAACTGTTACAACGGATGTTAATGTGGCAACCAGGCAGGATTTTACTGCTGCTGAACCCTGGGCGAACATTAAACCTGAGGCATACAAATTCAACGGTTTTGCAAGTAATGAAGTGGTTCCACTCACTAAATTAAGCTCAGAAAAAGGTGCTATCCTGATATGGATTGATCCGGACAAAGAACCTTCGAAACATGTTATGGCTGATATTCCTGCAGTAAAGGACATTATTGAAAAATGGGGAGGTGGCATCGTATTTTTATTTGGAAAGGATAAGGTTAGCGTTTCGTTTAAACCAACAAATTTCCCCGGACTGCCGGCACAAAGCATTTTTGCTTATGATAAAGGAGCCAAAATGCTGTCCGAAGTTGAACGCCTGCGCAAGCGAAAAAGCGGTGATAATTTACCGGTAATTATAATCACTGATAAAAACGGTAATCTGGTTTACTATTCCGAAGGGTATAAAATTGGCATTGGCGAACAAATTGCTAAAGCAATTGCTCCTTTAAGGTAAGTTTTTAGCATAAAAGCACATTCGATTACAGCTACATTGTTATATTTGCCTTACCAAAATTATAAACCCATGAACCGAATTTTTCTGCTGTTTTCCCCGAAAGGGATTGCCTTTGCCTGCTTACTTACTCTTCTATCTCTCAACATTTCAGCAAAAGAGGTAATTGTCACCTCTCCCGATGGCAAAGCTGTAATCAGGCTGGATTATTCCAATAGTCTTCTGCTTTCGGTTGAATATAACAAGCAATTGGTTATGGCGCCATCAGCTGTTTCCATGACTATCGCCGGGTATCCCGATGCTTTCCGGAATCCGTCCCGCTCGAAAGTAATTTCCCGAAAGGTTAACACTGAAATTATTCCGGTTGTAGCCGAAAAACGCAGTCGCATTCCTGATGTCTATAACGAAACAGATATCTGGTTCAAAGGCAATTATGGCATTAGATTAAGGGCTTATAACGATGGAGTTGCCTATCGGTTTCTAACCCGGTTCAAAGATTCAATTACCGTTATTAATGAACTTGTTACGCTCAATATGGCTGCAGCCGATTCAGTATATTACGGCGATGAGGATAATTTTGTTTCCCACTCCGAACGTGCATATACCTGTCGTGTTGCCGGCTCGGTAAAAGGGAACCAAATGGGTATTTTACCTGCAGTATTCCGCAAATCCAGTGGAATAATTGCTGCTTTTACTGAAAGTGATCTGCTCGACTATCCTGGTTTATACCTTTTAGGAAGTGATAAAGCTGACGGTTCGTTTACAGGAACTTTCCCAAAAGTGGTTGACCAGATGAAACCAACCGGCGATCGTGATTATGGTATTACCAGCCGGAAAGATTATATTGCCCGTACAAACGGGAAACGGGAATTTCCGTGGCGTGCTTTTGGCCTGGCTGAAAATGAAGCCCGTCTGCTCGAAAACGATATTACTTACCGTCTTGGAAGCCCCTGCAAACTAACCGAAACTGCCTGGATAAAACCGGGAAAAGTTGCCTGGGACTGGTGGAACAACTGGAATATTGCAGGAGTGCCTTTTAAAGCAGGTGTAAACACGGAAACATATAAATACTACATCGATTTTGCCGCAGCCAACAAGCTGGAATATGTAATTTTTGATGAAGGATGGTCGAAACCGGAGGACCTCGAAAAAATCAATCCGGATATGGACATGGATGCATTATTTGCGCACGCTAAGGCGAAAAATGTCGGCATCATTCTTTGGGTAACCGGAAGAGCATTGGAAGAAAAGTTTGACTCTTCGTTCGAAAAATTTAAAAAATGGGGATGCGTTGGAGTAAAAGTGGATTTCCTTTGCCGCGATGATCAGGATATGGTAAATTTTTACGAAAAAGTTGCCGTTACAGCAGCAAAATATCATATGCTTGTAGATTATCACGGATCATACAAACCAACCGGTTTCAGCCGCACTTACCCGAATGCACTAACCCGCGAAGGCGTTAAAGGTCTTGAAAACGTAAAATGGTCGAAGCTAATAACACCTTCGCACGATTGCACATTACCTTTTACCAGGATGTTTGCCGGCACAATGGATTATACTCCAGGTGCTATGATAAACGCAAATGAGAAAACATTTGCAATAAACTGGGATATGCCGATGAGCA
The DNA here is from genome assembly GCA_964420555.1 of uncultured Lentimicrobiaceae bacterium. GTDB lineage: Bacteria > Bacteroidota > Bacteroidia > Bacteroidales > UBA4417 > UBA4417. The sequence continues at coordinate 130,343 of CAYQTT010000015.1, read as the reverse complement.
TGGGAACCCGCAGTCACGAACTGGCGAAATACATAATTTTTGAAAGTCCTTTGCAGATGTTATGCGATAACCCCACTAACTACCTGAAAGAACCTGAATGCCTTTCGTTTATCGCAAAAGTTCCTGTAACGTGGGACGAAACAGTATGCTTAAACGCGGCAATAAGCCATTATGTAACCGTAGCCCGGAAAAGTGGCAACGATTGGTATGTTGGATCAATGACCGATTTTTCTGCCCGTAATTTTGATATCCCACTCAGTTTCCTGGAAGAAGGACAATACTCTGTAACAGTTTTCAGGGATGGAATGAACGTTGACCGTCGTGCTGAAGATTACGCTACAGAAACTTTTTCTGTTTCCAATAAAAGTGTCCTTAACCTGAAACTTGCTGCCGGTGGCGGTTATGTGTGTAAAATCAGCAAATTGTAGTTCCCGGTTTAGTAGTGACTGAGTAAAACGAAGACTGCCTTATTTATATTTCTCAAAGACATCACTCTTTTTCCCTTTTAAAAAATGCTTGTAATACACTGAAAAGATGTGTATTACAAGCATTTTGATTAAATATCAAAAGTCCGGCTGAACTTCTTTGCCGGTAGCAAAAAATATTTTCATTTCCTCAACGGATAGCTCCTCCAATATAGTACTTTTGTCAACTTTTTAGTTTGTAATAATAACTAAACCTAATTAATAATTTTTTTTTGAAAGATTGTTAATTTAAACCAAATTTTTCCTAAACTTGTCCGACAATTTGCCGGCGGTAAATCCCACAACAAAATGCCTTTAGTTACTGACAGTCATCTGAAAACTTTTGTAGAAGCAGCCCATCGCACAGGCACGCATCAACTGTTGCTATGCAGCAGCGGCAATATGTCGTGGCGGCTGAATGATGAAATCATGCTTATTTCCCAAACAGGATCTTGGCTTCCTTATCTCAGCAAGGATCAGGTATGTATCAGTCGCCTGGCAGATGGTATGATCATAAATAATGTGAGTCCTTCCATGGACAGCGGTTTTCATTTTGGCATTATGCGGCAGCGTAAAGATGTGAATGTAATACTTCATTTCCAATCGCTGTACGCAACAACATTAGCTTGCCTTCCTGATCCGCCCCGGAACTTTAATGTCATTAACGAAATTCCTGCCTTTATTGGAAAAATTGATATGTTGCCATACATCTGCCCAGGTTCGCCCGAATTAGGAAAAATGGTAACCGAATCGATGAAAACACATGATCTGGTTGTGCTTCAGAATCATGGACAAGTAGTTGTAGGTAGTAGTTTTGATGATGTAATACAAAAAGCACTATTCTTTGAGCTGGCTTGCGGTATAATTATGCGCAGCAACAACCAGGCTGTTCGTCTCACCGACGAGCAATTGTGTGAAACGGATAAGTTTATGAAAAAATTTCCTGTTTAAATACACATTTTACCGTTAAACCGGTCTCAAAGGAATATTGAAAAGCATTCGTTTACAATACAATAGATTGAATAACTTACATTTCCATTCCAATGAACCGGTTAAAAGGATCTTTCCCAAAAGTGGGCATCCGCCCTACCATCGACGGCCGCCGCAAAGGCGTACGCGAATCGCTCGAACAGCAAACCATGCTCATGGCCCGGTCAGCGGCTGAGCTTATTACAGCAAATCTTTTTTATCCTGACGGATCGCCTGTGCAATGCGTAATTGCCGATACCTGTATTGGCGGAGTTGCTGAAGCAGCAGATTGCGCCGGGAAATTTGCCCGCGAAGGAGTTGGAGTTTCACTCACCGTTAGTCCATGCTGGTGTTATGGAACCGAAGTTATGGATACTGATCCGCTGATTCCAAAAGCTGTTTGGGGCTTCAACGGAACGGAACGTCCGGGTGCGGTTTTCCTGGCGGCAGTACTAGCCGGCCATGCGCAGAAAGGCCTGCCTGCATTTGGCATATATGGCTACGACGTTCAGGATGCCGGGGACACGTCAATTCCCAATGATGTAAAAACTAAAATTCTCCGTTTCACCAAAGCAGCTCTCGGCGTTGCATATATGAAAGGCAAATCGTATCTCTCCATGGGTTCTGTATCGATGGGAATTGCAGGATCGGTTGTTGACCCGGCATTCTTCCAGGATTACCTCGGGATGCGCAACGAATACATCGATATGAGCGAGTTCAACCGCAGGATGGAAGAAGGCATTTTTGACGAAGATGAATTTGCCCTTGCACTCGAATGGACACGTAAAAACTGTATCGAAGGTCGCGACGAAAATAAAGTTATCCGTCCGCAGGTAGAAAAAGACCGGATATGGGAAGATGTCGTTAAAATGAGCCTTATCGCCCGCGACCTGATGGTTGGAAATCAGAAACTTGCCGATGCAGGTTTTGGCGAAGAAGCACTCGGACACAATGCAATACTGGCTGGTTTTCAGGGGCAGCGCCAATGGACGGATCACCGACCAAACGGTGATTATATGGAAGCAATCCTTAATTCAAGCTTCGATTGGAGTGGAACCCGACAGCCTTACCTACTGGCAACCGAAAATGATGCACTCAACGGTGTGGCTATGCTTTTCGGGCACCTGCTTACCAACACGGCTCAGATGTTCAGCGATGTACGAACCTACTGGAGTCCGGATGCCGTAAAACGTGTTACAGGAAAAACTCTCGAAGGAACTGCAGCCAACGGACTCATACACCTTATAAATTCAGGAGCTTCGGCACTTGATTTTTCAGGAAGGCAAAATAAAGATGGAAACTCGGTTGTTAAACCTTTCTGGCAAATCAGCGAAAGCGAAGCCAGCGAATGCCTCAAAGCAACCTCCTGGCCATCGGCTGTTTACGAGTATTTCAGGGGAGGAGGCTATTCGAGCGAATTCCTCACCCGAGGAGGAATGCCGGTAACCATGAGCCGTGTTAACCTTATCAAAGGTCTTGGCCCTGTGCTGCAGCTTGCCGAAGGCTGGACAGTTGACTTACCGGGAGATATTAATCTCCAGCTTACTGAGCGAACCAACCCGACCTGGCCAACCACCTGGTTTGCACCAAAACTCACCGGTGAAGGAGCATTTAAAGATGTTTATTCTGTAATGGCAAACTGGGGAGCCAATCATGGCGCAATCAGTTACGGTCATATCGGTGCCGATTTAATAACGATGGCTGCCATTCTCAGGATTCCGGTTTGCATGCACAATGTTACTGACGAAATTTTCAGGCCAAATGCATGGAGTGCTTTCGGCACTGCTGATACAGAAGGAGCTGACTACAGGGCTTGCGCAAATTTTGGCCCGATATACGGATAGAATTCATCGCACTACTGTTACACTTATAAACATTCAGGGGAGTTAAGCCCTTGAAGGTATAAAACCAACTCACAGTGCTAGTTTTATTATTTATCTTTTCTTCTTACTTTTGAAGAAAAACAAAGCATTTTTTTTAAAGAATCAATACTATAGGGCATATGAATCCTGACAATCAGCTTACATTAGGCAGCATCATCGGACTTAAGAAAGAATTCGAAGAACAATACATTGCCTTGCATAACAATACGTTCCCAGGTGTGCTCGAACGTATCCACCGTTCGAATATCAGCGATTACTCGATATTTCTACACAACGGGATACTCTTCAGTCATATGGTTTATAGCGGCACTGATTTTCAGAGTGATATGAACGTTATGGGAACCGATAAGACTACCCGCGAATGGTGGAAACTTACCGATCCTATGCAGGAACCGCTGAAAGACCGCAACGAAAATGAATGGTGGGCAGGGCTCACTTTGTTGTTCAGTTTTTGTAATACTGAAAAAGAAAGCCTAAACATTTCGAGGAAAGCTTTCAAATTTCCTGTTCCTGATAGTTTTGATGGAAAATCCTTTGATAAACTGTTGAATAACAATAATCTCAGCAATTCATTTCCTGGTTTAAAATGTATTAAGATTTTTGAAGGATATGGTTCAGTGTACATCTATATCGAAATAACAGATGATTCAGATGTTGAGAAAGTGTTGAATTTTATCACCTCTGAATTATCTGTAAACGTCATTCCTATGGCTATGACTGAAGTTTTCCATACAGAGAAAAGCCATTCTGTCAAGGGGAAACCAAAGAAAAAAGTTTTTGTAACCGGCTGCTTCGACCTGTTGCACAGCGGACATATTGCCTTTATGCAGGAAGCGGCTACTTATGGCGAATTGTATGTAAGTATTGGTGCCGACGCAAATGTTCATCATCTTAAAGGCCGCTACCCTGTAAATACGCAGGATGAGCGAAAATACATGATCGATTCGCTGGCTTGCGTAAAACAATGTATGGTTAATTCCGGCTGGGGTTATATCGATTTTCAAAAAGAATTAAGGGATGTGATGCCTGATGTTTTCGTGGTTAATGAGGATGGTCACACACCTTCAAAACAGGCTCTTTGCGAAGAAATGGGCATCGAATATCATATACTTAAACGTATTCCGCATGCCGATCTGCCGGTTCGTTCCACCACCACCCTGCGCACTGAATGCACCATTCCTTTCCGCATCGACCTAGCCGGCGGATGGCTCGATCAGCCATATGTGTCCCTTCATCATCCCGGATCAGTGCTCACCATCAGTATTGAGCCTACCATTGAGTTCAACGACCGAAGCGGAATGTCATCGAGCACACGCAGGAAAGCAATTGAACTATGGCGAAACGAAATACCGCATGGTGATGCCGAACACCTGGCACGGATGCTTTTCAGTTTCGAGAATCCGCCGGGAACCAAGCATGTTTCTGGCTCACAGGATTCACTCGGAATTGTGTTTCCGGGTTTAAACAAACTGGATTATGAAGGAAGTTACTGGCCTTCTAAAATAAATACAGTTCACGACGAAGGTATACTTACCTGGCTTGAGAAAAGACTTTACCTCGTTACTTTAGGTCCACGCGTTAGCTCATACAGTCCGCTTGATAACACTAATATAACTCCGGCAGGTGCCAAAGAATTGGCTGATGCAACCGAAGATTGCTGGAATGCCATTCAGAAAAAGGATATTCAGGCGTTCGGGAATGCATTCCGGCGCTCATTCGAAGCACAGATTGCCATGTTTCCAAATATGGTTGATGCGGATATCCTCCACACAATTGATATTTATAAGGATAGAGTCTGGGGCTGGAAACTCTCGGGCGCAGGCGGCGGCGGGTATATTATCCTGGTTTCTGATACTCCTGTTGAAGGTGCCATGCAGGTTAAAATCCGAAGAAAAAATAACTTTTAATACAGGTGATCTTTTATAAACCCACTAATAATCAGACTACATGCATTCGAAAAAGAAAGTTGTCGAAAAAAAGTATATAATCCCGTTTATAGTAATCACCAGTCTTTTTTCGCTGTGGGGATTTGCCAATGATATCACCAATCCGCTGGTAGCTGCTTTTAAAACCATAATGGAAACATCAAATGCAAAAGCAGCATTGGTACAATTTGCTTTTTATGGTGGCTATGCAACTATGGCAATTCCAGCTGCGCTTTTTGTAAAAAAATATAGTTATAAAGTAGGCATTCTCATAGGTTTAGCGTTATATGCTATCGGCGCATTACTTTTTTACCCTGCTGCACAATACGAAGTTTTTGGATTTTTTCTTCTCTCGCTTTACATCCTTACGTTTGGACTGGCTTTTCTGGAAACTACTGCTAATCCGTATATTCTAGCAATGGGTGATTCCGAAACTGCCACACGTAGATTGAACCTGGCACAGGCCTTCAATCCAATGGGCTCATTGCTGGGGATGTTTGTTGCGTCTAACTATATTTTAACATCTCTTCATTCAGAAGCCAAAAACACTGCCGGCGAATTAATTTTCCCCACATTGGATGCTGCCGAAAAAGCAGTTATCCGCACCCACGATCTGGCAATAATCAGAAATCCATATGTGATCCTTGGATTTGTGGTAATCTTGATGTTCATTATTATTTTGGTGAGTAAAATGCCAAAAAGTGCAAAGGCTGACCATACATCGAACACAGGTGACATGTTCCGGCGACTTATAAAAAATTCCTCTTACCGCGAAGGCGTTATTGCCCAGATGTTTTATGTTGCCGCGCAAATCATGTGCTGGACATTTATCATTCAATACGCCGAAAACCTGGGCATTTCCAAATCAACAGCCCAGCAATATAATATCATTGCTATGGTTCTTTTTCTTTCGAGCAGGTTTATAAGTACTTTCCTGATGAAATATGTGAATTCCCGGAAACTGCTGACCATTTTTGCTATCGGCGGAATGATTACTACGCTTGGAACTATTTTCATTGTCGGCATGGGCGGCTTGTATTGCCTGATAGCCACTTCCGCATTTATGTCGCTGATGTTCCCGACCATCTACGGAATAGCTCTCGAAGGAATTGGTGAAGATGCCACTCTCGGAGCAGCCGGCCTGGTAATGGCAATTGTAGGCGGTGCTTTAATGCCTCCATTGCAGGGAGCTATAATTGACCTGGGAACTGTTGCCTGGTTACCGGCAGTAAACTTTTCATTTGTGCTTCCGCTGATTAGCTTTATCGTAATTGCATTTTATGGTTTCAGGGCACAGAAACATAATCTTTCGAAAATACGTTCCTGATAAAATCAAAATTCATTACAATCGTAATACACTGAACTAAATACACTTATAATCACAAACCGGAAAATATGAAAAAGAAATTTTTATTTATCCTGGCCGTGGCAGCCATTGGCTTAACTACATTAGCCCAGGAAGCAGAAGCTCCCTATATTACTCCTGACGATCCGCTTGTAGTTAAAAACATTGAGGAATGGCAGGACATGAAATTCGGTATTTTTATGCATTGGGGAACATACAGCCAGTGGGGCGTAGTGGAATCGTGGAGTATTTGCCCCGAGGACGAAGGATGGACACAGCGCCGGGGAGAGTTTTCGAAAGATTATTTTACCTACCTGAAAGCGTATGAGGATTTACAGAAAACCTTTAACCCGGTAAATTTCAATCCCGACAAATGGGCCCTTGCCGCCAAAGATGCCGGATTCAAATACATGATCCTTACCTTCAAACATCACGATGGTTTCTGCATGTACGACAGCAAATACACCGATTATAAAATCACCAGTCCGAATACTCCTTTTCATACCAATCCAAAAGCAAATATCGGCAAAGAAACAACGGATGCTTTCAGGAAACAGGGTTTCGAAATCGGGACATATTTCTCCAAACCCGACTGGCATTGCGATTCGTACTGGTGGCCCTATTTCCCGCCAAAAGACCGGAATGTAAATTATGATCCTAAACGTTACCCCGAGCGCTGGGAACAATATAAAAACTTTACATACAACCAGATAGAAGAATTACTTACCGGTTACGGAAAAGTTGATATCCTTTGGCTTGATGGTGGCTGGGTAAGGCCGCATCAATCCATCGATCCTAATATCGACTGGCAAAAAACCATACCGTATGATCAGGATATTGATATGGCGAAAATTTCGGCTATGGGTCGGAAACTGCAGCCTGGCCTTATTGTAGTTGATCGGTCAGTTACCGGCGAATTCGAAAACTACCGCACACCTGAGCAGCATATTCCCACAGTTCCACTGGATTACCCGTGGGAAACGTGTATGACAATGGCTTCATCATGGTCATATGTTCCCGGTGATATTTACAAACCAACAGAAACAATAATCCATTACCTTGTTGATATAGTTGCCAAAGGTGGAAATTACCTGCTCAACGTCGGACCAAGTCCTCTTGGCGATTATGATACTGTAGCATACGCCAGGATGAAAGAAATCGGAGCATGGATGAAAGTGAACGGGGATGCAATTTATGCTACACGTCCAATTTCGCCATACAAGGAAAAGAATATCTGCTTCACGCAAAACAAAGATAAACGCGTAAATGCAATTTACCTGGCAGGAAAAGAAGAAACAAATCTACCTCCTGTGGTAAAAATCAAAGGCATTAAACCCGCAAAAAATGCGACTATTCATTTGCTTGGCGAAAAGAAAGCACTGAAATGGAAAACAATAAACAGTGAGACTGTGATTACAATTCCGGCATCGTTACAAAAAATGCCTCCGTGCAAATATGCATGGACATTCTCGATAAGCCAGACAGAGTAAGCTTTAGAGTGATCTTTATAAAATTAAAAATCCCGGAGTTGTTCACTGAACGGCTCCGGGATTTTTGTATAAATTTACTTTGACTTCTGAATTCAAGTTTGGCTTATAACCAATAAACATCTATTGGTCAATTGCTCTAAACTACTTTCTTAAACTATTTCTTTTCAAACTTTATCAATTCAACATCAAAAATCAATGTTGATCCTTGAGGAATCGGTCCTGTTTTCTTATCGCCGTAGGCAAGTTTCGAAGGGATATAAAGCATATACTGAGCACCTGGTTTCATAAGTTTAAGTGCTTCTGTCCATCCGGGGATTACACCGTTAACAGGAAATTCGATTGACTCACCTCTTTCGCGCGATGAATCAAAAACGGTGCCGTCAACCAAGGTGCCTGTGTAATGAACTTCAACCATATCGTTATCATCAGGAGATTCACCTTCGCCAGGTTTGATAACTTTATATTGCAAACCGCTGGCAGTTTCGATAACACCTGCATTTAATTTATTGGCAGCAAGATAGTCGTCACCAAGTTTAAGGTTCTTAGCCATTTCCTGTTCAGCCAAAGCTGTTTTTTTCTCACTCATTTGCTGCTGCCAGGCCATCATGATCTGTCCGATCTGCTCCTGCGAAAAAACTGTATCTGCGTTAGCCTGGGCATCAGAAAAGCCCTTAAATACCATTTCTTTGTTGAGCTCAAGCGAATTTTTCGCGAAACTACGGGCTATATCGGCACCAATAATATAACTCACGGTATCGTTATTATTGGCAAAAGCCGGAGTGGCTGCAACAGTTTCGGTTTTGCTGCCTTTCTTTTTCTTTTCCTTCTTTTGAGCATACGACTGTGAGGAAATACCTGCCACCAATACCATGATAACAGAAAGTAAAATGTATTTTTTCATATAAGGTTTTGATTATTTTCGCAAAAGTATGGAAATATTGTAAGTGTTAAAACTAAAAGATGTTAAATGGTGGTTTATCGATGTGTCAAGTTTACCGGCTGTGAGGTAAATGAAACAGAAAAGGCAGAAAAAGCTCGGCACCAGAATACTCAATGTAAAAATGGTCCATTGTTTTTGTTGAGATATAGCTCAATCAATACTAGTTCATATAACTGATTTAAGCAAACCCAATTTGGTTTAAACCACCACAACTTTGCTTTCATCAATAAGGTCTTCTCCACGGTATCGCCTGAAAATCTGGGCAACGGTCAAAACATCTTTCGTGCAATAATGAACGATCCTTGGTAAATTCTTTTCATTATAATATACATTTGCCACCTGACTTCCGTCGATATCATCCTTTGGCGTTGGGATATCAAAAATGGCGGCAAGTAAATCAAGAGATGTATAATTTTTATAATCGCCGAATTTCCATAACTCCATAGTATCCAGGTGACCGACTTCCCATGGTTTTTTACCCGACAGATCGAGGATTTTTGGAATCGGAATTCCGAGTACAATCATTCGGCGGGCCATATACGGAAAGTCAAACTCCTTGCCGTTGTGAGCGCACAGCAAATGCTCCGGCCGGTTATAACGCTTGTTAAGCAAGTCGGCAAATTCAGTAAGAAGCACATTTTCATCGTGACCGGCAAATGATTTAATCCGGAACTCTCCTTTTAGAAAAACGCCCACCGAAATGCAAATTATCTTTCCAAATTCGGCGTAAATGCCAGCTCTGGCATACAATTCTTCGGGCGATGAAACATCTTCCGGTAATTTACTGTTCGGCGAAAGCCGTTCAGCTTTCCGGTCCCAGAGTTTTTGCATTCGCTCATCCAGCTGACTATATTCAGCAAATGCAGGAACCGTTTCAATATCAAGAAATAAAACATTTTCAACATCAATTTTTTCAAGCATAGTACTCTGATTTAGTAATAGTTAAAACCTGTTAAAGAACTTTTGATTTTTACGCACTTCTTAATCATGATTGAAACTCAAAGCATTAAAAAGTATAATTTTAGTTTTTTTAAGATTTGTGCGTACATATTGAGATAAAATTACAAAGTTTTTCTATGCTGTCGGGGATATTCGAGTAATTTTATGCCATGGTTAAAATCGGGGCAATTTTATTTTTAATATTCATCGCAATTTCCTTCGCATTACTTCAGAGCTGCAAAGAAAAAGAGGATATTGAATATCCTGAAATCCTGGTTTCACAGCCCTTAAGCGGAGAAAATTTCGAAAATGGCGATACAATCAGTTTCCAGGCAACATTTAGTGATAACTCCAAACTTCAGTCGGTTGAAATTGTGCTTGTCGACAAAAACAATATTGCAGTGCTGCCTAACCTCAGCCTGGTGCCGGATAAAAATCCCTTCAGCCTGATTGGCAGTTATATAATTTCTGATCCGTTGCTCCCGGGAGGAGTTTATCAACTGAGGTTCCGTGCGTCGGATGGTACAAATGTCACGAATCGGTTTATAGATATTCAGATTTATGAGCTGGATAGACAATTACTTTATCCTCTGATTGTTACTCAACCTGCATCGAACCAGTGGACTGCTTACAAACTTACAGGCGCGGATACTTGGAAGGAAATCTTTTCGTACACCGGTGATTATCTGGGTTCTGCCGTAAACTCAGCAGAATCGCAATTTTATTCTTGCGGAATTGTGCAATCGGATCTTACCGCTCTTAAACTTCCGGAAGGCGGATTTTTATGGAATGTAAAACCACAAATTCATCAGTCGATGCGCTGGTTCGAAGGCATCACCTTCAACAACAATATGTTATACGTTTCGTGTGCTGAAGGAAACATCCGTGGCTACGACAAAACAGGAAATGAAATCTACAAAACCGAAACTTTCCCTGATGCAATTCCTTCACTCTCAGTGAAAACCAAGAATTTTATCGTCGCTTACTTCTATGATAATTTCAGTAAAAGCAATTTGCTTGTTGCATTTCATAACGAAGGTGGCAAAATGATTCATAACAAATTTATTCTTACCAGTCCTGTCGGATTATACCATATGAATAATGATAAGGTATTGGTTTTCAGCAACAATAATGGAGAAGGTGAAATTTCACTTTATAACGGCACGGATAATTCTTTTTCTTCGTTCTACCATTTTAATGAAGGTACATTTTTTGAAACTGCCGCTTTGGACAGTGATAATTTTATAATTTCAGGAAGTTCAGGGCTTTTCTGGTACCGGATGAGTAAGAACAGCCTGTTTTCGATTGCACCTGACCTTATAAATTGCCAGCTTGCCTGCGATCCGATAGATCAGCTTATTTTTGCAGGTCGCAATTCCATACTTAAAGTACTGGATTTCTCAACAGCTTCAGTGATAAAAAGTTATCCCTTGCCCGGTCCTGTTGTTGATCTCCATCTTGTTTACAACAAATAAATTATAAAGATTGAAAACGATTTTACTCGAAACCACTGCCGATGGCTCGCACACTTTATTTGTGCCCGAACTTAAGGAGCATTATCATTCAACAAATGGATCTTTACAGGAATCGAAACAGGTTTTTATTGAGAATGGTTTGAACCATGTCCCCAATTGCCTGAAAGAGATTAACCTGCTCGAAATCGGTTTCGGTACTGGTCTAAATGCATTGCTAACCGTGTTAGAAGCAAAAAAGCAGCGGAGAAAAATAAATTATGTTGCCGTTGAGCCCGAACCCGTTGACATGGAAATTATTAAAACGCTTAATTTCCCCGAAATTATTGGCGGCACCGAAGCTTCAGGATATTTCCGCAAAATTCATGAGGCAGGCTGGGTTTACCCGTCGTTTCTCAGCGACTATTTCATAATCAGCAAAATACAGGCAAAGCTTGAGGATATATCGCTGCGCGATCAACAATTTCATCTCGTGTATTTTGATGCTTTCGGACCGGATGTACAACCGGAATTGTGGACGGAACAGATTTTCGACCAGATATACAATTGCATGAAACCTGATGGCGTTCTTGTAACTTACAGTTGCAAAGGCATTGTGAAACGTGCTTTGAAATCCGCTGGTTTCAGTATTGAGAAACTTCCCGGGCCAGCAGGAAAACGGGAAGTTTTAAGAGCAGTAAAAGTTGGCGGTAAAGATTGCCATGTACCTGAATAATATCTCTTTCTGTATTCATAAGAATAACTCTTTTCCAGGATTACAAACCTTAATTTTTTAAACAGGCAAAACATGATAAAACATATCAAAACTCCTGCTGCGATTAAAGCAGCAGGAAATAAAGAGAAAAAAATTGAAGAGTTTTTCGGAAGGGTTAATTCCGGAACAACAGAGGTAAGCATTGCCCGTATGAAAAGCCCTGAAGGGTGGATTGAGCCCGGACAAACACCTGAATTTGACGAATACACAATTGTTTTAAAAGGTTCGTTGCAAATAGAAACCAGGGAAGGTAATTATACTGTTTCTGAAGGGGAAGCCATATTAACCGGCAAAGGCGAATGGGTGCAGTACAGCAGTCCGTTTGCCGGGGGAGCTGAGTATATTGCAATTTGTTTGCCTGCTTTCTCTATGGAGTTGGTAAAAAGGGATGAATAGTTTGCAATATTTTTTGCATAAAAAAAAAAAAGACCGGTAAAATAATATTACCGGTCCAGTGAACTTATAGAGAAAGATATCAGGCTGAAGGATTGCAATAATAACTAACCAAAACTATTAAAAATTCCTCCTTCATCCTGAAATCCTGATTATTTTCCAGAAGGAATAAGTACTTTGTCAATTGCATGAACTACTCCGTTCGAACCTTGTACATCAGCAATTATAACATTTGTGTTTCCATTGAGAACAACACCTTTACCAACATTTACTGAAATATTTGTTCCCTGAAGAGTAGGAATATTTCCATTCATGAGGCCTGAAGAAACATTGTTTCCGGCTACAACATGGTATAGGAGGATCGGGGTAAGCTGCTCAGCAGTCAGAGCATCAACTCCACTAACACCTAATGTTGTAAACAAAGCTGTGAAAGCGTCATTAGTTGGAGCAAATACAGTGAACGGACCTACCTCGCTTAAGGTTTCAGCTAAACCAGCCTTTACAACCGCCGAAACAAGAGTTGTGAAAGCGCTGTTGTTCAAAGCTATGCCAACAACTGTAGGAGGAAGAAGAACTTTATCGATTACATGAATAACCCCATTGGTTCCTACAACATCAGCCAGCACAACTGTAGCTGAGTTATTGATCTTTACACCCGAAGCAGTATTGATGTAAATATCCATAGGATTGGTCATATAAGCACTCAGGGTTTTAGCGTAGCCGGTAGCAACCTGGCTGGCATACACTGTGCTTCCGAGAACATGGTATAACAATATGGGTTTCAGGTCTTCGGGAACTGAAGTGAGCTGAGCAAATGCATCGTTTGTCGGGGCAAAAACGGTAAGAGTGGCTTTCGGATCACTGAGGGCCGTAACTAAACCTGCGCCTGACAAAGCCGAAACAAGGGTGGTGAAACTGCTGTTAGCAACTGCAAGATCAGCAACTGTAGGAGGCAACAATACTTTATCGATTACGTGAATAACACCATTAGAAGCCTGAATATCAGCTGAGGTTACGTTCGATGCGCTGTTGAGTTTAACTCCGCTGCCAACATCTACCTTTAGTGAAACAAATCTGCCACCTGCTGCCGGGCTAAGGGTTGATACATAACCACTGGATAATCCGGTCGAAACCGCTTTGGATCCTAATACATGGTATAAAAGAATAGGGCGAAGAGCATCTGCACTCAATTGGTCGATACCCGAAACACCTAACTGGGTGAAAAGAGCAGTAAAGGCAGCATTAGTCGGAGCAAAAACTGTGTAAGTACCCGGCTGACTCATAGTTGTAGCAAGGTCGGCTTTTGTGAGAGCCTCAACAAGAATTGAGAATTGCGGATCAGCCGAAGCAATTGCTGCAATACTCTTTGGTGTTTCCACCATGTTGTCATCATTGTTATCGTCCTTTTCGCAGGAAGTTAAAGTGAACATACCGATGCCGATAACAGCTATTAAGGTAAAAATTGATCTGAAGTTAAGTTTCGTTTTCATGATTTTTAATATTTATTGGTTTGTTGAGAATAGAAACATGGATAAATCATTTTTGTTTAATCTTTTTATTTTTTTATTAAACATTATTATACTAAATATTATTCATATTGCTCATTATTAGCATTTTGAATAATATTAAATATTTTAATGATTAATATTTTTTAACTTTTGTTAACACGATCAAAAATTGAGAAACAAAAAAAAACGCAGAAACAATATCTGCGCTTTACATAATTTCACCACTTTTAATGACAGAACTGAAGTGCTTATCCTGAACTAAATTTTTACAAACGAATTAGATGCACTATCGTATTTCATATTAAAAATGCCCGAAGCCTGCAGACTGTTAATTGTATTTCGTACCGTTTTTATACGTTGACTGTAGCTAACTTCGCCTATCGAGCAAAGATTGGCAAACGCAAGGTCATAATTCCCGTTTGTACTGAGGGCATTGGCAATACGATCGTTTTTAGCACGTCCCTGGTGCCTTATATCGCAGATTACCTGGCATACTTTGGCCGGAACACCATTGAGTCCAAACCGCTTATTATATTCAATCATATTGTTCTTAAAATGTTGAATGGCGGTTTCGACCTGAATTTTGCGATGGTCAGCATCATTAGTTGCCCAATGAACCATGCGGGCTGAGCATATCAATTCCTGGTTTTCAATCTCAGAAAGCGATGGATTAAGATAATCCATAAGTGCCTGTGTTGTAGTGTCACTTTCTAATTGCGAAAGGGTTCCGTTCGAATTTTTATAAAATATCCGCGTATCTTTAAGTAAAAGTTTTGGAAAATAGTCAACGGCGCTGGGCAGCATTAGTAGTTTTTTGAAGAATTTCACAAAATCGCCATTTGGAACATGAGCCGCATATTGCATAAAACTGAACGTAAACTTTGCCCTGTCATAGGTATTCAGGCAGGTGTATGAACCTTTGCTTTCGGCCATAGCAGTAGGATGTATAAAATATGCCCAGAAACCGAAATCCGCAGCATAATCAGCCGGATTATAAACAAGTCCTGGCACAGCCTGGGTGTTGTACAACCCAAAATTACCATCGTACATGGTTCGGTTTGCGACAAAAAATTTGGATTGAGTGCTTCCATTTAACCTGGCCGAATAAGCTGTCCGCCCATTGGCAAGCACTCCGCTCGAAAGTGAAAAATCATGTGGCATAGATCAGAAATTTTAGGTTTATACTGGTGAAAATGATTTTGTTAAACTATGCTTATAATACTGCGCCCGGGCCCGATATCACGTCTGATCAGACTTTTCGAACCGGAAAGATACCTCAAAGGCGTGTTGTGCTATTATGCCTTAGTTTCAAACTTCAATATAACAATCGAAACTTACTTTTTCCTTAAACCATACGAAAAAGCATTTTTTCAGGAACAATAAACCTGATTTATTCCAAAATCAACAGTTAAAATTGCGATATAAAAAAAAGAGAAAAGAAATATTCTGGAGTAAACAGATTTAAGCAGTATCTAACGAATAGTAAAACCAACAAATCCCTGCAAAGGACAATTCTGGATATCCGCATTTTCGACCCAGGCATGCGAAGGACCTTGCTTACATAAAGAAATGAATAACTGCAATTGTTCTGTGTCTCCTTCTGCTTCCACATACACTTTTCGATCGGGCAGGTTTTTAACGAAGCCGTTAATAGCAAGCAAATCCGCTTTCTGCTTCACAAAATACCTGAATCCAACCCCTTGAACGCGACCACTGATGGTTATGATAACAGACTCCTTCATATCATTTTATAAAATCGCACAAATACCTTACGGATTTAGTCGTCGGGTAATGAGATGTTCAACAATCATAAACAACTTCTGAGGCATAACGGTTCGC
The DNA here is from genome assembly GCA_964420555.1 of uncultured Lentimicrobiaceae bacterium. Taxonomy (GTDB): domain Bacteria; phylum Bacteroidota; class Bacteroidia; order Bacteroidales; family UBA4417; genus UBA4417. Next base: position 114,422 of record CAYQTT010000015.1, on the reverse strand, counting down.
CATGGCAAATCGTCGAACTTCCCTCCCATTGCCATATAATAATCAAGATGACCAGCTTCGAACTCCTGCACCACATGGTGTCGGAAATTAACACATACAATCCAGCCATCGCCCAATTCATCGAACCATTCCTGGTAGTAATCGGCATCCGAATAATGAAAATTCAGAATATTTTCGCCGATAAGAATATATTTAGTGATCCCTTGTTCTAAAAGAAATTCGACTACATTCCGGTAAAGGAACATTATATCATTATAAAGGCAATCGTTCCATTCGCCGATAAACTCGATAATACAAAAAACCTTATCGTAATCGACAAACAGGATTTTCAGGTAAAGCGTCTCCGAACCGATATAATCCCATTGCGGATGAATAAGGTAATTATAAACCTGCCCGGTAAATTCGAACTCGCTATACTCACGCCCATAAAAAGGTGAGCGCTCATCCTCATCAGCAATATAAAGATTGCGCCAGCTGTAGTAAGGTTCTATATCGTGCATCTATTTGGGGTAAAAGACTTTTAAATCATTGAAACAAGATGGCAGATTCGATGTTCAAAGCCCAACAAAGGTATTATACTGATATGCAGGAACTACTATTTTTTCTTGAATTCCGGTGTAATTGCATAGGAACGTGTAACCGAATGAGCTGTAAAAAAACCAACACCGCCACTGCTGATATTTCCTTTGATATTTGCAGGCGGGCCACTGAAAAGTGGATTTGAACCGAATAATTCTGTTTGAGCTTCAACCAGGAAACTATAGTATTGGTCTCCAATGTTATTTACTTCAGTCATAATTGTATCGCCAGGCTTTAATCCCTGTTCAGCACTGCTCTGATCAAGATAGGCGATAGGCAGGCCATTGGTATAGTTACCATTAAAAAATAAATCATCGGTTATCAACCATTCGTCGAGCGTATCGGTGAGCAAAACCTGATCCTTATATAAAAGGAAACGATAAAAATCGACTGTGGGTGGCTCCTGTACAAAACATTTCACTTCCCATATTCCGGCTTCGGACCATTCGGGATGGAACAATAAACTTATTGAATCAAGCGAAGTAACCGCGTTTAATGTGGAAGTGGCTGTATAAGAATCGTTTCCGCCGATTGCGTTGGCAAGTTTGATGTTCAGCGAATAGGTCCTACCCGGAACACCGAATACTGAAGGTGCTGTATAATATACTCCGGGAGATTCTTCCGTTAAATCAAATACCTGAGTTCCGTCGGAGATTGTAACCATGGCTCCGGTAACAAGCGGAGCAGGCTGGTTATAATAATAACTCGAAGTGGTTGTGAGAACTACCTTATGACTCATCGTATCTGTTGTAATAGATCCATCAACAACCAGTCGGGTATAACTTTCGTCGAGGTCTATTTCGATCCTTTCAGTACACGAAACAGCTAGCAAAGAAAGTAATGAAAACAGGAAAATATATGTTTTGGTATTCATTTTTGTTTTGATCAAAGGGTTAGAAGCTAATGAATTCATCAGAATTTAAAATTATAAGTCAACGCAGGAATTATCGAAAACAGGTAGGTTTTTTCCGCATAGGTGATATTGGGATCTGTACCATCCTGCGTAAAATTTATCGACCATGCATTATGCCTGTTGTAGGCATTGTAAATTGACAGATTCCATTCGCCATGCCATTTCTTTCCTGGTTTTTCTAAGCCTTTAAGTGAAACCGATAAGTCAAGACGGTGATAATCAGGCAAACGGTAAGCATTACGGTTCGAATAGATGGGAAGTATAGCATTACCAATAACAGCCCTTCCGGTGGGGAAAGTCACCGGCAAACCGGTTGCATATGTCCAGATAAATGAAGCTGAAACGCGCCGGGTAAAATCATAGTTTGCTACAACATTTATCGCATGTGGCTTATCATATGGAGCATTGTACTTGTTTCCCTCGTTAATTTCAGGAATAATACGAAACGAGCGCGAATAGGTGTAACTTAACCAACCAGTTAGTTTTCCTTCGTTTTTCCGGATCATAGTTTCAATACCATAGGAATAACCACGGCCAATGCGCAATTCGCCTTCGAGGTAAGGATTGAGTAACAGCATAGCATGGTCGCGGAAATCGATGACACTGCTGTATTTTTTGTAATATGTTTCAGCTGAAACTTCATACATATTATTACTCAGATTGCGGAAATAACCTACACCAATCTGGTCGCATAACTGAGGTTCAACATTGGGTGTGACCGGAAACCAGATATCGAGCGGAGTCCCTGAAGTGGAATTCTGCGCCAGCGTAAGGTACTGTGCCGTATGCGAATAGCTTCCTTTTATGGATGAAACATCATTTAGCAAATAGGTAAAAGCTATACGGGGCTCAAGGTTAGTATATAAGTTAAATGAATCTCCTCTTTTATAAACTGTGCTATCGATAGGTTCATAGTTCGAATCATAATTATAATACGTTCCGGGACCAACATTCTGAAACATAGCAAGCCGCAAGCCGTATTTCAAAGTAAGTTTCGGCATAACTTTATATTCGTCGGACACATAAGCACTATACTCATACGCATACTCAGCAGGTAAAACAAATTCAGAAAAAGCTGTTTCAGTTCCAAGACCTTTAGCGGTTCCCGGAAAAAACTCATGAAACATAGCGGTAGCGCCATATTTAAGGGTGTGTTTGTCAGTTAAATAATGTGTGAAATCGAAACGTGTCGAATAGTCGCGCATCATTGATGTCCAGTTGAAAGAAGTTGCTTCTCCTTCAGGAGTTCCGAGTTCGTAATTGTACCGCGAATAGATCAGGCTGAAGTTAAAAAAGAGTTTTTTAGTAAAAAGATGATTCCAGCGGAACGAGGCTATCTGGTTGCCAAACCCCATGGAAGCAAACTGATTTTTAAAAGTATCGCGACCTGAATAACCCGAAAGATAAAGCCTGTTGTTTTCGTTTATCATATGCGAAAGCTTCAGGTTAAAATCGTAGAAAAACAATTTATTATCGCGGACAGCTTCATCTTTTGCAAAAGGCAGAAACAAATCAGCATACGTTCGTCTCCCTGAAACAAGGTAAGTTGTACGATCTTTTATAATCGGGCCTTCAAGAGTTAATTTGCTCGAAACTGTACCAACGCTTCCTGAGAGACCGAACTTTTTTGCGTTCCCATCTTTCATCCTCACATCGAGGAGCGAAGAAAGCCTGCCACCGTATGCAGCCGGGATATCGCCTTTATAAAGAGTAACTTCCTTAATTGCATCATTGTTGAAAACAGAAAAGAATCCCATTAAATGCGAAGCATTATGAATAGTAGCTTCATCCAGAATAATAAGGTTTTGATCCGAACTGCCGCCACGAACGCTGAAACCTGTTGATCCTTCGCTGGTTGCCTGTACACCGGGCATAAGTTGAATTACTTTCACAATGTCAATTTCACCTAATAAAGCAGGAACCTTACGTATGGTTTTAATATCGAGCTTTGCCATACTCATTTCGGGAGCACGTACATTTTCATCAGTACGTTTTCCGGTTATCAACACTTCACCCAGTTCAAGTTCAACGGGCTTCAGGTTTATATCTGTGGCCAGATTTTTAGTGAGGTCAATAACTTTCTCCTGGGTTTCGTACCCCACATATGAATAACGGATTGTATACTTTCCGGGAGCAAGGCTAAGCGAATAAAAACCATACACATTTGTAACTACGCCGGTTTTATTCTCATTGCAAAAGACTGTTACCCCTACTAACATCTCACCATTCGACTGATCGCGCACATATCCGCTCAATGCGTATTTCAAGGAGTTGTCATCCCCATCCGGAATCGAATAAGCCGGACCGGAACTAAGGATTATTAAAAAGGATACTATGATAGAAATGAAGAATCGCATATTTCTTATGTTGTAAGCCAATGAATTGTTGGTATTGTACATAACGGATCAAACGGAAAAATGTTACTTAAAATGAATGGTTTAATATTGCGCATTGATTAAGTCTATAATTATCCAAAATGAATTCTTTCTAATATTGATTAAGGATAAGGCATCAAAACAAGTTTATGCCCGAAAGACAGACAGATTCTACAAAGGTTGGAAGGAATCGGAAAATCTTAAAATAATATTACCTGAATGCCGCCATTAGCAGGTTGATATCCTGAAATGGAAGATGGAACGAATCGCTGAGGAATTTATTGGTCGAAATACCATTATACAAATAAACACCCTGCCGCACTCCATAATCGGAATGCAGCACTTTTTCGACACCACCTTCTTCACCAAAGCGTAAAAGGATAGGTGACAGAAAATTACTTAACGCATAAGAGGCTGTATGAGGAACTTTTGATGCAATATTTGGAACGCAATAATGTGTAACGCCATATTTTTTAAATACAGGATTTCTGTGATCGGTAACTTCGGATGTTTCGAAGCAACCACCCTGATCGATACTAACATCAATTATAACGGCACCCGATTTCATATGCTGCACCATTTCCTCCGTTACAACAACTGGAGTCCGGCCATAAGCACTGTGAATAGCACCGATCACTACATCAGCAGATCGCAAAGCATTCATCAAAACCCTGGGTTGTATCATCGAAGTATAAACCCGGGTATTGAGGTTGTTCTGCAACCGGCGGAGTTTATACACCGAATTATCAAAAATTTTCACAAAAGCACCCATCCCCAAAGCTGCGCGGGTGGCATATTCGCCTACGGTGCCTGCTCCTAAAATAACAACTTCGGTTGGCGAAATCCCTGAAAATCCGCCAAGCATTTTACCCCGCCCATACTCGGGATTGCTCATATATTCGGCGGCAACCAACATTGAAGTATTTCCGGCAATTTCGCTCATTGCCCTTATAACAGGGAATGTACCAGCCTTATCCTGAACATATTCAAAAGCCAGTGCAGTAATACGTTTTGCAAGCAAACGCCTGAAATACTCTTCATTTATGGCTGAAGTATGAATGGAAGAAATGATAGTTTGTTTACTTCCAATCATCTCAATTTCTTCGAATGTAGGAGGCGCTATTTTTAGTACAATTTCGGAACTGAAAATTTTACGGGTATCGTAACTTATTTCCGCACCCATCTCAGCATATTCGGTATCAGTAAAGTGGGCCGCTTTACCGGCATCAGCTTCAATAAGCACATGGTGCCCGTGATGCACAAGTAATCCAACTGCATCGGGATCGAGTGGGATACGATTTTCGGAGAACGCGCATTCTTTGGGAACGCCTATAACAAGCGATTTCTGTGCGCGTTGCACTTCGAGCCGCTCTTCCTGCGGCATCAGTTGCCCGGAATGGAATATACCCGAGTAATTATTTTGTGTCATATCCGAATCATTTCAACAATCAGAATGTAATGGTGCGTGTACTGCCATCCTGAGAAACCACAATTGTTACATTTACGGTTTCTTCAGGTAACAAATTTACGATTTTTTCGGGCCATTCGAGCAGGCAGTAATTTCCGCTGTAAAAATAGTCCTCATAACCGATTTCAAGCATCTCAGTCCATGATTTGATGCGGTACAAATCGAAATGAAACACACTACCGGCACCTCTTGTAAGGTATTCATTTACAATAGCAAAGGTAGGACTGGTAACTGTATCGGAAACATTTAAGCAATCGCAGATTGTTTTGATGAAAGTGGTTTTACCTGCGCCCATTTCGCCATGAAATGCAAAAATTCTCTTATCCTTGTGATACTCAATGAGTCGGGATGCTATTGCAGGAAGTTCAGCCGGAGATTGACACGTATAGATTTCAGCCATGCGTACTGATTATTTTTTTATTTATGTATTTTGCAGATTCGGTGTTTGGTTTCAATGTTCCAGGTTTCGTGTTCCAAGCATAGATTCAAAATTGGGATTTTGAATCAAAAGCAGTTGAACGCATCAACCATTCTCTTTCGGAACCAATTCGTAAATTATTTTGGCTTCATAAAAATAAAAGGAATCATGATTTCCTCCATCGAAATACCGCCATGCTGAATAGTATCGCGGTAATACTGAACGTAATGGTTGTAATTGTTAGGATACGCGAAGAAATCGTCGCCACGGCAAAAAACATATGCCGAGCTAACATTAGTACGCGGCAAAAATGCTTCCGCAGGATTTTTCACTTCGAACACTTCATTTTTATTGAAGTTCAGGCTCTTGCCGTTTTTATACCTGAGATTGGTATTGGTTGTACGATCACCTATTACTTTTACAGGATTGCCTACTCTCACCGATCCGTGGTCGGTGGTAATAATAAGCGGAATTTTCTTTGCCGCCAGAAATTTAATTATATCAAGTAACGGCGAATGCTCAAACCAGCTTACTGTAAGCGAACGGTATGCGGGCTCGTCGTCGGCCAGTTCGCGTATCACTTCCATTTCGGTGCGGGCATGCGAAAGCATATCCACGAAATTGTAAACGATTACATTAAAACGGTTTGCCATAAGGTTAGGCAGAGTGTCAACAAGTTTACGACCTGCATTCAGATTCAGGATTTTAGTGTACGAATATTTAATATCGTAACCAAACCGCTTCAGGTTTTCACCCAACAACTCACCTTCGAATTGATTTTTACTACCCTCCTCATCCTCATTAATCCAGTATTTTGGATACTTTTTGGCTATTTCGCTTGGTAAAAGCCCCGAGAACAAAGCATTACGGGCATACTGGGTTGTGGACGGCAAAATGCTGTAATACAATTCATCGCGCTCAATCCTGTAATATTCTTCAAAAATGGGTTGAAGCATTTTCCACTGATCATAACGCAGGTTATCGATCAGTATCATAAACATCGAACTGTTTTCCTTTATCAGCGGAAGCACCTTTTCGCGGATGAGTGTATGCGATTGAACCGGTTTTTCGGATGTCCGGCCATTAAGCCAATCGAGATAATTCCGCTCCACATATTTACAAAAAACCTGGTTAGCCTCTACTTTCTGCGAACGCATGATATCAACAATACCCTGATCCTGAGCTTTTTCAAGCTCCAGTTCCCAGTAAATCAGTTTTTTATAAATTTCGGTCCATTCAGAAAAATCAAGCCGGTTACTTATTTCCATCCCGATATTACGGAATTGCTGCTGGTAGGCATGTGTGGTTTTTTCACTTACAAGGCGCTTATTTTCAAGGTTTTTCTTAACACTGAGCAGTATCTGTTTGGGATTAACCGGTTTAATCAGATAATCGGAAATGCTTGCGCCTATTGCATCCTCCATAATATGCTCTTCTTCACTTTTAGTGATCATAACCACCGGCAGATTCGGATAGCTGGCTTTAATAATCGAAAGTGTTTCAATGCCTGATAATCCCGGCATATTTTCGTCGAGGAAAACGATATCAACGGTTTGACTTTTCAGAAGGTCAATTGCCTCATCGCCATTATTAGTGGTCAGCACTTCATACCCTTTGTCCTTCAGAAACATGATATGAGGTTTCAGGAGATCAATTTCATCGTCGGCCCACAATATTATTCCGTTTTCCATGTTCATTTTATTATGTGTTTATATAACAATCAGTAAAGGCATTTGTTATCTTTGCGCATACAGCATCAAGCTGTTCAGGCTAACCTTCCGATCAGGAGTACTAATGCTGCTATCACTGCTTTTATTGTGCCGGATTCCTGATTTGAACTGTCTTTTATACAAATTTAACAAAATAGCGTGACAACTGCTTCTGGCTTCAAACGAAAAATAATTAACGACCCGCTTTATGGATTTATAACCATAGCCGACAAGCTGGTATTTGATGTAATTGAACATCCGTTTTTTCAGCGTCTCCGCAGGATTGAGCAATTAGGCCATGCATCTATGGTTTATCCCGGTGCTTTACACACCCGCTTTCATCATGCACTCGGAGCCATGCACCTCATGAGCCTGGCTATTGAAACCTTGCGGTCGAAAGGATTTCATATATCAAATGAAGAAGCCCAGGGAGCCACTCTTGCTATACTGCTTCATGATATCGGTCACGGACCATTTTCACATGCGCTTGAACATCATATCGTTACCGGAATATCGCACGAAGAAATTACTTCAATGTTCATGAAACAGCTGAATATTGAATTCAACCACAAACTGGATGTTGCCATTGCTATTTTCGAAAACAAGTATCCGCGAAAGTTTTTACATCAGCTGGTTTCGGGGCAACTTGATATGGACCGCCTCGACTATTTGATGCGCGACAGCTTTTACACCGGTGTAAACGAAGGAGTTATAAGCACCGACCGGATTCTGAAAATGCTCACCGTTGACGATGACGAACTGGCAGTTGAGTTAAAGGGAATCTATTCGATTGAGAAATTTATTGTCGCACGTCGATTGATGTACTGGCAGGTTTATTACCATAAAACGGTTCTTGCTGTCGAATATATGCTTATAAGCATATTAAACCGTGCCAGGGAACTGGTAAAAAATGGCAGGGAATTGCCTTGTTCATCAGCTTTGAAGTTTTTCCTTTCCAGGCAAGTCAGTAAGGAACAGTTTAATGCTTCACCCAATATTTTAATGAAATTTGCAGCACTTGATGATTACGATATTCATCATGCAGTTAAAGAATGGTCGGACTATAATGATCCCATACTTGGTTTATTGTGCAAATCGCTGATGAACAGGAAACTTTTCAGGGTTGTTATAAATACTGAACCTTTTACAGAAGAAAAAACTGCTCAAATAAAAAACAGAATTATCGAAAGGCTTAATTTGAGCGGTGACGAATACAAGTATTTTATCGGGCAGGGCGAGATTTCAAACAGTGCATACAATCCGGGAAGCGACCGGATTACTATAGTAGATAAAAAAGGTGAGCGCTGGGATATTTCGGGCCTTTCGGAACAACTCAATATTGCTGTTTACAACAAAACTGTTTCAAAGTATTTCACTTACTTTCCTAAGTGGGCAGACTTCTGACACGCCTGATCAAATGGATGTTATAAACATGTGAGTCCCTTTGTAAATAAATATATCTATATTTGCAAACTTTTTTAATCAACCGGAATTAACATTATTTGATCCTGATGGAATTTACTGCAAAAGAAATCGCTGGCCTGGTGGGCGGCACTATCGACGGAAACCCTGATGTGAAAGTTAACCGATTAGCAAGGATCGAAGATGGCGAACCCGAGGCTTTGAGTTTTCTGGCAAATCCGAAATACTACCCGTACATCTACAACACACGATCGTCCATAGTACTGGTGCAAAGCGAATTTGAAGCGGAACAGCCGCTTACTTGTACGCTTATCCGCGTTAACGATCCGTACACGGCTTTCGCCAACCTGTTGGAGATTTACGACAAGATGCGAAAAGGAAAAACAGGAACTTCATCTTTATCGTCTATAGCCAAATCAGCCAAAATCGGCAACAATGCATATATAGGCGATTTTGTTGTTATCAGCGATAATGTTGTTATCGGCGACGATGTTAAAATATTTCCGCATTCATTTATCGGCGAAAATGTACGGATTGGTTCAGGAACTACAATAAATCCGGGAGTAATTATTTATTATGATTGCACTATTGGTAATGAATGTACAATTCATGGCGGTTCAGTAATTGGGGCCGACGGGTTCGGTTTTGCGCCTCAAAGTGACAACAATTATAAAAAAGTTGCCCAGATCGGGAATGTTATTATTGAAGATAACGTAGAAATTGGCGCAAACACTACAATTGATCGCGCCACACTCGGATCCACAATCGTCCGCAAAGGTGTTAAACTCGATAACCTGATACAAGTGGGGCACAATGTCGAAATTGGCGAAAACACAGTAATAGCAGCTCAAACAGGCATTGCAGGATCAACCAAAGTAGGAAAGAACTGCATGTTAGGCGGTCAGGTAGGCTTAGCCGGACACATTGTTATTGCTGACGATGTAAAAATCGGAGCACAGGCAGGTTTGGCAAGCGGAGTTACTAAACAGGGAAGCATCCTCCTTGGAGCACCGGCAATTGAAATCAGCAGATTTCGCAGGATTATCGCTATTTTCAACAATCTCGATAAATTGTATTACAGGATCGGCGATCTCGAAAAAACCATCAAACAGTTGCAAGCCGAAAACGCAGGCGCTGAAAAAAATATCTAAAACTTACAAGTTTACTTACACTCAATTATGTTTGACAAACAACGTACTATCAAGGAGCCCGTTACAATAAAAGGCTCCGGTTTACATACAGGAAAACAGGTTACCTTAACTTTTAAACCAGCACCGTCCGACTACGGAATAAAATTTTGCAGGATCGATATCGAAAACAAACCGGTAATTGATGCCATTGCTGATTATGTGGTTGACACTTCGCGCGGAACAACACTCGAATTTCAGGGTGTACGACTTGTAACCATTGAGCATGTTATGGCTTCGGTTGCAGGATTAGGCATCGATAACATACTGGTAGAGGTCGATAGTGAGGAAATGCCAATCATGGATGGCAGCGCGCGCTTTTTCGTGGCAGCTCTTGATGCCGCCGGAATAGTTGAACTGGATGCCATACGCGAATATTTCGAATTCAGAAGTACACTTACTCTTACGGATGCAAAACGTAAAAGTGAAATGGTTCTCGTTCCCGACGACAACTTCCGTCTTTCAGTAATGATTGATTTTGAAACCCGAATTCTCGGAACTCAATATGCATCTATCGCCGACATTGAAGATTTCAGAAACGAAATCGCTGATTGCCGCACTTTTGTTTTTCTGCATGATCTTGAATACCTCATAAATAATAATCTGATCAAAGGTGGTGATGTAAGCAACGCAATTGTTTTTGTTGAACGTCTGCTCAGCGAAGCTGAACTTGATAGTCTTGCCAAACATTTCAACAAACCAAAAATCACAGTACTGAAGGAAGGTATTCTGAATAATCTGGAATTACGTTTTCACAACGAACCGGCGAGGCACAAGCTTCTGGATGTAATCGGCGACCTTGCACTTGTTGGAATGCCACTTAAAGGTCATATTATTGCAACCCGCCCCGGGCACCTGGTTAACACCAATTTTGCCAAACTAATACGCGAGCACATCAAGAACAGTCCGAAAGGCCCGAATGTCGACCTTACAAGCAAACCTGTTTACGATATTAATGATATCAAAAGGATATTGCCTCATCGCCCACCTTTTCTCCTGATCGATAAAATCATGGAAATAAATGACAAACAGGTAATTGGAGTGAAGAATGTAACGATGAACGAAGCCTTTTTTGTTGGCCATTTCCCTGATGAGCCTGTAATGCCGGGTGTACTTCAGGTTGAAGCCATGGCTCAAACCGGAGGGATTTTTGTTCTGCATTCACTTCCCGACCCGGAGAACTACATTACTTATTTCCTTAAAATGGAATCCGTAAAATTCAGGCAGCGTGTGGTTCCCGGCGACACACTGGTTTTCGCTCTCGAAATGATTACACCAATCCGCCGTGGAATTTGCCATATGCGCGGAACAGCATGGGTAGGAAATAAAATTGTAACTGAAGCTGAACTCATGGCTCAGATTGTAAGGAAGAAATAATTTTACCACTAGAAACTTAAACTGTTATGAATCAGCCATTAGCATATGTTCATCCCCAGGCTAACGTTGCCAAAAATGTGGTAATTGAACCGTTTGTGAACATCGAAAAAAATGTCGAAATCGGTGAAGGTACATGGATTGGTTCCAGTGTTACCATTATGGAAGGAGCTCGGATCGGTAAAAACTGCCGCATTTTCCCGGGTGCTGTTATAGCTGCTGTTCCTCAGGATTTGAAATATGCAGGTGAGGATTCCATTGTCAGGATTGGCGATAATACAACTATCAGGGAATTTGTAACTGTTAACCGTGGCACCAAAGCCAATATGGAAACAGTGATCGGAAACAACTGCCTGATAATGGCTTATGCTCACATTGCCCACGATTGCATTGTTGGAAATAATTGCATACTTGCAAATTCAGTCGCTCTGGCCGGACATATTACCGTTGAGGATTATGCTATAATCGGAGGTTTATCGGCTGTACATCAGTTTGTTACAATTGGTCAGCATACCATGATTTCGGGAGGTTCGCTCATCCGCAAAGATGTGCCGCCATTTACCAAAGCTGCCCGCGAACCTGTTTCGTATGTGGGAATCAACTCAGTTGGTTTACGCAGACGCGGTTTCTCAAACGAAAAAATCAATGAAATTCAGGATATCTACCGTATCATTTTCCTGAGTGGCTATAATGTGAGCCGCGCTGTCGAAATTGTTGAAACCACCATGCACCCAACGGTTGAACGCGACGAAATCCTTTCGTTTATCAGTCGCTCAACAAGAGGTATCATGAAAGGATATTCGAAAGGAAGAGAATAATTTTTCCTTTTCCACGCATTGTACCATTACTTTTCCTGAACCACTATTCCATGCATATTTCCCTGAACAAAATAAGCAGAAAATTCAATTACGAGTGGATTTTCCGTGATGTGAATTTTGAGTTCACATCAGGAAATGCTTATGCCATTCTCGGATCGAACGGTTCAGGGAAATCAACATTGCTTCAGATTATTTCGGGACACCTGCATCCTTCGGAAGGAACGATAAGTTACAGCAAAAACAAAAAGACTATTGCCGTTGAAGATTTTTTCAGGCATGTAACTTACAGCGGCCCTTACCTTGAACTGATCGAGGAGTTTACCCTTGAAGAAATGCTCACCTTTCATCATCGTTTCCGCGATTTCCGCAATGGCTTAAGCGTTAATGATGTGATTGAAATTACAGGTTTGGCACGTAACCGCAATAAGCCTATCAAGTATTTTTCATCAGGCATGAAACAGCGTGTGCGGCTTGTAATCGCTTTGCTTTCGGAGTCAGATGTTGTTTTACTCGATGAACCAGCAGCCAATCTCGACAGGAAAGCCATTGAATGGTATCGCACTCTGGTTGCTGAAAATAGCCGCGACAGGATTATAATTGTTTGTTCCAACTCACAAAGCGATGAACACGATTTTTGCTCACAAGCCATTGTAATTGATGATTACAAAAATAATAGCAAAGTGAAACAAGTAAGTGGAAAATAATATTGTGTTTTAATCTATAAAAGATCGGGCAATAAATTAATAAAAGGTCAGTGAACATAATCTGATTCCTGAATAAAGGCTTTGCTGTTCACAATTCCAAATAAGCACCCGAATTGTAACTGTATCAGGAAAATGTGTACTTTTGCACCCATTTTAATAAAGTCTTATATACACACCAATCACAATTATGGCCACTACCTCTGAATTTCGCAATGGACTTTGCATTGAATTTAATGGTGATCTCTTCAAAATTGTAGAGTTTCAGCATGTAAAACCAGGCAAAGGCGCTGCTTTTGTCCGTACAAAACTTAAAAACTTAAAGACAGGGAAAGTTATCCCAAACACTTTTGATGCTGGTGCTAAGATTGACATTGCACGTGTCGAGCGCCGGCCTTACCAGTTTCTTTATAAAGATGAGAACGGATATAACTTCATGAATACTGAAACATTCGACCAGATTTCGATTTTAGAGGAAATGATTGATGGTTATCAGTTTATGAAAGAAGGACAGCTGGTAGAAATGATGATTCATGCTGATACCGAAACCCCTTTAACCTGCGAATTGCCTGCATTTGTTGAGCTGGAGGTTACATATACTGAGCCTGGTTTCCGTGGCGATACAGCATCCAATACTTTGAAAAAAGCAACCCTTGAAACAGGAGCGATTGTTCAGGTTCCTCTTTTTATCGAAGAAGGCACTAAAATTCGTATTGATACACGCGATAACAGTTATTTCGAAAGAGTAAAATAAGAAACGGTATTCCATTTCATGTTTACAGTTAAAATACTTGATATTCATTATTCATGAAATTCCCCTCACCAATATCACTTCAGGAATTAGCCATTCTGATCGGGGCTACGTATTGTGGCGAATCTACTTTCCCGGTTTCGGGCATCAATGAAATACACATGGTGTCGCAAGGCGATCTCACATTTGTTGATCACCCGAAATACTATTCAAAAGCGCTTTTATCAAAAGCAAGCGTTGTAATTATTAACCAGGAAGTAGAATGCCCCGATGGGAAAGCTTTGCTTTTTCATGACGATCCTTTTGCAGCCTATACCGCAGTAGTGAGGAAATTCAGGCCTTTCGTTGCAGCAAATACTTCGGTAAGTCCTTCTGCATTCATAGGCGAAGGGACAATAATTCAGCCAGGTGCTTTTGTGGGTAATCATGTTCAAATTGGCAAAAACTGTATTATTCATTCTAATGTAAGCATCAATGATTATACTGTTATCGGCGATAATGTTGTAATAAATGCCAACAGTGTGCTGGGAGCCGATGCTTATTATTTTCAACGAAAACCGGCAGGATACCGGAAGCTTGAGTCGTGTGGACGAGTTGTTATTCATAACAATGTCGAAATCGGCGCTTTGTGTTCGATTGACAAAGGCGTTTCAGGCGATACAACCATCGGAGAAGGCACCAAATTCGATAATCATGTTCAGGTAGGTCACGACACATGGATTGGCTCAAACTGCCTTATCGGATCTCATACGGCTATTGCTGGTGTAACACGGATAGAAGATGATGTGATAATATGGGCAAAAGTTGCTATTAATAAAGACCTGGTTATCGGAAAAGGGGCTGTAATACTGGCTACCTCAGCAGTTGACAAATCACTTCCCGGCGGTGTTACTTATTTTGGAAGTCCTGCAGTAGAAGCACGCACAAAATGGAAAGAACTTGTTATGCTTCGCAAACTACCGGCTTTGTATTACAAATTAAAATAGAAGTTTTAACACTGGTTTTAACTAACTACAAAATAACCCTCTGTGAAAACAGGGGGTATTTTTTTTATCACAAAAATCAGGATTTGGTTTCTTCCTCAGCGGAATTATAATAAAGATCGAGTGCAACAATAATTGCCACCAGTCCCCAGAAAGGAACACTGGCTTTATCTGTATTAAGAAAATTATTCATTATACCATGAACAAAATAGGTTATCAAACCAAGTGTTGCCGACAAAGCTAACAACCGCGACTGAGGAGATGCTGCTTTATTATAAACATTCAGTCCTGTATATATGACAGTAATCATGATAAACAACACGCTCAGCAGCCCGGGTAAGCCCGATTCGGCCAACGGTCCAATGTATTCGCTGTGCGCATTCCCAAGGTCGCCTAAATTGGTACTGATAATAGTTTTTTCCTTCGACCGCTGGAAAGGAGCATACTCAAACTGATAAGTTCCAGGTCCCCAGCCCACAATTGGTCTTTCGTCAAACATACGCAACGCAGCCTGCCAGCGATTTATACGTTCGAGGTTTGATGCATCGGAGGATATATTTGAAATAGACTGAACATGCTCAATAAAATTAGCTGATGCATCCTGCTTGTTCTTTTCGAGTTTGTCGAGTATTTCGAATTTGAAAGTAAAAAATATCGCTAATACCCCGGCAACAGTCATCAAAATCCATCGGAATTTGATCCTCAATTTAACAAGTACAAGAACCCCAACTGCAAACCCGACACTTACCCAGGCTGCCCGGCTATATGACAAATACAGCGCAATCAGCAAAATAATTACCGAAATGATTGCAAATATCCTCTGGTTTCGCGAAACCGATTTATCAGCTGACAGGCCTATCATTACAGGCAGAAAAAGGGCCAGAATAACACCGTATGCCGTATGGTCATTATAAAATGGATCCATAACCCAATGCCCTGCCTTTTCGCTGAAACTATAACCCATGTGAACATAGGTTGTATAGATAATCACAACAATCAGTGCCGATACATAAGCCCATATAAAGAGCCTGATATTGGTTTTTACCCGGAACATCATCAACCCACCGAAATAAATAGGGATGATAAACCACAGGCGGGAAAGCAGAAATTTAAACGAAACAACAGGAATATCAGAAGTGATAGAAGTAATCAGAAGCCATCCGAGATTAAAAATCACCGCTATTGTTACAGGATGCCTGACAATTCGTCTTTCGATTCCGCCCTCGAGCAAAATTTTAAGAATAAAAAAGAAAAGCACACCAATAAGCAAAGGTTCGCTTGGAACCGATATACTGACACCCAGATCATAATCGCCGATATCAATTGCCAAAGGAGTGGCAAAAACGGCTAGCAAAAGTATTTTTTCGAGACTGAAAATATACAGAATCAGCATGATACATGCAATGGGAATGAGAATCCCAAAATATATCTCTTTATATACCAAATATGTATTCAGCAATACGAATATTGCTGTAATAAGGTAAACAATTGCTATTTTGAGTTTTTCAGTCAAGGGGATACCGATTAACTGTTGCTTATGTCGGATGCTGGATTTCTTTGCCTTTCGAGAAAAGCGATAGCAAGTAAACTGAAAAGGAGTGTACCGGCAACAAAGTAAAACATCACAAACAATTTCTTGGGATACGATTTTTTATCGGCGATTTGAGGTGGGGTAACGATATTTACAAATGTGAAGTTTTTATCAATATCGAACCGCGCAACATCATATTTCAGCATGATTTCGCTGTATTCATTTGCCATATCTTCAATACGGTTTGAGAGGTATAACAAATCACCGCTTTTCTCCATCATACCTTGTTTAAGTTTCGCAACTTCACGGGTGTTAATACTTCCGCCTCCGCCAGCAACTGTGCGCAATTCACCACGCGTAATTTCCTGACTCTGACCCAACACATCGTAAACACCATAGGTTGATGCAATTTCGCGGTATAAACTCTTAAGAGAATCAATTTCAGCGCGTTTGATATTCAGCATCTTTTCCATTGCCACAACAACTTCGGTATATTTAACCTGATGAGTTGCCCCTATTTTTTTATCTGTAAAATAAAGTATTGCCTGAGCTATATCTCTGGCCATCACCGGATCAATATCCGTAACGCTTACTTCAACGCTTTCATATTGGGTTTTGGATATGCTTACATTTTTATTGTACATATACTCAAGCGTGGATGCATGGTATTTCTCTGTAGGTTTAATGCCATAATGCGTTGCCAGATCGAATTTTTTCATCACACTGTCGCGTACATCCCTTGAGTTGATCCATTGGAGCATTTGCTCGGTTTCACTTTCGTCAGAGTATGGCATTACGTTTGACGGGTAAATGTATGCTACCGACTTAAAGCGGGGTTTCATAAATAGCGGGCTGGAAACAAGCAACGACACCAATGCTGAAACAACAGCAAGAATGATAAGATGCCATTTCCACTTAACAACTATTCGCAGCAGGTTGGTATTGTTAAAAAAGTTATCCATCAGGTTACGGTGATTTGTATGTTTTGTAATAATTTTTCTTTTAAAGGGTAATGTAAACTCTTTGGGTGGTGGAGGGCTTATTATTCAGCTATACGTTTGTTTTAACTTTTGCAAAAAATCAGGGCTTCTTTCCACAACGAAGATTAACAGCATTCCTGCCAGTAGTGCACTTATAACCGAGAGAATGACTATTATCCAAATAATAGGATATGCTTTCCTTTCGGATTTATAAGCATTTTCAACGATAAATTTTTGAGGAATATCCTGGTAAGCATCTATTTTAGCTTCATCATACCTGGCCTTGATATAGCTTAACTGTTTCTTTTCGTGTTCAAGTGCATCGCGTATAGAAACATAAGGACCGCCATAGGTTGCCAGCGTTTCCAGTTTCTGTTCGAGGGCGTTGATACCGCGTGTATTGCCTTTGGCTATTTCCATGGCAAGCTGCTGATTCATCATCTCAGCTTGTGATTCATAGTCGTGAACGCCTAATTTCCTGAGCTGTGTCAACGAATCTTCCATTTCTTTAACATGCTGCTGCATCGAAAGGTATTCAGCTTCCACAATTCGAAAACCTTGAATAGCCCTTTCTTTTTGCATGTCATTTTTCACCGAATCGAGCAAAGCGGCAATTTCGTTTGCAATATCAGCAGCCATCTGGGGATCTTTGTCCAAAACAGATATTTTAACCGCCATATATTCAGTACGTTTAAAGGAAACCTGCGATTCGAAACGATTGTAGAGTCGCGTTTGCTCATATCTCGATCCGGGATTAATCCCATAATGAGCACCTAATTTAAACTTACTGATAACTTTATCCCTGATGCGGTTCGAACCCAGTATCTGCAGCATTTGCTCTGTCTGCTGATCTTCACCAAATTCGAGTATATCCTGTTTTGCAATTGCATTTTCATTGAGCAACGACTTTGAAATTGAATTGCTTGAAGTAGGATACATTACCACCGTCGACTTGTAAAGCGGTGTGATAAAAAGCGATGAGGAAAATACTGCTGACAGCACTGCAGCGGAAACTCCAATGATAATCAGCGTTTTACGCCATTTGTAAAGAAAAAATGCAACTTTAAATGAATCAGTATAACTGTTCGTGGAGTTATTCAACATAAGATAATCCTCCGGATTTTGACTTGCAAAGGTATTAAAATATAGATAAAAAGCAACCTGTACAATAAGTTACTTGATAAAAACTGGCTAATTCATATAACCAATCTTTATCAGAATTAACAACAATTAGAAGAGCAGGATGTTACTCATTCCGCAGCAACCGCAGGAATCCTCCAACACTTAACAATTTGAGGACAAAAGCCCATATCACCGAAGCTGTACCGGCAATCACAAGTGCTAAACGCCAATCTAAACCGATGTAACCCGACACCAGGTTTAAAACAATCACTCCTGCAGCAAAAAAGACGAGAGTGATAATATATTTCCAGTTAATATCGAACCTGAATATCTGTTGAGCAATTGTAATCTGAATAATGGCGGTAGCAAACTGAGTAGCCAGGCTTGCATATGCCGAACCTACAGCAAGAAACCGGGGAATAAGAATGTAATTTAGGGTGATATTTAACACCATACCCGTTAAAGCCATAATATTCAATGCTTTCAAACTTCCATTTGCTGTTAGCAAGGTCCCGAATATATAGGTTGCCGAAATTGGAATAAATCCGATTATCAGAAAAACAAATACCTGATGAGCTTCCTGTATCTGACCAATATAAAGCAATTCCATAATCTCGCTGCTGTAAAAAGATGAACCCGTTGCAATGATCATTGAAATGGTAAAAATAATGGTAAACGAAAGTTTAACCATTCCTTCGACCGGTTTCTTATCTTTTAGCAGTTTTGCAAAAATCGGAATCAGCAATACCGCAAACAAATATGCTATCATATTAACTGCATCGAGTAAGCGATAGGCTTTGGCATATATATCAACCTGTGAAGTCCCAATTCCCTTAGGCAGCATACGTTCAAGCATAACCGAATCGATTCGGTTGTAGAATGACATCAGCAAAACCAGCAATGCAAAAGGGAAACTTTGCTTGATGATCATCAGGAAAAAGGAAGTATTCCAGTGTAATCTTTTAAAAGCCGCTTTCTTAATAACAATTAGCAATGCAATGAACGCTGTTATCAGGTAGGCGAGCGTTTGGGCATAAACAAACCATATAATGCGGAAAGGCTCGGTAATAAAATCGCCCCACAACAGTATGCTGCAGAAAAGGATCATTAACAGTCGGTCGAGCACAGAAATGGCACTATCGATCCTGAACAAAAGCAAACCCGAGATATTCGATCGCAGGTAAAGAATAAATGAAACCAGGAATTGGTTGAATCCTAAAAAAGCAAGAAAATACATATGCCGCGGATCGTACCCAATTATGGTTGCAACAATAAAAATTACCACAAAATAAATTGCCGCAAGTAAAAACCTAAGCAGGGTAATGCCCGAAAAGTGTTTGTTTAAAAGCTGATTGTTCTGGGCTATGTTTTTATTATTGAAACTGGTAATGCCAAAATCGAGAAGAATATTGAAAAGGAATGTAAAATTGAGCACCGTAAAATAAAAACCATATTCGCCCGGATCAACCATATTCTGAACTGTACGGTCGATGCCAAATATCCAGAATGGCTTCACCAGCAAATTCAGAAAGAGCAGAAAACCAAGATTGGTTATAAATTTACGTTTCATACGTTAATGCCGATTTTCAAGCGATAGGCTTGAAAAAGAAATTTTGCGTGTGATGTTTATCGCGGTCAAATATAACCAAATTACCTTTTTGAAGAATAAAAGTTTGGTACCCTATTTCTTCCATCAACTGCAAACATTTTGTTCGGTTATGATTTTCCCACAACTCGGCATAAACAACTGGCTTATATTTGATAATCAGTTCCCTGGCACCTTCTAAAACATTATACTCATAATTTTCAACATCAATCTTTATTCCGCTGAGTGGTTTAGTCAATACCTGCATATCAGCAACAGTATCAAGTTTATGAATCGGGACAACATACCTGAAACCCTGATCGCCTTCGGAACCTTCAACATCCTTAATATGGCTCAGACCATGAAATTTTACGTGATTACGTTCAGGAAGAATAATTTCGGCAGTTCCATTGTAGTTCCCAAGTGCGAAATCGAAAATCTTAACATTTGGAAGTTTAAAATACCGGATCAGCCTGCGAAGTGTATAAAGATTATCGGGGACAGGTTCGAAAGAAAATATTTCGGAAGCGGGAAGTTTACGGGCCAGGTGTACTGACATTACGCCAATGTTTGCGCCAATATCCAAAACCGTCGAATTATCAGGCAACAAACCAACAAAATGAAGAAAATCACCTTCTTTGCGGTTATGTTTCAGTGTTGCAACAACGTAAAGAGAAAATATAAAGAGATAATTTTTAAACCCAAGAATCTTCTGTAGTACAAATTTTACCAGTGTTTTCATTCACAAACTCTATTTGCGGTCAAAAGTACGACTATTTAAATTATTACAAGAAAGTTGAACCTACATGAGCACAAAAATCAAAGAGCAGGAAGGAAAATACCGGAGAGTTGCAATTAATTTCTTAGGTTTGCGTAATTACTTTGAGATAAAAGCCGGACTTTAAAATTACCCGATTGAAAATAGCTGTAAATACACGATTACTAATTCCCGGAAGGCTCGATGGCATCGGTCGTTTCGCTGATGAAACCCTACGAATTATCACCACAAACCATCCTGAACACGAGTTTATCTTTTACTTCGACAGGAAACCGGACGAACAGTTTTTATATAACCGGAATATAAAACCGGTTGTATTGCAGCCGCCTGCAAGGCATCCATTTTTATTTCTGGCCTGGTTCGAAGCATCCCTGCCATTTCATTTTATTCAGAGTAAACCCGATGTATTTCTGTCGCCCGATGGATTTTTGTCCTTAACAACCAAAGTTAAATCCGTCGGCGTGATTCACGATCTCAATTTTGAGCATTTCCCCGAGGATATTCCGTTCCTGGTGAGGAAGTATTATTCGAACATGTTTCCCCGGTTTGCCCGGAAGGCTTCGCGGATAGCAACCGTTTCGGAATATTCGAAAACGGATATAGCCAATACATATCATATTGATCCTGACAGTATTGATGTTGTATATAATGGAGCCGGAAGTATTTTTAAACCGCTGCAGTTCACTGATAAAGAAGCTACCAAACAGAAATTTTCGCGCGGAAACGAATACTTTTTCTTTATCGGAACCCTGCATCCACGCAAAAACCTGGTGAACCTTTTTAAAGCTTTCGATCAGTTTAAGAAAACTGATACTAAAGGAATTAAACTCGTTTTGGCCGGAGCCCGGATGTGGTGGACTGACGAAATCCGCCTCGCCTACGAAGGAATGGAACACCTTGATGATGTTATTTTTACAGGCCGCGTAACAGATAATGAACTTGCTGCGCTAATGGCTTCGGCCCTGGCGCTGACTTATGTTTCCTATTTCGAAGGGTTTGGGATTCCGATCCTGGAAGCATTTCATTGCGATACGCCGGTTATTACTTCCAACGTAACATCCATGCCCGAAGTAGCCGGAAATGCAGCCGTGTTAATCGATCCGTTTTCGATTACTTCTATTGCTGATGCAATGCAAAAAGTGGCATCAGATGCAGTATTCAGGGAAAAACTGATTGCTGAAGGAAGAAAACAGCGTGAGCAATTTTCGTGGGAACGAACGGCGGAAAGCTTGTGGTATTGTGTAGAAAAAACTTTTCCGTAAACAATCAAGCATGCAATTTGAGTGCATTCACACTCGTTGATCGTAATTCGTGAAATCCAAATCTCAAATCACATTCACTTCCATTTCCAGTTTTACGCCAAAACGCAAATACACTGAATTCTGAATTTTATGCGCCAGCGTTAGCAAATCGGCGCCTGTGGCGTTTCCGTAATTTACAAGTACAAGAGCCTGGTTTTCGTGCACACCGGCATAACCGTCGCGGAAACCTTTCCAGCCACATTGCTCTATAAGCCAGCCAGCTGCAAGTTTAACCTTATTTTCGCCTTGCGGATAGGAAACCAGATTAGGAAATGATTCTTTCAGTTTTTCGGCAAATGACAAATCAACTGTCGGATTTTTAAAAAAGCTACCTGCATTACCAAGCACTTCAGGATCAGGAAGTTTACTTTGCCTGATTGCACAAACTGCTTTGCTCACATCAGCTATTGAAGGATTTTCGATGCCTGACGCATTTAATTCCTGCTTGATAGCTCCATATTCGATATGAATAACAGGATTGAGACTCAGCCTGAAAGTAACTGTCCAGATAACAACTTTCCCTTTAAGCTCGTTTTTAAAAATACTGTCGCGGTAACCAAATTTACACTCCTCACGGTTATAAACTCTCAGTTCACCTGTTTTAATATCAACGGCTTCGAGTGAGTGAAAACAGTCTTTTACCTCAACACCATAAGCACCGATATTCTGAATTGGGCAACTGCCGACATTTCCGGGAATTAGCGAAAGGTTTTCGAGGCCGCCAAAACCATTCTCAACACAAAAAGTTACAAAATCGTGCCAGTTTTCGCCGGCTTCAACTTTAACAAGAATGCAATCTTCGTTGCGCTCGATAACTTCAATCCCTTTATTCCCAATATGTACAACAATTCCTTTTACATTTCCCGTAAAAAGCAGATTGCTTCCGCCACCAAGGATCAGTACCTGATTTTCGGTAAGCGCACCTGAGGCGATTAATTCCTGAAGTTGCTCAAATCGGTTGATTTCGGCAAAATACCGGGCACTTACATTAATATGAAAGGTATTGAATTTGCGTAACGATACATCCTCACGGACATCTGAATATTGCGGCATAAACTGTCTTTATCTTTTTGAAAATCAAAGCTATAAAATATCCAATTGAAATTTCAACCCGGTTTATCCTCAAACAGGTCTGCTACATCGATTTTTTGCAAAATTAAATTAACCATTCCAATAAAAGGCATGTTTATTAAAAATTCGTCCGAAAACTTTACTTTCGCACTGCAAATAACACAATGAAAAAGAAAAGAGTTATAATTTCAGTTATTAACGACCTGGTTACCGACCAGCGAATTGCCCGTACTGCCGATGTACTTGTAAAACTTGGGTTTGAGGTTATAATGGTTGGCCGAAGGAAATACGACAGTCCGGTCATGCCTGAGCGCGCATACGAAACCATACGCATGAGGCTGTTGTGGGAAAAAGGACCGCTTTTTTATGCCGAATACAATATCCGGCTTTTCTTTCTGCTTCTTTCGAGACCGGCTGATTTGCTCGTGAGCAACGATCTCGACACACTTTTGCCTAATTACCTGGTTCACAAGATTAAACAACTTCCTATTGTTTATGATAGCCACGAATACTTTACTGCCACACCTGAACTTGTTGACAGGCCAAAAGTGCAGCGCATATGGAAATGGATTGAAAAAGCAATTGTACCAAAACTTAAGAACTGTATTACTGTAAATGCAAGCATAGCAAAGTTGTTTGAAGAGGAATATCATGTTCCTTTCAAAATTGTACGAAATATTCCTAACCGGTTTACCAATTCTGAAATCCCTTCGCGTGAAACCCTTGGATTGCCTGAGGATAAAAAAATCGTTCTCCTTCAAGGCTCGGGAATTAATGTGCAGCGTGGTGCCGAGGAAGCGGTTGAAGCCATGCAATATCTCGATAATGTTTTGCTACTTATTGTTGGCGGCGGCGATGTGCTTCCTTTGCTGAAGAAAATGGTGACTGATCTTTCGCTCCAGAATAAAGTTATGTTTGTACCCCGGCAAACTCCCGAAAACCTTGCCGGATACACTGCCAATGCTGATATTGGCCTTACCATTGACAAAGACACGAATATTAATTACAGGTTCAGTTTGCCAAATAAACTGTTCGATTATATATATGCCGGAGTTCCCGTTCTGGCTACGCCCTTGGTCGAACTTAAAAACATTATAGAGACCTACGAAATCGGTGAGTTTATCGAAAATCATGATCCTGAGCATATTGCTGATAAAATTAAAAATATGCTTGGCGATGAAAGCAAACTGGCAATGTATAAAGCCAATACACAAAAAGCTGCCACTGAGTTGAACTGGGAAAATGAAAAGAAAACTCTGATCGAAATATTTACACCCTATGCCTGAAAATCATATGCATATAGTTTCGTTCAGCATACCGTTTCCTGCAAATTATGGAGGTGTAATCGACGTATTTTATAAATTAAAAGCGTTACATAAAGCCGGGATAAAAATTCACCTGCATTGCTACCAATACGACCGTCCGGAAGCTGAGGAACTTAATTTGTATTGCGAATCAGTAATTTATTATCCCAGAAAAACTGGCATTGCTTCACAGTTTTCACTGAAACCTTATATAGTCGAAAGCCGGCAATCGGATGAATTGCTTAAAAAACTGGTTTCAGATAAACATCCTATACTATTCGAAGGACTTCATAGTTGCTATTACCTCAATCACAAATCGTTACAGGGCCGAACGCTTATTTATCGCGAAAGCAATATTGAGCACGATTATTATTTCAACCTCTTTAAATCGGAGAAAAACCCGGGACGAAAAGCTTTTTTTCTGCTCGAAAGCATGAAACTGAGGAAATACCAGAACCAACTACAATTTGCGACAAAAATGCTGGTCGTTTCTCAAACCGACCGCGAATACCTGGCAAAGCAATTCTCTCAAAAAGAAGTAGTTTATCTGCCAAGTTTTCATGGAAACAGCGAAGTGAATAGTCAGCCCGGGAATGGTGACTATGTGCTTTACCACGGGAATTTATCGGTAGGCGAAAATGCCCTGGCGGCTGAATACCTTGTGAAAGAAGTATTTAACGACATACAGGTTCCCCTGAAAATTGCCGGACTAAATCCTTCAGAATCTTTAAAAAACCTGGTTGCCGGATTTAAAAAC
This sequence comes from uncultured Lentimicrobiaceae bacterium, assembly GCA_964420555.1. Classification (GTDB taxonomy): domain Bacteria; phylum Bacteroidota; class Bacteroidia; order Bacteroidales; family UBA4417; genus UBA4417. The sequence continues at coordinate 89,295 of CAYQTT010000015.1, read as the reverse complement.
ATTGAATTAATTCCAAATCCGCCACAAGCCGAAATGGAAGCATTGATTAAGAATGCACAGATCAATATATTGGTAACGTTTCAGGCTACGGGTTTGAAGCTTAAACTACTCAACACGCTTTACAATGGCCGCTGGATGCTTGTAAACCGCGAAATGCTTGCCGGCACAGGTCTGGAAAGTTTATGCGAAATTGCTGCTGATCAGGTTGAAATGAAGAAGAAAGTAATCGAACTTTTCAACATCGAATTTGATCACAGTCAACTACTTGCTCGCTCTGAGCTGTTACAGAAACATTTCTCGGATGAAGCAAATGCCGGGAAACTTATAAAAGAAGTCTGGGGGTAAGTTTTGTTTCTGGTTTCTGGTTTCTGGAAAGAAATCATAAATCAAAAATCGTAAATCGTAAATCCCACCTACTCCTCTCCTATCCCAATTAATCCGGCTCCCACTTCAATCAATTTTCCTTTTTCACATTTTATAATTCGAGAAGGATATTTGCGGAGCAAGGCATAATTGTGTGTTGCCATAAAAATTGCCCTGCCGGTTTTGCGGATATCGAAAAGTAATTGCATAATTCCGTCAGAAGTTTCCGGGTCGAGGTTTCCGGTTGGTTCATCGGCGAGCAGTAATTCAGGATCATTTAAAAGTGCACGGGCAATGGAAACACGCTGTTGCTCACCACCCGAAAGCTGGTGCGGCATTTTAAATCCTTTGGTTATAAGCCCAACTTTATCGAGCACTTCGTTCATGCGGTGGCGCATGGCATCGGCATCTTTCCAGCCGGTAGCTTTCATCACAAAAATGAGGTTGTCGTTAACACTGCGGTCGTTAAGCAACTGAAAATCCTGAAAAACAATCCCGATTTTACGTCTCAGGTAAGGAATATCTTTACGTTTAATATCAGGGATACTGAAACCGGCAACTTCCGCTTTCCCTTCACGCAAAGGCAAATCAGCGTAAAGCGTTTTCATCAGGCTACTTTTACCGGTACCGGTTTTCCCGACAAGGTAAACAAACTCGCTTTTATGAATGCTTAGCGAAACATCGGATAGAATGAGGTTATCGCGCTGATAAACAGAAATGCCTTCGAGGGAAATGATGGATTCAAGAGCCATAATAAACGGTTATGCATTAAATTTCTGCAAAAATAGCTTATTTAACGAATGGCTGAATGTGAAATGTTAAGAATAGAAAATGGAAAAAGGAAAATAGTTCGTCAAACTATCAAGGTCAGGATTACTCATTCTCATTTCACCAATCCCGAAAAACCCATAAATGCAAGCGAAAGCAATCCTGCCGTAATTAAAGTAAGAGGGAAACCTTTCATTCCTTTCGGATAGCCGTTGAGTTCGAGCTGCTCGCGGATGCCTGCCATCAGGATAAGAGCCAATGTAAATCCAACCGCTATCGCGGAAGCATAAACAACACTTGAAACAAGGCTGTAATTTTTCTGAACAGCCAGAATTGCTATACCTAAAACAGCGCAATTAGTAGTAATCAGCGGTAAATAAATGCCTAAAGCCTGGTACAATGTCGGAGCGGCCTTTTTAAGTATGATTTCTACAACCTGAACAAGGAATGCAATAATAAAAATGAAGGTGATAGTTTGCATGAATTCAATATTCAGTGGCACCAGTATATAATTCTGAATCAGGTATGTAACCAGGTTAGCAAGAGCCATAACAAACACAACTGCGGCACCCATCCCCAGCGAAGTGGAAGTTTTATTCGAAACGCCAAGAAACGGGCATATACCCAGAAATTGTGCCAAAACAACATTATTGACAAGCAATGCCAGAATAATAATTTTTATTAGGTCCATGTTGGCAATGTATTTAATTTAAATTCGTTAACTGTAAATTTTTAAGCTATTCATCCGCAATTGCTGATTCTGAAGAATACCTTTTACAAATCATATTTCTTCTTAAAACTATTCATTATAGCAATCAGGTAACCATAAGTAAGAAAAGCACCAGGAGGAAGAATAAACATAAGAATAGTCCGTGTATCCTGCGAAACCAAACGAATATCGAAAATACTACCATTCCCGAGTATTTCACGGATACTACCCATAAGTGTAATTGCAAGCGTAAATCCGATTCCCATTCCCAAACCATCAAGAATTGCAGGTATAACTGCATTCCGTTGTGCAAAAGCTTCGGCACGTCCCAATATTATGCAATTTACAACAATGAGTGGAATGAAAATACCAAGTGTTTTATAAAGGTCCGGGGTAAAAGCTTTCATCACCAAATCAACAATTGTAACGAATGTTGCAATAACCAGAATGAATGCTGCTATACGCACTTTATCAGGAATATAATTTTTAAGAGCTGCAATCAGAAGGTTCGAAAAAACCAGAACGAAAGTAGTAGCTGCCCCCATTCCTATCCCATTCATGGCAGCAGTAGTAACAGCCAATGTAGGGCAAGTACCCAATACAAGCACAAAAGTTGGATTTTCCTTCAAAAATCCATTTGTAAAATATTTCAGATTACTCATTTTATATCTCCTTTCGCAATTGCAGCAGTATCAGCAACAGCTGTGCTGAAATTTTCCATATACAGATTATACGCTTTCTGAACTCCATCGCAAAATGCCCTTGAAGTAATGGTGGCTGCCGTTATGGCGTCAATAGTTCCTCCATCCTTTTTAACTTTAAGCTGTTGATCAGGCAGAGTGGAAATATTTAATCCGATAAACGGATCTTTGAACTTCGGTTCTTTCATTTTAGTACCAAGGCCAGGCGTTTCTTTCTGATCAAGCACAACAATCTGGTTAACAGTCCCATCAGGTTTAAATCCAACCATCAGATCGAAGCGGCCACTGAATCCTTTGTCAGTAAATGTTTTCACGGCACATCCTACCGGCTTGCCCTCTTTTGTGCCGAAATAAAATGTAAGCCCGTCAATAATCTTTGCATCTTTGGTAGGGTCATTATCAAAAACCGGCAACACTTCACGTACTGCCTGGATTTCTTTTTTCTTGTTGGCCTCATCAATTGGTCCTTTGGTAACACCATAAACAAATCCCAGTGCAGCCGCCATTACTGCAGAAATCAGCAGCAGCGAAAGGATCATATTTACGAGAGTCGATTCAAGTTTTTTAGCCATTGTAAATTATTTTATACGTTGAACTATTCGTTAATATCCTGTTTGCTATGCCTTTGCCACTTCTCCAAAACGTGAAGGCTTGAATCCTTTATTAATGAGCGGAGTAGCCGCGTTCATAATGAGGATAGCAAAGGAAACACCCTCAGGATAAGCACCCCAAACCCTGATTAGAACTGTAAGCACTCCGCATCCGAAACCATACACCAGCATCCCTTTCCAGGTCATTGGCGATGTTGCCATATCGGTAGCCATAAAAATTGCGCCCAACATTAAACCACCGGCAATCAAATGAAAAACAGGATCGATATACATTTCGGGATTAATAAGCCATAGCGCTCCTGTAAATGCAAATACTGTAAAAATGTACGAGAACGGTATGTGCCAGGTTATAATTTTCATGAAAATCATGTACAAACCGCCAAGAATAAGAGCAGCAGCGGAAACTTCGCCCAAAGAGCCGCCCATGTTTCCAAGTAGCATATTTGCGTAATCAGGAATTTCGGAAGCAAGCTTTGCAATTGATTCTCCGTTCTTTACACCTTCTTTAACAATGCCAAGTGAGGTTGGCCCTGTAATTGCATCGGTATAAACTAAACGGTTTTGGAGGGGCAATGGCCACAAGGTCATATCCACCGGAAATGAAATAAGCATAAAGACACGTCCGACCAATGCGGGATTAAAAGGATTGCGGCCTAACCCGCCAAACGACATTTTTGCTACGCCAATGGCTACAATGCTCCCGATTACGAGTTGCCACCAGGGAATGGAGGATGGCACATTAAATGCCAGCAGAATCCCAGTTATTACGGCAGAACCATCGCTAATGGATGGTTGCTCCTTTAGCATGTATTTGGCAATGGCAAATTCGACGACTACACATGTAAAAACAGCAATGGCAGTAGTAACAAGCGCACCAAGTCCGAAATACCATAGGGAAACCAAAAAGGCCGGCACCAGTGCGATAACAACTCCCCACATAATTTTGTGAACAGACTGATTGTTATGCACATGCGGCGAACCCGAAACAGTAAAAAGCTGCATATCTTAATTATTTACTCTGGTTCTGATTAATTGACCAACTTTATTTTTGCCTAAGCGCAGGTAGTCGAGCAACGGGCGAGATGATGGACAGATGAAATGACAACTTCCGCATTCCATACAATCCATAATGCGATTGACCTCAGCATCTTCCCACACCTGGTTGTTAACCTGTTTTTCGAGGAGATAAGGTTCAAGTCCCATCGGGCAAGCCGTAACACAGCGTGCGCAACGTATGCAATTGTGAACCGGTGTGCGTTTGGCTTCAGCCTCATCAAAAAGTAAAATCCCTGATGTTCCCTTTAATACCGGTGCAGTTAATGAGTTTAGCGCTTTACCCATCATCGGTCCCCCGCTTACTACTTTTCCGGTTGAATCGGGCAGTCCGCCAGCGTATTCAATAAGTTCACTAATTGGAGTACCGATACGTACCATGAAATTTGCCGGTTTGGCGAAATTTTTCCCGGTAACGGTTACAACTCTTTCGAACAACGGTTTATCCTTTTGAACTGCTTCGTAAACAGCAAAAGCGGTTCCTACATTATTTACAACGCACCCTACTTCAATAGGGAGTTTCAGGGATGGCACCTCACGACCGGTAACAGCTTTAATAAGCTGTTTTTCTGCCCCTTGCGGATATTTTACTTTCAATGCAACAACCTCAATTCCGGGGAATGACTTAACCAGGTTTGAAATATGAGCGATAGCATCAGGTTTGTTATTCTCTATCCCAATAGCTGCCCGTTTAACACCTAAAGCTTTCATCAGGATGGTGGCGCCGATAAGCATTTCTTCCCCTTTTTCGAGCATAAGGCGGTGGTCGGCCGTAAGATAAGGTTCGCATTCAACGCCATTAAGGATAAGGATTTCGGCCTTTTTCCCTTGCGGAACCATCATTTTTACTTTGGTAGGGAAAGTTGCACCGCCAAGTCCAACAATACCCATATCGTGAATTTTCTCAATTATTTCGGCGGATGAAAGATGACATTCTCTTTTTAAATCAGCGCTACGGTCGATGGAAGAAATCCATTCGTCGCCTTCGGTTGCAATAATTACTGCCGGACGACGGTATCCGCTCTGATCGTCGATATCATCAATTTTAACTACTTTGCCTGAAACCGAGGAGTGAACATTGGCCGAAATAAACGCTTCGCCACGGGCAATAAGCTGCCCGGTTTTAACCGTATCTCCTTTGTTTACAATCACTTTCGCAGGTGCGCCAAGGCTCTGTCCGAGTGAAATAAGAGCTTCGGACGGAAGTGGAGCTATTTGCACAGGGCTTCCTGACGAAAGTTTATTTTCCTCAGGGTGAACGCCGCCTTTTATAAATGTTTTCAGCATCATAGGTATGCCGGTTATTGAAATGTTATGTGAGATGTTTTATGTGATGTTTGATGTGGGATGTAAAATGGAAGATCTTTAATGCAACCTTGAACTTTTGAACTTTTGAACCTTGAACTTTGAACTTTTAACTCTTGAACTTTGAACCTTGAACAATTGAACCTTGAACTTTTAAACCTTGAACTTTTAAACCTTGAACTATCCTCAACGGCTTCGCCATTTAACCAGCTAGATTAAAATCAGGCCGGAATACTTTCCGTTTTTTCGGCATCGGCTTTGGGCTTGCGCTTCGGAAAGTTAAGTTCAACAATTGCGTTTGTAGGACATTCTTCTACACATTTGCGACAGAGTTTGCACTTTTCGAAATCGATATAAGCCAGGTTGTTTTCCATTACAATGGCATCGTGCGGACAGATTTTCACACATTTGCCACATCCGATACAAGCGACTTCGCAGTTTTTACGAGCTATAGCTCCCTTTTCTTTATTGACGCACTCAATAAAAATGCGTTTGCCCTTAGGGCCAACTTTGCGCATTTCGATAATAACCCGTGGACAAGCTTTTACACAAGCACCGCAAGCCACACATTTTTCTTCGATAATTACAGGCAATCCGGTGGTTTCATCCAAGTACATGGCATCGAACTGGCAGGAAACCACGCAATCGCCCAGCCCCAGGCAACCATTGGGGCAGCCGCTTCCGCCTCTGAAAAGATTGTGTGCAAACATGCAACTCGATGCCCCGTCGTAAATTACTTTTGAAGGAGCATGAGCAAATGAACCGTTGCAACGCAAAACGGCAACCATGGGATCGGTTTCGGCAACGGTGAGGCCCATTGCTTCGGCAACGTTTTTCATTAAAGCGTTTCCGCCAACAGGACAGTTCAAACCTTCGAGGTTTTCGGACTTCACAATTTTTTCGGCAAAATTACGGCAACCGGCATAACCGCAACCTCCGCAGTTGGCTCCGGGAAGGAGATCACTCACAATATCAATGCGTGGATCCTCAATTACCCTGAATTTTTGGGCAACAAAATAAAGAATTACGGCTGCAAGAACTCCGATACCGGCCAATGCAAGAATAGCAAAAAGGATAAACTGGTTCACAGATCGACTATTTAATCAGTTAATTAACAGCACGATAAGCAATATATCTTTTTACTGAATCTATTAAAAATCCTAAAAAAGACTGCTTTGTTTGCTTGTGGCAAATGTAAAAACAATAAAACATTTACAAGAAGAAAACACCAAATTTGATATTGTTGTATTGTGTTGTTTTTCAACAGTATACAAGTTTATAGTTACTCATTTTATATTCAAAATATATCATACTTCTTTATCCATAGCGGTTTGAAGGCTATTTGTAGAATGAATATAAATTGCAACAGTTTGAAATGGCTGAAAAGTGCGGATAAAATGTGGGTGTGATGTCAGTAACGCTCAATACGAAAGTGAAATGTTTTACTCAGTTTATCCTTAAAAACGAAAAGCAGCAGATAATAAGGAATTAAAACGGCAACAGCCATTAGTCCTGACCAAAGCTCGCCAAAATACAAGCTGGAAACAAGCAGTGTTGTGATCAATAGTATAAAAGGAATAAAATAGCCTAATAGCACAGCTTTATTGCCCAGTGAACGGTTGAGAATTACGTTAACAGTTTCACCAGTTGTAAAACCGAATCCTTTTTGCTTAACTTCTATCAGTTTCTCATTCATTTCGGAAACGCTGCACATGCTTTTTGAATGGCACTCGGCACATGCTGATTTACTGAGGATACGCACAAAAACCGTATCGCTTTCTATATGATCAATTATTCCTTCGTGGGTGATGCGTTCGCTCATGAGTGCTCTGTTAACGGACAACAAAAGTAGAAATATAATGACATTGATACCTATTATAACTAAAAGTAGAGCCTTACTCCTTAATGTTAAAATCCCGGAATAACATTTGATTTGAATTCAATTTACATATGCTCCCGCAAAACACCTATTAATACCGATTTTGTTACAACTCCCGACTGCCGCCACACCGGTTTGCCATTTTTAAATACTATCAACGTTGGAACACTTTGAATCTGGTATTGAGCGGAAAGTGCGTTATTCTGGTCCACATCAATTTTTATCACTCTCACTTTATCACCAAGTTCTGATGCAATTTCCTTTAATATAGGCGACTGAACCTTGCAAGGTCCGCACCACAAGGCATGAAAATCGACAATAACTGGCCGTGAATCGCTGATAAGTGCCTCGAAATTTCCTTTCATTTTATTAAACTTTATACGTTAAACTTCCATTAGGGCAGGTCGCCACACATTTAAGGCATTTTGAACAGGTGAAACTATCGCCGGGTCGGGTGAGTTTCGGTTTGTAAAGACTGTATTTTGCCGGTTCCATAGACACGATATAGCATTCCTTATCACAAATGCCGCAGTTTTTGCAGCTGTCAGTATTTATTTTTATACGGAACAGCGAATACTTATTCAGCCATCCCGAAATCCAGGCAATAGGACACCCGATTTTGTGGTACTGATACATTCCCCTTATTTTTCCATCCGGGCTCATTCCCATCAAAAATTCCATTATCAGTCCAAGAGGACAAACCCAGCGGCAGAAAACTTTTCCGAAAACTACTCCCGTTATAGCACCCACCAACAACACATACCATAGCGAAATATGATAGGTTGTAATGGCATAATAAAGTGTCGCTGCCATCAACGATAGGATGAGTATTCTTTTATCGACAAGAAGTATCAGTATTTTTCGCATTTAAACTAATTGATAAAATTTGGAATTTTGACAGAAACAGTAACGTTTCAGCTGCTTTCTAATGAAATAGCAAAACCTTCCCTATTCACTATTCCCTATTCACTATTCATTATTCACTATTCACTTTTCACTCTTCACTCTTCACTCTTCACTCTTCACTTTTCACTCTTCACTTTTCACTTTTCACTTTTCACTTTTCACTTTTCACTTAAAACTACATTCCCGGTAATCGTGGTAACTGTCCCAATTTTGTCATACGGGCATACATTCCCCAGCCTTTTTTCATCCAGTGGCCTACAACAGGCATCGGAATCATAAATGCTTTCGTGCTGTTGCGAAAAATAAATGCTGCTCCGTTGCCGGTATCCATCACACACAAAATATTAAGATGTTCCTGGTATCCCTTTCGTTTGGAGCTGCCCTTTTCTATTTCCATAATATTGTATGCTGCATTTCGCCCCATAAGTTCGGCAATATGACCTTGTTTTGCAGTCCATTCAGGGCCTTCGAGTGCGGCTATATCGCCAACGGCAAATACATTTCCAGTTCCATGAACTTGTCCGGAATTATCGATTTTTACAAATCCGGCTTCAGATAAAGGCAAATCGGAATTCTGAAGCATGGCAGGTCCTGTTCCGGCAGCAATAAACATGGTAAAATCGGAATCCAGCTTTGAGTCATCTTCAAAAATAACTCCATCGCTCACAAACTCTTTGATTTTTTTTCCAAAACGTTTACCAATATTGTACTTGCTGAACATTTTATCCATCATTGCCAAAGCGCCTTTCCCCATTTTAGCTCCGGGTTCATCCATTGGTGCAAAAAAAGTAAGCTCAAAATTATTTTTTAGCTTTTTGCTTTTCAGGTAATTATGGATATTAAAAATCAGCTCGAAAGCCGGTCCGCCACGAACTGCCGATTTGTCTTTTGGATTTCCGCCGAAACCTATTGCAATTTTACCACTGCCTTTCTGCACAAGGTTATCAATTTTATTCCTGATTTCAATGGCCATTTCCGGTTTACCACAAATGGATAAAGTGTGATTTATCCCTTTATGCTGCATCTTTTCAGCGCCAAAAGCAAGTACCAGGTAATCATACGATAAAACCTGGTTCTGGCAAACAACCTTATTTTCAGCTGCATGAATCTCATTAACTTTATCAATAATAAGCCTGAAAGGATATTTTTTCTGAATCTTTGCCAAAGGCACCTTCACTTCATCGAATTCCTTGATGTGAACAGGAATCCAGATAGAAACCGGGTACAGAAACAAATAGTCGCGGTCCGAAACAAGGGTAACATCAAAAGTTCCTTTTTTCTGCAGGTCAATTGCTGTTTGTACTCCGGCAAATCCGCCACCAAGAATTAATACTTTTTTCATACCAATCTGAATAATTATTTTATTAGTGATGTTCTGTTCCAAAAGCGTAATTTGGGTTGCAAGTCAGTACAGGTCAGGCAAGCCGAAGGCTGAGCAATTTCCCGTAGCACTATATAGTATGCAACAGCAATTACCTGTTCCTGCGAAAGTAAAGCAAGTGTGATAGTTCAGTGAACCAATGAAATCAGTAGCAACGAAACGTGTTTTTCTAAAAAAAACTTAGAAAGGCCCGATAACGGATTTAACGATTTCGAAAGTTTCGTCGGAAGCACCATGAATAGCAGCAGCTGTATCTGCAGGTAAACCTGTTGACATAGCTCCCATATTCAGTAGTGTTACATAAGTTTTACCATCTTCTTTTTCGTAAACCGAAATGCGGCATGGCATCAGGATTGAACTGATCCTTTCATGATTTTTCTCGAGCATTTTTCCCGAATAATCGGCTTTACAAATCTCGATAACCTGAACGGGTTTAACTTCCTTGCCTGATTTTGCAAGCGATTGCTGAAGATTGTGAACAGCAGGATTTTGCCAGTCTTTTTGGGCAGCTGCTTCAATAAGTTTTTCAACAGTGGTTGCCACATTAAAAGGACTTACATGTTCAATAATTAATTGTTTAGCGTTCATGGTATAAAAGGTTTTCCGGTTAATTCAATTCTTTTGCAATTGCAATAGCTGCAATAGTTCCATCGGCAACTGCCGTGGTTATTTGTCGGTATTTTTTGCTGATAACATCGCCAACGGCATAAATTCCGGGTATGCTGGTACGCATATCTTCGTCGGTTTTTATGTATCCCCAGTTATCCAAGGTTAGCTTATCCCTGAACATTTCGATATTCGGTTTCATGCCGATAAAAATAAAAACTCCGTCGCTGACCAGTTTTGTTACCTCTTTGGTTTTCAGGTTTTCAACTTCAGTGACTAATTTTTCTCCCTGGCGGGAAAACGAACGGGGCTCATGTTCGAAAAGTGTGTTTATCTTTGGATTTGCAAACAATTTTTCCTGAGCCTGCTTGTTGGCGGTAAAAGCATCAAACTGATGAACAACAGTAATTTTGCTGGCGAATTTGCTGATAAAATCGGCTTCTTCCACAGCGGAGTTCCCTCCTCCTATAACCACAACTTCTTTATCGCCATAATATTTGGCATCGCAGGTTGCGCAATAGGAAATTCCTTTCCCTTTCATTTCGCGCTCACCTGGAATCCCCATAAGATTAGGTGAAGTTCCGGTTGCAATAATGATTTTTTTAGCTTTGATGGTTTCAAATTCGTCAATTACGACTTCTTTATTTTCAAGATCAATTTTGGTTACATCAACCGCCACTTTATAAACGGTGCCGCAAAGTTTAGTTTGCTCCGACATGTTATGCGAAAGCATATAACCCGGCTGTGGGTCAATAAAACCGGGATAATTGGAAATTTCGTGGGTAGTAGAAATATGTCCGCCAGGCAGGGCTATATCGATGAGTACAGTATTTATTTTCGACTGGCAAAGGTATAATCCGGCAGTAAGTCCACCAGGACCTGCGCCCAGAATAAGCACATCAAATTCAGAGACTGATGATTTGATTTGCGAATTGATTTCCTTAACCCTTTCGGCTGGCAGCATACCATCGAGTTGGTGAATGATATCGCTGCGTTTGATTCCGCCTGAAAGGGTGTTCCCAACCTGAACTCCATTATCAAAAAACAGAAGCGTTGGCGAAGATTTAACACCTAATTGCTCCGCCAGGGGTTTATTCTGCTGGCGAAACATTTTTACGAATTTAATATCGTTGCCATAAAGCTTTGCCAAACCTTCAAATTTCGGGGCTACAGCTTCACATGGCGGGCATTCGGTTGAATAAAAATCGAGTACAACTTTGCCACCGGCCAGTACTTCGTTTTCGAATTCGGATGAGGTAATTTCTTTCATTTTTATTTGATTATACTAGTATTAAAAGTCTAAAAAGTACGGAGTAGATTTTATTTTAATGTCATTTTTGATGTCGCTTTGAATCCGCTCAGCGTGACAGAGATTATTGCTGGTGATAAGAAAAGTCAATTACTCTCAAAATAGGCCGAAAACCCAAGCTCAAGCAATTCCTTTACAGGACGGCAATCGGTTGAACATACACTTCCTGTTCTGTTTTTAGCCACTGAGCCGCAACCTCCGCCACAAGCGAGCTGCATGCTGCACGATCTGCATTCAGGGATGGAAGTAACATCGCGGTTTTCCCATGCACTGATGAGCTCTTCTTTGCGCGACACTTCGGGATAGAAAGTTCCTAATGATTCATCCTCCTTACCAACCGTGGCTGTGCACGAAAAAATGTGCCCTGTGTAATCAAATGCCCATTCGGTTTTGCAGGCTGGACAAGCATCGTACAATGGATCAGGAAGTTCACCGTTTTCGGCCAGGAATTTGGAAATGGAATAAGCGGGTTTGTAAAATTCGAGAATGTAAGGATGCTCTTTAACCTGTTCATAAATAGTTTCGTAAAGCGAAATGCGGCTGAACAGTTTTTCAGAAGTAGCCTGGCAGTGATGCAACTCGTAATTACGGCCAAGTTGTGTTTTAAAAAAACTATTTTTGGTCCACCCTTTATCAATGGCAAACTGAGCCATTTCGGGTAAACCGGCAATATTTTCCTTATCTACAACCATACGAAGGTTAACCGGCAATTCATTCTGCAAACAGGCATCAATTCCTTCCACAATTTTGTCGAAAGTCGCACCTCCACCTTTCAGGAAACGGCGTGTATCGTGCAAATTTCCTTTGCCATCGAGTGTAACCTGAATTTCGCGGATACTGGCAGTTTTAAGAATATCAACATAATCAACCAACGAATAGCCGTTTGTTACAAAACAAACCTCCAACTTTGATTCATTTGCAAGTTGCAATAAGCGGGAAACTGACTCTTTTTGCTTTGGCGAATTGAGTAAAGGCTCTCCTCCAAACACAGTCAGGTACTTTTTACGCCCTGCAAATTCTGTATTAACATATTTGAAAAAGGCATCAACCACTTCGTTTGTAAGTCCTTGTTTTGCAGTTGTATATTCGTCCTGGTAGCAATAGGTACAGGCAAAATTGCAACTGTAATTCGGTACAAAAAACAACTGGATTTCATCATCATCGCGGGTATCGATAAAATCGAGGTATTTACTGCGATACAGTTTTTCTTCCTCTTTTGCATCAACCAGGTATCCCTGAACTGTTAGACTCTCATGAAAATCAGCAGGAATGGTTTTTCCATCCAGGAAATCCTGAACCATTCTGCCTTCGGCGGGAGTTAAAATATCCGCGCTTCCGCTGAGCAGGTTAACTATAAAGTAGTTTTCCGACTCTTTGATCCGTGAGAAAATATTGTGTTTGGAATAAATCATTAATGCTTTGCTGAATGCAGGTTACTGACTAACAGCCTGAGAACTTTTCACAAGCTAACTGTTAAATAAAATTTGTTAATCGTGACAACCAACAACTGTTTTTGACGTTTTGGCGCAGCACTGTGCTACTTTTTTAGTGTTCACTTTTTGAACTTCGACTTTCTTTTTAATCAAACTTTTCATGATTTGTATTTTAGTAAATTATTAATCTTTTTAGTGTTTGCAGATCGTATTATTAATTCCCACACGAACATCCGCAGCCTGCAGCTTTTTTACCTGCTATGGTAAAACTGCACACTTCAGCATTTCCTTTTGCATAAGGAGCTGATTCTTCGAGAATTTCGACTGAAGCAAAACCCGCTTTTTCCAGGTGCTGCATGTATTCGGCACGGGTAACGGAACCAGCCCAGCATTCGGCTACAGCCGCAGGATCGTTGCGGTATTCATCGGCAATAGGAGCTGTTGCATAAATATCGCTGATCACAAACCGACCTCCTTTTTTCAGGATACGGAAAATTTCGTTCCATACTGCCTGTTTATCAGCAGCATGATTGAGTGTGCAATTAGAAATCACCAGGTCAGCCACTTTATCAGGAAGATCCAGTTTTTCGAGCTCGCTGCGGACAAAGCTTACATTTTTAACTTCAAACTTTTCGGCATTACGACGGGCTTTTTCAAGCATTCCATCCGAAATATCGATACCGTATACAAATCCTGTTTCACCAACCGATTCGGCCATGCGCAAAACATCCGTTCCGCGACCACTTCCCAGGTCAACACAAACTTCGCCTGTTTTTGGTTCAGCATAATTGATTGCTCCACCACATGATAAACAGCAGTCGGACTCAGCCAATTCGCTGTACCTCGTATTTATTTCTTTTATTTCCATGATTCTATGTAACATTCAAAGATATTAAAACAATTAACATGTTTTGCAAGGACGGTTTGTAATAAATAACCCCATAACTCCGCCAAAAAGGACACTTGAAACCGGGTTACTTGTTATGCCGCAGGAACCGGAGGCACAGCCTATATAATAGTAATACAGAAATCCGCCTATTCCACCTAATATTACTCCGGCTGCCGGTTTCCAGAAATAGGACGATCGGATCAATTCTCTAAACGTTTTAGGCCTGGTATCGTTTTCACAAGTTTCTTTCATTGCATATTTTTAGCAAACGATTTGTATCTGGGGGAAGAATTGATGTCAATCAGAATTATCTCAAAAACCCAATAAATTTCACTGTTTTAAAAGTGTAAAATTATTTTACCTTGTTAATTTCATTTAACAGGAAGCTTTTGGTTTTAACGCCAACAAAGCGGTTTATTTCTTTTCCATGTTTAAACAATATCAAGGTTGGAATACTACGTACTCCATATTTGGCAGATGATTCGCGGTTCGAATCCACATCCAGCTTTCCGATTTTAGCAATGCTGCCTAATTCTTCAGCAGTTTCATTCAAAACCGGAGCCATCATTTTACAAGGCATACACCATGCAGCCCAGAAATCGACAAGCGTAATTCCGTCTTTTATCTGTGCCTGAAAATTAGCATCACTGAGCTCCTTTATGTTTGCATGAGCTTCAACCTCCGGGGTATTTTTTATTTTCTTAAATGAATAATACATGTAAGCGATAAATGTGACTATAATCAAGCCACTTACTATGATTGTGATTGTCATACTCATACGTGCTGAAGTTTTTTATTCTGATGAAGTTCGTGTATGTATTTTGAAGCTGCAAGAGCAGCTATGGTTCCATCGGCTACTGCCGTTGTAACCTGCCTGTATTTTTTAACAATGGAATCTCCTGCTGCAAATACCCCTTTTACACTGGTTTGCATATCGGTATCAACGACTATTTCCTTCCATTTATTCATCTCAATTTTACCTTCGAGAAATTCGGTATTAGGGACATAACCGATAAAGATAAAAACACCATCGATTGGGTGATTCTGCTTTTTGCCATTCTTCAGATCAGTAATTTCAATGCCTTCCAGTTTTTCAGTCCCGTGAAAAGCAGTGATAGCCGACTCCATCATAAAACTGATTTTCGGATGGTTACGGGCTTCTTCAATGGCAAATTCAAATGCCTGGAAATGATCGAACTGATGAACGATGGTAACTTTACTTGCGTATTTGGTAAGAGAAACGGCTTCTTCGAGTGCTGAATTTCCACCACCAACGACGATAATTTCTTTATTGGTAAAAAAATCGCCGTCGCAGGTTGCGCAATACGAAATCCCTTTACCTTTCAACTCATCCTCACCCGGAACACCAAGAGTACGCGAACGTCCGCCAGGAGTAAGAATTACAGTATCGGCTGTAAAAACTGTACCATCCGAAAGAATAACTTCTTTTATTTCTCCAGCAAGATTCAGCGATTCAAGTGTGACATTACTTTTAATATCGCAGCCAAATTTTTTCGCCTGGTTGCGCATAATCACTGAAAGCTGGTATCCACTGATACTTTCAACGCCGGGATAATTGGCTATTTCGTGCGTTAAAACCATCTGTCCGCCAACGGTGCCTTCGTTTAAAATCAGTGTTTTAATCCTGGCACGCGACAGGTAGATGCCTGCCGTAAGTCCGGCAGGCCCTGCTCCTATCACTATTGCGTCGTAATTGTTATTTTGTGTCATTTTGTAACTTCATTTTCAAATAAACCCGTTAACCGGGATGCGTGTCGGATTTAAATTATTCGGAAATCAGGTTTAGAGGATTCTATTTCTTAAGAATTCGGGCAAAAACATGTTCATTTTCTTCCCTAAATCCCAACTCCCAAATCCTAAACCCTCCTTTATTTAGCAAATTCAGTATCCAGAATGCTGGTAACCTGGGCTTTGGTTTGAATACTCGAAGTGGCTTTCACCAGTTTTCCGTTTTTGTAATACATAGTGAAAGGAATGCCCATGAAGCCACGAACTTCGGGTACGTTACGGATTACGTGCGATTCAGGACTGTCGAACTCCATATCGGCAAATTTTACATTAGTATACTGATCTTCAATATCTTCCATTATTCCGTAAACTGGAATACACATTGGGCCCATACGGCCACAGCATATCATTACGTTTTCGTTTTCGCTGATAAATTTCTGATGAGCTTCAGCGGTTTCTATATGTTTAAGATTTGTGTAAAGCATTTTGTTAAGGTGTTAGGGGTTGGTGATTAGGTTTTTGTTTTTTTGAAAAGAGACGCAAGCATTGCGTCTTTACAGGATTACTATCTCATGAGTGATGGCCATTGCTTTCCTGTATGCCGTTGATAC
This sequence comes from uncultured Lentimicrobiaceae bacterium, assembly GCA_964420555.1. Lineage (GTDB taxonomy): Bacteria > Bacteroidota > Bacteroidia > Bacteroidales > UBA4417 > UBA4417. Next base: position 73,022 of record CAYQTT010000015.1, on the reverse strand, counting down.
TCCGCAATATCGTTCCTGCGAAAGGTCAACTGCTTTCTGTAGTTTTTCCATTTCAAGGTTTTCACCTTTGAACTCATAAATGATATGCATTGCAATGTAATGTTTGGGATGCTCTTCCGTCATTTCGGCTTCAACCCTGATATTAAAATATTCAGGTTCAACGCGCATTTTCTTTAGTATCGAAATCACATCCATTCCGGTACAACCTGCAAGCGACGCAAGCATGAGTTCTTTGGGGCGGGCACCTTCGTCATTTCCGCCAACAGCTGGCAAAGCATCCATAATTACATGATGTCCGCTTACAACGGCATCAAATTTCATATTTCCCTGCCACGATGTATCTACTGTATGTTTCATAATAATTTTCGTTTTGATTTTGATGCAAAATTACACCTGTTTAACATGCGAAAATGACAATTTTACACAATCAGAATAAGCATGCAGTTGAGTTTACTCAAGTTTATTATTGAGATAGTTCTTACTTTTGCAGCAAGAAAGGTCGAAAGTCTAAAGACAGAACCCCGAAGACATGATAAAAAGCTTATTAACAAGAAGTTATATTTAAGTTCATTTAAAGGTCCGTAATTGTCGGAAAGTAAATTAACGGTTTGAAAAAATTGCGGAAATATGTGGTCTTCCGACTACTGACTTCCGTCTTCAAGCCAAAACAGACTTCAATTTTTATAATACAAAACACAAAAGAATGAAGACATACTCAGCTATTGACGATTGCGTGCTTGGCGGACTCAGTGCCCCCTGTTTTGCCAATTTATTACCAGAAGAAATCGAGCTGGTTAAAGACAGTAAAATTCAGGTTCAGTTCCGAAAGGGCGAGAGCCTGACCAAACAAGGCGCGTTTGCTTCGAGTGTTTTATTTGTTGTGGAAGGATTGGTGAGGCAATACATTGTTGGTGATACAAACCGCGATTTTAATCTTCGCATTATCAGGAGTGGCGAATTTATCGGGCTTTCAGCAGCTTTCAGCAAACATACTTACGATTATTCAGCTGTTGCCATTAAAGATACCTTAGCCTGCCTGATTGAAAAGGATGCTATTGCCGGACTTATAAAAAGCAATGGCAGTTTTGCTTACGGACTGATTAACAGGTATTACGAAAACGACAGTTCGCTATACGACACTATACGGAGCATGATGTACAAGCAAATGCATGGAAGGCTGGCTGATGTGCTGCTTTACCTTGATACCATAAAGTATAATAACGAAAGTATTTTCAGCTTTCTTTCGAGGAAAGAAATTGCCGATTTTGCAGGATTATCAACAGAAAGTACTGTAAAACTTCTTAAAGGATTTGAACAGGATGGGCTGATTAAACTTATTGAAAAAGATATTGATGTGCTTGAAAGAGATGCGTTGAAGGAAATAAGTAAAAGGGGGTAATCGCAGAAAATCAAAAAACCCTTGCGTTTGAATCCTGACAGAATAAAGTCTATCAGTCTTAAGTCTGTATTCTTACAAATAATCCACTTTCTCTTCACCCATATTTATAAAAGGCTTAATTGCCCGGTTGTAAATCCCGTGCACATAAGCAATCGCCATTCCGTAATTGGTAACCGGAATTCCTGCATCGATGGCTGGTTTCAGCCTGTTAACCAACTGGCGGCGGGTGATCATACAACCTCCGCATTGCACAACCAGCGCATATTCGTGTATATCACGGGGAATCTGATTCAGACCTGCAACCACCTCATATTCAAGCTTTTTACCTGTAAAATTACTGAGCCAACGCGGAATTTTCACCCGACCAATATCGTCGCACGAAACATGATGGCTGCAGGATTCCAATATCAGTATTCGGTCACCATCTTTTAATTCACCAATTTTGGGTGTACCTTTTATATACTGTTGAAAATCGCCTTTTTGCCTGGCCAGCACAATGCTGAAACTGGTGAGAGGTATTTCCTTCGGAATGGAAGCATCCGCTTTCAGAAAAACCTGGCTATCAGTAATAACCAGCTTAGGTTTGGGCTCCATGCGTTTGAAATAGGCATCAACTTCGCGCTCTTTGCAAATTGCCACTACACCATCGTGATCGAGCACATCACGGATAACCTGAACCTGGGGCAGAATAAGCCTGCCTTCGGGAGCCTCGATATCAATTGGGGTGATTAGTAAAACGGTATCGCCATAGGAAATCAGATCGCCTACCAGTGTACCGGGTTTCCATGCTGTTTCGGGCAGGAAGCTCCGCATCTGCGCAACCAAAGGCTCAACACTTGATTTGTTCAGGGTACTGAATTCCAATATTATAGTTTGAAATTCTTTTTCAATTCTGGAAATCGTTGAACTGGAAAGCGACTGCAAATCCGATTTATTATGAACCACAAAATAAGGAACATCCAGTTTGTTGAATTCGTTAATCAGGTCATATTCAAAGTCGCCAAGAGTATTCTCGGTGATAAGAAGAAGGGCCAGGTCAATGGTTTTGATTATTTCGCGGCTGCGGGCAATGCGTTTTTCGCCCAACATTCCTTCGTCATCAATGCCGGCTGTATCAATAAGCACAACAGCGCCTAATCCGCCAATTTCCATGTTTTTCGAAACCGGATCAGTTGTAGTTCCGGCCACATCCGACACAATGGCTACTTCCTGCCCTGCCAGGGCGTTTATAAGTGAACTTTTCCCACTGTTTCGTTTGCCAAATATTCCTATATGCGGACGAATTTCCTTTCCTTTTTTCATTCTTTAATTTCTTTTTAATCAACAATTTGTAACCAAGATCGGCTGATGTAATTCCAAGTGCGGGATTAAATTGTTGCTAATTTGTAAACCACACAAATTTAGTGAAGTGTCAAAATGTTTCAACGAACACACCAAACCAGCATTTGTTATTGAGTTTGTTAGCGGTTCGGCTTTTTTTCTGTTGGTCAAATGTGTCATATCTCTCCTGTTACTGAAAGTCCGATTATTATTCCAAAGAAAATTGTCAGTGCTATCACGGACAAGGTATTGCTGATAATTACAAGTCGTCTGTTCTCGGGTTTGTAGTTAGAAAACCAAAACGTAAAAGTGCAAAGTAAACTGTGTCCGAAATTTTTAGTAACCAAGGGTCCAAAATGAAAATAGATTGGTGAATATTCAGTCCCATTTTCTATGTTGTAAATTCTACTGTTGATGAACACTCTGCCTAAAAAAGTCCCGAAGAAAATAACTATGATAGCAACAAGGTTATTAATATAAAATGCAAGGAATGGCTTATCAATAAGAGTTACGGGCTGTCCGCTCATGTAATCAATGTCTTTAACCTTGTATGTGTCCTTACCGAAAGAAACTTGTTCTGTCTCTTTGAGTAGTTTTTCATTTTTGTCAAAACATTTCCAAATTCCTTTTTTGTTTCCGTTGTGATATGTTCCTGTCCAATAGTTTCCTAAACTGTCAGTGATTATCCAAAGTCCTTGTCGTAAACAGTGGTCGTCTGACTGATTAAATATTTGTCCGTTTACCTTTTCAAAAGTACAGCAAGCTTCAAGATAAACGGTGTCGCCATTATCACGAACTTCCATTGTCTCTTGATATGGTAATGTGTCGTCGCCCTTGATCATAAACCTCTGTCCAAACGATAAAGTCGTCCAGCATAAAATAATCAATATGATTGTTGTCTGTCCCAATATATGTGTCGTCTTTTAAGCTGACCGCTAACTTCTCAAAACAATCAGTTTACAGCCATAAACTCCTAAGCATTTAAATAAGATCACTTAAAGTAAAACCTGTCTTTAATAAATTTTCAGGTTTCAATACATTTTTAAGTTTCTCTTCATCAATTAGCTGCAATTTACTATTTGCTTCAAACACATCGCAACCTGATGATTTCATTTCCTTCGACAGCAAAACTGCTTTCCGATAACCAATCAGAGGACTGAGTGCTGTTGTAATAGCAGGACTACTAAAAAGCCTGGTGGCACCGGTCCCGGATTTGATAACCAATCCATCGATAAGATTCCGTGTAACGGTTCGGTCAGCGGCTATTAGCAGTTTGAGACTTTCGAGCAACGCATTTCCGATTACAGGGATATAAGCGTTCAAATCGAGACAGCCCTGTGCGCTCAACGAGCTGATAAGCATATCGTTACTGTAAATTTTATGTGCAGCACTGATTACAAACTCCGGAATTACCGGATTTACTTTTCCTGGCATAATGGAGCTCCCAACCTGCCGCTGAGGAATTGTAACATCATGTTTTCCGGCCACATCCGAAGCCAGAAGCCTGATATCCGAAACCATTTTTTCGAGGTTTACGGCATGTGCTTTTAAAATGGCATGAACCTCCACAATCGAATCAAGATTATTGGTTGCATCCGACAGGTTTTCGCTGCGTGTAACCGGAAGTCCTGTGAGTTTCTGCAAAGCCGGAACTACTTCCATAATAAAAAACTTAGGAACGGCTAAACCTGTTCCTACTGCGCTTCCGCCAAGATTAACAATTTTTATTCTCTCAAAACATTTCGAAACCCGCCACCAGTCGCGCGACAACGCCTCGCTGTATGTACTGAAAAGCATACCATACGAGGATGGAACAGCTTCCTGCATCTGAGTATAAGCAATTCGGAGTTCGTTGCGGTATTTGCCCTCGGTGGTTTCAACCGACTGGCGAAGTGTATTTATTTCCGATTCCAGTTCACCAAGCAGCTGCATTACCGCCACTTTGAGTGCTGTTGGAACTACATCATTGGTTGATTGATAAATATTGGCAGCTTCAATCGGGTCAATCTTTTCGTATTCCCCGGGATTGAAACCCATTTTTTGCAAAGCAATATTTGCAATGATTTCGTTTACATTCATATTGATGCTGGTACCGGCACCACCACTTATTGCAGGAACAATAAAAGAGGGGAAATGCTGTCCGTCGGCAACTTCAGCAGCTGCAAGTTCGAGAGCTGTTACAACTTCCTTTTCCAAAAGCGAAAATGGAAGTTCTGCTCCTTGTTTCCGCTCTCCGATAGCATCAGCAAAACTTTTATACGATTGATAACAAGCAAGTTTCACTACACCTATTGCTTTATACCATTCAAGATGAAAGGAAGTGTGATCAGGGAAATTCTCCCGGGCACGTAAAGAGTGAATGCCATATAAAACATTCGCCGGAACCTGCATAGGCCCCAGCGAATCGTTTTCGGTACGGAAAATATTTGAAGACATGTGTCAGGTTTTTTTCAAAACCCAAACTTACTGCTTTTTAAGTTTTGCAGCACTATTTTGACGATTATTCAAAGGTTCATAAACCAATAGACGCTCATTCAGTTGTTTGTTATCAGTAACCATAATGGTTAACCTTCCGGATGGTTCAACTTCAACCGAAATCAGAAAATCTTTATCGGTATTTCCAAGCGTGTAGTTCATATAACTGACACCGGAATTAGATTCCGGTTCTTTGTCTTTGACCGGGCTGCCTTTTGTTCTGAAATTTCTGCCATTGGAAAGATTTGCTTTTTCGGCAATACTGGCTGCTTCTTCCAAGGCTTGTTCGTAACTTCCGGAGTAAACCATCGAAACTGAATTAAATCCTTCTGCAGGATCATCAACGGATGTATAATTCGAAAATACCTGGTCAAATTTCAAATGTTTCGGTTCGTCGATTCCGAGTGCCCTGACCCATTCGGGCATTTTATGTGGTGTATGATTTTCGTCGAGAACAGCTTCAATTGTGGTTTTTTGAAGTCGCAAAACATCAGCCATGCTGTCAAATTCAGTTTTGCTGATAGTGCCTGCCTGCAGATCATCTTCCAATATCTGAAGACGTTTTTCGAAATTTACCTCAGTTTTGGAAACCGAAGCCGGCATGCCTGCCTTTAGAACAATGTTTCCGCCTAATCCGACGAAAAAAGTAACAATTAATCCAATAAAAGAAATAACGAGAAATTTTTCAACTTTTACTTTTGTCATGCATATTATTTTGGTTCATACTGTAGACAACAAATTTCGTGTCTGAGATGTTCATTCTTTGAAGCTGCAAAAATACGCAATAATTGTCTATCAGCAACATAACGCTTTCGGATCAGTTGTTAAAATAAGTCAAATAGCTATTAAAAAATGTTAAAATCCATCAATTAACTCAAATAGTTGCATTTCGGAAACTGCTTTTGCAAGTATGATTAAAGTAATATTTAAGCACTTCATTGATCGGGAATTGATCCTTTCAGAAGGATTTCCGTTATAAAAAGGATCATTTGTAAAAGTTGAAGAACAGATTTCTTTTATGTCCCGTCAGGGACAAAATGTTGGTAGAAAGATATTAGTAATATTTGTGAAAAGTCCCGTTAGGGACGATATGTAACAAATCATAGCTAATACCTATGCACAGATTCACAGTCAGGCTGTCTTTGCAGTGCAAAACCAGGAATATATTATCTGCAATTCCTGGAAGGAAGAACTTTTTAAATACCTGTAAATATAGATTATAGCGTACCTGACGGCACTTGATCAAACGGTATATTATTTTTACTACCAACAGCTATTTGCTGCGCAAATAATCTAGTGGGACAAATCAGAATAATATTCCCCGACTTCTGATCCTGATCCTATAAAAAAAATAATCCCGTTTGAATCAAAAGGCGATTTAAAATCAGAACTTTTGATTCAACCGGGAATTAATCTGACTTAGTTTCTACTTCGGTTTAACAATGATTCAACATCAAAAAATGATGATTTTAGGTTAAACTCAAACAACCGCTGCTACTATGAAATTTTCGAATTAACAATTGCAAGTATTTCTGATTCCATAGCCATAGCACTTTCCTGTAAACGGTTTCCTTCGGCGAGGACTTTCTCAACATACGCTCTATCATGCAGTCCCGAAGCATTGATTTTCACATTTAAAAATGCTCCTATCACTGCCGAACGGGCTGCCAGGGCTCCTACGCCGGCATCGGTAACTGAATTCGGATTGCCTGTTTCGGCCATGGCTTTAATTATTTCCATGCAATCGAAGGAACGCTGCATTACTCTGAAGGGTACTTCAATAGCAAATCGCGTTGCATCCTGAATGGCAGCGGTCCGGGCAGCCTTTTCAGCATCTGTTCCTTTAGGAAACCCGAATGCATCCATAATAAGGTTAAACGCGCGGGTATCTTCATCAACCAGCATCAGCAACTCATCCTTTAGCGCCTGGCCTTTTTCTGCCCATTGGCTGAACTCTTCCCAGCGCTCGTCCCAGCCCGGTTTGTGCGACGAAAGATTTGCAACCATAGTAGCCAGCGAAATCCCCAAAGCACCCATGGTAGCAGCAATAGACCCTCCCCCAGGAGCCGGCGATTCCGATGCAGTTTCGTTGGCAAAACCTTCAACAGTCATACCAACCAGTTTTTTATCATTATCGCCTGCAAGTAAGTATTCGATAATTTTTTCTTTTGGATTAAAAGGTTTCAGATCATCGAGCCCAAGCGATTTAACAGCAATTTTTACCAGTTCTTCTTCCGAAACGCCAACTGAGCGCTGCTGTTTGCGCAGAAAATATTTTCCGGCATCAGTCAATGCTTTTAAAGGTGTTAAACCAACCAGTTCAGAGCCGGTAACGCGCATTCCGCGTTCCTGGGCTTTCAGGCAGGCTTCCTCAAACGCAACATGCACAGGAGTTACACTGATATTGGTGAGGTTAATTGAAACCTGGGCAATTCCATATTCCTCAATAAACCAGCCAATTGCTTTGCAGGCTTTCAGGCTTCCGGCTTTATAAACAGGTTCGCCCGAAGTATCTTTTACAATCTTGCCGGTTACAGGATGGCCTTCACGAACAGGCCGGCCTTTTTCACGGATATCGAAAGCAACTGCATTAGCCCTGCGAACGGAAGTGGTATTTAAATTAACATTGTATGCAACCAGGAAATCGCGTGCTCCAACGGCTGTAGCACCTGTAAGCGCGACTTTTTCGTTAAATTCGGCAGGTCCGAAATCAGGTTTCCAATGTGGATCGCTGAGTTTTTTATGCAATCCTTCGTATTCGCCCGAACGGTTGTTAGCCAGGTTGCGGCGCTCTGCTATAAAAGCTGCATTTTCGTAACAATAAACCGGTATCCCTATTTCATTACCAATGCGTTCAGCTAATTTTCGTGCATAAACGACCACTTCGTCCATGGTAATACCAGCAATTGGAATAAGCGGACAAACATCGGTTGCCCCGAATCGGGGATGTTCGCCTTTGTGAGTGCGCATATCAATAACTTCTGATGCCTTTTTTACAGCCTGAAAAGCTGCTTCTATTACTTCTTCAGGAGTCCCGACAAAAGTAACGACGGTGCGGTTAGTTGCTTTTCCCGGATCAACATCAAGCAAACGAACACCTTCAACCGCTTCAATCTGGTCAGTGATCTGTTTGATAATGGCCATGTTGCTGCCTTCACTAAAATTAGGTACACACTCAATCAACTGTTTCATCTGTTATCAATTTAATTTTTAAAGGTCAGATGGAATATGCCAAAATTACATTCTCGGTTGACGAGAAATGTTTCTCATGGCTATTTCATATATTTTTGTTTTTCAGTTATTTAGTAAATTAATCCCATGAAAAAGATGCGCAAAATTAGTAAAATACAAGCAGAAGGAATCATTTGATTTAAATATTGTACACTACTTCTGAAGGGATTATGAGTTATTATCTGGCATTCGGGTAATTAACTTTTTCGTTCAGGATGAAATGAAGTAAATTTGACGTCAAAATTCCAACACAATGCTTATTGAAATCGCTGTTTTTAATCTCGAATCAGCCATTGCCGCCAGCAATGAAGGTGCTCACCGTATCGAGCTTTGCTCGGCTCCGGCTGAAGGTGGACTTACTCCTTCGGCTGCTACCATGCGGCTGACAAGGAAATATGTAAAAATCCCGATCCATGTCATGATACGTCCGAGGGAAGGTGATTTCTGCTATTCGGAAAAAGAATTCGAAACCATGCTGCTGGATGTAGCTGCGGCCAAGTTGGTTGGAATGGAAGGCGTGGTAGCAGGCATACTTAATCCTGACGGTTCCGTTGACGAAGAAAGAACAGCAATACTTGTTGATGCTGCTGCTCCAATGAACGTTACATTTCACAGGGCTTTTGATATGGCCACCAATCAGGATGAAGCGCTGGATGCCTTGATTTATGCCGGCTGTGCCAGGGTGCTTACTTCCGGTGGACAGCAAACAGCCCCTTTAGGAATTGAAAGACTGGCGGATCTGATTAAAAAAGCGGATAACCGTATTGCAGTAATGCCCGGAAGCGGAATAAACGCAGACAACATCAAACAGATCGCTGAAGCTACAGGAGCAAAAGAATTGCATCTTTCGGCAAGAAAATTTGTTCCCGGGAAAATGACTTTCAGGCAGCCATTGGTAACTATGGGAGGCAACGTTTCAATACCAGACTATGATTTACAGCTGCCTGATGAAGCAGCTATAAGGAAAATCATTGCCATGTTTGTATAAATTCACATGCCAGGATTATTAGAAAGTCTGCTTTTCCCCTTGTAAACAGAGTTAACCATTTAAGAAAATGAATCATTTCTGTTCAGCTTTTACATACACCGGTTGAACATTTGATCAGCGATTCAGTTATTAAGTCAAACAAAAAAAACACATAATGCTCATTTCTGTTTTCTACATTCTGATTTCACTTTTATTGTTGTATTTCGGTGCAAACTGGTTAGTAAAGGGTAGCTCTGCACTTGCACTTAAAGCGGGTGTTTCGCCGCTGGTTGCAGGACTAACTGTGGTTGCTTTTGGCACAAGTTCACCGGAACTTGTTGTTAGCGTAAATACAGCCATGGCTGGTCAGGGTAACATTGCAATCGGCAACGTTGTGGGTAGTAACTTATTCAATATCTGTATAATATTGGGTATTTCGGCCTTAGTGTCTCCTTTGAAGATTAAGATGCAATTACTGAAAATTGACATACCGATTCTGATTCTCGTAACCGGGGTATTTATGTTTTTGTTTATTGACAGGCATATAAGTCGTTTAGAAGGAATAATACTGGTTTCCGGGATCCTTTTGTATACTGCAGGAAACATTTATATGGCCCGCAAGGAAAAAAACGCTGAAGTACTTGAAGAATTTAATGAATCGGTATCACCGGGGAAAATAAAATGGTATTGGTCAGCAGGGATGGTAATAGGAGGAATAGGAATTTTAGTTGCAGGTTCGGAGTTTCTTGTTAAAGGAGCAGTTGATATTGCACGTTCACTCGGAGTTGGCGAAACCATTATCGGTATTACAATTATTGCTGCTGGAACCAGTTTACCTGAGCTTGCATCTTCTATTGTAGCCACAATCCGGAAAGAATATGATATTGCAATCGGGAACATTGTCGGTTCCAACATATTTAACATTCTGGGAATTGTTGGTATTTCGTCGCTGGTAAAGCCGCTTTCGGCCATTGCCATCAGTAATATCGATCTGTATGTGATGCTGGGAGTCACAATGCTCTTACTTCCTTTTTTCAGAACACAGTATACATTAAAGCGCGATGAAGGATTCTTTATGATTGCACTTTATGGGATGTATTTGTATTACCTGTGGCCTAAATAAGCATAAACTCATCCATATTTCGTTGCGTCAGCTTTGTACTAATCAACAAAGGAATTCTTTCCATGAATTCGCCATTATAGTTCAAAATGATTTCAAATATGCTACAATCTAAATATATCACTACATTTGTGCAAAATAATAACTCATGATACTTTCAACATTTAACAAGTTTTTGGTCACTTTAGGAATTTCTTTACTTCTGCATTTGGCTACCATTGCACAAAACACTGACAATCCCTCTGGCATTACCCCCGGAACTCTAACATTTACAGTAAAATCCATTACTAACAACTCAACCTATTCACCTAAAAATGTGATTGCAATCTGGATAAAAGATGCACAGGGAAATTTTGTTGTTTCACGAAAAGTTATGGCTGTTGCACGTAAAAATCATCTGGTTAAATGGAAGGCAAATTCAGCCGGGAATTCAGTTTCAGCGATTACTGGCTCTACATTAACATCACATCAAACACATACCATAACATGGGATGGTAAAAACGCAGCAGGCATTGAAATGCAGGATGGCTTATATCAGATATGGGTTGAATACACAAGTACAAACTCCGCATCAAACGGCAATGAGGGGCCTTTTCTGACTGTAGAATTTGATAAAGGCCCGGCCATTCAACACATTACACCTGCAAATGCCACCTACTATCAGAATATTGTGGCCGATTGGGTGCCGCTGGGTGTGGGAATCAACGACTTGTCAAAATCAGGAGCGAGAGTTAAAATTTTCCCTAACCCATTTAATGTAGAAACTACCATACAACTTAGCTCTGATAAAGCTACTCAGGCATACATAAGCGTTCACAATGGTTCAGGGAAAAAAGTAGCCGAACTAGTAAATGATTCTTTCAGCTCAGGAACAAAAAACTTCTACTGGGATGGAACTTCCACAGATGGACAAAAACTTAGTAATGGGATCTATTTTATTCACATTCAGGTAAATGGATTTACTGAAATCCAAAAAGTGATGATCAGCAGATAAAAATCCAGCTTTTACACTAATCACTTCAGCAAGATCGATTTCAAAAAAAACCGCTTATTCAGCGGTTTTTTTATAAATGCTGCAGAAACTATTGAATTTTACCATTCAGGATAACGGTATCTACTTTATTACTGCCATAAGCATAAGGCATAAACTCAATTCCGGGGATAGGTTTTGTAATAAATACGTTCGCTTTTTTACCTATTGTTATACTTCCCAGTTCATCGTTTACCCCCATTGCATATGCTGTATTAAGGGTTGTTGCATTGATGGCTTCTTCGGGTGTCATGCGGAACGTTATGCAACCCATAGATAATATAAGTTGCATATTACCCGATGGTGACGAACCCGGATTAAAGTCGCTGGCCAGGGCTACAGGTAAACCTGCATCAATCATTTTACGAACAGGAGCATGCACCATATTCAGGAAAAATGCTGCGCCAGGTAAAATTGTAGGCATAGTTTCAGAGTTTTTCAATACACTGATTTCAGCGTCGCCCGTAAATTCCAGATGATCGACAGACAATGCTCCATACTTCACACCAACCTGGATACCACCTGAATAATCGAGTTCATTGGCATGAATTTTTGGCTTCAAACCATACTTAATACCGGCCATTAAAATCCGCTCAGTATCTTCCACTGTAAAAAACCCTTTATCACAAAACACATCAATATAATCAGCCAGTTCTTCAGCGGCAACCTGGGGAATCATTTCATTTATAACCACATCGACATATTCGTGTTGCTTTCCGCGGTATTCCATCGGGATGGCGTGGGCGCCTAAAAAGGTAGCTTTAATAGTTAACGGAGATAATCGTTTTAGCTCTCTGATAACGCGGAGCATTTTCAGTTCATCTTCAGTATTAAGTCCATAACCGCTTTTAATTTCGACAGCACCTGTGCCGAGAAATGTAATTTCGTCAAGTCGTTCAAGAGCCTGACCGATAAGTTCGGTTTCTGATGCTTCGTGCAGACGCTTGGCTGAATTCAGAATTCCACCGCCGCGTTTGGCAATTTCTTCGTAAGACAAACCTTTGATTTTATCGACATATTCTATCTCGCGACTACCAGCATAAACAAGGTGGGTATGCGAATCGCAGAAAGACGGAAAAACCAGTTTACCACTTGCATCAATAACTTTAATTCCTTTTTTCTTCCAGTCCTCAGGAATAAACAAATGTTCCATACGACCGAATTCGAGTATAAGACCTTTTTCGATAAAAAGAAAAGCATCCTTTATGGTCTGGAGTTTGCCCATTGCGGCTCCACTAACGAATGGAATTGACATATCATTAATGCCAACCAACTCTTTTATGTTGATTATCAGTATTTTCATGACAAATAAAATTACATGTCAAACGTACTCGATTTGGTTGGATAATACAATATCCGAAAATACGAAATATATACTTTTTTATTCCCTCAACCCTCAACTACCGAATGACAACTGAATGACAACTGAATGACAACTCATCACTCCCGTCTACTAAAAATCCTCAACTATCAACAATTGAATGACCACCGAATGACTACTCATTATCCCCGTCTCCTTTATATCCTCAACCCTCAACTACCGAATGACAACCGAATGACAACCCAGCCTTCTCAAACACTCAAAATTCTCCCCCATTCTCCCTAACTTAACCTTCCCAAATTCATTTAATTAAATATCAGATCGTTTCTGAACATATTAATACTTTATGTAATTTTGGAGCTGGTAAAATCTTAAAATCCATATAAACATGAAAATCCGTACGCTCTTTTTTACTTTGGCGTTTCTGTTAGCAGTAATTCCGGCACTTGTAGCTGAAGTTATCACAAAAGAACAAGCCCGAAATGTTGCAAAAAACTTCATGATTGAACGCATTGTTAACCAACAAATTAACTGGAATGCTGACAATCTTGTAATGAACGATGTAATTACTCTCGAAACTGAAGGCCAGCCGGCAATTTATGTGTTTTCGAACAATGGCAATGGCTTCATTCTTATTTCGGCTGATGATGCACTAACTCCTGTTCTGGGCTATGCTTACGAGGGCACTTTTTCAGAGCCTGGTTTCAACAAGAATTTAGATGGCTTGCTCTACGACTATATTGAGCAGGTAAAATTTGTGAGAACAAATGCAATGGATGCTCCCGCTGATATTCAGAACCAGTGGTTTACCTATTCAAAAAAGGAATCAGACTTCTCCATACTGGCTGATACAACTACCGTTGGACCTTTAATTACTTCGATGTGGAATCAGGACAGCCCATATAACGAATTCTGTCCTGTTGATCCAGCTGGTCCAGGTGGTCACGTATATGCAGGATGTGTTGCTACTGCAATGAGTATGGTGATGAATTATTATAAATATCCTGTTACTGGCAACGGTCAGCATAGTTACAATGCTAGTGGCTACGGAACACAAACCGCTAATTATGGCGCAACAACCTATGATTGGGATGCTATGCAAAATACCGTTAGCAGTTCGAGTGGACAAGGTATTCCTGCTAATGCTTTATTACAATATCATGCCGGTGTAGCTGTAAATATGCAATATGCTCCTGATGGCTCAGGTGCTTATAGTGCTGATGTACCATATGCATTAAAAACTTACTTCAAATATTCGCCAGCCATACAATATGTTACCCGTGGAGGATATACTGTTACCAACTGGGAAAATATGCTTGTTGAACAATTAGATGCACTTAAACCAATTTATTATTCAGGACAAAGTCCTGATGGTGGACATGCCTGGGTTTGCGACGGATACCAGAAAATTGGCACTTCTACAATGTTTCATTTTAACTTTGGCTGGGGTGGTTCAAGTAATGGGTATTATACTTCATCAAATCCAAACGGGTTCACCACTCAGCAGGGAATGGTTCGCAATATTTATCCAAACGCAAACTATCCTTACGGTTGTTCTGCCAAAACCATTGAACTAACAAAAGGAAGTTTTGAAGATGGCAGCGGGCCCATAAATGCATACAACAACAACCTTAGCTGCAGCTGGCTTATTGATCCTGTTGATACTGTTAAAAACATAACTGTTTCATTCGTTAGATTCGACGTCAACAATTCAGATGTACTGAATATTTATGATGGAGTTGATGCAAGCGCTCCTCTTTTGGCATCCTATACAGGCAGTGCCATTCCGGCTGATGTTACTTCAACCAGCGACAAAATGTTCATTCAGTTTGTAACAGATGGATCCATACAGGGAAAAGGATGGTTAATTGAATATTCAGCGGCACTTCCAACTCTATGCGGCGGAACTAAAACTTATACAACACCAACAGGTTCATTTTCTGATGGAAGCGGAGACTTCGACTATAAAAACAATACGTTATGCAAATACAAAATTCAGCCTTTGTATGCCATGGATTTAACGTTAACTTTTGACGAATTTGACCTTGAAGAACAAGATAACATCCTTGTATATTCCTTATCAAGCTCTGATTTAATTGCAACACTCACTGGCAATCAGATTCCTGATCCTATCACTGTTCCTTTTGATGGACTATATTTGATTTTCCAATCCAATGCTTACTACCCATCAGGTGGTTTTTCAGCTTCATACACTGTTGGCAACGTAGGTTCCAGCGAACTGCAAAACCTTACCAGCCTTAATATTTCACCAAACCCGGCAAGCGATTTCATTATGGTTCGTGCCTATAACACTGCAAATCAAGAAATCCAGCTTACCTTGAATGATATGTCAGGTAAAATCCTGATAACAGATACATTCACAGCTCAGAAAGGCAATATTGAAAAATCGCTTGATATCAGTAATCTTACCGCCGGAATGTATTTCTTATCACTCAAAACATCCGAAGGTAAAGTAACCGAGAAAATCATTGTAAGATAATTCATTCTTTTCCGACTGATTGCAATCGAAAAACTGACATTCTTCAAAGTTTTAAATTAAAAAAAAATGCAAAAACGCCCTGCATAAGTTCTGCAGGGCGTTTTTGTTTACATTAATACACATCCTGATCAAATCACTATATCTTTGTGTAACCTTTCAAAACAAGGTGCGTCAAAATATCATTGTGAATCAAAATTCAATGAAAAGAGAAATTCAAAAGCCAGTTACTTTTTTGGTTCAAAACCTGGAGGCATTTATTTGGCTGACTGTGCTTGTGTATTTTGCAATTTCGCCAATACATTCTTCGGGTCACTTTACAATCTGCCCACTCAGTTTAGCCGGGTTCGAGTATTGTCCCGGTTGCGGATTAGGACGGGCAATAGTTTTACTGCTTCACGGTAAAATTTACGAGTCATTCAGCATGCACCCGCTGGCTCTTTTTGCGCTTATAGTACTAATAGCAAGGATTGTAGCTGTATTCCGAAAATTTTACTTGTTCCGGAAACAAGTGTCAACACTGAATAATACCCCATAATAAGAATTGAGAATTCAATTTACCAGTTGATACATGAATTCTAAACAACAATTACTGCAACAGAAGTTTAAAATCATCGACCTTAAAATAAATTTCAAAACATCATTTCGCATAAACAATAAATTTTAACCAAACTTACAATCATAACCACAAAAACCGCTGAACAATGAGCACAAAACTTTTTCAATTAATGCCTGAACTCGACATGCAGGAGATGACCTATGTTGAGTCGCTGGTCAAAAACTTTAATGATCAGCAGATGTTGAATTTCGCAAACTTCTACCGTAGCCGCCGGCGCGACCCGCAACTTATATTACTCACCGGGTTAGCAGGGTTTTTAGGAGTTGCCGGGATACAGCGATTTCTTACAGACCAGGTTGGCATGGGAATTCTCTATTTCTTCACCGCCGGACTTTGCTTCATAGGAACCATAGTCGATCTTATCAACCATAAACAGATTGCGCTGGAATACAATATTAAAATAGCTAATGAAGTTTCAGGATGGGTTTCACGGATTCCCGAATAACCAATTCATACAGGAACTAAATCAAAGCCCGCGAAATATTATTTCCGGGCTTTTTCTTTTCCCCTTTTTGCTTCTGATATTTTTTCGCTTACCTTCCGGGATTAAATAAAAAACAGGCAGAATTATATCATTAATAACTGATAAACTATGTTATACTATGCGTAGTAAACTATTTTTCAATACTTTTGACAGATAAATAATTGAATATGTTTAAAAAAATTTACTCCCTCTTACTTCTTGCATTAGTAATTTCCAACTTAAGTGCCGGGAATGTCGATTTGCTTACAGCCCGAAAAGTAGCTGAAGCATTTGTTAAATCACATATCCCTTCAGGTACAGAAGGGCTGCTTAATGCGTCAACCGACTTCGTAGTAAGTTCGGACGAAGTACCTTTATATTATATAATTAACCTTAATCCCAGAGGTTTCATTATTGTTCCAGCTCATGATGCCGCGCCTCCTTTACTCGGTTATTCATTGGAAAATAATTATCTGGCTGAATCACAGCCCGAAAACTTTTCACTCTGGATGGAAGGATATAGTAAATCAATCCTCAACCTGATTGAAAATAACATTCAGTCCGATGAAGGCAACAAAGCGTATTGGGAAACATTACTCAATAATTCCAACACGAAAAGCCCATCTTCAGTAACAACAGTTGGCCCACTGATTCCCTGCACCTGGAACCAGGGTTCGCCTTATAATTACCTTTGCCCTGAAGATGCCGGAGGACCAGGCGGACATGTATATGCAGGATGCGTTGCCACTGCTATGTCACAGGTTATGTATTACTGGCGTTACCCTCAGCAGGGAACCGGATCACATGGTTATTACTGGGATCCATATGGTTATCTATCTGCCGACTTTGGCAATACTACCTACCGTTGGGAAGAAATGCTAAACAGTAGTAATTCCCGGAATTTTGAGATGGCTCAACTTCAGTCGCAACTTGGGATATCGGTAAATATGATGTACAGCCCGGATGGATCAGGGGCATACAGTAACGATGCAGCCGATGCGCTTAAGAATTATTTCGGTTACGATCAAAGTCTTCAGCTTGTGTATAAAGATGATTACGCCTATGAAGATTGGAAATCACTGCTTCGGGCTCAGATTGATGCAGGCCAGCCCATGTATTATCATGGATTTGGTTCAGGAGGACATGCTTTTAATGTCGATGGTTATCAGGATACAATGTTTTTCCATTTCAACTGGGGTTGGGGCGGTTCGTACAATGGTTATTTTCACCTTTCCAACCTCAATCCTGGAGGCAGCTCTTTTACTGATGGACAAGGCGCAATAATTAATTTTTTTCCGGCCGGTAACAACGTAAATCAATGCGGAGTTGTTGACACACTTACCATGCTTGCAGGTACTATGGAGGATGGAAGTGGCCCTGTGGCTCCTTATTTTAATAATTCGGCCTGCAGCTGGCTTATATTGCCTGGCGACACATTGGAGAATATCAAATTAACGTTCCAACGCTTCGATCTGGAAGATGGCAAGGATTTCATTTATGTTTATGATGGCACTGATACGGATGCAGCACTAATAGGAAGTTATACGGGAAATGAAATCCCACCTGCCATATTTGCAACGTCAGGATCTATGTATATACAGTTTATCTCTGACGGCAGCGGCACTTCCAACGGATGGCTGGCTTCTTATTCAGCTAAACAAGCAGTATTCTGCAGCAACATAACTCTTCTAACAGCGCCATCCGGAAGTATCTCCGACGGCAGCGGAAGTTTTGATTATCGCAATAAATCCATCTGCCGGTATAAAATTGAACCTGATGGTGCACAATCCTTCAGCCTTACATTTAACGAATTTAATACAGCAGGAGAAGGTGATTTTATTGAAATCTACAATCTAGAAACACAGACACTTCTTTACAAATTTTATGGACAGACTAATCCCGGAACCATTAATATTAATGCGGCTAAACTATACCTGGTCTTTTCCACCGATCAGCAAAATACCGCTTCGGGATGGAATTTGTCTTATACTTCGTCAGAACTCACAGGTTTAAATGAATCGAATAGCGGAATTGAAGCAGGAGTTTTTCCAAATCCGGCTCAAAACCAGGTTCAGGTAAATCTGAATACCCGGAATATTGAGAATTACACGCTTAAACTCATATCTTCCGATGGAGTTCCTGTTTTTACAAAAACATATAAATCTGAAACTGATAGTGCTCAAATTAAAATTGATGTTACTTCGTTTGCTCGTGGAATATATGTTTTGCAGATCATTTCCGATAAAGGAAACTCGCACCGGAAAGTCGTTCTGAATTAAAAACATGATTCTGCTTTAAGCTAAAAATTACTTGCTTAAAAACCCAAATTCAGTATCAGGCATTCTTAAAGGATATCTGAATAATAGGAATTACAGGTATGTGAGCACAATAGTGCTGGTATTTAAGTCGGGGTAACAATATCTTTGTAAAAAGTGACTCTTATGCGAAACATTTTATACATAATTGTGCTGTTGTCAGTGCCTTTTGGGGTGCTAAGCCAGAATATTTCGAAAGAACAGGCCTCGAAAGTTGCCCGCAACTTTTATTTCGAGAGAACAAACCTCACAACTCCTGTAAATTATAATGAAATAAGTATTTCGAAGGTCAGATCTTTCGGGAACGCCAGTACGGTTTATTATGTCTGTGATGTGATTCCTGATGGATTTGTAGTGGTTAGTGCAAGCAGCAATGTAATTCCGGTTCTTGCGTATTCTTTCGACAGTAAGTTTTCCGAAAGCACTGATCTCCCCGAAGGCTTTAAAACCTGGATGAAACATTATGAAAATCAGATTAATTATGCCGTTTCAAACAACATTTTACCCTCTGAAGATATTGCAGATGAATGGAACAGATTACTTAGCGATGATTTTAGAGTTGATTCCGATATCAGATTATTGCAAAGTGTAGCCCCTTTATTGGTTTCGAGATGGAATCAGGATTCGCCTTACAACAACTGGTGCCCCACTGACCCTGCCGGTCCAGGAGGGAGATGTTATGCCGGGTGTGTTGCTACTGCAATGGGACAATTGCTTAATTATTACCGTTTTCCGCAGCAGGGTCAAGGCAGTTATTCATATACGCATCCTGATTATGGAACGATATCAGCTGATTTTAGCTCAACTTCTTACCTATGGGAAGGAATGCTTTCAGCCACTACCAAGCCAAATGACGCTATTGGTGAGCTACTTTTTCATCAGGGAGTTTCGGTTGATATGGATTATGGACCCGATGGCAGCGGCATGTGGAACCACAAAGCGGCCTATTCTCTAAAAACACATTTTCGGTACGGCCCCGAAACACAGTATTATTTCCGCGACAGCGTTTCAATCGACTGGGACAGTTTGCTTATAACCAATCTGGATCAGAGAAAACCGTTGTATTATGCAGGTTGGGCGGGTGTGCAGTCGCCGAGTGGGCATGCTTTTGTTTGTGATGGCTATCAGCCGGGTAATTATTATCATTTTAACTGGGGATGGGGTGGCTCGCAGGATGGCTATTTCTATACCGATAACCTTACTCCCGGTGGCAACAATTTTAACTTTGCACAGGAAGTTATTCCTATGTTTCCGGATACTCTGCAAAATACTTATCCTTTATATTGCCAGGGACCAACCACAATTAATTACTTAAGAGGTTCCGTTGAAGATGGCAGCGGGTGGTTCAATTATCAGGATAATGCAACGTGTTCCTGGCTTATTTCCCCGCAGGATCCTGAGTACGATTCGATTAAAAGCATCAAAATTACTTTTTTGAAATTTGACACTGAAGCAGAAGGAGATACCTTATTTATATACGATGGGCCGGATGAATCTTTTCCATTGATCGGCGCTTACAGCGGAAATATAATCCCTGGAATTATCGTATCTGAAAGTAATAAGGTATTTCTGAAATTCCAAACTAACGCCGAAATATCCAAATCCGGCTGGCTATTTGATTATGAATGCATTTTTCCTGTTTATTGTACCGGCACAACTACTTTTACTGAACCTGCGGGAAGTATTGAGGATGGAAGCGGAGAAAAAAAGTACAGCAGTAATTCGGTCTGCCGCTGGAAAATACTTCCTGAGAATGGCTTGCCCGTCACTTTCTATTTTACAACTTTTGAGTTAGTTGATACTACTGATTTTGTTAAAGTTTATGATTTGCAAACACAGGAATTACTGGGGAACTATACCGGAAACCAGCTTCCTCCAGCTGTTACAGCGCAAAGTGGAAAAATGATGATACTATTTATGACCAATTCAAGTGGAAATTCGCAAGGATGGTCAGGCGAATACTTTGCCTCAGCTGTGGGAACAGATGAAATACCTCAAAATAAAATTGAAACACTATTTTATCCTAACCCGGCATGCAGTGAAATAACGATAGAAAAATTTTCTTCTTCCAACAGCGAACAAGATTTAACAATTCGTGTTTTTAGTACGGTTGGCCAATGTATTTTTACAAATAATGTGAAAATATTGCCCGGTTTTAACAAATTTAAATTGAACGTTGAGACCTTGCCTCCTTCGGTTTATATCATGTTTATTGGGGAAGGCAAACAAAAAGAAGTAAAAAAAATCATCATTAGCGAGTAAACAAAACGCATAAACTACTGTTTATTATGCGTTTAGACTTTTTATAAAAAAATATTTTATAAAAAGCAGTCAAAAAGACTTGTCTTTTTGTATATTTATCACGAATTTTGCAGTAAGCAATAAAATGTGAAAAGTATTAATACAATAAACTAATTTTTTTGACGTTAAAAGTTAATTATCAAGCAAATAACAACTAACCAGATAGCAACATAAATTTAAATTTAAATCGTATACTTATGAAAAAGTTTACATTCCTTGCAATTATTGTTCTGATTGCATCTACATTTAACCTTCGCGCCCAAAACACCGACTATAAGTGGGCTATAGGACTTAACTGGCAATTTGAGGATTTTAACGCCGTTCATCTCAGTGTTCCTGACCAGTTTAAATATACAAAATGGCAGGGTTACAAATTTCCCTCAGCTCTTTCAGTTGGCTACAATCTGAATCCTTCATTTAATCTTTTTGCACAGTTTGGTATTAGCGAACTTGAAATGGACAGAATGGAAAGCTTAGGCCAACCTTTGGAAGACGGAAAATTCTGGACCGGCGATTTAAATATAGCCTACAAATTTGCCAATGGTTACATTATGAAAGAAAAAAGCTGGTTTGATCCGTACGTATATTTAGGAATCGGCGCTTCCAGCATTCATGATCTCGACGCAACAAACGGAACAACTTACCTGAAACAGGTAACTGGAGTAGGTTTCAACTTCTGGCTTACTCAAAATGTTGGCTTAAATTTCCAGGGAGCTTATGATTATATTATCACCCCGAAATTGTCCACCACCGATGATAAACGCGATGACTACATGCATTATACAATGGGACTGAAATTCCGCTTTGGTGCAAAAGATACTGACGGCGATGGTGTTAAAGATAAAGATGACTTATGTGTTGAAACTCCTGGTAAAGTTGAACTTGCCGGTTGTCCTGATAAAGATAATGACGGTATAGCTGATAAAGATGATGCTTGTCCGGATGTTGCCGGAAAACCAGAATTCAAAGGTTGTCCGGATACTGACGGTGACGGCATAATTGACAGCGAAGACGCTTGTCCTACAGTTGCCGGAAAGAAAGAACTCAACGGATGTCCTGATAAGGATGGCGATGGTATTGCTGACAAAGACGACAAATGTCCGGATGTACCTGGTAAGAAAGAACTGGCAGGATGCCCTGACCGCGATGGTGACGGTATTACGGACGCTGAGGACAATTGTCCTGACGTAAAAGGCTTAGCACAGTTTAAAGGCTGCCCTGACACTGATGGTGACGGAATTGCTGACAATGTTGATAAATGCCCGGATGTATTTGGCACAGCAGCAAACTTTGGATGTCCTGAAGTTAAGAAATTTGAGATTTACAAAGTTGTTTATTTCGGACTCGACAAATCAGTTGTAATCACTAAATACACCAAAGACCTCGACGAAGTTGTTTCACTCATGAATCAATATACTGATGTAACAGTTACCGTTGATGGATATGCTGATTCACAAGGAAATGATGCTTACAACATGAAACTGTCAGAAAAACGTGCTGACTATGTAATTAAATACCTTGTTAAGAAAGGCATTGCAAAAGAACGTCTGGTTAAAAACGCTTATGGCGAAGCTAACCCTGCAGGAGATAACAAAACTTCAGCCGGTCGCGCACTTAACCGCAGAGTTGAAATTAAGACTATCAAATAATTTCAAAAAACTCTCATAAAAAAAAGGCTAACCAATTCGGTTAGCCTTTTTTTTATGCTCACTGATTCAATCAGGTATAAATAGTGCTAACAGTATTACTGAACTCGACTCCCAAATATCTATTCTATAATTACACTTATCTACATCTGATAAATATGAGAATTCCCTTACCCACAATCGGTAAACTTGTTTCATGTTAATTCAATTACCGGATAGTAAAAGAGAATTGTTAAGATTTTTGTCAGAGAGCAGATAAATATCAGAAATCATTCACGAGTTTGCCTTCGGATTGCAGGCATTGGAGAATCCGTTTCTTAAAATTCAGGCATGTCATATGGCGCGTATCCAAAACCTGAGAAATTTGTGAAGCCGGTATTTCGGGTGAACCACAAACCATATAAGCAATCTCAAAAGCCCGGGGAAGTTCCATCCTGCAGTGATGAAAAATGGTATGTGCCGTAGCTGACTCTTCTTTTTTACAGCGTGTGCATCGACGCGAAAAAGCTGTTTTACCCTGGCAATAATTCTCATTCCCGCAATTACGGCACACAAATCCATCTGCCCATTTGGCATTCGCCAAAACTTCGAGGCATTCATCCTGCGAACTAAAGGTTTTCCTGAACCGGTCAGCATCTAACTGCCCTATTAATTCTTTCAGGTTTACAATTCTTTGATCCTTCATACGTTATAAATGGTAGTATTTATGACAAGATTCATGACAAAATTACAGTGGCATGATAATTGTTGACAAAGCTACAAATAAATGGTGATATTTATGCGATATATTCAAAAATAAATATATCTTTGCACCATCAAAAAAAATCAATCCTTAACGTTAACCTAACAACTATGAAAAACACATTCTTCGGATTAATATTTCTTTCCCTTATCTGGCTTAGCAGTTGTGGAAGCTCTTTAAAATCGGATCAGGCTGCTGATTCAACGGATCCGAAAACCATACTGACAGAGCAGTCAGTTCCGGCATCGGAAGAAAAAGCAGCCAATACATCAACTCCAACAGTTACAGGTGAAGGAACTGTAATTAAACTTACAAAAGCTATGTTCCTTGAACAGGTGTATGATTATGAAAAGAACCCAAAACAATGGACTTATAAAGGAGATAAACCCTGTATCATTGATTTTTATGCTGACTGGTGCAAACCGTGTAAGATGATTGCCCCAATTATGTCTGAACTTTCCGAAAAATACAAAGGTGAAATCGTAATTTACAAAGTAGACACTGATGTGGAACGCGAATTAGCCCAGTTTTTTGGTATACGCAGCATTCCGACCGTATTTTTCTGTCCTAAAGAAGGTGAACCACAAATGGCTCAAGGCGCTTTACCAAAAGAAACCTACGAAAAAGTAATAACAGACGTATTGATCAAAAAATAACAGAAATAGTAACAGATAACAAAAAAAACAAACGATGGAATATTTAACAAAAGAAACCTTTCTCGAAAAAGTATTTGATTACGAAAAAAATCAGGAGTGGAAATTTGAAGGCACATTGCCTTGTTTGATTGATTTTTATGCTGACTGGTGTGGCCCCTGCAAAATGGTTGCACCAATTCTCGAAGAACTTTCGAAGGAATTTGAAGGAAAAATAAATATCTATAAAGTGAATACAGAAGTGGAACAGGAACTCGCAGCCGCTTTTGGCATCAGGAGCATTCCTTCGCTTTTATTCTGCCCCAAAGAAGGCAAACCACAGATGGCGATGGGAGCTTTACCAAAGCAAGCCATGACAGATGCTATAAACGAAGTGTTGCTTGCTTCAAATTAAACAAACAGGACATTAAGTTAAGGGCAGTCAGTATGGCTGCCCTTTTTCTTTTTAGTACTTTTGCCGTAAATGAAATTAATGAGACCTCTGTTGCTGCCTACTGCTTATCTTCCTCCTGTTTCGTGGATGGCTATAGCATTAAAATACCAGGAAATATCAATTGAACTGCACGAAACTTATCCAAAACAAACGTTCAGGAACCGTTGTAATATAGCGACAGCAAATGGAATTCTGAATCTTTCGGTACCGGTTAAAAAAGTTAATGGAAATCATACTCAAACTTGTGAAATTTTAATTGATAACTCAAAGAATTGGAAGCAGTTGCATTGGAGGTCAATCGAAACAGCTTACAATAAATCGCCTTACTTTTTATACTACCGCGACGCGATAGAAACTCTATATCGCAAAAAACATGAAAACCTTGTTACTCTAAACCAGGAGTTTTTAATTACACTATTAGCAACATTGAACATCAGAACATTGAAAACACTAAATACCGAAGATTATATATTTGAGCCTGCAGGAATCAATCTGCGCAATAGTTTCAGCCCAAAACAGCAACCTTACCAGAATATAACCATAGCTATACCCCGTTACATGCAGGTATTTGAAGAAATCCATGGGTTTATTCCGGATTTGAGTATAATTGACCTGCTTTTTAACCTTGGCCCTGATGCATCAACATACTTATCGAATGTTGAATTTTCAATACCATCGGGGACCTAATTAGCGGCAGGATATTCAATCCGGATGTGATAAATACTAAGCAGTTTCTTCTTGATGATTTTCTTAATAGTTGAAATTTCCTTAAGCGTAAGCGAAGAATTACGAAATTGCTTATGCTCCATTTGATTATCGATTAAACGCTCAACCAGATCGCTGACTTCATGCTCTGTAGGAGCTTTTATCGAACGGGAAGCGGCTTCAATGGAATCCGCCATCATGAGTATTGATGTTTCTTTCGAATGCGGAATTGGTCCCCTATATCTGAAAGCCGACTCATCGAAAGGTACATCACCGGCTTCCGCTTTATGCTTTGTTAAAAAATATTGTGTATAGCGGGTTCCATGATGTGTACGTATAAAATCAATTATTACTTCGGGAAGCTTGTGCAATCGTGCTTTTTCAATTCCCCGTAATACGTGACCGGTAATAATCCGGGCACTCTCTTCATATGACAAATCATCATGTGGATTAATACCTCCCGACTGATTCTCAATATAATACATTGGCATATCCATCTTTCCGATATCATGATAAAGTGCCCCAGTACGTGCAAGTAACGAATTAGCGCCAATGGCCCTGGCAGCATCTTCAGCTATATTTGACACTACCAGTGAATGTTGAAACGTGCCCGGCGATTTCAATGCCAGTTCACGCAATAATTTCGAATTAGTATCCGACAATTCAATTAATGAAACATCGGTAATCATACCAAATATCCGCTCGAAAAGGTAAATCATAGGGTACGAAAATAATGTAAGCATAGCACTGATGCCAAAAAGCAGGAAATTTGCCCTGCTTAGCTGATCAAATGATCCCTCCTGCATCAATGTCATTCCAACATAAATAGCAGAATATGAAATAAATATCATAAGCGAAGTAAAGAAAAACTGCGACCTGTGATGGAGGTGAACAACACTGATTATAGTAATGATACCGGTAATAAGTTGCATGAAAAGAAACTCAAAACTGTTAGGCACCAGGAAACCGAGGATAATTATGGTTATAATATGCACAAACAAAGCCAGGCGCGTATCATAGAAAGTTCGTACAATAATGGGTACAAGACAAATAGGAACAGCCATAAGATAATTGGTGTTCATATTCATTATAAAAGTAGTAAACGAAACCATAAGAGTGACCAGCAGCAATAGAAGCACAATATTGCGGTTTTCGCTGTAAATATCGTGCCTGAATGTGAACATAAACAATCCGAAAACCAGTAATGCCATCGAAATAAGGATGAAACGGCCAAGCAGAATCATATTAAAATTGTACCCTGTTCCTGATTTAGACTCAAATTCGAGTCGCAGCGATTCCAATTGCTGGAATTTAGCTTCGTTTACAAGTTCACCCTTAGCGATAATACGTTCACCTTTCTGAACCATCCCACGGGTAATAGAAATGTTTGCAAGAGACTGCTCGCGTTGAATCCTGGTGAGATCGGTATCGAATAAAACATTTTGCATGATACTCGCCTGTATCAGTGGCAGAACTATTTTCCCATCAAGCCCATTGACCGTTGCCAGTGTTAATAATATATAGTTATTTGCTTTACTGATGTTGAACAGGTTGCTTACAGGTACAATTTGGGCTGTATTGTCCTTTAAAACAGCTATCAGGAAATCAGGTTCTTTCTTTTCTAATTCAGGAATCATCTCGATTATACCCCGGCTATAGATACTATCGAGCAATGTAAATGCCGTTTTAACTATCAGTTCTTTTTGCCCGGGGTCAGCAGTATTGAGGTTAGTGCGGTCGAGACGGGCCAGAAATTCACTTTTAGCATATTCCACCTTCTCTTCCTGAAATCGAAAAAACAAATAGGCCTCTGCTAATGCTGATCGGCGTTCTTTTTGCAACTCCGACTGTTGCTTAAGAATAGCAAAATCAAAAGGAGCAATCAGGTCCTCATGCTGCCAGGGCTTTCCACGCTGAAATTCATATTTAAATTTCCCTTCACGGGGAAACAATGCCAGTAAAATGGTCAATGTGATCAAAAACAACAGTATCTTATTGATCTGATAATAGTTGCGCCATTGTTTCTTGGTAATTATAAACTTCATCGGAGTAGAATAGAGCATACGAATATATGAATTTTTGTTTTCATACCATCATTTACTATCTTTGACTCTTGTCCGAAATTCATAACTGTCAGGATTTCATCAAACAATTCAAATCAATATCACTTATCCCTCTGACCATGAATGCAATATGCCCTATAGCACAAGTTCCTGTACGATCGGAACCTTCGGACAGGAGTGAAATGGTAACACAGATATTATTCGGCGAAACTTTTAGTATAACTGAAGAAAAAGGAAACTGGATACTGATCCGCACGCATCATGATGATTATGAAGGCTGGATTGACAGGAAGCAATCCATGTTAGTTGCAGATGATTTTATTGAAAAGGTAAAAAACGGCACGAACCATATTATCACAGAAAAGACAGCTGAATGTTACTGCAAAAATGACAGTACTTTTTTATTGGTAGGCAAAGGAAGCCATATGCCTTTAACCTCAGGAAACACTTTTCATCTCGGGCATAAAACATATACTTCGATAAGCAAAAGTAAATCGGTCCCTAAAAAATTCTCGCCATCAAAGGTTGCCAGTACCGCATTGGATTACCTTAATACACCATATTTGTGGGGAGGACGCAGTATTATGGGTATCGATTGCTCCGGGCTGGTTCAGGTAGTTTATCATATGTGTGGACTTGATTTACCCCGCGATGCTGCTCAACAGGCAAACTTTGGCACTGCACTGGATTTTGTAGATGAGGCATTGCCTGGCGACCTTGCTTTTTTCGATAATCCTGCGGGGGAAATTATTCATGTTGGTATTATTATAGATAACGGAAAAATTATTCATGCCTCAGGAAGAGTAAAAATTGACAAACTCGATCATAACGGTATTTTTAGCCTTGAGCAAAACGCTTACAGTCATAGCCTGAGGATTATCAAACGGATGAAATAGTCCTTTCTGGCTATAAGTCTAAGTATAAACTTCTTTTTCCCTTTACTCCTACTTTAGCTCAAGGGTTTAGCATGTCGAGTACAAATTTCAAATCGCCATCGGTTTTTGCGGGGATTATTCCGAGCAAGTGAGCAAGCAGGGAGTATATATGAATATTCTGAAAAGCAGGCTGAATATAGCCTTGCTTAAAATCAGGGCCGGCTGCATAAAAGACAGCATGTATATCAGTGTTTAGAATATCATAGCCGTGTGTACCACCGGTAAAATCATTTTTCGGATGATTAAGCGTTAAGCTCCATGCTGAATCGGCAACAACAATAATATCTCCTACCCTGGGGTTGGTGCCATAATTCAGGTATGACGGAACCTCCGCAGGTTTCCAGACTTTTATGCCGGGAGCTTTGCGAAGTGCCAAATAAACTGAATCAACCCAGGGAGCTGAAGTATAAATATTATAATTAGGATTCCCTCCTTCGATCCTCACAGGCCATGTTTCCGGAATAAAATCTCTTAACGCAATATTCTGAAACGAAGTAATCGACCCCATTCCATGATCGGATACCACCATAAAATTGATTTTGTTGCCATCGGGAAGTTGTTTTATCCGATCATAAAGTAAACCAGTCATACTATCGAGTTCGTGAACGAGGCTAAGCGTACGTGGATCATCAGGTCCAAAATCATGACCGATCCCGTCAGGTTCGTCGTAGTACGCCATTATAAGTTTTGGACGGGTTTCATCCGGCAGGCTGAGCCATTTTATTATAGTATCAATCCTGGTTGCTAACGAAACCTTATCATCATAGTGTTTCCAGTAATCGGGTTGTATGCCCTGCACAGCAACGTCGCTGCCAACCCAATAAAATGAAGCCGTTCGCACACCTTGTTTTGCTGCTGTGACCCAAATCGGCTCACCACCGTAAAACTCAGGATTGAACCGGGCATCCTTGTTGCCAATTGAATACGATTTTTTCAATACTGTATCGTAAAACGAATTATTAACCAACCCGTGGTGATCAGGAACCAGACCTGTAGCTATAGTATAATGGTTGGGAAATGTTTTGGATGGAAATGATGGGATCAGCGAAACTGCTTTCACGCCTTCCCTGGCCATTTTATTGAGATTAGGAGTACTGGTTTTTAAAGGGTAATCCCAACGGAATCCATCAAGTGAAAGTATAACAGTTGCTCTTCCTTTATTTTCCTGTGCTGAAGCAGAAATCAAGTACAAAAAGAGAGTAATGGCGAGGGATAGCAGTTTTCTCATATGGAGGTTTTTAGTACCAAAAATTTCACGGTTCGAACAAATGACAAAATAAGGCAAAAAAAAAGAGCCCTGAAGATCAGGACTCTTTTTTTTTGATCTGCAATTAGTTGAAAATATACCTGATGCTGATCTGGCCCTGCCACCTCGAACTCAGGATTCCTGAATCGTCGATAGCCCATGTGTCGCCGGTTGGTTTTTTGAATGAGAATTTAGGAGTTGTACCATCTTCTTCGAAACCTTCCATTTTAACCAATGGATAATTGTTGTAATAAGCTCCTGATGAGTAGTAAATACGGCCCCATTCGTTATTGATCATGTTTCCAAGATTGAAAATATCAAACGAAACCTGGAGTGTATTGCGTTTTCCACCTGCTTCAATAAAGAAATCCTGAGCTATACGGAAGTCGAACAAATTAGTAAATGGAACACGTGAATGATTCCTTTCAACATAATCGCCACGGCGGCCTTTGAGGTATTCATCAGCTTCAATGAAAGCATTCAGGTCAGTCCATTGCTGTTCTTTCGAAAGAGTAATTTCACCATCTGTATTCTTGATGTCGATCAGATGGATATCATTCTGATCTGTAGGAACATAAAGGAGCTCAAGGCTATTATTATCTTCACCTAAATACTTGGATGAACCATCAGCATAACCGTATGAGAAACTCGGACCTGACTGGCCGGTATAAAACAATGAAACAGTGGTTGCAGTATGTTTCAGATATTCTTTCTTGTATGAAATGAATCCAACTACGCGTGAACCCATATCAAAGTCGGAAGTTGCGAAATCAATATCATTCTTTCCACGCACATTAGGTACACGCCATTGTGATGAGTTTTGTGAGGAAACACCATCATTCATTGATTTTGCGTGACCTAATGAATAGGCTATGCTACCGGTAAATCCATTAGTAAAGTTTTTCTGCAACTGTGCAGTAACATTGTACGAATAGCCTTTATTAGTGTTTGTACCAAGCATAATATCAGTATAAGCTCTTTTCTTACCTGTATTAGGATCGTTACCAAGAGCAATTTTCGACCAGATAGGACGGTTATCGCCAGTTCCTGTAAGTTCACCGGTTTTTTCATAAGCCAGGTTGTAATACAGTACGTTATTCAATGTTTTGGTATAGGTTACATCAAATGTTCCAACAAGTCCCCATGGGAGTTTTTTATCAACGGCCAGACTTGTGCGGAATACCTGAGGATATTTGAATTTCTTGGCAAATATGTCAACTTGTCCGGAAGGTTGAGTTGGAGGCAGAACCGGTTGATTGTTCCAATCAGGATTGAAAACCAACTCTGGTGAACCAGCAGCAGTTACACGCATACCGCCTGTGATAACAGCATTGTTCTGGAACGATGCACCTGGCCAAACATAAGGAATACGACTGGTAAAAAGACCAGCTCCCCCGCGGATCTGGAAACTCTGGTCACCGGTGATATCATAGTTGAAACCAACGCGTGGATTAAACATAATTGCAGGATCCGGCATTTTTCCTGTCTGAGCTCCTTCAAGGTTCCAGCCTGCTTCTTCCAGTACAGGAATAACATTGGTATTGAAATCAGTATTTACAGGAGGAGTATCGAGGAACATTGGCAAATCGACACGTAAGCCTACGGTAACCTTAAATTTATTGCTAACCTGGATTTCATCCTGTCCATAAAGACCTAACTGAAGTGCATTGAATTCGGCAGCTGCTTTTGAACCATCGCCGGTAACATTATCAATTGCTGAAAAAGTGCGATCGAACTGGTAAGCTGGTGCTCCGGAAACGAAATCGGCGATGCTGTTAAACTGATATGATCCAAAATTCTGACGAATAAAGAGGTTATACATTTTATAAAACTCGTTGTGAGTTCCAAAAGTAAAAGTATGTTTCCCTTTATAAATTTCGAAGTTGTCTGTAAGAGTGATAATATCCTGATTGAGCTGATTTGCGGTTGAAAACTCTTCGGAACCAAAATAAATGTTCGAAGTACCATCTTTAATCCTTACGTATGGGAAGTTACTACCCATCGGATCGCGGTCGTCGCGAACAAATGTGAGACCCAGGATAAGGCTGTTGCTCATTTTATTGCTGATGTTACTCTTGAGCTCGATTGCTGATGAATTAGTGATTGAAGGGAAGTATATACCCGAATTCCCAAACCTGATATTTGTGGTGTTGGAGTTCGAAGGACTGGTTTGAACAGCTTTTGTATACTGGTGACGAACCATCAGTTTGTGAACTTTATTGATATTCCAGTCGAAACGGGCAAAGAACTTCGTACCGTCAAGAGTTCTGTTAACATCGGTATAACCACCTGCATCATAACCATATTCAGCCAGTTTGGCAGTTACTGAAGTCAAATCACTGGCAGTTGCATCACCTTTATAAGTCGTAAAATCGAAAGGCTGAGGAGTTTCATCTTTCTGAATTTCGGCATTAACAAAGAAAAAGAGTTTATCTTTAACAATAGGTCCACCAAGTCGGAAACCATATGTATTTGAGCTGAATGGGTTAAGTTTTACCCTTTCGGTTTCCGGATTATCTGTTGGGGTTTTTCCGGCAAAACCTTCATTCCTGTTGATAAAATACGCTGATCCCTGAAATTCATTATTACCGCTGCGTGTAACAGCATTAATACCGGCACCGGCAAATCCACCCAGTTTGATATCGTATGGGGCGATCTGAATTGAAACCTGCTCAATGATATCCATTGAAAATGGCGAAATCCCCGTCTGGCCGCCATTGGTACCCTGATCGGTTAACCCGAATACATCATTATTAACAGCTCCGTCAATATAAATTGCATTGTACCTGTTATTGGTACCTGAAATTTCGATACCTCCGCCCTGGGTTACCCTGGCCTGCGGGGTTAAACGGGTATAATCCGACATATTCCGTCCAATTGAAGGCATACGCTCGATAGCCTGAATACTGAGGTTTGTTTCAGCTCCTGTACGATTGCCGTCAAAAATATTATTGCGGGTTCCTAAAACTTCGACACCTGTAATTGTTGCTGCCTGCTGGCTGAGCGTAACATTGAGTTTCAAAGTCTGTCCCAGGTTCAGGTACACTTCATCTTGTACAAAATTTTGGTATCCAACGTACGACACTGTAATTTTGTAAGGACCACCAACATTCATATTCGGAATGCGGTAGTTACCATCAGGATCAGTTGTGGTTCCATACTGCGAACCCGAAGGCATATGCAAGGCTAGAACCGTAGCACCAGGCAAAGTTTCGTTGTTTGCTCCTGTGATCACTCCGTTTACGCCTGAAGTTGTAACCTGCCCGAAGACAAAGGTCACGCTCATCATAAAGATCGAAATAAGCATAATCTGCTTAAAAAATCTTCGAATTAAATTAACAGTTTTTCTCATAAAAGTAGATTGATTTGGTTAGATATGGTTTGGTTAAGAATGTCCAGGAAAGAGTATCTCTAATCCACAGAAGGAATATTTACTCATTGAAAAACGCTGCAAAATTAATTTAAAGACATCAAAGCGAATAATCCGGTTGTTAAGAAACCATTAATTCTTTTAACAACTATTATGAAACAAATTTATTAAAATGTTTAACCCTTAAAACAGAAAGTTATCAACATTTTCGCTTGTTTTGTTGAAAACAACTTCGGTTGTTTTAATCACATCTTCATAAATAGTTACTAAAATAAAATATGCTTTCATTATGTAAAAACAGGTACATCACAATCATTAATAAGTGTTGACACGTTTTAAATATGGCTTTTAACTGGTAAAAGTTTCTAACATTATTTCAAAGTTTATTGCGGCAATTATTTTGTTACAATTTCTGCCGGAATAAAAAATATAATTTAGTCTAATTCATATGGAGTTTTTATTTTTCAGAAAACAAAGTTAGAACCCAATTTAGCGTTAGATAATTCAGTAGTGATAAAGAAAGATTAACTATGCAATGCTTGCTTAACCTGCAACCGCTGAAGCACTTGCCAGCTCCTCACTCCTGCTTTTTAGCCTGTAGCTGATCAGTAAAACGGCAAAAGCAATGATTGCTATAACCAGGAAACTTTGCGAATAGCCATCCGCTTTTAATGAGAATGATGCTACAATAATTCCAATCAGAGTTGCACCTGTCATTTGCCCGGTGCTGGTAAATAGCGTTATAATACCCTGACCCAAAGCCCTTTCTGAAGATTGCACCTCATTGAGCATAATATATCTTAAAGCAGATCCCTGGAGCATTGCCGACCCAAGTCCCATAAGAATTCCTGCTGCATAGAAATTAACTTTCGACACTGAATCAATGTAAAAAACAATCAATCCCGTTCCTGCAAAAAGCAGACCTGCCATAACTATGGATCGTGAACCGATTTTATCAATCAACCGGCCTGCTACCGGCGACCCTATTGCAATTGCCAGTACAAAAGGGATAAGCATAAAACTGGCTTCGGATGTGGAAACGCCAAAAACATTCACAGCCAGTTCGGGAACAAAAATAGTAACAGCCTGGATAATTCCTGTTCCGAAAGCTACAATCCCAACAATACGTATCTGTTTTACATCGAACAACTGAATTTTTACCACCGGCGAAGGCGAGCGCTTTTCAATAAAAATAAAGAGTGGCAGAGTTATCATTGTGATTATTAAAAAAGGATAAACATCAATGGAAAAGATCCCCTTAAATCCTTCAGCAGCTTCGATGTTATTAATGCCATAGGCGAACGATGAAACCAGTACAGCAATCAGAATCATTCCCATCCAATCGAAATAAGGTTTTTGCAAACTCCTTTTCGATGGAAGCAACCGCCAGGAGTAAAAAATCACTACGGCAGCAATAGGAAGATTTACAAGGAACAATGCATTCCAGTCGAACCATAATAAAAGGACCCCGGCAATAACCGGCCCGATAATAAAAGCAATTCCAAATACGGCACCTATCATCCCGAGTGTACGGCCACGCTTTTCCGGCGGGAAAATATCACCTATCACTGCAGAAGCAACGGGGAAAATACCGCTGGAACCAAATCCCTGCACTGCACGCCCGATGAGCAAAAATGTAATATTTTCGGACAGTGCGACTATGGCTGAGCCAAGCGCAAAAACCGCGACTGAGAAAATATAAATATTACGCCTTCCATACAGGTCGGATAATTTCGAAAGCAAGGAAACCCCAACCAGGTTAAACAGCACATAGATACTAAAAATCCAGCTTAAAGAGCGGTGGTCAACTTTTATGGTTTGCTCAATGGCTGGTATGGCAGGACCGACAATCGAAATATCGAGGGCTCCCATCAAAACACCGGTAAAAAGCAATGCCAGAATTTTACCGTTACGATGTTGTGTCATAAAACAGAGGTGTGTTTATGCAGATAGCATTCTTTTAAAAAAAATGCCGGACTGAGCCGGCAAAGATAATTTAAAATCAGTGGCACTTATCTTCCTTCATAAAAGGATACCTGTAATCGGTAGGAGGAATAAGCGTTTCTTTAATTGTACGCGGACTTATCCAGCGAAGCAGATTGAGGTGGCTTCCGGCCTTATCGTTGGTACCACTCTGGCGCGATCCGCCGAAAGGTTGCTGCCCTACAACCGCACCGGTTGGTTTATCGTTGAAGTAAAAATTACCTGCAGCGTATTTAAGTTCATCGGCCGCTTTAACCAAAACACCCCGATCCTGGGCAAAAATACAGCCGGTTAAACCATAAGGAGAGGTTTCATCAACCAATTTAACCGTTTGATCGAAATCTTTATCCTTATATACATGAACAGTAAGAACCGGTCCGAAAATTTCTTCTGTCATAGTAACAAAATGAGGATCATGTGCCTGTATTATGGTTGGCTGAACAAAATATCCTTTCGATTTAACACCGCTGCCTCCAAAAACGATTTCAGCATCGTTCGAATTTTTCGCTTTACCGATATAGTTGGAAATGTTATCAAATGATTTTTCGTCGATAACGGCATTCATAAAATTGCTGAAATCGCGCACATCGCCAACCTTGATTTCCGCAAGCATTTCCCCTACCCTCTTTTTTACAGCCGGCCACATACTCTCCGGAATATAAGCTCTAGAGGCAGCCGAACATTTTTGTCCCTGGTATTCGAAAGCACCACGAACCAAAGCTGTTGAAACTTCATCAACTCCGGCACTGGGATGAACAAGAACGAAATCCTTTCCGCCGGTTTCTCCGACAATGCGCGGGTACGAGCGGTAATTTGACAGGTTGGCAGCTGTATTCTGCCACAGTTTATTAAAAGTGCCATTGCTGCCGGTAAAGTGTAATCCAGCAAAATATTTATCCGCAATTACCTGGTTTCCAACAGCAGCTCCCTGACCAGGGATGAAATTTATGACTCCATCGGGCAATCCGGCTTCTTTAAAAACCTGCATTAAAATGTAATTCGAAAGAATAGAAGTAGTTGCCGGTTTCCAGATCGTGGTATTCCCCATGAGAACCGGTGCCATGTTCAGATTGGAAGCAATAGCTGTAAAATTAAACGGCGTTACCGCAAACACAAATCCTTCGAGCGGACGGTATTCGAGCCGGTTAATAATTCCCGGATCGCTATGAGGCTGCTCATTATAAATATCGGAAATGTAATGGGCATTAAAACGCAGAAAGTCGATGGTTTCGCAGGCAGCATCAATTTCAGCCTGGTAAGCACTTTTGCTCTGGCCCAGCATTGTAGCCGCATTTAATAACATCCGGTATTTTTTCGAAAGCAGTTCTGCAACTTTAAGTGTTACCGATGCCCTTTCGAACCATGAAAACGATTCCCATTCGCGATGAGCTTTCAGAGCAGCATCCACAGCCATTTTCACTTCCTTCTCGCCGGCTTTGTGGTAACGTGCAAGCACATGCCCGTGATCGTGAGGCATTTTTACAGTATCTGTATCGTTGGTGAAAACTTCCTTTCCTCCGATAATGAGGGGAATCTCCATTACACCCGAGCTCAGCCTGTCGAGTTCGGCTTGCAAATCCTTGCGGTCGCGTGATCCTGGTGAATATGACCGAACAGGTTCGTTCGTGGGATAATCAAAAATAAAAACTGCATTATTCATTTTGAGGTTCGATTATTTTTATGGTGTTTAAATGACAAAAAATCTGCCATCGTTCTAATGATTAGTATGATTGATAATGAACATGAAAACATATGGAATGTTCAGTTGTTTGTACTTTTACATTCAAGGTTACAGGTAGTCGGATAAAGTAAAAATAAAAAATTTAAAGAAGGGAAATTTATGAACTATTATATCATAACAGGAACATCGAAAGGCATTGGTGAAGCACTGGCAAAAAGTATCATTGAACCCGGAAATACGTTGTTTGCAGTTTCCAGAACCATGAACGAAGATCTGGTTGAATATGCTTCGTCACTGAATGTGCCGGTATATTATCACGAAGCCGATCTCAGCAAGCGTGAAGAGGCGGAAATGTTTATCAGCTATGTTTTTGAAAAAATAAAGTTAACTTCTGATGACAAAATTGCGCTCATTAATAATGCCGGAATGCTCGAACCGGTTGCCCCGGTAAAATCTATTGATTTTAAGATGACTGAAAAGCATTTGAACCTGAATTTACTTGCACCAT
Source organism: uncultured Lentimicrobiaceae bacterium (assembly GCA_964420555.1). Classification (GTDB taxonomy): domain Bacteria; phylum Bacteroidota; class Bacteroidia; order Bacteroidales; family UBA4417; genus UBA4417. The sequence continues at coordinate 35,999 of CAYQTT010000015.1, read as the reverse complement.
TTATACTTAGTTCAGTTTTCCTTGCCCGGACAGCAGATTTAGCAATCCCAAAAGTGATTTTAAATATCTCATCAGGTGCTTCCTCACATCCTTTCAGTGGTTGGAGTGTTTATTGCAGTTCAAAGGCCGGTGTAGATATGCTTACCAAAGCTGCCGGACTCGAACAAAATGCTGAGCAGCATCCTGCTACTATATTTGCACTTGCTCCTGGAATCATTGAAACCGGGATGCAGAAACTTATCAGGAATACAGATGAAGGTTTGTTCCCCGATCGAAATATGTTTATCCAGCTTTATGAAGAAGGAAAACTTGCTAAGGTTGATGATGTGGCTCAAATCATAATGCATTCTATTTTCAGCCCGGCTATCGAAACAGGTTCTGTGTTAACAATAGAGCAACTGAAAGAAATTTAATTTCCCGAATAGTTTCTGAACACCTTTTCTTTACTTTTGAAGAAACTATTAAGCGATGCTCGAAACCATAAAAACCATTGATGAAAATCTATTCCTTTTCCTGAATGCTCAGCACAATTCATTCTGGGATCAGGCGATGTGGCTTTTCAGCAATATGCTCTTCTGGGGGCCGCTGTATGTTTGGTTTCTATGGCTGTTGCATAAGGAATATCCCCGGCATTACTGGACTGTTCTCATCGCTATTGTGCTGATGATCACAGCTTCCGATCAGTTATGCAACCTGGCCAAAGACAGCTTTATGCGTTTCAGGCCAACGCATGAACCTCGTATTCAGGACCTGGTGCATACTGTTAACGGATATCGCGGAGGAATGTATGGGTTTTATTCAGGGCATTCAGCCAATTCGTTTTCAGTTGCTGTGTTTATAATTACAGCTTTAACAAAAAGGCGTAAATACGTTATTCCTGTTGCGCTTGGATATGCAACTCTTACCGCTTACAGCCGTATTTATCTTGGAGTTCATTACCCTGGAGATATTTTAACAGGAGCATTAATGGGGGCTCTTACAGGAACCGGTTTTGCATATTTGCACAACAGATTACGGGAAAAATACCTGGGTATTATAGCTTAATATCCGTAAATTTTTGCAGTAAATTTTTCAACCACAACTTTATACGTGCACACTTCACGTAAGGAAGGTGCATTATATGTGAATTCTTTATCCGTGTAATGCGACATAACCTGGTTCATAAATTCAATTTTCTGATCCATATCTTCGATAAATTCGACTTTACCAAAAGCCAGAACACTCCTATATTTCATGCTATAGCTGCAAGCAACCGACTCACTTTGATGACGGAGCTGGTGATCGGTACTGAATGCTATACAAACCGATGGATTTTTCCTTAAAATGTCGATTTTGAGCCCTTTCCGGGAGGAGTGCAGAAAAATTACACCATTGACATAACCGAAATTAAAAGGTAGCACATACGGCAAATTGTTTTCATCAACCATACTCACATAACAAACCTGGCATTTGCTGATTATTTCATCAATTTCTTTTTGATCGGTAATAAAACGGTGGTGCATATTCTGAGGGATTTGGATTTGGGAAATAGGAGTCAGAATTTCTAAAATCTTTTCAGGAAGCAGATTTCGTTTCTGATTTAGGTTTTGCTATGGCTTCGAGCAGCCAGGTAATAAGCGAAACGATGATCGAAAATAATACTGCTGTAAAGAAATTATCCACAGTAAAACCTTCGAGGGCATAATCAGTAATGAGAATGATTATTGCATTAATAACTAGGAGAAACAGTCCAAATGTTAGCAAAGTAAATGGAATCGTAAGTATTACCAATATCGGCCTTAGGAAAGCATTGAGAAAGGCAATAACAAAAGCTACCAGTATTGCTGTTGGAAATCCCTTTAGGTAAACCCCTTCCAGGATATAAGCAGCAAAGAAAACAGCCAGCGAAGTAACAAGTAATTTAAGAATGAACCTCATAGATCCGGGTTTAAAAGTGCTTACAAATTTACAGAAAAAAGGAAATCGGCAAAATACTGCTTTTCCAGTGGCTGATAGCCCAAGCGTACACCCAGATCAACAGGAAATACGAACCGGAGTATATGCATGTCGGAAGTTAATTCGACTCCGGTCGATTGAAGCTGCCGGTTTATTTCATGTCCTGTAGCTTTACCGCCGTCAAAGAACAAATTTGCTTTAAACCGTTTAAAATACACTAACGGTCCCAAAGCAAAATCGGGATAAGCAAAAGGAAATTTATAGTTCAACGCAAAGCAAACCAATTCCTTCGCATCGATATAATCATATCCCCGTGGAAGATTTATCTGGTTGCTATAGGCATATGTACCTTCATTTTTGTACTGCCAGTTTAAATCAATCCTTATTCCATGATGCCTCAACACGCCAGGAAAATAAAACCTTGCTCCTGCTGAAACAATGCTGCCCAAATTATTATCACCCAATGGCGAATGCCTGAAACTTCCTGAGATTACCTGTCCCCACTTCGGATATAAATCTTTATACGATTGCTTGATATAGCGGTAAGCATAAAAACTATAATCTAGCGAATTAATGGTCCCTGTGAGTTTATCCTCGTCAGGCGAAGTATTATTAGTGATATTGTACCACGATGTAAAAGCCTGTAAATTAATTCCTTTGTAATACTTCCCGCCTGTAAAAATCAATGGCAGCGACAATCCTCCGCTGATCATTGTCTCATTAAAATTATATCTCACGGAAGTGTCGCCCCCGGTATAAGCGGCACGTGCGCCATAGGAAGTTTTTAAATCGATCATCGGATACCAGGCCTGCCAGCTAAAATCCAATGTCACTTTGCCCGTATTTTCAGCCATATCATATTTATAACCGACAATTGTTGTGGCGGTGCTTAGGTCATTTTGCGACATAACTGAAATACCGGCAGCATTTTCGCCATCCATATAATTAATGTATGCCGGTGCCCAACTATGAAAATTAAAAATATGTGAGTCTTTTTTATAAGGTTCGGATTGGTATGACAAAGTAGTATCAGGCTGCAAATTAAAATCGACAGCTTCTTCGGCAACCAGATACTTATATAATGATGGTGAAAAATCCCGAACTTCATTAAGCATTTTCCATGAGACGGGGTTAAATACAGCTTCAACCAGACTGTATCCTCCTGAGGAATAATTTGAGTATACAATCCTTTTTCCATCGGGACTTAAATCGGCATTACTAGCGCCATACATTGCTGAAGTAACCTGATATACTTTAGAAGGATCTGAAATATCTACTGCATAAATATTTTCAATACCGGAATAAGAACCATTAAAAAGCACATATTCGCCAGCAAACACAGGATTTGCAATTTCGGTGAACCCAGGCGTAAGAATTGTTTGTAATTTTTTATCTTCAAATTTATACAATACAATACTCTTACCGCCGGCATCCAGCTTTGTAAAGACTAACATCCGCCCATCTTGCGACCAGGCAGGAGTCATATAAAAATCAGTCAGCGACGAAATAATAGTATCAGTTTCCCTGCCGGTTTCAGGATTGATTAAAACAAGAGAACTCCGGTTTTCGGGACTTGTGGTTATTGCTGCAATTGATTTACCATCGGGCGAAAAAGCAGGAGCAAAATAACGGCCTCGGGGAGTTAACTCACTGGTTCTTCCGGTTTCGGAATCAAAAATCCTGATTACAGAGAAGTTTCGTTGTCCCCAGCGGGGATCGTTAATGGATTCCGTCCAGGCAAGTTTAAAATGCTTGAAAGAGCTTTCTCCGGTATTTATTTCTGATACATGAGTTGATGAAGTATTTGTCATCGAATAGTTTTCGGATGACAAAAAACCAGGTGTGTTTATTACTTGTTTAAACCCATCCGGGCCGACAACTACAAACCGGGCAATGTCATCCAAACTTGAATATTCTGCAACAACTAGTGTATCATTCAAATAGTATGGAAATTTATAGTTTTCATAACTCTTATTGCGTGGAGCGCTCATTTGAATAAAGGGAGTTTTGGGCGTATTATCGTCCTGATACTTCCACATGCTGTCCAGTTCATGCATCGTGATGCGGTACAAGTTTTCTTTCCTGTAACCGGTTGCTTTCTTTAATCCGTTATTGAATGGGGTTATCACAAAAGGTTTTCGCGCTACCTCATCCAATGCACTTACCCAGGCCTGGTAACCATAGTTGCGCCTTACGTTTGCAACAAGCGAATAGCCCAAAACATATTGATTGGGCACAAAAGATCTATAGGAACCCAAGGCCGCTTTATCATAGCTGAATGCACCTTTTTCAGCTATCTGAGTGCGGAGAAGCATTTCAAAAGCAGGCATACGGCCTCTTCCCGACTGACTGAGAACGGTTTCGGTGCATACGGCATCACCTTCCATAAACCATGAAGGAACAAATAATCCGTTTATACCTGCAGCAGCCTGTTCGCCCATGAACCATGACAAAACTTTTGTAAAACCCTGGTTGGTTCTGTCAATCTGAACAACATGCCGGTATTCGTGGATCACCAGCTGATTGATCCAATCCTGAGCATATACATCCTGAGGAGGACTTGTGTATAGTTCAACTCTTTTGGGAGCCCATACTGTAACCGCATTGGGATCGGTATTGTAATTGTGGATAATAAAAGGAACAGGCTTCGGTTTAAATTCAAGTGTTTTAGTGCCATTAGCATATACAAAGCCGAGAATACCAGGCATTTTCTTTGCTCTCAGCTCGAAATTCTCTGGATATATGATACGGAAGTCAGGGGTTTTAATCTGCCGCCATTTTAGTGAAGCCGGATCCTGTCCCAGATTATAGTATTGAGCATTTATCAGCATTGGAAACAAGGCAGATAACGACAAAAAAAACAACTTTATGTAAAAAGCAGTAGTCATGAATGATTTCAATATACTTACAAATGTAAAAAAAAGAGCGGGAGTAATTTCTTACTCCCGCTATAATACATCAAGATGGAAAACCTGGAATATTACTAAACTAAATTGTAGTCACGAAACAAAGTACTCAATTCATCAAAGCTAAAAGGCTTTTGCGCATATCCATCAACACCAGCTTTCATACATTCAGCCTTATCAGGGTTGGTAGTTATAGCAATTATGGTTGTATGACCTTTTTTAAGATATTCAAGTTCCAGTTTGCGAATTTCTTTTACAGCCTGCAAGCCATCCATTTCAGGCATCTGAATATCCATAAGTATCAGGTCATATTCTTTTGCCTTGAACCTGCTAACAGCTTCATTCCCGTTTTTTGCAACATCTACTTCATGACCATTACGTCTTAAATAAAATGTTGTGATTTTTTCAATCATTTCATCATCTTCTGCCAGCAAGATATTCAATTTTCTCATCAGGTCTAAATTATTAAAATTTCTCATTAGTTTTTCCATGTTGAAAATTAGTGACTGACAAACTAGTTAATAAAGATTTTTTTTGTCATGCTGCTTTTTCCGTTATTTACCTGCAGAAAACATATTCCAGATGATACGTTGCTGCCAGTTGAAAGAATTATTCCTTCAGAAAGTATTCCTTTTGCTGATGAAATTAATTTTCCTTCGGTTGTGTATAGTTTTGCTTCAAAAAATTCATTTTCGGTTCCGGATATTCTTACTTCGCCAGGAAACTGTGTTATCTCCGAAATCATATCTTCAGGTTGTTCGATTCCTTGGGGTGAATTGAAGTGGATTTTAAATCTATTGGAATTCATTTCGGGTGTGTGGTAAAAAGAATAAACCGAATCAGCCCTTAAGTCAATAAACAAACCCAGCTCCGTATCTTCGAGGATAACAGGGTAACGGTATTCGAAATTAAAGGAGCCCGAAGCAGAAATACTTAACATTCCACTCTTTACACTCACGATATCCAATGGAATCTCAAGTGAGGAATTTACTGTCGGAATAGTATTTATAGCATATTTCAAATCATCATCTGAACCAAAATACAATGATGTTGAATTTACATTGCCTTGAATTTTAATTGCATCAAGGTTATCATCAAATCCAAAAGTTGAATTTGCATTTACCCTGAACATTACTTCATCACTTATTCCATCGCTGTCCTTCAGTTTAAATTTTACTGAATTATTTTTTAAAGCAACTTTTGAATCGGTAAAGCTACGAACACATGATTTCTCGTTAACAGCCAGAATACCCTGCTTAGCAGCTTTCACAAAGAAACCCTGCATAGGAGGAATATAACGGCTACCATTATTAAGTGATACAGCATCGTCACCACCTGGCATGTAAACTGCGAAATTACCTGAGCCTGAAGGATCGGGATAGTATATTGCTGCTGCAACTGCGTTGCGCTGCCATGCGCTGTTGTCATTATTTTCCCAGTCAATATAAGAAGGAAAAGGGTTTCCAGTAAGATTGAGTCCGTTGCCAGAATTTGAAATTTCGAAGATTTTTGAAACATTATTAGGTGTTCCTTCAAATACCCTGGTTTCGTTATAGGCTGAAAACAACTCGTAACCCTGCATTACAACCAGTTGATCCTCGGTTGGAACAATGTACGATCCCCATTGCGAAGCGGCTTCGTCATAAGTACGGAGATACATATTTAAAAATGTTCCGGAAACAGCATTACTTACTGGTGAAGAAATCAAATCATTTTTACCTGCCGATACAGGATATTCAACCTGAATTTTGCCTGAAACATTGCCATTAAACAATAAGGAAGATTTTTCGGATACAGTATTTTGCATTAAAAGCTTGCCGTTTCCAATCACTGAAAGGTTTCCTGAAATATCAATAAATGCGCCTGGCTTAACAACAAGAACAGTTCCCTGATTGATGTAAAGATTTTCACAATTTGCAATACCAGTAACTGATGGATTATGTGAAGATGATAATAAAGCAATATTCGAATTGACTGCCGGTAAAACTTCACCTGCCCAGTTCAATGGTTCAGCCCAGTTATTATTAACAGTACCTGTCCAGTTGCTTTCCGACACAAGCGATGCAGCCGGAATAACTGAAGTGGAATTAAAACTGAATACCGATCCATTACCTATAAATTCAGCGGCTTGAATAGTTCCTTTGCCGGATATCCTTGCAGATGAAGCATTAAAAAGACTGCCATTTATTGTAAGGCTGCCGTTAACTTCATGAATAAAAAGGGAGTTGTTGGTAAAAGAGTTTTTGACAGTAATTTTAGCAATATCATTAAGAAGAAAAGATGAATTTCCTTCGAATGTAAGGTTGCTGGTTTTCAATTCACCGCTGCAAATAAGAGCTGAATTGTCAGTAAAGCTAAGATCGAGGTTATCACCACGCAACAAACCGGTTGAGGATATTTCGAGGCAACCATTATCAGAAAATGAAAAATTAATATTCTGAATAACTGATGTAAGAATAACAACGGTATCATTGGACTGAGGCACAAATTCAGAAGCGGTTCCGTTAGCTGATAACGACCATGAACCTGCAGAAGCCCATGCTGAATTATTTCCTATGGAAAAAAGTTTCAACCCGTCTCTGCTAAAAGAATCAGAAACAAAGAAAAATGTCATAGCTAAAGCTATAATCATTGACTTCGATAGGACACCTGATATGTTATTTCTTTGTGGCATAATGTTTGGGTAAAACCTGTGTGACTGCGATTAATCGTTTGTGAGTTTTTATAAGAGTTGGGAGGAATGATGAGTAAAATCGTGCCATCAACGCTAAAAATTAAACAAACATAATGCCTGATTTACACAGTGCCTGACAATCAGCAACATACAAACAAATATCTATAATTTACCTAAAACAACTGTCCCATTATGAAAAAACGAGGCCTTTTGTAGAACGTTTTTGAAAATAATATAATTAATTCGGAAATCTTAGTGCAAATAAACAATCAAGTAAGGAATCAGAAAGATATTTTCTATTTGAATTTCAGGCTAAAATAATTCCAGACAGGATCGGGAGGAGTATCTGCAACAATTGAAACAGGCTGAAGGGTTACCGGATGAATAAAATTTAACTTCCTTGCATGCAAATGTATTGATCCGCCTGTATTTGAACGGGAAAAACCGTACTTCAGATCTCCCTTTATGGGACAACCGATTCCGGCCAGCTGAGTTCTGATCTGATGATGTCGTCCTGTTTCGAGATCAATTTCAAGAAGGTAATAACTATCGCTGCAAGCAAGAAGAGTATAAGTAAGAATTGCTTTTTGAGCATTTTTGTTGCTCTCTGCCGTGATAAAAGATTTATTTTTTGCTTCATCCCGCCGCAGGAAATTCACTAACGTTTCAGTTTCGAGCGGTGGTTTGTTCTTAACCACTGCCCAATATGTTTTCTTTACTTCCCTGTTTTTTATCAAGGCATTCAAACGCGTAAGCGACTTGCTGGTGCGTGCAAAAATAACAGCACCGCTCACCGGTCTGTCGAGACGATGAACCACACCCAGGAATACTTCGCCTGATTTATTGTATTTAATTTTAATGTACTCTTTTACAAGGTCGGCCAGAGTTATATCCCCGGTTTTATCTCCCTGCACAATTTGAGAAGGCAGCTTATTAACAATAATAATATGATTGTCCTCAAAAAGTATGTTTTCCTCCAGCAATTTTGCGGAGAAATCCTGAAATTTAATATTGCTCCCTGTCATTTGGGAAGTCTAATGTTTTTACATCTTTAATATAATGCTGAACAGCGGAAACGATATCCTCGCTAAGGTTCATATACCGGCGCAGGAAGCGGGGCGAAAATTCCATCGTTATTCCAAGCATATCATGAAGCACAAGCACCTGACCATCAACTTCTTTACCTGCGCCTATACCAATAATCGGTATTTTAGCATTCCTGGCGACCTCCTCGCCTAGACGGGCCGGAATTTTTTCGAGCACTATACTGAAACATCCTGCTTTTTCGAGAAGCCGCGAATCTTCAACCAGTTTACGGGCTTCCTTTTCTTCGGTAGCTCTTACCACGTAGGTGCCAAACTTATGAATGGATTGCGGTGTTAATCCCAGATGGCCCATTACAGGAATACCGGCAGAAAGAATTCTCTCAACTGATTCGATAATTTCGACACCACCTTCCATCTTTACAGCATCGGCACCTGATTCTTTCATAATCCGGATTGCCGAAGAAAGAGCTTCCTTCCAGTTGCCCTGATAGGTGCCAAATGGCATATCCACAACTACAAGTGCCCTGTTTACAGCCCTTACAACTGAAGCTGCATGGTAAATCATATGATCGAGTGTGATAGGAAGCGTGCTGCTGAAACCAGCCATTACATTGGAAGCTGAATCGCCAACCAGTATGATGTCGATACCAGCCTTATCGAGCAAACGGGCCATTGAATAATCGTACCCGGTAAGCATTGAAATTTTAATCCCCTTGTGTTTCATTTCCTGCAACACATGAGTGGTAACCTTCGAAACAGCTCCTGATTTAACTATCATCTGATTTAATGTATTATTAATGATTCAATATGGCATTAATAAATTCTGCCCCTACAATAAACAATCAAGTTCATTTTTGAGCTCACAAAACTACAAAGAATTACATTCAATCGTTATTTGATAGCCTTTAAACTATCCTGAATACAAAATATAGTTACTTTTGTCGGTCGAATTATAAAAGTCCAATCACAGATAATGAAAAAAATAGTACGCTTATTTCTCGTTTTCATAGTTACCGGCCAGCTTTTGTCGTGTGAAACTGATTTTGATGTTATTGCCGGTTACAAAGAAGTAGCTATAGTTTACGGTTTACTGAATCAAAGTGACTCCGTTCAATACCTGCGTATTAACAAAGCATTCCTGGGCGAAGGAAATTCTCTTTCGTATGCTCAGGTGGCTGATTCTTCTACTTTTGGTGCCGATATCAATGTTATTTTAATCGAAACCACTGAAGGAGGTATAAAAAAGGAAATTATATTCGACACGATTACGCTATCAAACAAACAACCGGGCGATTTCTATTCTCCAAACCAGTTATTTTACTATTCGGTTGAGCCTTTAAACGAGAAAAACAGCTATGAACTTAAAGTGACCCACAAAAAAACCGGTTATGAAGTTACTGCGATTACACGGCTTGTGCATAATTTTAGTATTACCAAACCATCAGCCGGATCAAAATCTTTAAGTTTAAAAAGATCAGTAACCCAGCCTAATAAATTTGAATGGAATAATGCCGTAAACGGTAAACGATATCAGTTCAGGTTCTACTTTAATTTTAAGGAATTAAGCATTGGTTCGCCCGATACGGTATATCGGAGAATTGAATGGGTCTTCCCTGAAGTCGTTTCCGAAAAAATAGATGGCACTGGCGAGAGTTCAGTCAGTTACAGCAACGAACAGTTTTATTTGCTCTGTGAAAATAAAATTCCTTATGCTGATGCTGCTGCTGAAGAAGCAGTTTCTGTAAGATATGCCTCAATGTGCGACCTGGAAGTTACTGCCATAGGCGATGAATTTAACGCATATCTCGAATCAAATTCACCATCGACAGGAGTTCTGATTGATAAGCCCGTATATAACAATATTACTAACGGATTTGGATTATTTTCGTGCAGGTATCAGATAAACAGACTTATACCACTTGCAGCAGAAACTATTCAGGACCTTTCAACCACAACAACCCTGAAATTTTCAAAGCCAAATTAACAGGGTGGTCTTTTTGTACACTGCGAATCTGTAGGTTTTCCCAACTGATCAAACTCAGCATTTCCAGCTGTTTTCCGGCAATTCTGCCTGTTATTTTCATTCTGATTCATTTACACTCCCTGTTCTGCCTTTTTGTCAGCACACTATATAGGTTGTCATTTTCCCGGCACCATGCGCTATCGCATAATAATCGAAATTACACATTTTTTATATCACACAACATCAATAACTTACAACTAATCTTTCCCTGTTTTACAATTAAAATCCTTCTCTTTCTGTCAAATTTTTACCTGTTTAAAATCATTTGTGGCATAATGATTGAATATCGCTTAATCACGAAAATAAGTTAATAACTGAAAAAACAGAATATAATGGGAAAAATAATTGGTATTGATCTTGGAACTACTAACTCATGCGTTTCGGTAATGGAAGGCAACGAACCTGTAGTAATCCCTAACAGTGAAGGAAAACGCACCACTCCTTCGATAGTTGCTTTTACCGAAAATGGCGAACGTAAAGTTGGTGATCCGGCCAAAAGGCAGTCTATCACCAATCCACAGAAAACGGTTTATTCAATTAAACGTTTTATGGGTGAAACTTTTGACAGGGTTACTAAAGAAATCCAGCGTACGCCATTCGAAGTAGTTAAAGGCGACAATAACACTCCACGTGTTAAAATTGATGACCGTACTTACACTCCTCAGGAAATATCGGCTATCATTTTACAGAAAATGAAAAAGACTGCTGAGGACTATCTCGGACAAGCTGTTACTGAAGCTGTTATAACGGTTCCGGCCTATTTCAGCGATTCACAGCGTCAGGCAACAAAAGAAGCCGGTGAAATTGCTGGTCTTACCGTAAAACGTATTATCAACGAACCAACAGCCGCAGCGCTTGCATACGGATTGGATAAAAAACATAAAGATATTAAAGTTGCGGTTTACGACCTTGGAGGCGGAACATTCGATATCTCGATCCTCGAACTAGGTGAAGGCGTATTTGAAGTAAAATCGACCAACGGAAATACTCACCTTGGAGGCGATGACTTTGACCACCGTATTATTGACTGGCTGGCTGAAGAATTCAAAAAAGATGAAGGAATTGACCTGCGCAAGGATCCAATGGCTATGCAGCGTTTGAAAGAAGCCGCCGAAAAAGCCAAAATAGAGCTTTCAAGCTCATCGGTTACCGAAATAAATCTTCCTTATATTATGCCTGTTGATGGCATGCCTAAACATCTTGTCCGCAGCCTTACCCGCGCTAAATTCGAACAACTGATTGACGACCTGGTTCGCGATACCATTGAACCTTGCCGCAATGCAATGCGCGATGCCGGCCTTACAAATGCTGACATTAACGAAGTAATACTTGTAGGAGGATCAACCCGTGTACCGATTATTCAAAAAGCTGTTGAAGAATTTTTCGGTAAAACTCCTTCAAAAGGCGTTAATCCTGATGAAGTTGTTGCAATCGGTGCAGCCATTCAGGGCGGTGTACTTACAGGTGAAGTAAAAGATGTTCTGCTTCTTGATGTTACTCCTCTTTCGTTAGGAATCGAAACCCTTGGCGGAGTGATGACAAAACTTATCGAGTCGAACACCACCATACCTACCCGTAAATCCGAAACATTCAGTACTGCATCCGACAATCAGCCTTCGGTAGAAATTCATATTTTACAAGGCGAACGCCCGATGGCAACAGGCAACAAGAGCCTGGGCCGTTTCCATCTCGATGGTATTCCACCGGCACAGCGCGGAATCCCGCAGATTGAAGTTACTTTTGACATTGATGCCAACGGTATCCTTCATGTTTCGGCCAAGGATAAAGGCACCGGAAAATCACAGCAAATCCGCATCGAAGCATCTTCAGGCCTTACAGAGGCAGAAATTAAAAAAATGAAAGAAGAAGCTGAATTAAATGCTGAGTCCGACCGTAAAGCAAAAGAAGAAGTTGAGAAAGTAAACCAGGCAGATTCGTTGATTTTTCAAACCGAAAAACAACTGAAAGAGTTTGGTGATAAGCTTCCGGCTGATAAAAAAGAACCTATCGAAATGGCTCTTAATAAACTTCGCGAAGCACACAAAACGCGCGATATAGCTGGTATTGACACTGCAATGGCTGAGCTTAACACTTTATGGCAGGCTGCAAGTGAAGAAATTTATAAAGCTACACAAGATGCAGGACAGCCTGGTGCTGAACAACAAGCTCAGCCGGGACCTGACCAGGGAAAAGCGAAAGACCAGGAAGTTACTGATGTTGACTTCGAAGAGGTGAAATAATCAGCTCACCAAACATATGCAAAAGGCTGTATCAATTTAAGATACAGCCTTTTGCTTTTGATAACATTTTACTATACCGAAATATCATGTTTTATTAATTAACAATGTGATTTCGAAGGAAAAAAAATGTAATATTTGTAGTTTGTTTAACAGTAAAACCAAATTGACATAAATACTTAAACACAATCTTATGAAAAAATTATTACTTTACGGTCTTATGCCATTCATTTTCATCTTCGGATTGAGCATGAACGGAAAGGGCCAACTTCTTTTTGAAGAAAACTTTAGTTATGGTGTCGGAAGCTTATTAACAGCTAATGGATGGGCAGCACACTCCGGCGCAGGAACAAATGCGGTAACTACTACAGCAGCTTCTATTTCATACACTGGATATTTGTCATCAGGTATCGGCGACGAAGTATCACTAGTTGCATCCGGCGAAGATGTTAATAGAGGTTTTACACCACAAACAGCCGGTTCATTTTACGCATCTTTCCTGGTAAATGTAACCAGTACCTCAGCAACAGGCGACTATTTTTTCCATCTCGGTCCTTCAGCACTGGGAACTGCGTTTAAAGCACGTGTATTCGTAAAAAATGATGGCGGTACAAACCTGGCTTTTGGGGTCACTCATACCGGCGGTGCTTCAAACCCTCCGGTTTATAGTGCATTCAACTATTCATTAAACACCACTTACCTTATTGTAGTAAAATATACTTTCGTAACCGGAGATGCAAACGATGTTGTTTCATTAATCATAAACCCGGTAATAGGCGGAACTGAACCTGCAGCTACTGTTACAGCAGCCGACCCGTCACAATCTGATCCTGTTGATATGGGTTCCGTAGCATTACGTCAGGGATCATCAGCAAATACTGTTAACGTGAAACTTGATGGCATCCGTATAGGCTCAACCTGGGGCGATGTTACCGGAGGCACGGCAACAACAAGTCTTACTGTTGGTTCACCATCAGCAGGAGCTCAATGGCGCCAGGGAACAACCTACAATATTACCTGGTCTGCCAGTTTGACCAATCCAAATGTAATGATCGAATTTACTGACAATGCTTCAGCTGGTACTCCTACATGGACAACCCTGAATCCAAGTATTGCTGCCAACACCGGCACATGGGCCTGGAGCATTCCGGCAGGACAAGCTTTAAGCAGCGATTGTAAAATCCGTATCACAGATATACCGGTAACAGCCACAGGACTAAGCGGAATATTCAGCATTGTACCTCCTCCTGCACAAATAGCAACTTTGGCAGAACTCAGGGCTGTAGCTCCCGGAACTGAATACACATACGTCGGACAAGGTATTCTTACTTTCCAGCAAACATTCCGCAAGCAGAAATACATTCAGGATGCTACAGCAGCAATTCTGATTGACGACAATGCCGGCAAAATAACAACCACTTATAACATCGGTGATGCCATTACCAACATCAGCGGAACTGTAGCCGTATTCAACGGAATGACGCAGTTTACCCCGGTTTCGGATCCGGGACCTGCAGCATCAACCGGAAACATCATAACACCTGAATCAGTTACCCTGGCTCAGTTAGGCGCCAACTGGGAAAATTATGAAGCTGAAGTTATTAAAGTACCAAGTGTTACTTTCACCAGCCCAAGCGGCAATTTTGCCAATGGCGTAATTTATCCTGTTACTGATAATGCTGGCACAGGTCGCGATTTCAGGACTACATTTTTCGATGTTGATTATATCGGAACTCCTGTTCCAACTGTAACCCAGGACCTGGTGGTTATTCCTAATTCGCGTATCGACGGCGATCATATTACAAGCCGAAATCTGGCTGATATGGTTTACAATTCGGGCAACACCATAATGATTACCGAAATCATGTACAATCCTATTGACGGAGGCAACGACACCATTGAATTTATTGAGCTTTACAATTCAGGATCAGCAAGTGTAAATATGAAAGACTGGTATTTTTCAGCAGGTGTTACTTATGTATTCCCTGATGTAAGCATTGCGCCATATTCGTATTACGTAGTTGCACGCGATGCTGCTTCGATGCAAAATACATTCGGAATAACATGTGCACAATGGACGGAAGGATTCCTTGATGATGCCGGCGAACCAATTGTACTTAGAGATGCAATCGGACAGATTAAAGATGAAGTTCATTATTTACCTGTTGCTCCGTGGCCTACTGCTCCAAATAACGGGGGACCTTCACTTACATTCTGTACTACAACCCTCGATAATTCTTTGGGCGAAAACTGGTCAGCATCGAGCAACCAGGTAGCTGTTAACGGATTGGGCGAAGCTATATTTGCTTCACCAGGCTCCTCATGCAGCAGTGGCGCCAACCTTGTAATTACCGAAATAATGTTTAACCCACCCGAATCAGGAACTGACAGCCTTGAGTTTATCGAAATTTATAACCTTGGCAATACCACGAACCTTGAGGGCTTCAATTTCTCAACAGGAGTTGTATTTGAATTTCCATCGGTTACTCTGGCTAATAACGAATATATACTTGTAGCAGTTAACTCAGCTGCTATTCAGAATACATTTGGTAAGTCATCACTACAGTGGACATCAGGTGGTTTGAGCAATACAGGCGAAGCCATTACGCTAAAAGACAATTATGGTGTTACCATTGATGAAGTTACTTATTCAAATGCAGCGCCCTGGTATCCTGCAGCTAACGGCGAGGGACCGTCATTAACACTTTGCGATCCTGCGAGCAATAACGCTCTTCCGGTTAACTGGAAAGCTTCAAGTGAGTATATTGCTATGAATGCCGCCGGTGACAGTATTTTTGCCACTCCGCTGGGAGGTTGTGTTAATCCTCCTACTGTTGCCAATTTCGAAGCAAACCCAACTTCACTACTCGAAGGTGAAAGCGTTCAGTTTACTGATCTTTCAACTAATAACCCAACCGCATGGGAATGGGTATTCACCGGAGGAACACCTGCTGTTTCAACTGAACAAAATCCGTTAATACAGTACGATGCATACGGTGTTTATTCAGTAACCCTTACAGCTACAAATGAATTTGGAAGCAGTTCAATTACCAAAACCGACTATATCAGTGTTGGTGTTGATGGAATCACAAACCTGCCTTCAACTGTTTCAGTATATCCTAATCCAACCAATGGTAAATTATTCGTCACTAATCCTGCCAATCAAACTCTGGAGATTGCAGTATTTACCGCAGTAGGGAAACAGGTTAGTACAACAACATCTGACGAAAGTGTTATTTCGCATGATATAACTGGTCAGCCTAAAGGATTGTACATCGTTAAAATCACTAATAAAATGAGCCAGGATGTTCAGGTACAAAAAGTTGTACTGAAATAACAGGGTTCAAAACCAATGGAGAACTGGCAGGATTACTTACAGTTTGTAAGTCGTTAATTGCCGGTTCTTCATTTTTATAAACTATCCTTAAAAACAAGAAGATGAAGAAAACATTTACATTTCTCACGGTAATCCTTCTGCTGGGATGGGCCTCAAAAGTTAATGCACAGGCATACACTTTTGCTCCCGGTCAACTGACCTATACCGAAAGCTTTGATGGTATGGGAGCAGCCGGCACTAATTTTATAAATGGATGGACTGCTATCCGGCATGCAGGTTCAGGAACAATTGGCGATGTGCTTCCACTGGTTGTAACTGATGGCAGTGCCAATGCAGGGGCAATTTACAATGTTGGAACCACAGGAACTGATGACCGCGCTTTCGGTTCATTAGCTTCGGGGACAACGGTACCTCGTTTCGGGGCAGTATTTCAGAACAATACAGGTTCAGGTATTACAGCCATTGAACTTACAGGCATTATGGAGCAATGGCGTTCAGGCTCAAACAACACAGTGAACGAAGTTTATCTTTTCGAATACAGCCTTGATGCAGTAAACCTTTTAACAGGAACCTGGGTTGCTGCAAGTAGCTTCGACCTGCTTGAAAAAATCACCGCTTCAGATGTTGCTGCAGCTTTGGATGGCAACCTGGCAGAAAACCAGACAGCTATAAGCGCCTCAATTACAGGTATCAGCTGGACTTCAGGATCAGCTCTCTGGATCCGCTGGTCGGATGCCAACGACCTTGGCAGCGACGGAATTCTTTCTATTGACAATATGGTAATGACCGTTAGTACAGGTACAGTAACAGCTGACCCAGAACCATCAAATTACCCAACCGCTCTTGCAGCATCATCAGCCGGTACAAGTATTACCACCACTTGGATGGATGCAACCGGAACTCAGTTACCTGCCGGATACCTTGTTAAAATAAGCACAAATTCCAGCATCACTGCTCCAATTGACGGAACTTTTGAAGCCGATGATCTCGATTTTTCGGATGGTAGCGGAGCTAAAAATGTGCTGCTCGGACAGCAAAACTATCTTTTCGCAGGATTAGCACAGGGAACAGCATATACTGTAAAAATATTTCCTTACACTAACGGAGGAACTCTGGTAGATTATAAAACTGACGGCACTGTTCCTTCAGCCACAGCAAATACCCAGACAATAATTTTATCGGGCAAATTCGAAACTGATCTTTTACCATGGACTGAATTCAGTGTAGCCGGAACACAGCTATGGATGCCTGATCTTACCCATGGGGTAAACGGATCGGGATGTGCCAAAATGAGCGGTTTTGAGGGTGGCGCCAGTTTCGAGAATGAAGACTGGCTGATTTCGCCGGCAATGGATTTTACACATTTCACTAATTCCAAATTCCAGTTTTACTCCGCTTACAATTATACTGGTGATGCACTGGCTGTTCTTGTTTCGACCGACTATACCAGTGGCGATCCAAGTACTAACGGAACCTGGAATGATATTACTGCTTCGGCTGTATTTTCACCGGGCGGCTGGGCCTGGACTCCGTCAGGATATATCAGCCTGGGAATAGCTGATGTTGCGAATGTTCATATCGCATTTAAATATACAAGTAATTCAACCGAATCGAGGACCTGGGAAATTGATGAGGTAATTGTTGCCGGAAACAGCGGTGTTGGTATCGGTGAAAAAGACAAGGCAAATTATACGACCAAAATTTATCCAAACCCTTGTAATGGCCTGTTTAATGCTGATATGCCGGGAAACAGTAAATTCGTAATTACAGTTACAAATGCGCAAGGCTTGTTACTAAAAACAGTAAATGCCGATGCAAAAACAATAAAGATTGATACTGATGGCATGGCAAGCGGTCTTTATTTTGTTTCGCTTACCAATGTGAAAAGCGGACTGAAAGAAGTTCACAAACTACTTGTCCGTTAACACATTCTATTTCTTATGATTTTATAAAGGCTGACCTGAAAATGGCAGCCTTTATTTTTTTTATTCCTTCAATAAATTGAAAAATGCCCGCTGAATTGTTAATTTTGGAGATCGAAATTCACTTTTATGAAAAGATTACTTGTAATAGCCATACTGGTTTCTGTTGCCACAGTTCTTTGGGCACAGAATGCCAGCCCATTACGCCTCGAAATTCCTGCTCCGGCCGGAAGTGATCCATTTAATTATGTTACAGCAGGGAAATATGGAGTGTGTATTTTTTATCCTACCAACAACGAGAGTGGTAAGGACAGCATTACTTGGTCAATACTGATGGCTGATGAAAACCTTAAAGAGTCATGGCGTAAACAGGTTCCACTGCATGAGGATGTAACTTTTCTGAAGAGCTTATCTACAAAAGAAGCTATCTATTTGCTCTTTCATGATACAAAAAGAAAAAAGGACGGCAATATATTTGTTTTCATGATTTTACCGCGCTTAAAGATTATAACTGAACACAAGGGAATTATTCCTGACAAAGCAGAAGTTGTTGATTTTGAAGTGTCGAATAACACAGCATTTATTGGATTCAACAGCAGAAAAGGTCAGCCCGGAATCATTGGATTTTCGTTGGTAAGCGGCGAAAAAAGAACCTACGACATCACAGCCGAAAAAGATGCATTACTCCTTGATATTTCAATTGATACCGCACGAAGGGATATTTTCGCTACGTATAAAGTGCAGTTTTCTTCATCGCGAAACCGCCTTTATGTAAACCAGTATAATTCGCCCGGAGCCCTTGTAAAAACTTACGATTTCACTGAACAGGCCGAACAGCGGAATTTCAACTCCGCACAATATATTCCGATGGGTGAAGGACGGGGAATCGTAGCAGGAACATATGGTTTTAATGTGAGCAGTAACCGCAGGCAATACGACTATTATGATTATTACTACAACCGTTACTATTATAATTACTATTCGCCATATTATATGAGGCAATCCGATTATGATGCAAACGAAGATAAAACACCGGTTTCTGACGGATATTATACTGCCCTTGTTACTAACGGAACTGCAGAAAATATTAAGTATTACAATTTTGCGAACTTCACCAATGCATACAAGTATATTACCGATCCAAGTGCCTTGCGCGTAAAAACAAAACCCGCAAAAAAGACTGATAAGTCAGAGGAGAATACACCTTCCGATAACAGCACTGATAAGGAAAGGACTATGAACCTGCGGCTACTGACGCATGATGTTACGATCAACAACGGTCAGTTTATCATTACAGCCGAAGCCTACTCGCCCGAATATCATACCAATACACAAATGTCGTACGATTATTATGGCAGGGCTTTTCCAACCTCATACCAGGTCTTCGACGGATTCCGCTATTCGCATGCATTTGTGGCCGGGTTCGACAGCAGTGGTATGATGATCTGGAATAATGGCATGGAAATGCGCGATATCCTCACAAAATATCTGAACCGGAAACTAAACGCTCTTTTTATAGACGAAGAAATCATTCTCTATTACAATGCAAACAATAAAGTTGCATTTAAAACAATCAAGGGCAGCATTATAGTCGAAAACACCACATACACCACACTGGCACCTGTTCGTGCAACTGACCAGCATCTGGATGAATACCTGGGAACCATTGAATACTGGTATGATGATTATTTTATTGCAACCGGATACGAATCGATACGTAATAATTATCTCGAAACAAATAAACGCAATGTTTTCTACCTGAGCAAGATGGCTTTCAGATAGTTTCACGCCTGGTTTCTAAAAATAAAATCAGTAATCAGCAATTTGAATTTCTTTATTTGATTCATTACACGAAGAATAACACTGAAATACTATAATTTTACTACACTTTAAAACAACCAAAATGAAAATTGATCTACACAGAATTCTTTTACTGTCGTTGATATTGATCGTGACTGCTTTCTCCGGAAGTGTTAATGCTCAATGGAATACGAATACGGCAGTAAACCTGCAGATATCCGGACTGGCAACAGCAGATATGCAGACGGCATCAACAACTGATGGTAAGCTATGGGTAGCATTTTACCACGAAAACGCAGGCAATTACGATATGAGAGCGCAATTGTTTGATGCAAACGGAAATAAATTACTTGGTGCCGATGGTGTACTGGTGAGTAATCAGCCAACCGGTAGTGCAACTTTTGTTTTTAATGTGTGCGCTGACGGAGCAAACAATCTGATAGTTGGCTGCCAGGACGAGAGAAACGGAACTATGGAAGCGGTTGTGTATAAAATTTCGCAGAGCGGTTCTCATCTGTGGAGTCCGGCCGGAATAATATTAGGTGAAGGCCTTGCACCTTATCCAACAGCATTGACAAATGGCGAAATTGCGGTTGTTTGGAACGGATCGGGAAATACACTTCAATTGCAAAAAATAACAACAGCAGGCGCACCCGCCTGGGGAACACCCATTTCCATTATGGTAAGCGGGAGTACAACAACCCGTGGTCAGCTCGCAGCTAATTTGAACAACAAATTCACCATGGTTTATCAGAAAAGCGCAGGTGGGATATCTACAAATCTTTATGCACAGATGTTCGACAATTCAGGTACAGCTCTTTATGCACCTTTGCAGATATGTAACCAAACTACTGCCGGATATCGTTATTACTCCATTGCTGCTGAAGCCGATACAACTTATTTCGGTTATTACAGCTCCACAGGATTCCGTTTCAATTCGTTCTTGCAACGTATTAATCCCAACGGAACAATCCCTTACGGAATGAACGGATCGGCTTTTAATACCAGCACAGGAGGGGGCGACAATTACCAGATGACAACCAATATAGGTATTACTCCAGGCTCGGCTTATGTATGGTCAGTATGCTCATTTACTGATCCTAACCAAACAAATTATGGTGTTTATATTCAGAAATTCCTTAAAACAACCGGAGCCCGTCAGTTCACTGACCTGGGAAAAGTAGTGTATCCGGTGAGTTCGTCGAGAAATATGCAGGAAGGCAAATTACAATTACCCGGCGATACTCCTTTGTTTATGACCTATGATAACTCATATAAAATATATGTTACCAAGCTTGATGCTTCAGGCAATTTTGTATGGCCGTATAGTCGTACCGAAATAAGCTCAACCACACCAGCGTCAGGTAAATCAAGATATGACTTCGGAAAGGTCGGACCCGACAGATTTGCCGGAGTATGGACTGAAAACCGGGGTTCGGGAACAATGGGTTACATTCAGGGTATTTCGAAAGGCGGCTTGTTTGGCCTGGATGTTGCCACCCAGGGTGGCGTGCCTGCCATTATAAATGTACCTGCAGGAACGCTTCAGATTGAGGCAACAATTTTCCCTTCGTATGCCAATCAGTCAGTTACCTGGAGTATCAGCCCGGGAACAGGCGACGCAACAATTAATCCGTCGGGCCTTGTAACGGCATTGGTTAGCGGCACTGTGTATGCAAAAGCAGTTGCCGTTCAGGACATTACAGTTAGCGATTCAATACTGATTACTATATCGAACCAGGTGGTTCTTCCTCCTGCAGTTATCACCTTACCTGCAACAAATATATGGTTAACCGAAGCTAAATTGAACGGTTCAGTAAACGCCAATTATTTCAGCAGTGCAGTTTCATTCGAATGGGGACTGACAACTTCATACGGTAACACTGCCCTTGCAACACCTGCGCAGGTAACGGGTAATACGGTTGTACCCGTTATGGCAAGCCTTACCGGACTTACTCCTGGTGCTTTATACCATTTCCGTTGCATGGCTGTAAATGCAGGCGGCACAACGTATGGTGCCGATTTAACCTTTACAACCAATTGTCAGCTTGCAGGAACCATAAGCCCGATTGCAGGAACTTCAGCTGTATGTGCCAATCAAACCGGAGTAGTCTATTCCGTTGACCCGTTCGCCGGCGCAACCGGATATATATGGTCAGTTCCGCAGGGAGCAACCATTTCGGCAGGTAACAATACAAATTCTGTTACGCTTGATTTTTCATCAGCGGCTCAATCGGGAAACATAACTGTATATGCTACTGACGGGACCTGTTATAGTACTACTTCAGCACCATTCGGTGTAACAGTATCAAATACACCGCAAGCAGCAGGTAACATTACTGGAAACCAGATTGTTTGCGAAGGCGACCAGGCTGTGGTTTACACAGTTGCACCAATAACCGGTGCCGATACATATACATGGACAGTTCCAACAGGTGTGGTTATAACCTCAGGTGCAAGTACTAATTCGATTACCGTAAACTTTGCACCAGGCTCAACCTCAGGAAATTTCACCGTTTTTGCAACTAATGCGTGTGGTGCCGGAGGCGTTTCAAATCCTTTGGCAGTTGATATTGCACCACTACCCGGAAATGCAGGAGTGATAGCCGGACCTGATCAGATTTGTTCGCCGGCTAATGGTATTATGTATTCAATTACACCGGTTACTAACGGATATGGTTATGTATGGAGCTTTCCGGCAGGTGTGCAGATCGTAAGTGGTTCAAATACAAATCAGATCACAGTTAACTATGCTGCAGGAGCTGTTTCGGGAAATATCAGTGTGTATGCAACAAATGGCAACTGTTACGGACAGCCATCGCCGGCATTTGCGGTTAACGTTTTCGCTACACCATCAACACCAGTAATAACTCAGCATGACGACACACTGATAAGCAGTGCTGTTGCCGGAAATCAATGGTACTTTAACGGAGTGGAAATTCCTGGAGCAACAGGGCAAAAGCATGTAGTCGTTTATTCCGGTACATACTCTGTAGTTGTAACGCTTAATGGCTGTAGTTCATTGGTTTCGAACAGCATTCTGGTTTTACCGGTTTCAATAAAGGATTTATCGGTTGAATCATTCGGAGTACATCCAAACCCGAACAACGGACAGTTTACGATAAAAGCTGAATCGGTTGCCAAATCGGAATACACGCTCGAAATCTATAACAGCATTGGGAAAATTATCTGGAAGCAGGAAAATATCCAGATCGACGGATCATTCAACACTTTTATTGATCTGAAAAACATACCTTCAGGTTCCTACCTGGTTGTTATGCGTAATGGCGATAACAACATTTCGAGGAAAATGTTTATAATGAGGTAATTGCCTTATTTTATTTCAGCGCATTAACAGGCTTCCATACATATGGGAGCCTGTCTTTTTTTATCTATTGAAAAGCCTCATTGAACACTGAACCTCAAAAAGCAATCAGGCTGAAATCCTGTAAAACGGATTTCAGCCTGGTTATTTAGTTTCGTTTATTAATGTTATTCCACAGCAGATTAAAAGTATCGAAATGATGCTAAACATCTCACACTTTTATTACCTGTATTACCTAGAGATTCTTATTTCGACCCGGCGGTTAAGCGCGCGGCCTTTTTCTGTATTATTGTCGGCAACGGGTTTACTTTTTCCAAAAAATGATTTCTCGATATTGGTTGATTTCATTCCTTTCTCTTTCAGGTAAGTAATTACATAATCAGCGCGTTTCTCTGATAAGCGCAGGTTATACTCAACGGACTCGCGTGCATCGGCGTGACCTGCAATCGAAATAACTGCATCCGGATGCTCATTCATATAGGCGGCAACTTCGTTCATCTCAATAATATGCTTAGCCAGTACAAACCAGTCATCGGTATCAAAATAAACTGTTTTTTGCATCACCGCGCCCATTATAACTGCCGGACAGCCATTATTTTCGGCAACTCCTGCTTCTTCGGGGCATTTATCTTTATCATCAGAGATACCATCATTATCGGTATCGGGGCAACCCATGAACCGGGCGGGGCCTTTTACATCCTTGCACGGATCATTGTTGTCGGGTATCCCGTCACCATCGGTATCAGGAACACCTGCATACACAGCTAATCCAAATACTGTCGGCCAGAGATCAACGCCATCAACAACTCCATCCCCATCCGAATCAGGACAGCCTTTGGTCACTTTCTTACCGGCAACAGTCGGGCAGGCATCATCCGGATCGGGGATGCCGTCACCGTCAGTATCCGGACAACCTTTAAACTCAGGTTTCCCCGCTACCTCAGGGCAGGCATCATCAGTATCAATAATGCTATCGTTGTCTTTATCCGGGCAACCTGCTAATTCAATTTTACCAGGAATTTCGCGACACAGATCTTTTTTATCTTTAACCCCATCGTTATCCCTGTCTCTGGCACATAATTTAATATTTAAACCTACTGAGGCATAGCTGTAATGATCTCTTTTTTTAAGGTTATCAGAAAAATCGAGTGTATTATCATTAAACGTAATATGATCGCCATATTCGAGATTTACTGAAAAAGTCGGATTCAATCGTATTGAAGCACCTAAGCCTACTGGTACAATTAATTCAGTTTGTGGTGAAAGATGTTCATCAATTATTTCGCCGGTTGTCCTGTCTTCGACTTTCGTAGTAAAGGACGTTATTCCCACTCCACTAAAAAGGTAAAGATTGATAAATCGTTTCTCGTTATACTCAGCAAAAAGCTCATTTATATTTAAAGTAAGATTAAATGAAGCGTCCCATAAATCGCTGTTTAGTTTGACGTTCTTATCATCCCGTTCGCTGTATAATGTTGTTTTCAGAAACTGTCCGCGCATACTGAATACCGGACTCATCTGACAGCCTAAAATTAGTCCGAACCCTGGTTCATGGTACTTGTTCCAGAAATCATCAACATTAAGATCTCCGTAATACTGACTTATCCCGGCATTAGGTTGCAGATAAAAATGCCCTATAAAAGGCTTCCTGCTGCTAACATCCTGTGCAAAAGCATTGTTCAGATTTATTTGAATTGCTAAAACAAATAAAGCAATTAATGTAATCCGGTAGTTCAAATTATCCATAATATGAATTATTTATTTTCCAACTAAAACTTTAATCTTTATGATTAAACTTATTGATCCGACTGTTATAACTGCAACACCTTATGGTAGTTAGAGGCATTCGGACGCAGGTGAGTCACTCTTTCGTTGCTATGCTAAAAAATTAACGATTAGCAGATTTCAACTAATACAATATTTTTCTTTTCAGTTTATACACCTGAAAACAAGCATCTGAGTGAGCTTAATTATAGTATCAGGAATAATCTCACAAAGCTAAAAGTGAAGCTTTGTTTTCGATGTAGCTGATAAAATCAAAAGAATGTAGATTAACAGGTAAAAAACTTGTAGTAAAATCGACTACAAACGGAATTCAAAAAAAACAATTTTATGCTTTCCGGGAAAACTTTTATAACAAATGTATAATCAGAAAGTTTTAATTATTAGGCATATAAAGAACCTTACAATTAAGCTCTGTAATTTATTGTAAACTTTTTCCCAACCTATCGCCTGAACTACAAAACTATGATCAGAATTTGTAAAACAAATCAGGCTGAACCCCGATAATCCGGAATTCAGCCTGATGCTAATAGTAGTTGTGTAAGTTTAGCGCTCCTGCAAACAGGAAAAATCTGTTACTTTAATAATTTCCTTTTATTTAGTAATCTTTATTTCAACCCTGCGATTCAGCGCACGGCCTTCGGAAGTTTCATTATCCGCTACAGGCTTTGATTCGCCATAGAAGGTTTTATCTATGTTTACTGATTTCATTCCTTTCTTTTTCAAGTATCTGATAACATAATCAGCACGTTTCTCTGACAAACGCATATTGTATTTTTCTGATTCGCGCGAATCGGCATGACCTGATATTGAAATAACTGCTTCGGGGTTTTCATTCATATAAGCGGCTATTTCATTCATATCGATGATATATTTTGCCAAAGCAATCCATGCATCTGTATCAAAATAGACAGTTTTTTGAAAAACAGAGCCCATGACTTCAGCCGGACATCCTTTATTGGCAGCTACGCCGGCTACATCGGGGCAGTTATCTTTGTTATCGGGGATACCATCGTTATCGGTATCGGGGCAACCCATAAACTGAGCCGGGCCTTTTACATCTTTGCATTGATCGTTGTTATCGGGTATTCCGTCACCATCGGTATCGGGTACACCTGCAAATATTGCAAGTCCAAATACCGTTGGCCAAAGATCTTCTGCGTCAATAACGCCATCACCATCGGTATCAGGACAGCCTTTTGTCTCTTTTTTACCGGCAATGGAAGGGCATGCATCTTCCTTATCAGGTATACCATCGCCATCCGTATCAGGGCAACCTTTAAACTCCCCCTTCCCAGCTACATCGGGACAGGCATCATCCTTATCGGCAATGCCATCGTTATCTTTGTCAGGGCAACCTTCAAACTCAACCTTACCAGGCGCTTCGGGGCATAAGTCCTTTTTATCAGCTATACCGTCTCTGTCTTTATCTTTTTTCTGCAATTTAATCGTAAGCCCGGCCGAAGCATATGAATACTGATCGTACTTACTTACTGAGTTGTGGAAATCCAGTTTTAAATCCTCAGGTGTAATCCTGTGCCCGTACTCAAGGTTCAGACTTATGGTATTACTCAACCTGAGAGCTGCGCCACCTCCAAGCGGATAGGTGAGACCACTGTTAACTTCTTCTTTAAAAAGGGATCCGTCGTAATTGGTTACTGTGTTATTCCCATGCAAATACCCGGCGCCACCAAAAAGATATATGGTGAAGAACCGGTTAGGGTTATAATTGAATATCTCGTTAACATTAAGCGTTATTTGACCGGAAAGATCCCATATTTTATCCTCCATCGTCAACTTTTTAGCTTCGCTGTCACTGGCGAGTTTACCAGCCATAAACTGACCTCTGAATCCAAAAATCCTGCTGAACTGCCAACCTGCAATAACTGATCCGGCTAATTTAACCTCAGTATTGTAGAAATCATCCGGATTGAGGTCGCCGAAATACTGGGTTAATCCAATATTAGGCTGCAAATAAAAGTAAGATTTAAAGGGTGCAACTGAATCGTTTTCCTGTGCTGATACCTGAGTGAAGATTGTGCTGACAACTATTGCACATAAAAGCGCTATTGTCATTTTGGTAAAAATAACTTTCATAAAATCAGCATATTAGTTAGATGAAAAAACATTATCCTGACAAAAATAAGAAAAAAAACTTTTAATAAACTGTTAATTGCGAAATATAATTTTAAATCGGGTATAAAAATGGTATAAAACAATGGCCGCCGTAACTGAAACATTGAAAGAATGCTTGGTCCCAAACTGAGGAATTTCGATACATGCATCAACCATTTCCATTATTTCATCGCTAACTCCGGATACTTCATTCCCAAAAATCAGAGCAAAAGGCATGGACAAATCAGGCTCAAATTCTTCGAGTACGATGCTACCAACAGCCTGTTCCACAGCAATAATTTTATATCCTTGTTCCCTGAGCTGATCCACTGCCATGGTAGTTTCAGCAAAATACTGCCATTTCACTGATTCGGTTGCACCAAGAGCCGATTTGCTTATTTCGCGGTTTGGAGGCGTAGCCGTGATTCCGCATAAATACAATTCCTTTATTCTGAAGGCGTCAGATGTACGGAAAATTGAGCCAATGTTATGCTGGCTCCGGATATTATCGAGTATGCAAATAACAGGAAGTTTATCGAGTTCATTGAATTTTTCAACACTCAGCCTGTTCAGTTCGTCCATGTTCAGTTTACGCATATGCAGCACTTAAGCCGCAAAATTACACGTATTTTCCGACCGGTGAAACGGATTAATTATTAACAGTTAAGCCGATGAGCCAAAAAACAAGACAGATAATCCTATATTTGCCATACTAAATACCAAATTGAGCAGTGGCAAAAGGGAAAGACAAAGAAGAAACGGTGGTAACACCATTGATGAAGCAATACAACACCATTAAGGCTAAATACCCTGATGCATTGCTATTGTTCAGGGTTGGTGACTTTTATGAGACTTTTGGCGCCGACGCGATAAAAGCATCCGAAATACTTGGTATTGTACTCACACGCAGAGCCAATGGTTCAGCGGCTTATATTGAACTGGCCGGATTCCCTCACCACTCGCTGGATACTTATCTTCCAAAACTGGTCAGAGCCGGTTACCGCGTTGCCATCTGCGATCAGCTGGAAGACCCTAAACTTACTAAAACCATCGTAAAACGCGGAGTTACCGAACTGGTTACGCCGGGCGTTTCGTACAACGATAAAATTCTCGAAAACAAAGAGAATAATTTTCTAGCCTGTATTCACCTTTTGCCAAAAGCATCAGGTATTGCTTTTCTCGATATTTCAACGGGGGAGTTCCTTGTTGCCCAGGGATCCAATGACTATATTGAGAAATTACTTCAAACGTTCCGTCCTTCGGAAGTAATAGTTCAGAAGAACAAAAGGCAACAGTTTATCGAAACTTTCGGCGACAAATTTTATTTCTCCTATTTCGACGAATGGGTGTTTACACTCGAATTCACCAAAGAACTGCTGCTCAAGCAATTTGGCACAGCCTCACTAAAAGGATTTGGAATCAGCGAACTCGAAAACGGGGTAATCGCTGCGGGCATAGCATTGTATTACCTGTCGGAAACTCAGCATGATAAAGTACAGCATATTTGTAAGATAGCACGCATTGAAGAGGATCATTATGTATGGCTCGACAAATTTACGGTCCGTAATCTTGAACTTCTGCAATCGCCTAACGACAATGCGAATACGCTTCTTTCGACTATCGACCGCACCATCTCGCCAATGGGCGCTCGTATGCTCCGGCGCTGGATTCTGCTGCCTTTAAAGGACAGGCTTCCGGTTACCGAACGCCACGAAATTGTTGATTATTACATCCAAAATGAATCCTTTACCGAGACTGTAGAGCAGCACATAAAAACCATCGGCGACCTTGAACGGCTGATATCGAAAGTGGCCGTAAGCAGAATCAACCCCCGAGAAGTTTTGCAGATAAGGCGTGCCTTGCTGGCTCTAACACCTATAAAATCAGCATGTTTTAATGCGGCACACGAGCCGTTGAACCATTTAGGCGAACAAATTAACCCCTGCGATCTGATAGCCGAAAAAATAGGACAAACCATTCAGGACGACCCTCCTACTATGGTTTCGAAAGGGCAGGTTATAGCTCCGGGAGTTTCGGCTGAACTGGATGAACTGCGCGGACTCGCATATTCAGGTAAGGATTACCTGATAAAGCTCCAGCAGCGTGAAATTGAACGCACAGGAATTACCTCGCTTAAAGTGAGTTACAACAATGTGTTCGGATATTTCCTCGAAGTCACCAATTCGCATAAGGATAAGGTTCCGCCCGAATGGATGCGCAAACAAACCCTTGTAAATGCCGAACGTTACATTACTGAAGAATTAAAGGAATACGAACAAAAGATACTCGGCGCCGAAGAAAAGATTTTTGAGATTGAAAACCGATTGTATAACGAGTTGATTTTGCATCTGGCGGAGTATGTGCAGCCTGTGCAGTTAAATGCTCATCTCATTGCAAGGCTCGATTGCCTGTTGTCGTTTGCCCGCGCCGCCAAAGCTAACCGATATGTAAAACCGAAGCTCAACGAATCATTCACTCTCGAAATCAAAAACGGCCGCCATCCTGTTATCGAAAAACATTTACCGGCCGGCGAGGAATATATTGCAAATGATGTGATGCTCGACAATGACTCACAACAAATTATTATTCTAACAGGGCCCAATATGTCGGGTAAGTCGGCATTGCTGCGCCAAACGGCTCTCATTGTACTGATGGCACAGATAGGAAGCTTTGTGCCAGCCGATTCGGCAACTATTGGCATGGTTGACAAAATTTTTACCCGTGTCGGCGCTTCCGACAACATTACATCGGGCGAATCCACGTTTATGGTTGAGATGAATGAAACGGCCAGTATCCTGAATAATATTTCGAACCGCAGCCTGATACTTTTAGACGAAATTGGCCGGGGAACCAGTACCTACGATGGCATTTCAATAGCTCGGGCCATTACCGAATACCTTCACGATCATCCGTTGTACCGTTCGAAAGTACTTTTTGCCACACATTACCACGAGTTGAACGAAATGGCTGCCAGTAAGCCCCGCATCCGGAATTATCATGTGGCAGTAAAAGAGATTGGCAAGAAAGTAATTTTCCTGCGAAAGCTTACTCCCGGTGGCAGCGAGCATAGTTTCGGGATACATGTAGCCCGGATGGCAGGTATGCCAGGCAGCGTATTGCAACGGGCAACCAATATCCTTTCGCAGCTCGAAAAGAAGCATGTTACTGATGATCAGGAAGGTGGCATACAAACTGTAAAGAGCGAGAAAAAGGGTGAAGAAATCCAGTTAAGTTTTTTTCAGCTCGACGATCCGCTTCTGGAGCGTATCCGCGACGACATTATGAATTTGAATATTAACACCTTAACACCGGTGGAAGCCTTGATGAAACTGAATGAGATAAAAAATTTACTGAAAAAATATTAGTGAAGTTTTTGAATCTAAAAAATGTGTGTATATTTGCACACCCAAAACGGACAATAATGCGGAAGTAGCTCAGTTGGTAGAGCACGACCTTGCCAAGGTCGGGGTCGCGAGTTCGAGTCTCGTTTTCCGCTCAGCCAAAAGAAACCTCCTGTTTATAGCATGGAGGTTTTTTTATCAGGCGCCCGAATGGTGAAATAGGTAGACACGAAGGACTTAAAATCCTTTGGCCATTGCGGCCGTGCCGGTTCGATTCCGGCTTCGGGTACGAAAAAGCCCCTCAATGTAAAAATTGACGGGGCTTTTTGCTTTTTACAGGTTTTGTTGTTTCCGATAAATTGCTTGTATTCTGCTACATTGAGCGAGGTTGAAATGCACTTGTTTTAACTCAAAAACGCGCAATAATAGTCGATTTAGTTGGGCCTCGACTACGTTCAGCCTGATAGAAGTACATGCATTAATCCATTAAAAAGTTTGATATTAAATTCATACAGTCTTTAAATAAATCAGTCTTTTCTTTATCCAACTTTTAATTTTCGATAACCTCAACCCTTTTATTGTACCGGTTAAACTGTCGAGATATTCCATATCGCTTGCCGCAATTTCGAAATTTACATCTGTGTTTTGTTTTATATGTAAAGGATTGGTTGATTTCGGTAGTGGGATCACTCCTTTTTTCATCACATAGCGGATACATAGTTGGGGCAGGGTAGTATTATACTTTTCGGCAATAGCAGCAACCTTTTTATTTGCAAGTATCGCTCCTGTTGCCAGAGGCGAATACCCTTCGACCAGTATGTTGTTATGCCGGCAGAAATTCACAAGTCCATTTTGAGTATTTCCTATGAAGTAACGGATTTGGTTTACCATAGGCTTTATGTTGCAGTTATCAAGAATGGCAACAAGATCAGAAATCTCAAAATTAGAAACGCCGATCGCACGGCAGCGGCCACTCTTGTATATTTCTTCCATTGCTTTCCATACCTCAATATTTTCCTTACGGTAATCATACCCCTGCCTGTTCCATGGCCAGGGGGCATGAATCAGGTATAGGTCAATATAACCGAGGCCCAGATTACTCAGAGATGTATCAAAACTTTCAAGCGTTTCTTTATACGTCTTTACTTCGGCCGGCAATTTTGATGTTACAAAAATATCACTTCGTGTAACGCCACTAACTTTGATCGCTCTGCCAACACTTTGCTCATTTCCATAATTGCGTGCTGTATCAATGTGCCTGTAACCACTTTGCAACGCATAGCTTACCGCATTAAAGGTAATTTCTCCATCCGGAATCTGCCAGGTGCCAAATCCTGGTGCTGGAATTTTAACTCCGTTACTCAAAACGAAAACTGCATTCTCAATCATCTGATTTTCATTTTTTCTTTTACAAAAGTACTCAACACGTAAATTAACTTAACATCAGTTTAATGAAAACTTGTCGTTTTATTGCCTAAGCTGATTTATCATTTAAAATCATTGTTGTCCGGTAAAATTAAACAGAAAACGCTACAATGCTTGAAATATATCGTCCCTACGGGACTTCACTTCACTTGGGGTGTTTTATATTCTACCAATATTTAGCCCCTAACGGGGCTGTCCCGTAGATTATTTGCGACAGCAAATAGCGTTGGTAGAAAACAAATTAAAATGTCCAAAAAGTCCCGTAAGGACGATATGTTTTTTAACCGGACATCAATAATTTTAAGTACCTGCCAGGCAATTTACACCATTGATTTTGGAATATTTATAATCAGATCAATTAAGTAAAAGTATTAAAAATGTAACAGTAGCATGCCGGCACTCATACAGCTGGGAATCGAAAAGTATTTGTTTTGATCCTCATGTCAAAGCATTTTGAGCATTCGGCATAGTTTGCATGCTATTGAGCGAATACTATACTATGACAGAAGCAAAAAAAAAATTCATTTTTCGATCAAAATAAACATTCATTATGAATATATACTATATTTGTGAGGCCAATACCGGTTTAAGTTCGTTCAATGTTAATCTGCGCTGACAATAAACCCCGTTAAAGGCTGCTTTTTTTATAATTTTTACACTCTTGAAACCTGCAATATTGCATTTACTAATTGTTTAACTAACATCTTGCTTTTCAGGCATATCTTGTAATAACTATTCTGCTTATGTATAATCAAACAGCCTGTGTGCGCTTATTTTGTCAATCAGCAAATTCTTTTTAATAGCCTTCAACATATCGGGGGACACCCTGAGAAATAAAACACATATGTGTAATCATTCATCGGACGTAATATTTTGAATAAGTACAGTATATTTCTTCACGATCATAAGGACAAGTATAGATCCGTGAAAATTAAAACTATCATATGAAAATTAAAACTATCACATGAACCAGCCATGATCGGAGCACTCAAGCAAAAGTTGATACTAAAAATCATCATGCCGTATTCCATCTGACCCGTAAAAAATATATAGTAACAGATGAAAAATCATCCTCAATACATACAATTTAATGGCAGGACCCAATTGCATTCAGCATGTTTAAATCACAAATATGAATTGGTAAAAGAACTGATACAAAAGGGTATAAATATTAATAAGCAGGATGCTGATGGGCAAACGGCACTTTATCTGGCGAAAAACAGCGAAATAATCAGGATTTTATTAGCTGCCGGCGCAAATCCGGATCTTCAGGAAAAATATGCAGGATATACAGCCTTAATGGATACGCTGATATGGCCATGTAAGAAAAAATTTATGCAGTTGGTTAATGTTACTGACCCCAATATTAAAACCATTTTCGGATACACAACTTTGATGCTTGCTTCACGGAATAATGATCTCGAAGCAATTGAATTACTTATCAATGCCGGTGCTGATCCATATATACTAAATAATGAAGGCGAAGATTTTTATGATTTATTACCTGAGGCAAGCCAGGAAATTATAAAAAACAAGTACCCCGATTTCTTCAAAGAAAGAGAATACCGTAAAAATCTCACCTCTGTATAATCCAAATTGAGCTATCAGAAATTCTTTACCTGAACCTATGACAAAAGGTTAATATTCTGACTGCTATCTTTTGAAAGCTGATCAATCCCACTTAATACGATTTTTCAGTACTTTTGCAGCCTGTTCAACGACTAAAAGTCAATCAGCCTGCTAATGAATCTGCCAAGGATCGTAATTTTATTTTTTATTGCAATTTCATTTGCGACAGCTGCATTTGCGCAAAACACAAGAGGTGGCGAAGACGAAGGGCAGGATGAAGAAGCACAACAAAAAAAGGACACCCGCAGCCCCGATTCAGCCTTTGTAAGTTATTTCTCACTGAACGAGCAAGGCTCATACATGAGGTACGTCGTTTCGAAGCCGCTTAACCAGTTTCAGGAATATGATGTAACAAAGCAGAACAACCAGTTTTATGCTAACCTGGGGAATCCCGGAACTGCTTCGTTCCCGCTTCTGTACTCATTAAACCCCTCACCTTCGTTTCGTTTCAGGTCAGATGTGTTTGGCGCTCATAAACTTAAGGACGACAGCATAAAGGTTTATATCAGCGAGGAGCCATTTTCGCATGTACGTTATCATCTGGGTCCGGTCAAAGAGCAAAAACTTGATCTGAATTTCGCACAGCGGATAGGCAGCGGCATATACCTTGGCCTTAATGCCCGCTTCGCCAATGCACCGGGTCTTTATTTGAATCAACGTGCTTTTAATGCCGGGGCAACTTTTTATGGTGCATTTATGTATCCGACACAGCGTTACGGGGCATTTTTTACCGTCCGCACCGATAGGGCGGCCAATTATGAGAACGGCGGATTGTCCGATGTTTCTTATTTTACTGACAACCGCGAATCGAACCGAAAAGTAATTCCTGTTAACCTTGCAAAATCGATAAACCGCAGTAAGGATGCAGGGCTGGTGTTTCAGCAATATTTTAATATCCTGAAACAGACTGTTACCGTTAAAACGGATTCAACTTCCGTGCAGGTTCCACGTAAATTTGATGCCGGAAGAATAGTACATACCATGAGATACTCCCGCTCGGGAAATGCTTACCAGGACGTTGCACCGGCAGCAAATTTTAATTACTACCCTGAATATTTCATTGACACCATGCCGATTTTCGATTCGGTTATGCATACTCATTTCGAAAATTGCTTTGTGTATTCCAATGAAGTTCCTGATACATCAGGAAAAAGTTTTCCGCTGCAGTATTCATTCGGGCTGAGGCTGCAGGCCGACAGGCTTATCCGTGATACTACAATGAAGGACATTTTCAGGCAAACTGTTCCTTTCGGTATGTTGAAAGGAATTATAAAACATAAAACATTTTTCAAAGCATCAGCATATCTGGTCCTGGGGGGATATAACGGAGGCGATTTCTCGATGAACGGGAGTTTTTACCAGTTTTTTGGTAAGCAGAGTCATAAAGCCTATCTGAATGTTTCGCAAGGCAAAATGCACCCCGAATATTTTTATAACAGCTATTATACCGAGTATTTCGGATGGAGTAACTCCTTTAATGCGCAAAACTTCTTAAAAGGCGAATTGGGGGTTATACTCAAAGGTTTCGACCTAAATGTAACTTATAGCAGGCTGACAAATTACACTTATCTGAACCAGAACATTTTGCCACAGCAATATGCTGACGGACTTAATGTGCTTGCCGGACATGTAAGCAAGGAATTCCGCTACCGGCACTGGATTACATCAGTATATGCAGCTGCTCAGCAGATTACACCCGACAGCATACTTCAGCTCCCTGCTGTAATCGGGAAGCTTACTTTATGTTACGACGCGCTGCTGTTTAAAAAAGCCCTGCATGCCCAGATCGGAGTGAG
Source organism: uncultured Lentimicrobiaceae bacterium (assembly GCA_964420555.1). GTDB lineage: Bacteria > Bacteroidota > Bacteroidia > Bacteroidales > UBA4417 > UBA4417. The sequence goes on along the minus strand of CAYQTT010000015.1, from coordinate 706 downwards.
CGGCACCTACCATTCCGAATGGTACCAGGATGCCTATATGCCTGCTTTACGTTCTTTTTACAAACAAAGAAGTTATATATCAGGCAACTATCCCTATCTCGATGCGTTTGTGAATCTCAATATCAAACGTGCACGTATTTTCGTGAAATACGAACATTTTAATGCCGGGCTTATGGGGTATAATTATATACTAGTCCCCGATTACCCGCAAGCTGATGCAGCATTGAAATTCGGAATATCGTGGTTGTTTTTTGATTAGAACTGTAGTTGAGTTTGCTTCGGCAAAGCCGTACGGAAAGTTGGATCGTACCGGCGGGATGAGTTTGCTTCGGCAAAGCCGGACGGAACTTGTGCTGCTATATCCACTCATTGCGGCTTTGCCTCGCAATGACGGTGCTTCGATTGGGGTTTTGCATCACCTCACCCCCATCCCCTCTCCTCAAGGAGAGGGGTGACTCTCCGATTGTTGTTTTGGGGTTGGCGGTATTGCCTTCGATAACTGCACCTCACCCCCGTCCCCTCTCCAACCTCATCCGCCCTTCGGGCACCTTCTCCTTAAAAAAGGAGAAGGGAAAAGGACTTTCTGCTTATTCGAGAGGGGTGACTCTACGAAGGAAGTTTTGGGGTTGGCGGTGTTGCCTTCGATAACTGCACCTCACCCCCGTCCCCTCTCCAACCTCATCCGCCCTTCGGGCACCTTCTCCTT
>CAYQTT010000014.1:0-171732 GCA_964420555.1 uncultured Lentimicrobiaceae bacterium | reverse complement strand
CTTGAGGGGCTGGTGTCCTTAAGGATGTGCAAGTTCGAGTCTTGTCCTGGGCACTCATCACACAAACATATTTTCCATCTGCCCAGATGGTGAAATTGGTAGACACGCTGGTTTCAGGGACCAGTGGCCTTACGGCTGTGCAGGTTCGAGTCCTGTTCTGGGCACGGACACAAAACGCTAATAATCAACAGATTTGATTATTAGCGTTTTTCTTTTATGGCGTTTTGTCAACGTTATTTAATCGAAATTTGTTATTTTTTTTGCATTAGAATTTCTAAGCTTTAGTAGGATTATTTGTTCACTTTAAAATTCATGAATAACATTTCGTTTAAATGCAAATCCTAACTGCTGATTTTGTTTAAAAACATATATTTGTTCAATATTTAAGCAGCAATTAGTGAAATCTACAAAAAAAAGTAAACTTATTGATTCTTTTTGGACTTGGTTCATTCAGAATCAAATATCTTGCATGAAGATTATTGATGCTGATGAGACGGACTTAATTGATGAAGTCTTAATTAACCTTGTTAAAATTCAAAGAGGTTTAGCCGTGGAATTTGAAAAACTGAAAGACAAATATGTTATGACAATTTCAGCAGACGGTATAGAAGATTATTTCGGGATTGTTCAGGAGATCATAAATCGAGCACCAATAGTAGAAAACTGGGAGTTTGTTGCTTTTAGACAACCATATGGAAAAGAGCAGGTTGCCAGAATTACTATTAACGTTTCAGGGTTTACTCTCGACCCAAAACAAATCAAATTTTCTCCTTTGATTGAAGATGGAAACCTTTACATTCAAATTTTTTCAGCAGACATAAACGAAGAAACAAAAAACAAGATAGGTTATGGCTGCTTAATGCTGCTTGATAACATAATTGGGGAATACAATTGTGTTAAAATGATAAGCGGCTTTGAATATTATAACATTTCTGAATCCACCGGCTTTTCAAACAAACTCAAACCCTTGACTGAAATGCGAGATTTTATTGATTCATACTATCAAATGCATAAAAATTAACAGTACAAAAAAAACTTAATCTAAAATTTGGGTTTGCGTGTGGATGGTTGAGCAACAATTTAATCATACAATGTCTTGTCCTCAAAAACAAACTCCAGGAAAATCAAAATGCATTGAGAAATTAAAAACTAATAAATATGAGGTTACAAATTTTATTGATATTAACGCTATTTAATCTGTGCTTTTTCACTCAAATATCAGTTGCACAAAAATATCAGATGCCAAAAGTCACCAAGTTATATCCACCAATACCAGATTATTATAAGCCAATTGAATATAGGTTTTCAAATGAGATTAATGATGTAATAGGGGGCTTCATTTCAAAAAATGATACTACTAAAAAATCTTTCTGGGGACAATTGGAAATAAGTGATTCTATTAATGAACTCAGAATTTGGGATTATTATAAACCTCCAATTTTTTCTATTGATTCAACTGCAGATTTACTTGGAAAATTATTGTCCTCAACAAACAGGTATTGCAACGTAAGGAATCATAAAATTCCAATAACTTTCCCTTCTGATACAGAATTTGGCGGATATGGATGTGTTATGACAGGAACACCATTAGTGATTAAATTCCAGCAAATCAAATATGGACAATACAAAATTATTTGGGTTGGTCATTATGATTAATAAAATCAAAAAGAGCCTGGTAAACTAACTGTTAAGCTGATTATTTGGTCATAACTTGACATCATTTCATTATAAATATGAGTAAAAGCAGTAAACTTTTCTCGGTTTTTTATCTCAAGGTAATAGTTTTATTCTCACTGATTTTTTTTTGATTTGGCTAGGTTTGATATAACCACCAATCCCAACGCACACTTTTCACAACTTCGATTCCATCAGGTATATTATCAGGTGCGCATATCCGGTTCCATAAAAACAGGAAAACTATCCGCTACATTCTAAATCCCTCATCATCAGGCAAACTGATGCAGCTTAACTATTGTGTATCGAAAACACACATATGTTGTATCGAAATCGCACAGTTTTATAAAAAGTGATTTTATAAGTAAGAGATATTCAATGAGTAATGATTTTGGCATTATATTTTCGACATAAAGTATGTTACAGTTTTATCGCCATTAAAATCAAACACCGTGGACAGAGTTATTGAAAAGAAAAAGTGGAGCTCAAAAAGGATTCTTACCATCTCAATTGTTGCAGCTATTGTATTGTTGATAGCCGCCAGTTATTATTTTACTTCCGGAAAATCGAGGTTAAATGTTGATATGGAACGTATTACGGTTAGCGAAGTAACCGATGGTACCTTTCAGGAGTTTATACCCGTTAACGGGGTTGTGCTTCCAATAACAACCATTTATCTTGATGCAAGTGAAGGCGGCCGTGTGGAAGAAAAATTCGTTGAAGACGGAACCGTAATGAAAAAAGGTCAGCCGATCATGCGCCTGTCCAATACCGATTTGTTAATGACCATGATGAGCCAGCAAAACACGGTTTACAATACGCTTACGCAGATGCAGATCAACAGCAATGCTGCACAGCAAAATACAGTAAGCAAACTCAACCAGATGGCAGATGTTATGAGTCAGTTTAAAGAAGCAGAGCGCATTTATCTGCTGAATAAAAGCCTACTTCAGGAAAAAGTAATCGGACTTCAGGAGTTTAAAAAATCGGAAAATGATTATCATTATTACCTCGAAAAGAAAAATCTTACACAGCAGATTTTAGTTCAGGATTCCTTGTCGCGTGCTCAGCAGTCGGAACAGGACAAACGCTCGTACCAGGGATCGCAGGAAGCATTGAACATGATGAAACAAAAAGTGAACGACCTGATCGTAAAATCGCCTATCGACGGTCAGCTTACTTCGCTCAATGCCGAAATAGGAGAAAACAAACGACAAGGCGACCGCCTGGGCCAGATTGATGTTTTAAGCGGTTTTAAAGTGCGCGTTGATATTGACGAACATTATATTTCGCGAATTTACATAGGGTTGAATGGAGAGGTCACGTTTGCCGGAAAAGATTATAAATTAACCATCAGCAAAGTGTTTACTCAGGTTACCAATGGCAGGTTTCAGGTTGATATGCAGTTTGAAGGAACAATACCGGAAGGAATCCGCCGCGGACAAACCTTGCAGATTCGCCTGGCCTTAAGCGATGAAAAACAGGCATTGCGTTTGCCTCGGGGAGGCTTTTACCAGCAAACCGGCGGCAACTGGATTTTTAAAGTAAGTGCTGATGGTAAAACAGCTTATAAAACTGAAATTCAGCTTGGTAATCAAAATCCTGATTTTTACGAAGTTTTACAAGGCCTCAAACCAGGCGATAAAGTAATCACCAGCAGCTACGAAAATTATGGAACGATGCAGGAACTGGTGCTGAAGAAGTGAAATTAGTGAAAAGTGAAAAGTGAAAAGTGAAGAGTGAAGAGTGAATAGTGAATAGTGAAGAGTGAAAAGTGAAGGTATGTTGTTCATTCTGAAATAGAAATCCCGAAGGGATGAAATTATTATAGAAAAAACCCGAAGGGGTGTCATAATAGTGAATAGTGAAGAGTACGTTATTCCGGGAAAAAATCAACAACAGTAAATCCATACAAAACAACACGAAAATGATAAAAATCAAAGACCTTGAAAAAATATACCGTACCGAAGAGGTAGAAACCATTGCCCTCAATAAACTTTCGATGGAAGTGAAAGAAGGCGAATTTGTGGCAGTAATGGGACCATCGGGTTGCGGTAAATCAACTTTGCTGAATATACTTGGTCTGCTCGACGATGCCGATAACGGAAGCTTTATTTTCAATGGTGTGGAAGTCGCAGGGTTTAATGAGCGTAAAAGGGCCGAAATGCGTAAGCATAATATCGGTTTCGTTTTCCAGAGTTTTAACCTTATTGACGAACTCACTGTTTACGAAAACGTGGAGCTTCCCTTGATTTATACCGGTGTAAAAACTGCCGACCGCAAAGCAAAAGTAGAAGCTGTTCTTGATAAAATGAAGATTATGCACCGCCGCAACCATTATCCGCAGCAGCTTTCGGGAGGTCAGCAGCAACGCGTGGCTGTAGCCAGAGCAGTGGTTAACAATCCTAAACTTATACTTGCCGATGAGCCAACCGGTAACCTCGATTCGGCCAATGGTAACGAAGTGATGGAACTACTCACCGATCTGAACGAACAAGGCACAACCATTATCATGGTAACACACAGCGAACACGATGCGAGGTTCAGTCACCGCATCATTCGCATGCTCGATGGGCAAACGGTTACTGAAAATATACTGGTATAATTCCGGTTTTTCCACTTTCTCTCTCTGCTCCAATAGACTCCTTCGCAGCTTACTATCAGCTCATTCCGGTGAGTGTATTCAGAATGGTATTTTACAAAATCATACATCAATCAATGATCAGAAATTATTTCAAAACAACCTTCCGTAACCTTTGGAAAAACAAAGGTTATAGCTTACTGAATATAGGCGGGCTTGCCGTGGGTATTGCCTGCGCAGGTTTAATTTTATTATGGGTTGAAGATGAACTTACATTTAACCATTATTTCAGCAACCGCGATAATCTGTATAAAATTAAGGACCGCCAAACCTACGACGGCACCACTTTTACTTTTGATGCAACGCCGGGTCCGCTGGCGCAGGGCATGAAATCGGAAATTCCGGGAATCAAAAATACCGCCCGTTCAACCTGGGGCGATAATTTGCTTTTTACCCTGAATGATAAAGTAATTTATGAGCAGGGGAATTTTGTTGATGCGCCGTTTCTTACCATGTTCCAGCTTCAGTTTATAAATGGAAATGCGAAGGATGCTTTTGCACAATTGCATTCGCTGGTTATTTCCGAAACTATGGCTGAGAAGTTTTTTGGTACAACCGATGTGATCGGGAAGTCGTTGAAAGTGGATAACAAACAAGACTATATAGTATCGGGTGTATTCAAAGATCTTCCCGAAAATGTTTCGTTCCGGTTTCACTGGCTGGCACCTTTTAAAATTTTTGAAGATCAGAATACCTGGCTGCAGCAATGGGGCAGCAATGGTGTATTAACATTTGTGGAAACACAGCCCAATGCCGATATGAAGACCATCAACAACAAATTGTACAATTATGTTGAAAGCAAACAAGAAGGTGCAAATGCAAAAATGTCAATTTACCCTATGAGCCGGTGGAGAATGTACGACAGCTTTGAAAACGGCAAGGAAGTTCCGGGCCGGATAAAATACGTCAACCTTTTTAGCCTGATAGCATGGATCATCCTCATCATAGCCTGTATCAATTTCATGAACCTTTCCACTGCCCGCTCCGAACAGCGTGCCAGGGAAGTTGGAGTACGCAAAGTAATGGGCGCCGGTAAAGGAAAGCTGATCGGTCAGTTTATCGGCGAATCCCTGTTCCTGTCATTTATTTCCGCTTTTCTTGCAGTTGTTCTCATCTACCTGTCGTTGTCAGCGTTTAACGGAATTGTCGAAAAACAACTGGCTGTCAACATTTTTGAGCCAACTCACATTGTAGCGTTGATACTAATCGCTGTTTTCTGCGGACTCATTGCCGGAAGTTATCCTGCATTTTATCTTTCGTCGTTCAACCCTGTGAATATACTGAAAGGAATCAAGTTAAAGAGCGGAGGCAGTGCCGTATATATTCGTAAAGGATTAGTAGTACTACAGTTTTCAATTTCTGTTATTCTGATTATAAGCACAGTAATTATTTACCAGCAGATACTTCATGTAAAAAGCCGCAATCTGGGATATAATAAACAGGATCTGGTTTATACCGGCCTGCAGGGAAAAATGAAGCCACATTTTAATGCCATTAAAAATGATCTTCAGGCAACAGGATTTGTGCAGAATGCGTGCCAGAGCAATAGCAGGATTTTGCAACTGGGAAGCAATACCGCCGATTTTCAATGGGAAGGCAAAGATCCCAATAAGCAGGTTTTAATTACGATTGAAGGTGTTAGCCCGGAATATGTTTCAACTATTGGAATGAAACTGAAAGCCGGCAGAGATTTCTACAGCGACATGAAAGCCGATAGTAATAATATCATCATCAACGAAGCTATGGCTAAAATTATCAATAAAAAGGATATTGTTGGCCGGATGCTGAATTGGAATGGTACAAACATTACCATTGTAGGGGTTGTAAACGACTTCATTTACAACGATATGTATTCAACTCCGGCACCGCTGATTATGTATGCTGATACTTCAAATACCAGCGTAATGTCACTAAGGTTTAAACCGGGAACTAATTTAACAGCCGCTTTGCCTGCCGTTGAAAAAGTGGTAAAAACATACAATCCGGGTTATCCTTTCGAATACAATTTTGTGGATGCACAATTCGACAAAATCTTCAAAACCGAAACCCTGATCGGGAAACTGGCAGGCATTTTCTCCATACTGGCTATATTTATTTCATGCCTGGGATTATTCGGTTTGGCAGCCTATACTGCCGAACGCAGAACCAAAGAAATCGGAATCAGGAAAGTATTGGGTGCCAGCGCACAAGGGCTTGCCGCGTTACTCTCTAAAGATTTTCTTTTACTGGTGGCTATCTCATGCTTTATTGCTTTCCCACTGGCCTGGTGGATTATGCGAGACTGGCTGCAGAGTTTTGCTTATCGTATAGACATTAATTGGACAGTTTTTGCTTTGTCAGGCTTACTGGCTATGCTAATTGCAATGTTGACAGTAAGTTTCCAGGCTATAAAAGCCTCAATTGCCAATCCGGTTAAATCATTACGAACGGAGTGAAGCAAAAGAGCTTACGGCCGGAAAATATAGCATCCTGATTGAATTGAATTAATCCTGAACCTGTTTGTATAACGAAAAAAGATAAATCAATATGATAAAGAATTATCTGAAAACGCTATGGCGTAATATGCTGAAAAACAAACTGCATTTGGCTATCAATATAGTTGGTATGGCTGTTGCTTTTACTTGCAGCATTTTATTGATAACCATGGTGTACAACGAATTTTCTTACGATAGTTTTCACGAAAATAACGATAAAATTTTTAAGGTGTACACCTTTTCCAATTCCCCACAGGGACTTGAACTGAGCACTTCAATGGGTTATCCTATGGCCACTACACTGAAATCGGAAGGGATTGGCATTGAAAAAGCTACAAGAATAAAATACCGGGGGCAGGAAGTAAGATACAAGGATAAAGAACTTGAACAATCAACATTTTTGATTGATGACGATTTTTTCAGCATGTTTACGTTTAAAGTTATCAAGGGAAACAGTCAGCATCCCCTTGCCAATACCGGTAATGTAGTGCTGAGCGAAAAAACTGCTACTAACTTGTTTGGCAGTGAGGACCCGATAGGGAAAACCATTGAAGTGAAAATAGGCGGTAAATGGAACAATTTGGTTGTTTCGGCTGTGCTGGAGAATGCACCGGAAAATTCTTCCATTGAATATTCGATACTTGCCCGCACGGAACTGGATCCTGATTACGCGGTTACAAAAGACGTATGGACTTATCAGCATCATAAAGTATTTATAACATTAAGCGAGGGCGTTACACAGGAATCCGTTGAAAAACAACTGCAGGCATTCTCGAAAAAATACCGTACATCGGATGACGAATACCTGAAAAGCCAAGGTTATCTGGCTGATAAAAACGGGCAATATTCTGGTTTGAAGCTCCTGCCGTTAAATGAACTACACTTCAATACTGAACTGAGTAGTGGAAATTCGGTAAGCAAGTCATTTCTCTATATATTATTGCTGGTAGCTTCAGTAATTATTTTAATTGCATGTTTCAATTTCGTAAACCTCAATATGGGATTGTCATTTACCCGAACCAGGGAGATAGGAATCAGGAAATGCCTGGGTGCGGGAAAGCGACAGGTATGGCTGCAGGTATGGGGCGAAAGCCTTATAACTGTGCTGATATCAATGGGAATAGGTATTATAGCGACAATAATTTTAATGAAAGGCTTCAATAAGTTTATGGAAGCAAAGTTCGACCCTTCCATGTTGTATCAGCCGGCCATCATTTTATCGCTTGTACTAATACTGTTGCTGGTTTCATTTATCGCTTCGGGATATCCTTCCTTTGTAATGGGACGGCTGAAAACGGTAGAAATCCTCAAAGGAAAAATTTCGGTCAAAAAACCCGGCATTTTCCGCAACGCACTCATTGTGATACAGTTTGTGATTGCTATTGTGCTGATTTGTACAACAATCATTATTTATCAGCAGTTCAGTTATTTGCGCAGCGCCCCGCTGGGTTACAATACCGCTGCACTCATAAGTGTTCCTATAAAAAAGGATGAAAAAGGGAAAGAAATTGTGAATCGTATGCGCACGATGCTGGCTTCGAATCCGTCAATTGTAAGTGTTTCGGGATCAACAGTAAATTTTGGTGTAGGTCAGGATGGAAATACAAGTCGGATGGGGCATGGATTTGGATATAAAGACAAGTCGATATCAACTGATTTTCTGCAAGCCGATTACGATATTCTAAAAACGCTCGGCATCCCGTTAAAAGCCGGAAGGGATTTTACAACGGCTTATGTTGCTGACACATTTAATACTGTGATAGTGACTGAAAGCATGGCTAAACAATTCCCTGAAAAGGATGTGATTGGAATTTCATTTTATGCTGACAGCAGTCAACCCCAATGGACTATAGTTGGTATTATCCCCGATTTTCACCTTTATTCCATGCATCAGGAAAGTGCACCAATAACCATTGCCATGAATAACAGTCCGGCAATCAGCTACATACTGATACGTGTGAATACTCAAAATCCATCGGCTACAATGGAACTGATTAAAAATACTTATGCTGTAGCATCGCCTGGTGTTGAATTCAAAGGTTCTTATGTGGACGAAAATATCGAACGCTGGTATAAAAACGAAAGCCGTCTCTCGCAGATGTTTTCCATTGCATCGCTGGTAGCTATTATACTTTCGTGCATGGGGTTGTTCGGAATGGCGTCCATTATAACCCGGCAACGTGTAAAAGAAATAGGCGTTCGTAAAGTACTCGGAGCCACAGTTAGTGGTATTACTGCCCTGGTTACCAGGGAATTTATATGGCCTGTAGCAATTGCGCTGATTATTGCCACACCGCTTGCCTGGTGGGCATTGAGCAAATGGCTGCAGGATTTTATTTACCGTATCAGTATTGAGTGGTGGGTATTTGTGCTAGCCGGTGGATTGTCTGTTTTAATTGCAATACTTACAGTTAGCTATCAGGCAATAAAAGCAGCCTTAGCAAATCCGGTTACCTCATTGCGAACGGAGTGAAGCTAAAGAGTTTACGTGCCAAATAATTTAAATCGCAAACCATGTTTAAAAACTACATCATAATTGCCTGGCGGAATTTGTCGAGACATAAGACTTATTCAATTATCAATATTTCCGGGTTAAGCATTGGCCTGGCATGTACTATGCTTATCCTTTTGTACGTGAAAGATGAAGTGAGCTACGATAATTTTCACGAAAAAGGTGATAACATCTATCGCATCGTTACCCAGACAAAATACGATGGTGCTGAGCACAAGGACAGCAATACAGGACTTTTGCAAGGACCCAGGTTCGCAAAAAATGTACCTGGCATACAACGCTTTGTGCGCGTTCAAAGCTATACTGAAGACATAAAAAACGGTTCAGAAATTCAGTCGCAGGAACTCTTGTACGTCGACTCATCCTTCTTTTCGGTGTTCACGTTTCCCTTGTTGAGTGGCAATGCTGCAACCTGTTTAACTGAACCTCATTCGATTGTACTGTCCGAAGATGCTGCAAAAAAGCATTTCGGTACAAAAGAGGCGGTAGGCAAACTGGTTATGATAAGGGAGGGCGATAAATTTGTGCCTTTCAAGGTAACCGCTGTTGCTAAAAGATGCCCACAGAATTCATCAATAAAATTTGATGTTTTGCTGCCTATTAAAGAATCAGTGGAAGATGCAAACAATAACGATAACTGGTTCAATTTTTACCTCAACACTTTTGTAGTGTTAAGCCCAGGTGCCAATATTCAAACTGTTGAAAATCAGATGCAAAAATTCTTTGTACAGGACGCAGAGGCCACATTTAAACAAATGATTGCGAAATATGGCGGCGGTCCTGATGCAAGTATGGGTTCGTATCACCTTCAACCCTATACCGATATGCACATGAATACCGAACTGCCTGCTCAAAACGGATTAGTAAATGCCAGTAACCCGATATATTCGTACATACTTTCAGGCATTGCTCTGTTTGTGCTTCTGATTGCCTGTATCAATTTTGTAAACTTAACCGTAGCACGTTCAGTAAAGCGGGCTAAAGAAATTGGCATCCGTAAAGTTATCGGGAGCAACCGCAAACAGCTGATATTACAGTTCTTAGGCGAATCATTTTTGCTTTGTTTAATTGCTTTCGGTCTCGCTTTGCTGATAGTAAAGTTGATATTGCCTGTATTTAATGAACTCGCAAACAAAGCTCTTTCCATTTCGTACCTGTTTGATTTTAAATTGATTGCGGCTTATTTGTTGCTGTTCCTGCTTACCGGATTCCTGGCAGGTTTTTATCCCGCGCTGGTTTTGTCGGGCTACCGGCCTGTTGAAACCTTGTATAGCCGGTTTAATTTTACAGGGAAAAACTACCTGCAAAAATCGCTGGTTGTGCTGCAGTTTGCTTTGGCTTCCTTCCTGATCATCGGCACATTAACAATCTACGAACAATTCAATTTCCTGACTAAAACTGATTTAGGGTATGACGACAGCAATATTGTGGTGGTAAATGCAGCTGTTAACCACAAAGATGCAGCAGTTTTTAAGGCTGAATTATTAAAAAATCCGAATATTGTTGACGTTGCGCCAAAAAATGGCGGACAATGGCGCACCAGCGCAAAAATAAGTAACGATTCCTCCATTCTTTTCAGCTACGAAACCATAGATGAATCCTATTTACCCACCCTGAAAATTCCTCTGCTAAAAGGTAGAAATTTCTCAAAAGCATTTCCTTTTGATTCAACTAAATCAGTGTTGGTAAACGAATCGTTTGTAAAAAAAGCCGGCTGGAAAAATCCCATTGGTGAAACTGTTAATTTCTTTTTTAACGATAACGAAATATACCAGGTTATTGGTGTTGTAAAAGATCACCATTACCTTACGTTGGACCAGGAAATCGGCCCGCAGTTATTTACAATGAAGCACGACAACTGGTATGGAAATTTCAACATTAAGATTAAGCCAGGTTCTGAAACTGAAAGTCTCAAATACATCCAAAAATCATTCAGGCAGACTTTGCCATTTAGCCCTTACTCTTACATATTTATGGATGACCAGAGAATTAAGGATTATGAGTCGGAATCAAAATGGAAACAGATCATTTTCTTCGGTGCTGTTTTAACCATCTTTATTTCCTGCATCGGGCTTTTCGGATTATCGGTTTTGTCAGCCGAAAAACGCACAAAGGAGATCGGAATCCGCAAAGTGCTGGGTGCATCTGTAAACAGTGTTGTTACAACTCTTTCGAAAGATTTCCTGAAACTTGTTTCAATTGCTTTAATTATTGCGGTACCTCTTGCCTGGCTGGCTGCTGATAAATGGCTGCAGAATTACCCGTACCGCATTGCATTGGATTGGTGGCTTTTTGCGGCTGCTTGTTTGCTTGTGCTACTGGTAGCGCTTGCTACTGTCAGCTTCCAGGCTATAAAAGCGGCTGTGGCCAATCCGGTTAAATCATTGCGAACAGAGTAAAGCGAAAGAGTTTACGAACCGAATGAAATCAAAATTATGATAGAACTAAAACATATAACCAAATGGGTAAATTCCGGCGGAAACCGGGTTTTCCTGCTTCGCGATATAAACCTGACAGTTAAAGAAGGCGAATTTATCAGCATCATGGGCCCGTCTGGTTCCGGAAAATCAACCTTGCTGAATGTAATCGGAATGCTGGACGGATTTAACGAAGGCGAATACAATTTTATCGGTCAGCCGGTGCATGATTTGAAGGAAAAGCACCGTTCGCAATTGTACAAAAGCCACATCGGTTTTGTATTTCAGGCATACCACCTGATTGACGAACTGACTGTTTACGAAAATATTGAAACGCCCCTGCTTTACCAAAACATTAAATCCTCGGAAAGGCAATCTATTGTTGCTGATATCCTTGATCGGTTTAATATCGTAGGCAAAAAAGATCTGTTTCCTACCCAGTTATCCGGCGGACAGCAGCAAATGGTTGGTGTTGCACGTGCATTGGTTGCAAAACCTAAACTAATATTAGCCGATGAACCCACCGGTAACCTCAACAGCAAACAGGGCGAGGAAATTATGGAACTCTTCAGGCAGTTAAACACTGAAGATGGCGTAACCATCATCCAGGCAACCCATTCCGAAAGGAACGCGGCTTATGGTTCCAAAATCCTTAACCTTTTGGATGGTCGGATTGAAAAATAAAACTTAGGAATATCGTTCTTGAAACATTTTAAGATGAATAAAATAACAGGAAAATTTATGGTGCTGATTTTTTTTGCATCATCAATAATAACAAATGCTCAGCAGAATCCATCCACTGCTGTTATTTATACCTTGCAGCAATGCGTCGAAACCGCTTTTAAAAACAATGCTGATGTGAAACAGGCTGAACTTCTGGCGGAATCGGCCCGGATAAATTACAACCAGTCCAAAACCAATATGCTGCCCGACCTCAATGCCGGTATTACTCATTCTTTGTACAACGGGCGAAGCATAAATCCATACACCAATTCGTATATTAACGAACAGAATAATGCAGCATCGTACTCGCTCCAAAGCAGTGTTGTTTTGTGGAATGGCTGCAGCCTTCATAATTATATTAAGCAAAATGAATTGAATTACGAAGCCGGCAAAATGGACGCTCAGAATGCAAAGGACAAAATTACGATCAGCATTATTCTGAATTATCTTTATGTCCTAAGCACTCAGGAACAGCTTAATATTGCACTGGCACAGGTAGAAGCAACCCAAAAGAAAGTGGAACTTCTGGAAATAAAAAACGAACAGGGAGCAATCACTCCGGCTGATCTTTACGATATGAAAGGCCAGTTGGCTAATGATGAGTTATCTGTGGTAAGCACAAAAAATAGCCTCGAAAGTGCAAAACTTACCTTGTCACAGCTGATGAATATCCCTTATTCCGGGAATATGATGCTAACACCCATCAGCGACAGCACTATGCGGCCTTACGATGCTTCAATCAGCCAGGTGTATGAAAATGCGTTGCAACACCTCGCCCTTATTAAATCTGCTGATCTGAAAGTGGCCGGTGCTGCCAAAAATATTAAGGCGATCAAAGGACAAATGTTGCCAACGCTTTATCTTTCCGGTGGCTTATATACCAACTATTCAGGTACAGCCAATACACAGGAATTTGTAAGTATATCTGATGTTCAAACCGCGGATTACGTGATGGTTAACAACGCAAGAATTCCAGTATACACGCCACAATCAACTTATAATTCAATCCCGATTACTTACGGAAGCCAGTTGAATAATAACTTCAACTCTGCTGTGACTTTAGGTTTGCAGATTCCTTTGTTGAACGGTTTGCAGGTTCGCAACAGGTTAAACCAGGCCAAAGTAACCGAAAAGCAACTGAGCGTTGAGGCGCAAAATACCCGCGACATGCTTCGAAAAGCTATTGAGCTGGATTTTGTAAATATGAATTCCGATTATTCGGCTTACAAAATTTTGTTAAAGCAGGTTGATGATTTCAAAAAATCATTTCGTGCTGCCGAAGTCCGTTTTGAGCAAGGTGCAATTTCAACCGTTGATTATGTTATTGCAAAAAACAACCTCGACCGGGTGCTGATAAATTTAGTCTCAATCAAATACAATTATATACTCCGCAGCAAATTGCTTGATTTTTACCAGGATAAGGGGTTGTGGTAGGAGGGAATGGAATTTGTGAATTTATAATTTGTAGTTTTCATGAATAACTAACTCAAACTTCTGTCGGGCTGAGCCGTCATTGCGAATGAAATGAAGCAACGAAGCCCGCTAAAACATCTGATACTAAGTGATATAATGTTGGACAAGTGCATTTCGACTTTGCTCAATTTGACAGTAATACAAGTGAATAATAATTAATCTTGTTGTTTTTTCAGAGAGTCTTTTAAAACCTCAAATAAAACGCCGTTCCTTCATCAACTTTCGACTGAACTGTTATACTTCCTTTGTGCACCATCATAATCTGCTTGCAAAGGCTTAACCCAATGCCGTTGCCGTTTTTCTTGGTGCTGAAAAACGGGATAAAAATCTGTTCTAACACATCTTCCGTCATTCCCGAACCATTGTCGGCTACTTTGATCAGTATTTTGTTATCGTTATCGGTGTAAGCGCTTAAAACAATTTTTGGGTTAGGATTGGCTTTTACAGCATCTATCGAATTCAGGATCAGGTTTATAAGAACCTGTTCTATCAATCCGGCATCAATTTCAACCGAGAGCAGCGGATCTTTTAAAATTACGGTCAGCTCAATGTTTTTCTGCTCCAATGTAGGCTGCATGAGCCGGTGGAGGTTGTCGAACAAACCGCTTATAAAAACCTTTGCCAGCGAGGCCTTGGTAATTTTATTCAGGTTGCGGTAGGTTTCGGTAAATTTCAGCAAACCTTCACTTCTTTTGTGGATGGTCTCAATGCCCAGTTCCAGGTCTTCTGCTATGCCTGCAGGATCAGGAAGTTCTGTTTTAAACTGCTTTAGCCTGCCTTGTAATGTGTTGGCCAGCGACGAAATAGGTGCTACCGAATTCATAATTTCGTGAGTCATAACGCTGAGCAGTTTTTGCCAGGCTTTCGACTCGGTTTCTTCCAATACTTCGTTTACATTCTGAAATGCAATGAGCTTAAATTGCTCATTATCATTTTGAAAAGCTGTTGCCGACAACACCACTTTCAGACTGGTTTTTTCGCGGTGAATAGTGCTGATTATTCGTTCCCCGGGAGCTAAATCTACAATTTGTGAATAAAGCACATGATCTCTTTTGTCCAGCGAATGAATGCTTTTCAGGTAAGGAACTTCCAGTATTTTCTTCAGCGACTCATTCATCCATTTGATTTCGCCACTTTTTATTTCGTAGGAAAGAATTCCGGTATCAACCAGTTCAAGGACTTTCTGCAGGTACTGATACTGCTGTTCCTTCTCTTTGCTTACAATACGAAAGGTTGTATTGATTTCGTTGAATCCCTGCCGTAGTGATTGCACCTCAACCGGCGCCTGTTTTACATTAAAATATTTGGAGAAATCGCGGTAATGAATAGACTCAACAAACTGCTCCACTTCGTCCTGCGCTTTTTTATGCAGACGGTAAAAATCAACAACCTGGAAGATAATCACCGGCACTAGCACAAGATCGAAAATATAATGTTTTTGCAGAAACGTGAAAGCAAATGCAAGGAGTGTGATTACCAGCAGCGCAACTCTCAGGATAACTCCGTAATTGTTTTTTCTAAATTTCATATTTGCCGAGTCTTCTGTACAGAGCTGTACGTGTTATTCCCAGTTCCTTGGCGGCTTTGGTGATGTTGCCGTTATTCTTGTCAATCACACGTAAAATAGTGTTTTTTTCGATGTTGCTCAGTTTCGTTTCATCGCTTTGAGCCGAAATGGTTTGATTGGATGATTCTATAGGCGAGAAAATAATTTCATCAGGTGTCAGTTCATTGCCATCCGACATTATTATCACTCTCTCAATAATATATTGCAATTCACGCACATTGCCGGGAAAACGGTATTCTTCAAGTTTTTGCAAGGCTGATTCGGAAAATGAAATATTTGTTTTAAAATATTTGGCCGAATACATTTTTACGAAATGATCAATCAATAAGCGGATATCTTCCTTGCGTTTCCTCAGTGGCGGGACTACGATTTCAACAGTATTAATACGGTAAACCAGATCTTTCCTGAAACGGTTTTCATTTGCTAATTCATTCATAGGCAGATTTGTAGCACATATCAGACGTATGTCGAAGGGGATGGCCTGGTTGGAGCCAAGTCGCGTTACCTGCCGGTTTTGCAACACCGATAACAATTTAGCCTGCTGCTGCAACGTAATATTTCCTATTTCATCCAGAAACAAACTTCCGCCGCTGGCAGCTTCGAACCTGCCTGTGCGATCCTCACGGGCATCAGTAAAGGCGCCTTTTTTATGACCGAATAGTTCACTTTCAAACAAAGTTTCAGTAAGTGCTCCTATATCCACTTTTACGAAAGCCTGTTTACTGCGCAGCGATTTCCTGTGAATGGCTGCAGCAATCAGGTCCTTGCCTGTACCGTTTTCGCCAAGGATAAGTATATTGGCATCAGTTGGGGCAATTTTATCAATTTTCGCAAAAATATCAAGCATTGCGCTACTGTTGCCAATAAGTTCGGGATATGAGTTTTTATTTAAACCCGCGGTTATTCCGGAGGTAGATGCCTGTGCCCTTTTCCTGATGGTTTCGGTGATGGTATAAAGCAGTTTTTCGTTGTGCCACGGTTTTACAACAAAATCCGAAGCGCCTTCTTTCAGCGATCGCACTGCCAGGTCAATATCTCCGTATGCCGTGATCATGATAACCGAGATGCCTGGTTTCATTTCTTTAATGCGCCTGAGCCAGTACAAACCTTCGTTTCCGGTATTGATGGAAGCATTAAAATTCATATCCAGCAGCACCAGGTCGAACGGGCGCGAGGTAATCAGCGAGGGAATATTCTCGGGATTTTTCTCAGTAAATACTTCCTGAAGTTCGGTTTTCAGCAACAGTCGCACAGCGGTAAGTACATCCGCATCATCATCAATTACCAGAATGCTTGCTTTTAATAAACTCATATTGCGTGAGGTATTTTTGAACTGATTCGTTTTCTGCTTTGTAAGAAACAACCTGATGACTCTATCTGTTCAGCTTAGTCAGACTAATGGATGCCTTATGTAGCAAGGATCAAATTTAGGTATTTTTGAAGGATAATTAATATGTTTGATTTAACCCTGCAATACAGTGTGGTGGCGTTACCAGCTTGCCAGGTAGCACGAAATACCTTTATGTTTTAACAGTCGTTTGATTTGTGACAAGATTATGTACAACACTGCAAAAAAATATTCGGATTGCCCTTTTTTAAGGAGCCGTAATAAAGATAATGCTCCCCGATAACAATATTGCAATGTTTTTATTGAAGTTGATGGGGGTATAATTTTATTTGTATTTTTGAGCCAAATACTCCTGTGATGCAATTAGCCAAAGGCGATAATTACTTTAAGGATAATGCGCTTGCAATCAATGTTTGCAAGGTAAACCGTATGAAGAATATTTCGCACGATAATGATCTCACAGAGGTTGAACACCATCACGATTTTATCGAAATAGTGTTTATAACCAAAGGCAAAGGCACACAGGTAATCAGCAATAACGAGTACGATGTAAGCGAAGGTGATATTTTTATTCTGCAGGGATTTCAGAACCATTATTTTAAAAATGCCGGTAAAGCGGAAATTATAAATGTAATGTATGATCCTGTTAAAAGTAATGACCTGGTGTCGGCTGATGTAAAAACGATTGACGGCTACAGCGCGCTTTTTATCCTCGAACCCCGTTACCGCGACCGTATGCATTTTAGGAATATGCTGCATCTCAACCGGGTTGACCTGGCAAAATCAGAATACATTCTGAATAGTATGTTGCACGAAGCTTCGCAGAAAGAGCCTGGTTATGAGCTTTTTCTGAAAAATAAACTGGAAGAAATCATTATTTTCCTTTCGCGTAAATACTCGCAGATCAGTATCCCGAAAGCGAAATCGCTGGTCAGGATCGGGAAGGCAATTGATTATATTGAGAATAATTTTCACAACAATATTTATGTTCAGCAGCTTGCAGAGCTTACGTTTATGTCAATTCGCAATTTTCAGCGCGTTTTTAAAGAAGCTACCGGACTATCCCCTAACGATTATTTACTCGATATGCGCATACAGTATGCCTCGAAACTGCTGACTGAAACGGATTCAGCTATTTACGATGTTTCCGGACGTGTTGGAATCTCGGACTGGTTTTATTTTTCAAAAGCTTTTAAAAAGAAGTTTGGCGTAAGCCCGTTGAATTACCGCAAGCAGAATGTTGGTTAGGATTTGGGATTTAGGTTTTTGGAGTTAGGGGCTGAAAATCTGGAATTTGGAATCTGGATTTTGGAAATTACGATTTACGATTAAGGCCTTGGAATTTGGATCTTGGAATTTGGATTTTGGAATTTCCAATTTGCGAAGTACGATTTACGATTCAGGACCTTGGAATTTGGTTCTTTGGATTTGGATCTTGGTCCTTCCCTAACCCCTAACTCCCAAATCCCAACCCCCTTATTCATTTGGCGCAATAATACATTTTATTTTCATAATAGTACAAGTATTCAGCTTGCGGTTGGTATACATTTGTATTTCAATAACTTCATGAAACCTGCTTATGTATTTATTAGGCCTTGATATCGGGACATCATCAATAAAAGCATCCATACTAAATGCTGTCACCGGCGAATGTACCGCCACTGCCAGCTCTCCTGAAACCGAAATGGAGATCATAGCTCCGAAAGCCGGTTGGGCAGAGCAGGACCCTGAACTCTGGTGGAAACATACCCGCCTTGCCATTGCTGCCGCATTGTGGAAAGCGACGATAAATCCTGAAGAAATTGATGCGATAGGCATTTCGTACCAGATGCATGGACTGGTGTGTGTTGATAAGGATTTTAAAGTTCTGCGAAATGCAATTATTTGGTGCGACAGCCGTGCCGTTGATTATGGAAATTCTGCATTTAAAGAAATTGGTCCCGAAAAATGCCTTTCTCATTTGCTCAACTCTCCGGGCAATTTTACTGCTTCCAAGCTTAAATGGGTTAAAGAGAATGAACCCGAAATTTATAACCGGATTTATAAAATTATACTTCCCGGCGATTATATTGCGGCAAAACTTACCGGTGATATATGTACAACCGAATCAGGCCTTTCAGAAGGTATTTTTTGGGATTTTAAACACCGGCGCCCGGCAGAAAGCGTGCTGAAGTATTATGGCTTTAATAAAAAGATTCTTGCTTATATCGTTCCTACATTCGGTTACCAGGGCAAAGTTAACGATCAGGCGGCTTTAAGTACCGGGTTAAAAGCCGGAACTCCGGTGAGTTATCGCGCTGGCGATCAACCGAATAATGCATTTTCACTCAATGTACTTAACCCCGGGGAAATCGCCGCAACAGCAGGCACATCAGGCGTTGTTTATGGAGTAAGCAAACTGGTGCAATATGATCCTTTGTCGCGGGTAAATACTTTTGTGCATGTAAACAATACCGATACCGATCTCCGTAACGGAATTCTTCTTTGTGTAAACGGAACGGGTATTATGAATTCGTGGATTAAAAAAATGGCCGGCGAAAGCATAAGTTATGATCAGATGAATGAACTGGCGGCTTCAATAAAACCAGGATCCGATGGTTTGCTTATCCTTCCTTTCGGGAATGGTGCTGAGCGTGTTCTCGGAAACATTGAAACAGGCTGCAGCATTCACAACCTGAATTTTAACATTCACGGCAAAGCACATTTATTTAGGGCTGCCCAGGAAGGAATTGCTTTTGCACTGTTTTACGGAATAAAGGTGATGCAGAAAATGGGTGTCGAAATAAAGGTGATCCGTGCCGGTAAAGCCAATATGTTCCTAAGCCCGGTTTTTTCGCAAACACTAGCCGATATTTCCGGTGCTACCATCGAATTGTATAATACTGACGGATCGCAAGGCGCAGCCCGCGGTGCAGGAGTAGGAGCCGGAATTTATACGGATTTCGAAACTGCCTTTAGCGGACTCAAAAAGCTGGAAACAATTTCCCCTTCAGCCGACAATCTCTCCCTAACAAAAGCTTACGAAAATTGGGAAAAAGCACTTGCTAAATAGATCCGAATTCAGAAAAGTAAATTGAAACCTTGACATGTGTAAAAATTAATGGTCTTGGAACAATCTCCAGACCTTGAACATTGAACCCTTGAACATTGAACGCGCAGCCTTGAACTCTTCGAACTCTTCAAACCCTTCAAACTCGAAACTCTTCAAACCATTGAACCCTTAAACTAACCACCAAACATACAAAATATGAAACCCCTAATCGGAAGTAAAGAATTTTTCCCTGGAATAGGCGAAATCAAATTTGAAGGTACTGAATCGCATAATCCTTTGGCATTCAGATATTACGATGAAAATAGAATGATTGGAGGCAAAACGATGAAAGAATATTTTCGTTTTGCAATGGCATACTGGCATACTCTCTGTGGCACGGGTGGCGATCCTTTCGGTCCGGGAACCAAAGATTTTCCCTGGGAAACATCCGTTGATCCCATGCAACGTAACCGCGATCGCATGGATGCTGCTTTCGAATTTATGAGTAAAGTAGGTATCTCTTTCTGGTGTTTTCACGATACTGATATTGCAGGCGATGGCAGCGTAAAAGAAATTGAGGAAAACCTTGCTGAAATGGTCGCATATGCCAAAGAAAAACAAGCAGCCTCCGGTATAAAGCTTTTGTGGGGAACAGCCAATGTGTTTTCAAATCCACGTTATATGAACGGTGCCTCTACCAATCCTGATTTTTTGGCAGTTGCTCATGCCGGAACGCAGGTTAAAAATGCCATCGACGCTACCATTGCGCTGGGCGGAGAAAACTATGTTTTCTGGGGCGGACGCGAAGGCTATATGTCATTGCTCAATACCAATACCAAACGCGAAAAGGAACATCTTGCACGTTTTCTCACCATGGCCCGCGACTATGCCCGTGGCAAAGGTTTTAAAGGTACTTTCCTCATCGAACCTAAACCTATGGAACCAACCAAACATCAGTATGATTTTGATACTGAAACGGTTATTGGCTTCTTGAGGCATTTCGGTCTGGATAAGGATTTTAAACTGAATATCGAAGTAAATCATGCAACCCTTGCTGGACATACGTTTGAGCATGAACTTCAAATGGCTGCCGATGCAGGATTGCTTGGAAGTATTGATGCCAATCGGGGCGATAGTCAGAATGGCTGGGATACCGACCAGTTTCCTATTAATATTTATGAAACGGTGGAAGCCATGCTGGTGATTTTGCAGGCAGGAGGTTTTACGACAGGAGGCATTAATTTCGATGCAAAGACGCGCCGTAATTCCACTGACCTGGAAGATATTTTTATCTCCCATATCGCTGCAATGGATACATTTGCACGGGCACTTATTATTGCCGACCGTATTTTGCACGAGTCGGATTTTCTTAAACTCAGGAAAAACCGCTATGCTTCTTTCGATGCCGGTAAAGGCAAAGAATTTGAAGATGGAAAACTGAAACTCGACGATCTGCGTACCATTGCGTTTTCGGAGGGTGAACCGGCAATCAGCAGCGGCAAACAGGAAAAGTACGAACAGCTTATTAATATGTATATCTGATATGGGTAACAGGATTCAATCGCTTAATCAAAGCGGAGGTAATTTAGGGTATGTCGCTGTTCTTACTTTTATAGCTACACTGGGTGGACTGCTTTTCGGATACGATACCGCGGTGATTTCAGGAACCGTGAGTTCACTTAAAGTTGTATTTATCGATCCTAACAACTGGCCCGAAACCGTTGCAAATTCATGGCATGGGTTCCTGGTTTCGTCGGCATTGATAGGCTGTATAATCGGCGGACTTACCGGCGGAATTGTTAGTGTTAAGCTTGGCCGCAAAAAAGGACTTCTGCTGGCTGCTGTTTTGTTCCTGATTTCGGCAATCGGATCGGCAATACCGGAGATGTTTTTCCGTCCGATCGGGCAGGCTGACCACACTTTTATGTACCACTTTATTTTTTACCGCATCATCGGAGGAATAGGAGTGGGCCTGGCTTCCATGCTTTCACCTATGTATATTGCCGAAATGTCGCCGGCAAATATGCGCGGTAAACTTGTGTCGTGGAACCAGTTTGCCATCATCTTTGGTATGCTGGTGGTTTATTTTGTCAATTACACTATTGCGCTCAGTGGCGATGCAAACTGGCTCGACAGCATCGGATGGCGCTGGATGTTCGCTTCCGAAATAATCCCTGCATTACTGTTTCTGATTTTATTGTTTTTCGTTCCCGAAACCCCACGGTACCTGGCGCTGAAAAACAACGAAGAAAAGGCGATGAAAATCCTCACCAAAATCAATGGTCCCGCAGTTGCCGGCGTTGTGATGGACGAAATAAAATCCACTCTTAAAGCCACTTCAGGAAAATTATTTAGTTACGGATACGTGGTAATTATTGCAGGTGTTTTACTGTCTGTTTTTCAGCAGTTTGTGGGTATAAATGTGGTTCTGTATTACGCTCCCGAGATATTTAAAAACCTGGGATCAAATACCAACGATTCACTTATGCTCACCATCATCGTTGGAATTATCAATCTTTCGTTTACAGTATTGGCCATTTTTACGGTTGACCGGTTCGGGCGAAAACCCTTACAGATTGTCGGCGCTTTAGGCATGGCTTTGTTTATGTTTATGCTTGGATTTTCATTTTTCTTTGGAAAGCTGGGCGTAATAGCGATGGTTTCGATGCTGGGATATGTTGCATGTTTTGCATTTTCCTGGGGACCCATTACCTGGGTGCTGCTTTCGGAGTTATTTCCGAATAAAATCCGCGGAGGAGCAATGGCAATAGCAGTTGCAGCTCAGTGGATAGCAAACCTGGTTATTTCGTGGACTTTCCCGATAATGAACAGCAGCACCGAGCTTACACGACTGTTTAACCATGGCTTTGCGTATTGGATTTATGGCTTTATGGGATTACTTGCAGCATGGTTTGTATGGAAAATGGTTCCCGAAACCAAAGGCAAAACGCTGGAACAGATTGAAAAGCTCTGGCTGAAAAAGTAATTTCAGGAAAGTGAGATTGGCAGAATTAGTAAACTATTTCTGATAAACTGATTTTCTTATCGGTCTAAGTATATAGAAATCAATAATTAACGATAGTTTTACTGCGTTAGTTATTGGTTTCTTTTGTTATATCCATATTTCGCTCATCCATGTTTTAGAATCTTCAAATTTTTGCAGCTCTTTTACGTTGAATAATTCCTTATTGCTTGGTGGAATATGGTTATAATGATTAGATTTGTTTGGTTAATGACGGATTCGTTTTTTTAATGGGAATAAACATGAATACATAATGATGACAGTATAAAGACTTTCAGGGAATGAAAATTAAGCAGATTATAACAAAGACACATTTCTATCTTTTGGTTTTTATTCTTTTGAATTTAGTTTTTAAGCTTTTGATGGATTTTAGCCTATTCTCAAGCATTACGTTTGTGATTAAAATCATCATATATTTCACGGGTATTATCCTTTTCTTTTATAACATTAAACCGTTTAAAAAAGTTTCATTTTATTTTTCTTATTTTGTTTTGACACCTTTGATTGCCGTTTTATTTTGGTTTTTTCATGGGCTATTTCTGGGAATGTTAACTTCATTATTTTTATTCCCAATTACTCCAAATGAAATACTTTATGAAAAAGCTAACTTTAAGGTTTATGAAATTCACAATGGTTTTTTTGGTGCTTGTTGTAATTATGAAATAAAAGAGCAAAAGTTCTTTCTTTTTGAAAAACATCTTGGAGTGATTAAACATGAAGGTACAATAGATTTTAAAAAATTTGATCTGAACGTAGCAAATGATTCAATCAAAATGAAGATGGAAGAGGCTGATTACGACTATATTATAAATCTTGAATTCAAATTTGACACAATAATTATACAGAAAATTCAATAGGTGATATTGCTTTTAGTATGGTAAAAGCATAAATGTGTTCTTTGATACATTTGAAATCTTTATATACATTTGTGATGCTTGACAAGTAGCAACAGTTTATTTCAGCACTTGTCATGTTCTAAGCTATTAGCAATACCAATAAGACAAATCGAAAAACAGTGAAGATAATCAAGTATATTTTAGTATTGATTTTTGCATTCAACTCTACAGGCAAGCTATTTGCGCATGGTCAACATTATTTTACCTGGACAACTGTCAATTCCTCTGCCATCTATGATTTTAAGAATGAAAGATTATTTCAGAGTTTTGAAATTAACAGCTCATTTATAATCATTAACGGCGGATTAGGTTACAAGAAGATTAACTATTTAGACTCAAAAAATATATCAGCTTATATTGGGATGGGAATGGGAAGTATCATACAACTTCAGGCTGGATTCTCAAAAGACGGATTTTCGTTGAGGTATAGGACTGATTGGTTGCTGGGATATACATCTGAAAACTTTGCAAAAAAGCATCCATACGCCGGATTAACGACATTTACCTTAATTGCAGAGAAATACTTTAATGATGCTCAAATGAAATGGTACTTGGGTTTGGGAATAGGGTTTTCAATAAACAACATTTATGGACTTAAAGTCTTTAAATAAATATTTGCTGCTTTAAGGATAAGAGCTTTAACACATGGAATGTTTTAATGTATATTTGAAACTTCGTCACTCCCATCATCAATCCTAAGTTACCATCGAAGCGACACCCATTCAATATTTATCGTGAATTAATGCAATTCCTCATCATAGTAACACACTGACTAATCTATGAAGCATATACAGAAACCTTTCCTGCTGCTAACCTTTTGCTTTTTAGCTTCTTACACTGTTTTTGCACAAAATGTCTGGCCATCGTATCCCATTTCGCCTGTGCCTTTTACTTCGGTTCATGTAAACGACGATTTCTGGGCGCCGCGGATTAAAATAAATCATGATGTCACCATTCCGATTGCCATACAGAAAAGCAGGGAAACAGGCCGTATCAAAAATTTTATGATAGCCGGCAAGCTTGAAACAGGTTCATTCTGTTCGCTTTATCCGTTCGACGATTCTGATGTTTACAAAATTATTGAAGGAGCGTCTTTTTCGCTGCAAACTTTTCCAGATACTAAACTTTCACTTACTCTCGATACGCTTATTTACTACATCGGCCTGGCGCAGGAACCTGATGGCTATCTCTACACCAACCGCACCATCGATTCGAATAATATGCACGAATGGGTGGGTAAAAAACGCTGGGAAAAAACTCCGGAGCTGAGCCATGAACTGTATAATCTCGGCCATTTGTACGAGGCTGCAGTTGCTCATTTTCAGGCTACCGGCAAAAAGACTTTGCTGGATATTGCTATCAAAAGTGCCAACCTGGTTTATTCCGATTATATAGGTAAACAATTGCCCTACTATCCTGGTCACCAGGTAATTGAAATGGGTTTGGTGAAATTGTACGGCGTTACCGGCGACAAAAAATATCTCGAACTGGCTCAGTACATGCTCGATATCCGTCATAACGGCGACGAATACAACCAGGCACACAAATCGGTTGTGGATCAGGATAAAATTGTGGGTCATGCTGTGCGGGCAACGTATATGTATTCGGGAATGGCTGATGTGGCTGCTATAACCGGTAATCAGTTGTATAACAGCGCGCTGACTAAAATATGGGATGATCTTATTAGCACAAAATATTACATAACCGGCGGTCTGGGTTCCGGTGGTGACAACGAAGGATTCGGTGAGCCCTATTTTTTGCCGAATATGTCGGCTTACTGCGAAACGTGCGCTTCTATCAGCAATGTTTTCTGGAATTACCGCATGTTTCTTTTGCATGGCGAATCGAAATACTTTGATGTACTCGAACGTAGTCTTTACAATGCTTTACTTTCTGGGGTTTCACTTAGCGGCGACCGTTTTTTTATCCTAATCCGCTCGAATCGCGCGGACAGCACGAACGCTCCGCATGGTTTGGCTGCGCCTGCTGCCCGAGTAATGTTTGCCGGTTTATTCCGTCCATTCCCGGTTATATTTATGCTTATGATAAATCAACTATCTACCTCAATCTATTCATCCGCAACGAATCAGAAATTGATTTCAACGGGAGTAAAACTCAAATCATTCAAACCACTGATTATCCGTGGAATGGGAAAATATCAGTTACCATAAATCCAACAGTGATTAAAAATTTTAGTGTTGCACTCCGCATTCCGGGTTGGGCTAAAGGTGAAGTGGTGCCGGGTGATCTGTATCACTTTTTGCCCGACGAAAATCCTCCGTATTCCATTACTGTAAATGGCGTCCCTGCAAAATACACTTTGAAAAATGGCTATGCCGTGATCGCAAACACATGGAAAACAGGTGATAATATTGAACTTACATTGCCCATGCCAGTAAAAAAGGTAGCAGCTCATCCGCTCGTAATGGCTGACCGCGACAGAATTGCGCTCCAGCGTGGTCCTTTGGTTTATTGCCTCGAAGGACCGGATAACAAAGATGGACATGTTTTGAATCTTGTTTTGGATTCAACAGCTGAACTAACTTCCGCTTTTAACCCTCAGTTGCTTAATGGGATAGAGGTTATTTCCGGCAAGGCGAATGTGGCTGTTAATACCGAAAATGGCAAAGTGATAACCACCGAACAGGATTTTAAAGCTATTCCATACTACGCCTGGGCAAATCGCGGAGCAGGTGAAATGCAGGTTTGGATAGCTAACAAAGCAACGGCAGCGAGGCCTTTGCCTTTACCAACCATAGCATCGGGAAGTAAAATCAGCGCATCTTATGCTGGCCGTTCGCTCAAATCGGTCAACGACCTCGAACTGCCAAAAAGTTCCAACGACCACGAATTATTGTATTTCCATTGGTGGCCCCAAAAAGATACAACAGTCTGGATTCAATACGATTTTAAGGAAAAAACTAAAGTTTCAGAAAGCTCGGTTTATTGGTACGACGATGGACCTTTTGGTGGTTGCCGCATTCCCGCAGCATGGCGGATACTATATAAATCGGGCGATAAATGGGTTCCAATGAAAGTTCTGGGAAAGTACCCGTCAAATAAGGGTAAACTGGACCTCGTGAATTTTAAACCCTTAATAACAAGCGCTTTACGGCTTGAAATTACTTTACCAATGGAGTATTCTTCGGGAATATATGAGTGGATAGTGAAATGAAATTACCAGAATGTAATTTGTTGACAGTGAATGAAGTGATATAGAATATCATTACACGAAAAATAAAATTGAACCATCAAAATCCCGTAAATCAACCTTAAACTTTTCTAATACATGAAGTCAATCTTTCTTAGTCTTGCAATTTTAATTGGAATCGTGTTTTTACACGCTTGTAAATCAACCGTTAAGCCCGAAATAAAAGCGGAGGTTTTCGGAAAACTTGCTGATGGACGCGAAGTGAAAATTTACACAATTACAAATTCAAAAGGAAATACCGCCAGGATCACTGATTACGGTGCCAAACTCGTTTCATTAATTGTGCCTGATAAAAGCGGAAATTATGCAGATGTGATTCTCGGTTACGATTCTCTTTCGCAATACCTGGCCGGCGATCCGTATTTCGGTTCAACTGTGGGAAGGTATGCTAACCGCATTGCAAAAGGCAAATTCACACTCAACGGCATCAATTACCAATTAGCTTTAAATAATGGCGTTAACCACCTGCATGGCGGTCCTGGCGGGTACCACAGCGTTTTGTGGAAATCGGAGATTATCGATAAAGACGGAATTCCTGCGGTGAAATTTTCATATTCAAGTCCTGATGGCGAAGAAGGCTATCCGGGCAATCTCGAAATTCACGTGACGTATTCCTGGACAGATTCGAACGAATTGTATATTGATTATTCCGCCACATGCGATAAGGATACTTACATAAATCTCACAAATCATGCGCTCTTTAACCTGCAGGGCGATGGCGATATTTTGAATCACGAACTCATGCTGGCCGCTGATTTTTATACACCAGTCGATTCAACGCTAATTCCTACAGGCAAAATCGATTCAGTTTATAATACACCTTTCGATTTTAATGTGCCGGTTGCTGTTGGAAAAAGGATCAACGATGCGGACGAACAATTGAAAATAGGCAACGGGTACGACCACAACTGGGTTTTGAAAAGCAATAAACTCACTGATCTGGCCGGATCGCTATACGAACCTGTTTCCGGAAGGCTGATGGAAATTTATACCACCGAACCCGGAATCCAGTTTTATTCGGGCAATTTCCTCAATGGTTCGCAAAAAGGTCATGGAAACAAACCTTATGTTTTCAGATATGGCCTTGCGCTTGAAACACAGCACTTCCCTGATTCGCCTAATCAACCGGCCTTCCCTTCCACACTTCTGAAAAAAGGAGAAACATACACTCAAACAACGATTTATAAATTCCTTGTCAGATAGAAATTTAAAATAGATGTTTTGATGGAACAGATTGTATTTAAGTCAGATCAACGACTTTTTGACATCAATCGGAGTGAAAATTGACCAGTTTTTAATTCAAAATCTTAAATATTATGACCTACCGGAGCCTTTTCATTTTGCTTCTAACCATTGCTTTTACAAATATTTTCGCACAGGAATGGCAGCCTGCCGGGGATAAAATAAAAACTCCCTGGGCCGAAAAAGTTGATCCGGCAAATCCTTTACCCGAATATCCCCGACCTGCAATGGCTCGCGAGCAATGGCTGAACCTCAATGGTTTGTGGGATTATGCCATTCTTCCACAGGGTAGCGCAATCCCGGCGGTTTTTGATGGCCGTATTCTCGTTCCTTTTGCCGTGGAATCATCGCTTTCGGGAGTTCAGAAAAAGGTTGGAACGGAAAATGAACTTTGGTACCACCGGCAGTTTACGATTCCTGCTAACTGGAAAAATAAAAACATTCTGCTCAATTTTGGTGCTGTGGATTGGAAAGCCGATGTGTGGATCAACGATATTCAAATCGGTTCGCACAAAGGCGGATATACGCCTTTCAGTTTCGATATCACCCCTTATCTGCTGGATGGAAACCCCCAGAAACTGACTGTAAGAGTTTGGGATCCGGCAGACAATGGTTTTCAGCCAAGGGGAAAACAGGTTTCGCGTCCAGGCGGTATCTGGTACACTTCTGTAACCGGAATATGGCAGACCGTTTGGCTTGAACCGGTTGGCGAAAATCGTGTAACTCATTTAAAAACAGTCACTAATATCGATAGGAATACGGTTTCTGTCTCTGCTTTTACTTCCTCAAATACTACTTCTGATCTGGTCGATATTAAAATTTTTGAAAATGGAAAAGTGATTGCTCAAAGCAAAGGAATTGCTGGTTGTGAGGTGCTGCTTTCGGTTCCCGCTGCAAAGCTATGGAGCCCTGAATCGCCGTTTCTTTATGACATGGAAGTTGCATTGCTCAGGAATGGAAAATTAATTGATCAGGTGAAGAGTTACGTCGGGATGAGGAAAATTTCCACAAAAAGGGATGCTGACGGAGTGGTACGTATGCAATTGAATAACAAGGACTATTTCCAGTTTGGCCCGCTCGATCAGGGTTGGTGGCCCGATGGACTTTATACTGCCCCGACTGACGAAGCGCTGAAATTCGACATTGTTAAAACCAAAGAAATGGGATTCAACCTCATTCGTAAACATGTAAAAGTTGAACCTGCCCGTTGGTATTACCACTGTGATAAAGAAGGAATCCTGGTTTGGCAGGATATGCCAAGCGGTGATGGCGGCCCTGAATGGCAAATGACACAATATTTTAATGGAACCGAACACATCCGCTCATTGGAATCGGAAACCAATTACAAAAAGGAATGGAAAGAGGTTATCGATATGCTGATTTCCAATCCGTGTATTGTTTCGTGGGTGCCTTTTAACGAAGCCTGGGGGCAATTCAAAACCGTTGAAATTGCACAGTGGACAAAAAGTTACGATCCCACCCGAATGGTGAATCCGGCCAGTGGCGGGAATTTCTATCCGGTTGGCGAAATACTTGATATTCATAACTATCCGGAACCAAAAATGACTTTATACGATGGAAACCGTGTTTGTGTGCTTGGCGAATACGGCGGAATCGGACTCGTTTATGATGATCATCTGTGGGTGAAAGACCGCAATTGGGGGTATGTTCAGTACAAAACTTCTGCGGAAGCTACTGATGTTTATATACAGTTTGCTGAAAAACTTAAAAAGCTGATTCCATCTGGCTTTTCCGCTGCTATTTATACCCAGTCGACTGATGTTGAAATTGAAGTGAATGGGTTAATGACCTATGACCGGAAAGTGATTAAACTCGACGAATCCCGAATCCGAAAGGTGAACCGGGAAATTTGTAATTCGTTAAACGAAAAAAAGTAAGGATATGAACAGGCTGAAGCTGAAACTCGTTTTCACAGGTATTTTTGCTGTTATGTTTCTCGGTTTGCATGCGCAGAAAACTGCAACGGCAAGTCTTTATCCAAGTAACAAAGCGCCTTTAGTTAGTCAGAAATATATTCCATTGCCACTGGGAAGCATAAAACCTTCCGGGCATCTGCTTCACATGCTTGAATTACAGCGTGATGGGCTAACCGGCAACCTCGACAGCATTTACAAACTGGTCTGCGGAAACGATAACGGATGGCTCGGTGGAACCGGCGATTGCTGGGAGCGCGGTCCATATTGGATTGACGGCCTGGTGCCATTGGCTTATATTCTGGATGATGCGAAACTTAAATCAAAAGTTCAGCAATGGATGGATTGGTCATTCGAAAACCAGCGGACCGACGGGTATTTCGGTCCGTATCCAAATAAAGAAGGCACGCCAAAAATTACAGGAACACAGCAAACACGCAGCGAGGATTGGTGGCCTAAAATGGTGATGCTGAAAGCTATGCAGCAGTATTATTCAGCAACCGGCGACCAAAGGGTTATTAGCCTCATGACAAATTATTTCAAATACCAGCTGAAAACGCTACCACAATTTCCTTTAAATCACTGGACATGGTGGGGACAGCAGCGTGGAGGCGATAACCTTCAAATGGTACTTTGGCTTTACACAATTACAGGTGATAAATTCCTGCTTGAACTGGGCGAACTGATTCATAAACAAACGTTTGACTGGACAACTGTTTTCACCGGAAACGATTTGCGGAAAGTAAATCCATACATCGATCTGCATTGCGTAAATGTGGCCATGGGACTAAAAGCACCTGTGATGTATTACCAGCTTAGCGGAGATGAAAAGTATAAAAACGCCGTTCGCACTGGTCTGGATGCAATACGCGATGTACATGGTTTTGTGAATGGGATGTATGGTGGCGACGAAGCTATGCATGGAAACGATCCAACACAGGGCTCTGAGTTTTGCTCAGCCGTCGAAATGATGTATTCCTTCGAAAGCATGATACCTGTTACCGGTGATATTTATTATGCTGATTACCTCGAAAAACTGGCTTACAACGTTTTACCAACCCAGGCTGACGATAAATACCTGCGAAAACAGTATTACCAGCAGGTAAACCAGGTGCTGATTACGGATGAACACAGGCACTTCGATTGTGATTACAGGAGCAGTATTGTATTTGGCACCACAACCGGATATCCCTGCTGCCTCACCAATATGCACCAGGGCTGGCCTAAATTTGTTCAGAATCTCTGGTATGCTACTCCTGATAACGGGCTGGCTGCTATGGTTTATGGCCCTTCCAGCGTAAGAGCAAAAGTTGCCGGAGGTACTGAAGTTGAATTCATTGAAAAAACTGACTACCCTTTTTCGGGCAGGATCGAATTCACCTGCAAAATTAAAAAACCAACTACTTTTCCTTTACACCTCAGGATTCCCAATTGGTGTGCCGAAGCCAGCATCAGTAGCCGTAATGCGCTGATCAGCAAAGTTAAAGGCGGCGAAGTTGCCGTTATAAACCGCGAATGGAAGGACGGTGATCTTATTATTCTTGAACTTCCGATGGAAATAAAATTTTCGAGATGGTACGAGAATTCTCTTGGAATTGAACGCGGACCGCTTGTTTATGCGCTAAAAATAGGAGAGGACTGGAAGGAACGCACCGCCCCAGACCGTGATGATACTTTCTGGGAAGTATTTCCATCAACACCATGGAATTACGGAATCCCAGCCAAAACAATTGATAGCCTTGATTTTATAGTGACGGCAAATCTCAATATTGTGCAAATGCCCTGGACCCTTGAAAATGCGCCAATTAGAATTTCAACCAAAGGGAAGCGGATTCCTTATTGGGGATTGTACGAAAATTCAGCAGGTAAAATTCCGTGGTCGCCCTATCCGTACCGCGATCTGGGAACGCCAACCGAAGAAATTATCCTGATTCCATATGGTTGCACCACTTTACGGATTGCAGAGTTTCCGGTTGTAGATGCGCGATAGCATCCGATTGAATTTCAATTCAGTGTTTTTGTTTACCCGCCGATACTTGCATTTATCCCATATTTTGTAAAAAGATGGATTGCCCTGGTAAGCGTTTCCTTATCAGGTTCACAGAATAATTCGAAATCAGCGGCTTTGCCAAGTTTCGAGTATTTGTTTTGAGCAATTTTATGATAAGGGAGTAGGTGAACTTCTTTTTTATTTCCTTCCAGTTCAGCGATAAACTTTGCTGTAAGTTCAATATTCTCAGTGGTATCATTCACTCCGCCGATGAGTGGGATCCGGATTATGATATTGGAATTAGTTTTTGAAAGGGCTTTCAGATTGTGAAGTATTTTTTCGTTTCCTGCACCTATCCATTTTTTGTGCAGAGCAGAATCCATCATTTTCAGGTCGTAAAGGAAAAGATCAGTTCGCCTTGCAACCTCAAGAAGGGTTTCGGTGTTTACATTTCCAGCCGTATCCACAGCCCTGTGAATGCCTCTTTTACCGCACTCATCGAGCAACTCAATCAGCATCTTAGTATGAACAAGCGGTTCACCACCTGAAAAAGTTACCCCGCCGCCGGATTGATCGAAGAATATCCTCTCCTTTTCAATAACTTCCATTATTTCATTAACAGTCATTGATTTACCCGACATTTCAAAAGCTTTGGTAGGGCATACTTCAGCACATTTACCGCAGAGTTTGCAAAGTTCAGCATCAGTAATAATTCCATCCGGGGTGAGTGTTAATGCATTTTCCGGACAAGCCTCCACGCAGGTTCCGCATTTGATGCATTTAGCCGGGGCATACATTTTTTCAGCTCTTGCCGAAATGCTTTCCGGATTATGACACCAGGCACAATGCAGGTTGCAGCCTTTAAAGAAAATCACTACCCGGATGCCGGGGCCATCGTTTATAGCATAACGCTTTATATCGAAGATGAGGCTTTGGGGCATTAGCGTAAATTGGGGGATTTTACTTTTATTAGTTTGTGTTTGAGTTGTGATTTATTCGGAAGTCGGAAGTCAGGAGACGGAAGATGGAAGTCGGAAGATTAAATTCAGAAAGATTGTAGCAATTTCTCTATTGTAGCTTTGAGCTCCCAACTCCCAACCCCCAACTCCTTAAAAAGAATCATTTTCCGTTCTCTCAATTACTTCCTGCTGCAGGTCTGCATTCATATCATTGAAATAATCGCTGTATCCGGCCATACGCACCAGCAGGTCTTTATAATCCTCGGGACATGCCTGTGCAGCCAGCAATGTGGCTGTATCAACAATATTAAACTGTATATGATGACCACCTAAGGTAAAATAGCTTCGGATAAGGTGTCCAAGTTTTTTAATATCTTCCTCTTTACGCATCAGGCTGGGTAAAAAACGCTGATTCAGCAATGTGCCGCCCGATTTTACATGATCAAGCTTGGTTAGTGACTTAACAACCGCCGAAGGACCATGAGTATCAGCGCCATGAGAAGGGGAGGTGCCGTCAGAAATAGATTTACCGGCCAGGCGGCCATTAGGAGTAGCGCCCATTACTTTTCCAAAATAAACATGGCAGGTGGTGGAAAGCATATTCAGATGATATTTGCCACCAGGTTTTATATTTGGTTTCCCATCAATGGTATCAACCAGATCGTTATATATTTTAACAGCAACAGAATCAGCATATTCATCATCATTTCCGAAAAATGGTGTACGGTTTATTATCGTCTGACGAAGTAATTCTTCGCCTTCAAAGTTTTTCAAAACAGCCTTCAGAACCCTTTCCATACTGAACGATTTGTCCTCGAACACATGCTTTTTTAAAGCAACCAGGCTGTCAGTAACCGTTCCAAGTCCGCAGCATTGAATGTAGCTCGTATTGTACCTGGGCCCGCCATCGTAATAGTCGCGGCCTTTTGTGATACAATCATCAATAACAACTGAAAGGAATGGTGCCGGGGCATATTTCGCAAACATGCGGTCGATGTAATTGCTTACACGCATTTTCTGATCTACCACAAACTGAAGCTGCTTCAGAAATGCCTCATAGAGTTCATCGTATGATTTAAACGTTTGTGCATCGCCGGTTTCAATTCCGACCTTCTTACCTGTCACAGGATTTATTCCGTTGTTAAGAGTCACTTCAAGTATTTTCGGAACATTCAGGTAGCCGGTCAGCAGGTAGGCTTCTTTCCCGAAAGCGCCAACTTCGATGCATCCGCTGCAACCACCTTCGCGTGCATCCTGAAGCGATTTCCCCTGCCGCAGCATTTCAAGAATATAGATATCAGGATTAAAAACGGATGGATAACCATGTCCCTGGCGGATAACATGTGCAGCGGCATGCAGAAATTTGTCAGGCGTTTTCGCGCTGATATGCACTGAATTGCCTGGTTGCAAAATATGAAGATCTTCGATTACTTCGAGCATGATATAGGAAACTTCGCTGGTTCCATCAGTGCCATCGCCTTTTACTCCTCCGATATTAATGTTGGTAAAATCGTTGTAAGTGCCGCTTTCGCGGGCAGTAATTCCTACTTTAGGAGGAGCCGGATGGTTATTCACTTTTATCCAGAAACAGGAAATCAATTCCTTAGCTTCATCACGTGAAAGTGTTCCATCTTCAATTTCCTTATAATAAAACGGAGCCAGGTGCTGATCGAAATGTCCCGGATTCATAGCGTCCCAGCCATTGAGCTCAGTGATTGTACCAAGGTGGACAAACCAATACATCTGAATAGCTTCCCATAAATTTCGGGGTGCATGGGCAGGAACCCAACGGCATACTTCTGCAATTTTCTGCAATTCGTTAGCTCGTTTGGAATCTTTTTCTGTGGCAGCAAGTTTTTCCGCCAGTTCAGCATGACGTTCGGCAAAAACAATAGCAGCATCGCATGAAATATCCATTGCTTTCCACTGTTCGGCTTTATCGGTGGCTTCAGGATCATTAAGATAGTCGAGTGCAGCAATGTTTGCGGCAATTTCTTTTTTAAAGTCCAGCATGCCTTTTCGGTATATTTTCCCGTCGAGACTGGTGTGCCCCGGAGCACGTTGTTCCATAAATTCAGTAAAAAGTCCGGCTTCATAAGCAGCTTTCCATTCGGGAGGCACGTGGCTGAAAATCCGTTCGCGCTGAGTTTTGCCTTGCCAATACGGGATAACTTCTTTCGCGTAAAGGTCAATGTCTTCCTGGCTTATGGTGTAGCGCTGCATATCGCGCGTATTCAAAACATTGAAATCCTCAACACTGTGGCAAGTAAGTTCAGGGAAGGTAGGAACACATTTTGGCTTTGGACCACGTTCGCCAACAATCAGCTCGCCCTCACCTATATAAATGGTTTTCTTCTGGCAATGATCCAGGAAATTCAATGCACGGAGCACAGGAACAGAGTATTTCCCGTAGTTTTCTTTATAAAAAGCTGTCTCGTGAAGCGCTCGCTCGATAGAGAGAGAAGGCTCCGTTTCGAAACTCAGTTTCCTGAGTTTCTGAACACGCTCGTTCATTCCAGGACCGATACTTGTATGTTTTGGTTTATAATAATTGCCTTCTGTCGTAGCCGGGCGCTCTGGAATGGCTGTATGTGGAATTATTTTTTCAAACATAATTATGTTTTTAATTCTTTGGGAATAGTAAAGTTCAAGGTATGCTGAAAAATCCGTAACAATACGGACACCAGTCACTTTAAGTGACAATTGAGGAAGGGAAAAGCTTAATTATAGAACATCAGGCACTCAAAAAGGCGTCTGTATGTTTTGAGCAGGGTTGGAATGTAGAATGTGTTTTCCATCGATCCTGGTGTTTACTCGCAATTTGAAATGAGAGTTAAAGCTTTAGTTGATTGTACAAAAATAGGACAAATTATTACATTGCAAAATATAATCTGGATATAAGGAACAAATCTAAATTGTTTTCAGAAATAGGTATATAAGTTTGGTTATCAGCAGCTAAACCCTGATTTACCGAATATTGACAAATTCTTCATCAAGGAATCAGAATGTTTTTAGGCTAACCATTGATATTATTCCTTTATGTTGTACAACAGCCATTTTACCGCTGAATCATTACTGCTAAACACGCTCACATTTGCACCCCTGTTCACAGCTACTGTTTCACCTAAATAAGTCACATACTCTTTATGCCACACAACTGCCAGTTTTACTTTATTGTTCAATTGTTCAGCTGCTTCAATTCCCATATAATATCTTTCAATAGTAGGAATATCAATACCTTCAACACCCAATGCATCTAAAAGCATTTTATAATTCCCTTCATTTTCGCATTTGGCATAAATGATTTTTAAATAGATTACAAAATCTTCGAAATCGTAATCTCCTGATAATGTCATCTTTAAATGATCGTTTTCATTCGTGAAAATATAGTGGCTTTTCATTGTAATAATATTTTTTGTGAATTCAGTAAACGGTCAGGATAAAGATATAAAATTTAATGAGACGTTTGGTTTGAAATGCATCTCATGAAGTAAAAGAAAGTAAGAGTAACGGCTAAATATGGATGTGTTTATTTCCGGCTCCCCCATATCTGAACAATCAGAATTCCGGCAAGCATCAGCAGGCAACCGGCGAGGCTCCTGATACTCAGTACTTCATTAAGCAGAATCCAGCCGCCGATAACAGCAAAAACAGTTTCGAAACTTAGAATAATGGAGGCATAAGCCGGGTGAACATGCTGCTGAGCCACGACCTGCATGGTATAGGCAATTCCGACTGACATTAATCCGCCGTAAAGCAACGGCCATGTTGCCTGGAAAATAGATTCAAGAGTTATTGTTTCAAAAATAAAACCGCTACCCAGGCTCAGTATTCCGCATACCGCAAACTGAAACGCTGACAATGGCAATGCCGCATGCGTATCAACCAGTTTGTTAATAAGTTGCACATGAACTGCCCAGAAAAATGCACTGAGAAGAATCAGCATATCGCCTTTCTGCAAAACAAAAGGCCCGTTGATAGTGAGAAAATACAATCCCGAAAGAGCGATAAATGCCCCTGCCCAAAGCAGTTTAGTTATATGCTGACCGATAAATACCCCGATTAAAGGCACCAGGATTACATAAAAACCTGTGATAAATCCTGCTTTCCCAGCTTCAGTGTATACCATGCCAGCCTGTTGCAGCGAGGCCCCAATAAAAAGGACAGCTCCAGCCAGAAGTCCTCCTTTTATAATATTTTTTTGTTTTTCAGGAGGGTTAAGCTGTTTATGTTTCATCCAGAAAATCAATGGGAGCAACGACGCGCTGCCTAACAGGAAACGGATCCCATTGAAAGTGAATGGACCAATAAATTCCATACCGGCACGCTGAGCTACAAAAGCAAAACCCCATATTGCCGCGGTAATCCACAGCATAACAACAGCTCCCCGGTTATAAATTCCTTTCTGCATATATTTCTAAAAGTCCACAAATTTAATGGAATCATTCACTTATCCACACGAATTATTTTAATAACACCTATGTTGTTTTTCAATTGTGATCAAAATGAATAACTACTCATTCATCTCAAATTCACTTATACTTCTCATTAATCAGCAATCAAATGACTATTGAATGTTCACTAAATGACACTCACCCATCTCAAATCTAACTGTAATTCCCATCCTTCCACAATCGAATGACCATCGAATGACCACCAATGACACTCACCCATCTCGAAATTACCTATAATTCTCATCCTTCCACAATCGAATGACCATCGAATGACCACCAATGACACTCACCCATCTCGAACTTCTCAAAATACTCTCCCTTCCCCACAGAATGACCACTCAAACTTCCCAAACTTGCATGCAAGCCCTAAGCCCCAAATGCGTACCTTTGATCCTTAAAACCATTTTACCATGCAACTCTTACTTTTAAGCAATTCAACCAATCAGGGCGAGGAATATTTAGGCTGGCCCCGCGAAATTCTAAAGCAGTTTATCGAAACAAATAAAATCACATCCTGCCTGTTTGTGCCTTATGCCGGTGTAACAGTTACCTGGGATGAATACACTACCCGCGTGCGCGCCGTTTTCAGTATATGGGGATGCGAACTCGAATCGGTTCATACATTTTCCGATCCTGTTGAGGCTGTTAAAAAAGCAGACTGCATTGTAGTTGGAGGTGGAAATACTTTCAGGCTGGTGCAAATGATGCACGAAACAGAGATAATGGCTGAAATCAGGGAGAAATCGCTTGCCGGAACTCCTTTTATTGGTTGGAGCGCAGGTTCCAATGTAGCTTGTCCAACCTTACGGACTACCAATGATATGCCAATCATTCAGCCAGCTTCTTTCAATACATTAAACCTGATTCCTTTCCAGATTAATCCGCATTACCTTGATGAAAATCCGGAAGGTCATGGTGGCGAAACAAGGGAGCAACGGATAAACGAATTTCAGACGTTAAATACTGAAGTTGTTGTTGTGGGATTGCGTGAGGCTACCGCATTACATGTTGATGGGAAAAAGCTACACCTCCTGGGCGAACGTGCTATGCGGCTGTTTAAAGCAGGTACTGAACCCGTTGAACTTGAACCTGGTACAAACATCGACTTTCTTTTATAACCATCAATCAGATGGGGCAAAAAAAATGCAGAAAACCGGTTTAGTGCCTGGTTTTCTGCGTTTAAGGTTTGTGATTATTTTCCTTTTATTCAAAAAGAAATTTCCGAAGTAAATACCATATTCCGAAAAAGTTCTTACCTGGTTATTTGCCAAATCTGAAACGGGCGGCAAGACCGAACGAATCAGCTCCAAACTTCGTTTCTTCAATTACCCATAAAGTTGGTCTCCAGTCGATACCCAATGAAATAGGCACAGAGTTAAATCGATATTCAAGGCCGATTTCGCCGCATACACCTAACCAGAAATCATTACCAATATAGGTGGTAGGTCCTGCTCCTAAATACCAGTTAAAGGCTTCATTTCCTAAGGGCTTGTAAATGAAATCCCACAATAAATCAATACCTACACCATCCTTGTAAAACCCAAGGTCGCCATGTATTCGTCCGGCACCGGTTCCGAAAACACCGTCGAGCGCAACACCGCCGGCACCATTTGTTCCTCCAAACCTAACACCGATTTCCTGAGCATCAGCAAAATAGTAAACCGTTAGAGTGAAAGCAGCGATCAAAAAAAGTTTTTTCATAAATTAATTTGTTTAGTCATTTGTTTAAAAACACAGTAACCAAAAATAATAAATATTGTTTATTCTCTTTTCGAAAAAGTTAATATCTAAAGAACTTATTAAATTCCGGCCATAGAATCTTAGTTTCTTTTTATCTTTGCCCCATGCATGAAACAATTCTGATCCTCGATTTTGGCTCACAATATACTCAACTGATTGCCAGGCGTATACGTGAGCTTAATGTGTATTGCGAAATACATCCTTTCAATCATATTCCTCAATTGGACAACAATATTAAAGGTGTCATCCTTTCGGGAAGTCCATTTTCGGTGCGCGATGAAGACTCACCGGCTCCCGATTTATCATATATCAGAGGGCGATTCCCCTTGTTGGGCGTTTGTTACGGTGCCCAATACCTTTCAAAGATTGACGGAGGTGTTGTTGCGCCTTCTGAAATACGCGAATATGGGCGCGCTAACCTTTCGTTTATCGATCACCAGAACGAGCTGGTGCATGGAATGACCGATGGCGGTCAGGTATGGATGAGTCATGGTGATACCATTCTCGAAATACCTGAAAATTACCGGATTATAGCCAGTACTCCTGATGTTAATGTTGCTGGTTTCAAAATTGAAGGTGAAGCAACTTATGGGATTCAATTTCATCCGGAAGTTTATCATAGCGTTGATGGCACAGTGTTGTTACGCAATTTTATGGTTGATATATGCGGATGCAGCCAGGATTGGACTCCTCTGGCTTTTGTAGAAACTACCATTGCAGAATTAAAAAGCCAGCTTGGAAATGATAAAGTTGTTCTTGGCCTCTCGGGCGGTGTCGATAGTACAGTTGCTGCGGTATTGCTTCATAAAGCTATCGGTTCACAACTGTATTGCATTTTTGTTGATAACGGTCTTTTGCGTAAGGATGAATTCCAATCGGTACTCGACTCATATCAGCATATGGGACTGAATGTTAAAGGTGTCGATGCAGGAAAACGTTTTCTTGATGCACTGAAAGGTATTACTGAGCCTGAAGCCAAACGCAAAGCCATCGGCCGTACTTTTATAGAGGTATTTGATGAGGAAGCGCACCTTATCGAAGATGTTAAATGGCTTGCCCAGGGCACAATTTATCCCGATGTTATCGAATCCGTTTCCGTTAAAGGCCCTTCGGCAACTATTAAAAGTCATCATAATGTGGGGGGATTGCCTGATTTTATGAAACTGAAAGTTGTGGAGCCATTGAAAAGTCTTTTTAAGGATGAAGTACGCCGGGTTGGAAATACATTAAAAATTGATCCGAATATTCTCAACAGGCATCCTTTTCCTGGTCCCGGACTGGGAATCCGTATATTAAGTGATGTTACTCCTGAGAAAGTTGCAATATTGCAGGAAGCCGATGCAATTT
Source organism: uncultured Lentimicrobiaceae bacterium (assembly GCA_964420555.1). Lineage (GTDB taxonomy): Bacteria > Bacteroidota > Bacteroidia > Bacteroidales > UBA4417 > UBA4417. The sequence continues at coordinate 131,077 of CAYQTT010000014.1, read as the reverse complement.
TCATCAACGGACTTAAAAGCCATGGACTGTATAACAATGTATGGCAGGCCGGCACCATGTTACTGCCTGTGCAATCAGTTGGTGTTATGGGCGACGAGCGTACCTACGAAAATGTTGTTGCTCTGAGAGCCGTAACTTCAACTGATGGCATGACAGCCGACTGGGCTTATCTTCCTTACGAATTTCTTTCGGCTGTTTCGAGCGAAATAATTAATAAAGTGAAAGGTATTAACCGGGTTGTTTATGATATTAGTTCTAAACCGCCGGCTACTATAGAGTGGGAATAAAAGTGGCATCTGAATCCCTGAAACGGCTTCATCCATAAGTGGGTAAGGTCTCCGGGGGTAATCAGCATTTTTAGTATATTTACATCCCATTAGTACTGCCTGTTATAATCCCAAATTCATCACAATGCGTAAACTTCTGTACATTCTGCTGTTTGTTTTTGTATCGCTCATTATTGCCGAAAATGCTCATGCGCAGGAGGTTACTGTTAAGCGGTCGACGGTTATTGAAAATTATAAGGGCAAACCTTTTTATATACATTTTGTAAATGCTGGCGAAACCCTAACTGGAATTGCCAAAGCTTATAAAGTTACAATCGAAGAAATTGCTGCTGAAAATCCTTTAATTGATAAAGGATTGAAAGCTGATATGGTTATTCGTATTCCGGTTAAATCGGGTTCCGATACACATGAGCAAGGAGTGAAGGATCAGGAAAAGCCGGTGCAGGTAAAAACATCCGACGATCCTGATTTTATTCTTTACACCGTTAAAAAACAGGAAACTTTGTATGGGATTTCAAAGCAATATAATGTGACTGTTGAAGATATTTTAAACTCCAATCCTGGACTTGATGTTTTGAAGGATGGAATGGAGATTAAAATTCCCAAAAACAAAGGAGCTGTAAAATCAGTTAAACCTGAAATTTCAGCGGTAAAAGAACAGGTTCCAATTTTAAATCCTGACGAAATTATTGTTAAAACCGGAGAAACGCTTTATAGTATTTCAAAAACCTACCAAACCACTGTTGACGAATTAATTGATCTGAATCCTCAGCTCAGTAGCGGGCTCAAAGCCGGAATGGTTTTAAAGCTTCGCAAAACAGTTGAAAAAAGTTCAACCATACCGGTCAATGCGCCTGATACGGTCCGAAAGGCAACTCCTGTTTCTGAAAGTAATTGTTATAATGCAAATAATCTGAAAAAGAATTATAAAATCGCACTTTTGCTTCCTTTCGGACTTGAAAATTCTGACATCGTTATGGAATCACCAGTTGAAAATGATCCTTCGACATACGAAAACTTTAATTATTTTCAGTTTTATGCAGGATTTATGCTCGCTGCCGATTCACTTTCAAAATACGGATTGAATGCCAGCATACGGGTTTTGGATGCCGATAAACTTGATGATACACTAGTTATACGGCAAACACTCCGCAAACCGGGTATGGATAAAATGGACTTATTGGTAGGACCCATGTATGCTTCATCGTTTACCATTGCTGCCCGATTTGCGGAAAAGAATAAAATTGGAATCGTAAACCCGCTCTCCCGCCGAGAAAGTATCGTTAAAGGCAATCCTTACGTAATAAAAACGCAGGTTTCGGTCGGAGGAATTACAAATAAACTGTCTTCATTTATTCTAACTAAATACCCGGGAGCTAATATTATTGCTGTACAAAACGATAAAAAGGAAATGAAGTCGTTAGTATCTGATTTTGTTGCCATAATTAAAAAAAGTATTGCAGATCAAAGTTTTAAAGGGACAATCACGGAATCAGTATTTTCAACTGAAATGATGGCTGGCGTTACTAAAAAACTGAAGCCTGGAGTTAAAAATATTGTAATCATGTTTTCGAATAATAAAACAGCTGTTCCTAACTTCGTTTCCTTGTTAAATCCGCAGTCAAAATCACAAGATATCATCCTGATCGGAATGGACGCCTGGGACGAACTTGAACTTGAAACCGAATTCCTGGTAAACCTGAATTATCATCAGCTAACCACTAATTTTATTGATTACGATAGCGAAGCTGTACAGCAGTTTATTACAAGGTTTCGCAATAAATATGGAGCGGTTCCTTTATCGGGCAGGCATGCTTTCCTTGGTTACGATATAGGCTGGTATTTCCTTACTTCGCTCATGTGGTATGGCGATGATTATATTAACTGCCTGCATGGAAACAAGGGAAATGGATTACAGTACAATTTCGATTTCGGTGCTGCCGGTACTGAAGATGGCGTGGAAAACAACAGTATTGATATTATAAAACTTCAGGATTATAAAATGATAAAAGTTGAGTAACAGAACTAATTTTAACATCTAAGAAGTTTCCATGTATTCTGAATCAATCTTCAGTTTCTAAATACTATTTCTCTTTGGATTTTCAGTTTCTTTCATTCGTCCAGCCATAATTGCCAGAATTTCCGAAGCTATTTCTTCAACTGATTTAGAAGTTACGTTTATAAGTGTCCATTCGGGATGCAGTTGGTAATAGCGCATGGCATAACTTATTTCGCGGGTTACATATTCGGGTTCCGAATAATTATCGATGTTGCCGCCAAGCCGGATATTCCTGGTTTTACGTAGTTCTGATAACCGCGAAGCATTTGTGGTAAGGCAAAAGACTTTTGACGAATCTAAAGTATTCAGTATTTCTGGCGGTTTAATCCCCATAATAATCGGAACATTGGCTGCAAACCAACCTTTATACGCAAGGTAAATGCTAATCGGGGTTTTAAACGTACGTGAAACTCCCAGCAATATTACTTCGGCTTCTTTCAGGCTTTCGGTCCGCTGTCCATCATCGTGATTAAAAGCAAATTGCATTGCATCGATGCGCTTAAAATAATCCTTGTTCAGTTTATTGTAAAGTCCTGGCTGCTGCGAAGGCTCATGGATAAACTGGCTCGAAAGGCGTGTGAGCAAAGGCCCCATCAGGTCGATGGTTTCTACGTTATGGATGTGGCTTTCGCGAATGATAAGTTCTCGTAACGAGTCAGTTACAAGCGTATGAACAATAAAAGCCCCGGACCGGCTTGCTTCGGCGACAATCTTTTTTAATCTCCCAGGTGAGCTTACATCCGCATGTACAATTATTTCAATATCTGTACCCGGGAACTGGGTAAGAGCTGCATTTAACGCCTGCTGAGCGGTACGGCCGGTGCCATCGGAAACAACGATTACCTGGTACAATTTTGATGGATTTTAGTTTATGACCTGATAGAAGGATGATTACACAAAGTTAGTTATATTCTGGTATATGTTTAACTACACAATTCCTTACACAAAAATTGTTGATGACATTTCATTCCCGAAAGATTATCGACGATTACAAGAATGAAAGAGGATTAGCTACCAGTAATTGATAAGTTCCGCTGTTTTCTGTTTAGCAGGTATTTAATTGAACGTGCAATCATAAATATCAGAACAAAAACAAAAATTATAGTCGCTCCCGAAGGAATATTCCAGTAATACGAAATGATTAATCCGATAACACTGCCAGTAAAACTGATGATCATTGAGAGTATAATGATTTTTTTGAGATCATTAACAAACAGGTTTGCAGTGCTTTGTGGAATTGTGAGATACGAAATAACCAGTATTATACCTGCAACACGGATATTTATGACAATTACTAATGCCACCAGCGTTAACATCAAATAGTTAAATGTTTCTACAGGGGCATTGTGCGATCGGGCGTATTCTTCGTCGAAAGAAATAAACAATATAGTACGGTAAAAGAGCACAAAAACAACTACTGTTATCAAAGCCAATATCGCCATCATAGTTAAGTCGGTGGTTGTTACCGTTAAAATACTGCCAAAAAGAAACGACATCAGGTTAGGTGCATATCCTGGCGTGAGATAAATAAATATTATTCCTACTGCCATGCCAAACGACCATAAAATTCCAATGGCTGAATCTTCGCGAATATCCGTTTGTTTCGACACTATTCGGATGCCAAATGCTGACAGAATGCTGAAAATAGCAGCTCCGAATATGGGGTTTATTCCCAGGAAATAGCCGAGTCCTATTCCCCCGAAAGAGGCGTGGGTGATACCGCCACTGATAAAAACCATGCGGCGGGCAACAATATATGCACCGATAAAACCACAGCTTATACTGGCCAGCAGAGCGGCTTCAAGGGCATGGATGACAAAATCGTAAGAGAGAATTCCTGCCATTTTAGTCGTGCTTGTGATCGTGTAAGTGATTGTGATCGGTATTGTCGTGATTGTGAATGTGATCGTGCTTTTGAAGCACGGTATGGGGAACATCTCCGTGCGTAATAATCTGAAGCGGGCAGTTGTAACCGGCGAGCTGCTCTTCAGTTATAATATTCGATGGATGGTAATGCAGATACGTATTTACACATGCAATTGTTTTCACAAAATAGGAGATAGTGCCTACATCGTGCGAAATGATCATGATAGCCATTTTTTTGTTGAATTGCTGGAGCAATTCATACATTTCGTGCTCAAAACGGTTATCCACAAATGTATTTGGCTCATCCAGAATCAGGAGTTTAGGTGTCGAAATAAGTGCGCGGCATATAAAAACTCGTTGCAGTTGTCCTCCGGAAAGCTCTCCTGCCATTCGTTTTGCCAAATGGCTTATTCCCATCTGGCTAAGAAGTTCAAGAGCCTTGGTTTTGTCTTTTGCCGAATACCTGCTGAATCCTTTACTTGCCGACATCAGCCCTGAGAGGACTATATCCTGAACCGTAATCGGAAATTTTTTATCGATATGCGATTGTTGCGGAAGGTAGCCCATAAAACTGCCTTCCTGGTTGTCGAAACGGCGAATAGTTCCTGAAACCGGTTGTATCAACCCGAGAATTAACTTAATAAGTGTTGTTTTTCCGCCGCCATTCGGACCAATTACGCCAATAAAATCCTGATCTGCAATGGTGATCGAAACATCACGCAAAACAATCCCGTTGTCATAACCAGCTGTAACATGATCAAGTTGAATGAGTTCGTTCATGGAGTGGCGTATCAGTTTTCAGCAATGAGTTTTGCCAGTTGAATCAGATTTTCGGCCCAGTTTTCAGCCATAGGATCAAAAACCACGACTTTGGCGTTAATTTCACGGGCAATAGCTTCGGCATTTCTGGTATCAAATTCTTTGGAAATAAACACTGATTTGATATTCTTTTCTCTAGCAATTTTCACCAGTTCGCCAAGGTATGCAGGTGAGGGTTCTTTCCCTTCCTGCTCTATACTTATTTGTGTAAGGTTATAGTCGCGTGCAAAATAGCCCAGTGCCGGGTGAAAAATAAGTATCGGTTTCCCTTCAGAGTCTGCCAGTATTTCACGGATCTTCTGATCTGCTGAATCGGCATGCAGGTTAAATTTATCAAGATTCTCTGTATAAAAATCGGAATTTATAGTGTCATTTTCCGAAAGTGCTTTGCAGATATTGGCAGCCTGAATTTTCATGCAGGAAGGTGAAAGCCATATGTGTGGATCGGTTCCTCGTTGCTCGTGCCCGTGATCGTCGCCATGATCGTGAACATGCCCGCTAAGCATTTCTATCCCTTCGCTGGTATTTATTATCTGCATCGATGGATTTGAGGAAGAAAATCTATCCATCCAGGTAAGCTCAAAATCAAGTGCCCCTAATGTGAAATAAAACCCGGAATTGGCAATTTTCTCCATATCGCGGGGGGCAGGTTCATAGGTTTCGTGGTTCGAGCCTGTCGGCAACATAGCTTGTACATCAAACTTATCGCCGGCAATAAATGAAACCAGGAATTGTTGGGGAATTATACTAACCGTAAGTTGTGGTTTGAGTTCTTCTGACTGCTTGCCCTTACATGATACAAGGCTTAGCATTGCAAGCAGAATTATAAATAAGATTCCGTTTTTTCTCATGATTGCAAAAGTACTAATTCTGACCTTTATCAGGAAACTGAATTATCTTTTTGACCGATAAGGTGTTTAAAGATTTTTTTAAAGTTGAATTATCGTTAACCATAGTTCTGAACTCCTGATCAATAACACCTTATTCATATAAAAATGTAACCGGATCAATAGAAATACGTCTGATAAGTATAAAATCTCTCAAAAATGAACTCATCTGAATTTAAAGTCAAGGGCGAAGACCTGATGCGCAAAATCCGCGAACTGATCAGCGAAGGCAATGTGAACCGTATTATAATCAAGGACGATTCAGGAAAAGTATATCTCGAAATACCGGTAACTTTGGGTGTAATCGGAGCACTGGTTGCACCAGTACTGGCAGCAGTAGGAGCATTGGCAGCCTGGGCAGCTGATTTTACTATTGAAGTGATCAGGAAGGATTAATGGTTTACAGGTCCGATTTTTTCTTCTATAGCTGCAATTTTCTCCTTCATCCGTCCGGTTTTTCCGTCGCGGATATCGAAAGTCACCGTGCAATAAACCCGTGTGCAGTCGGCACTGAGTATATCATAGGCTTTTTTTACAATTGCCTGAGCCTCATCAAGTGTTTCTGTTTCAATAATTGTACCCATTGCACTAAGCTGGTAGGGTAGTCCGCTTTCACGAATCATGGCAATAACGCGGCTTACATAAGGGCTGGCACTTGCACCTTTATCGGTGGGGAACATGGCAAACTGCATCAGGACAGACATATTTGTTTAGGATTTAGGGGTTTGGTATTAGGGATTAGGGAATAAACAGTGATTACTGCCAGAGCTTAAAGCGTAAAGTTAGCTCACTATTTAAGAATTCCATATTTCCCACGATTTTTCCGCCTGTAATTCAAGCATTTGCAATCCGTTTTTTGTTACCGCACCCATTTCGCGGCCCTTTTTTAGAAATAGGGTTTCGGCAGGATTGTAAATCAGATCGAATAACAGATGGTTGCGACCAATAAACTGGTAAGGGATATCGGGAGTGTTTTCAGTATCTGGATACATGCCAACCGGAGATGTGTTTATAATGAGTAAGTTATCATTGATAACATCTTCAGTAAGCTGCGAATAGTGCATGCAGGCTTTATCATCCCTTTTTCGGGTAACCATCGTATAGCTAATGCCCAATTCGAGCAACGAATAGCTGACCGCTTTTGCGGCACCACCGGTTCCTAAAATAAGTGCACTATAATGGTTGGGTTTTAAAAGTGGTAACAACGATTCGCGGAAGCCATGCACATCAGTATTAAATCCAAAAAGCTTGATACCGGTTGCATCACGTATAATTTTTACACAATTTACAGCACCAACCTCCTTAGCAACTTTTGAAACAAAATTTAAATAGGGGAGTATTGCAACTTTATATGGGATTGTAATGTTAAATCCTTGTAAATCAGGTTTCTGTTTAATAAATTCGGGCAATTCGGAAATAGAATTCAAAGGGAAAAGCCGGTATCCCGCATCATTAATATTTTCAGTTGTAAACTTTTGTTCGAAAAAGTCAGCAGAAAAAGAATGAGAGAGCGGGTAGCCAATAAGTCCGAAAAATCGCATAACTAATTACCGGCAGTTTTCTTGGTTAAGTTCAGATAAATTTTATAAGCATAATAAAGAAATGCAATTCCCAGAACAGCAACTACTACGATGTCGATAGTGTGACTGTAAGTCATAACTTCTGTCCAGTTTTCTTTAAGTTTAAACCCAACATAAGTTAGGAAAGAGTTCCAAAGGCCTGCTCCAAGTATAGTGTAGATCGAAAATTTCAGGAGATTCATTTTACCCAGACCTGCCGGTATACTTATTAAATGGCGGATAACAGGAATAAACCGGGATATGAAAATAGTTAGTTCTCCACGTTTGGCAAAAAAGCGCTCAGTAATTTCCAGATCATGCACATCAAGAAGAAGGTATTTCCCGAACCGCGCAATAAAAGGTTTACCACCATAGTATCCCATCGCGTAGGAAGCCAGCGAACCAACAATACTGCCGAGAGTGCTTGCAATAATAACACCTGTAAAAGTAAACTGACCGTCAACAATCAGAAAGCCTGCAAAAGGCATTACAGCTTCGCTGGGAATAGGGAAAACCATACTTTCGAGTACCATAAGTAAAAATACACCTGGGTATGAAGTAGCAGCAATAAAGGCAACAGCAGTGTTAGCAATCCATTGGGTAATTCCCATCTTAATTCAATTTTAGGTCCCGATAGAGGGATAAGTTAATATTCACAGAAGGATTAAATATCCTGGTTTTTATACGATTCAATAACGGCAAGTATCTCAACTGAATTTTTAGCCTTTTCCGAATATTCGAGCAATTGTGTATGAGCTTCAAAATCCTGTGTTAAAGCAATAAAAAGTTCAAGAATGGCTTCTTTATGCTTTCCGGCCTCGTAAAGATAGGCAACACGGCGGTAAGTTAAAGCACTGTTATCTCCCTGGTAGTAGATTCCATTTTCAAGGATTTCAAGCGCTTTTTCGTAGTCATTTTTAATGTTGGCATAAAAATCGGAGTAATCGAGCCATATTTCGGCATGATAAGGTTCAAGTTCACTGGCTTTTTCGTATGAGAGTAAAGCCGCATCGTTCATATCCAGAGCTAGTTGTGTTTCCGCAAGCACGATGTAATATTCGGCATTATCTGTTTCCAGTTTAATGGCTTGCTCAATGTGGGATAATGCTTCGCTATGCTGACCAAGTTCAACAAAACATAATCCTATTCCAAGCCATGCATCCGAAAAATGACGTTCGAAACTGATTGATTTCCGGTAAAATTCAATAGCGGTTTCATATTTTTCGAGGCTTGCATAGCAATCTCCAATATAGTAATAGGTCATTGAATCAGGCTTTTCGAGCTCAAAAGTATGCTTATACACTTTAATTGCTTCCTGGTACATTTCCATCTGCTCGTAACATTGCGCTTTACTAAAATAGGCTGGAGTAAACGCAGGATCAATTGCAATGGCATAATCAAACGCATCGATTGATTTCTCGTACAATTCGAGTGCGCTGTATGCCATTCCCAGATTGTACCAGGCAACATATGAATATGGCCTAACGTTTATTTCGCGGGTGAAAAAGCTAACAGCTTCATCGCTCATCTGACCCATTTCAAAACAATAGCCTATTTCATAAAGCAGGCTTTCGTTGTCCTTGTTCAGTCTGATAGCTTTTTTAAGGTGCTCGGCAGCTTTTGTATATTCTCCCTGGTTCTGGTATTCGAATGCAATGCTGGTATGTATTTCGTCGAGGTCTTCGTCAACTTTGCCAAGCGCTTTCTGGTATTCTTTTATTGCTTCGGCATGTTTGTGCATACTGCTGTAAACAGTGGCTCGCGTAAGTAAAACATCAGGATTCTGCGGATCAACAGCATCAAGGCTGTTTAATCGGGCAAGCGCTTTTTCCGGTTCGCCGTTATTAAGGAAATACTGTGCTTTAAACACCTGGAAACTTACCTCTGCAGGAAACTGACCTATAGCATAATCAATAGCCTTACGGGCTTTATTTAAATCCGATTCGCTGAAATAATAATAGATAATATCCTCAAGCTCACTGCTGTCGAAAAAGGAATATCCGCCTTCCCCGATACCGCTCTCAAAACGTTCGAGCAGTTCGCGCAGGTATTCTTTGTCTTCTTCGTAATTATCCATCGCAGGTAAAAGTTTTGCTGCTGCAAAGGTAATAATTTTTTAGTTTCGGGTTCGATGGGTTTAACGCATTCAATAGCTCCCTTTAGTAAAGTTACAGTATTCATTTCATAATTTTACATACATTCATTTTATCAATCCCTCGCTAATTGTATCTTTGTAAAAAAACTCAGTATGACATTGATTAAAAGTATTTCAGGAATCAGGGGAACCATAGGTGGAAAACCTGGCGATAATCTTACTCCTTCGGATATTGTAAAATTTGTAACTGGATATGCAACATATATTTTAGATGGCAATCAAGGTTCGGTAATTACTGTCGTTATTGGTCGTGATGCCCGCGTTTCGGGCGCTATGGTGAGCAACCTGGTTAGCGGTACATTGATGGGTATGGGTATTAATGTAATTGACCTTGGCCTTTCGACCACCCCCACTGTGGAAGTAGCTGTTACCGCATATAAAGCCCAGGGCGGAATTATTCTCACAGCCAGCCATAATCCAGGCGAGTGGAATGCGCTTAAGCTTCTTAATTCAAGAGGTGAGTTTCTGGATGGCGATGCCGGTGCAAAAGTGCTCGAAAATGCGGAATCAACTGATGTTGAATATAGCAAAGTGGAAAAATTAGGTTCCTATACGGTTGATAATACATTTATCGACAAGCATATTAAAATGGTTCTCGATCTTCCTTTGGTTGATATTGAGGCTATTAAAAAGGCAAAATTCAGGGTTGCAATCGATGCAGTCAACTCTACCGGTGGTATCGTAATTCCGCGACTACTGCGGGCTTTGGGTGTGGATAAGGTTATTGATCTGTATTGTGATCCAAACGGGCTTTTCCCTCATAATCCCGAGCCTCTGCCTGAACATTTGCACGAATTGAGTAAAACAGTTGTTGATCACAAAGCGCATGTTGGATTTGTGGTTGATCCGGATGTTGACAGGCTGGCTATTGTTAGCGAAAACGGTAAGATGTTTGGTGAAGAATATACACTGGTGGCCGTGGCTGATTATGTACTGAATCATACTCCGGGCAATACGGTTTCGAATATGTCGTCAACCCGCGCTTTGCGTGATGTTACCGAAGGAAAAGGACATAAATATTCAGCTTCGGCAGTAGGGGAGGTAAATGTTGTGAATATGATGAAAGAGACCAGTGCTGTTATCGGTGGCGAAGGAAATGGTGGCGTTATTTATCCCGAAATTCATTACGGTCGAGATGCACTTGTTGGTATTGCCTTGTTTCTAACTCATCTGGCCAAAACCCGGCTATCCTGTTCAAAATTGAGGGAAACCTACCCTGATTACACCATTTCGAAAAATAAAATTACTCTATCGCCGGGGATGGATACCGATCTCATTCTGAAAAAAATACAGGAGAAATATAAAGATCAGCCTAACAGCACTATCGATGGAGTGAAAATTGAATTTGGCAACGAATGGGTACATCTCCGCAAATCCAATACTGAACCAATTATCAGGATTTATGCCGAAAGTGTTTCTGCCGCAAAGGCTGAAGAACTTGCTGAAAAAATTATAGCGGATATCAAAGGGTTGATATAGAATTCGGAGCATATCAGACTACTTTGCTCCTGTTCATAAATTGTGAATTACTATTTCGGTAGCAGCTAACACAATGCATTATTATGCATTACTTTAGCAGGCATTAGTTTATAAAAAGTGTGCCATGCCGAAACGCGGGAAAAAGAAACCACGTAAGAATAAATTCTACAAAAAGAATTTTAAAATTACCGAAACGCAGAATAAAATGCTGAAACAGTTCTGCAAGGCTCACCATACCACCGAGAACAAAGTTTTTCGTAAAGCTTTAAGCGAATTTCTCAAACGAAATGTGCATCTGGTTGAACATCAACATTATGAAGTTGGGGCTAACCAATTGACATTATTCGATTTTATAGAAGAAGGGAAAGTAAGTACCGAGTTAAAACAGCTTGGATTATTTAACTAGATTTATACGGCTATTGCATCGGAACTTCGATAATCAATAAGTTTGAGTCTGTAACCGATTCGAAATTAACAGTATCAGTTTCAGTTACCGCAATAGCATCTCTCCGATTCAGTGAGTTTTCATTAACTTTAATATTTCCTTCAATCACCATCGCGAAAACACCGTTTCCCTGAATCCGTATTTTATATTCGAAACTATGTTCTTTTTCGAGATTAACCGTCGAAATATAGGCATCCTGATGAATCCATAATGACTCATCCTGCTGGATAATATCAGGAGTTACAAGGGTTACAAGTTTATTTTTAATTTTCTGTTCTTCAAAAAACTTTTGGTCGTAGCGTGGTTTAAGTCCTTTTTCGCGTGGGAAAATCCAAATCTGAAATAATTTTGCTTTTTCCGTTTCCGAGTGGTTGTACTCAGCATGATAAATGCCTGTGCCTGCGCTCATTACCTGCACTTCGCCCTGCGCAATCACTTGTGTGTTTCCCATACTGTCGCGGTGTTCGAGCGAACCTTCGAGCATAATGGTGATGATTTCCATATTGTTATGTGGATGCAGATCGAACCCGGTGCCACCGGCAATTGTATCGTCATTCAATACGCGCAAACAGCCGAACTGTTCGCGGGCCGGATTAAAATAGGTACCAAAACTAAAACTATGGTAAGTATCGAGCCAATGGAGGCTTGCATGGCCGCGTTCATTAGCTGGGTGAAGTTCTGTTTTCATATGCAATTACAGATTTATGCACTTTTTTAAAATAACATTCCTGTTCATTTAAAGTTACTGTGCAGAGGAGTTTAAAACTATATCATGTAGTGCTTCCATGATAGGGTTGCCGCATTAGTATCGAACGGCCAAGAGTAATTTCATCGGTATAGTCGAGTTCGTCGCCAACAGGAATTCCGCGCGCAATTATGGATACCGTGAGCCCGAATTTCTTCAGCATTTTAAAAAGATAAAAATTGGTGGTATCCCCTTCAACTGTAGCCGGTAAGGCTAGGATAATTTCTGAAATATTTCCCGATCCCGCTTTTTCGATCACCGGAGCAATACTGATATCGGCCGGACCAATGCCTTCGACCGGAGAGATGATTCCACCCAGAATATGATATAATCCTTTGAATTGACTTGTGTTTTCGATGGCCATCATATCGCGGATATCTTCAACCACACAAAGGATTGACTGGTCGCGTTTCGGATTGGCACAAACCTCGCAGATTTCGCGATCGGAAATATTATTGCAGTTTTTACAGTACTTGATTTCGCTGCGTAGTTTTATAATTGACTCGCCCAGAGTGGCAGCAATTTCAGGAGGTTGCTTAAGCAAGTGTAAAGCAAGTCGCAAAGCGGTTTTTTGACCAATTCCGGGCAAACGGGTAAGTTCGCTGACAGCATTTTTTAATAATTGTGACGAAAAATTCCCCTCCATGTTTATTTTAGTTTGGTACGCAAATTGACATGCTAAAGGTTTGGATAACTTCGTAAATTTGCTGCTCAAAAGTAGGTAAAATTTGCCCTAATACTTTAAATTCCGATCATTCGTTTATCGGTACAGATGCTAAATTTTTAAAAATGAAAAGATTGAAATTAGTAACCCTTCTCGGAATAGTATTCTTTATTAGCTCTTTAATTGTTCATGGGCAAAATGTTACAGATTCGAAAGGAAAGAAACAGGGTGCCTGGAAAAAGGTCGATGAAGCCGGAAAAGTGATTTACGAAGGACAGTTTAAGGATAATATCCCGCATGGTGTTTTCAAATATTATTATGAGGATGGTAAAGTCCGTTCGGAATTGTCGTATTCCGCTGACGGAAAATCAGCAAATGCTGTAAATTATCACCCTAACGGCAAAAAAATGGCCGAAGGTGTCTATGCCGAAACTAAAAAGGACGGTCTTTGGAAGTATTATACTGAGCGTGAAAAAATTTCGGCCGAAGAATATTACTCCAAGGGAATAGCTGTTGGCTTTTGGAAGACTTACTACGACGATGGGAAATTACTCGAAGAGTGCCCTTATAAAAACGGGAAAAAAGACGGGCTTAGTAAACAGTATTTTTCGGATGGTACTGTGAAATCAGAAGTTAATTTTAAGAACGGAAAATACGAAGGCCCTGCCCGTTATCTTTTTCCTGATGGAAAACCTTTGCTTGTCGGACAATTTAAGGATGATTTGAAACATGGCTTGTGGACAGCTTACAAGGCAAATGGTGAAAAGGAAAGTGAGATCACGTATTTTGAAGGAGCAATTTCGGAAGAAATATTTTTCGACAAAACCCGCGAAGCAGAGCTGAAAAACGAAGTAAAGGAAATTCCGGAATAAAAGTTTTTGATTGTCGCGTATCGGACAATCTCAAACATCATTCTCCTGTTAATTTGCGGATGTAAGTTTTACAGTTTTGATGCCAGTTATGGTTTTAATCCGCTCAGGAATATTCCCGTTATCATTTATTAGAATATTATATCCCTTTTGCTGTAAATCCATTAAGATATAATTTTCCGGAATGTTTTGATATACAGTAATATCTGTATAAAACATGGCCTCGATAGGATTGTTATAATTGAATAATATACCGTTCGTAATATTCTTTTCATTCAGCGTTTTAAGATCATTCACCCATTGCGGTTTTCGATCGGTTTTATCAAAAGGTTTAATGCGTTCAATAGAATAACGGATTGGTAAAGCAATAAGTAAAATTATGACCAGGTTTAAGGCCCATTTGAATTTGTGATTTTCTTTGTAAGTGGCAAGCATAAGCCAGAATTCGGCAGTCATAATAAATAGTGCAGGGCTTGCAAAGAGGAGATACGCCTGCATTTTGGTACTCGCATACGAGAAAAAAAGAAATGGCACAATGAACCAAATACTGATTGCCAGCCGCTTTTTGTCACCTGGATTCTTGAGCGTTTTCCACAAAAACCAGAGCAAGGGCAAATAAATCAATTCACCATAATTAATTCTAATCTTATTGATAAAATAATAGAACGGACCGGTTTGATCTTCGAGGGCTTCGGTGATATGCTTGAGATTAAAACCGGCTTCCCAACGGGCTTCGAGAGGAAAGGCATGGTAAATATAAATCTGCCATGGCAGAAAAACGAGTATCGAAGTAACTGTCAGAATGATAAATTGGATTAGGATTTCTTTTGGTTTGAATTTTCCGGTATCAACTACAAGTAAAAGCCAGATTGGAAGAACAATAAGGGCTGGAAGCCATTTTGATAAAATCGCGGCTCCAATACTTATTCCTGCCAGGATATTAAAAATCATTTTCCCTTTTTGTGCAAAATAAATACTGAAAACTACTGCCAGTTCTACAAAAAACAGGAAGTAAATGTCGATATGATCGGTTGCAACACGACCCGCGGTTAATTCGATGATTAGTCCGTTAACCGAAAAGAAAAATGCTGCCAGATAGCCAGTTTTTTTATTGAAAAAATAACTTCCGATTATGTACATCAGATAAATACCAATTGTCGATAGAAGGATGGACGGCAGGCGCAATGCGATTTCGTTAATGCCAAAAAGCCACATGCTTGCTGCCATTCCCCATAATGGCAAAGGCTGTTTATGCACCCATATGTGGTTCGCCACCCAGCTTTTGTAGTCGTAGTTAAGCACCGGATTGTCGTAAAGCGTAGGTATAAATGGATGCCGGATCAGGTTTTTTGCTACCAGGGCATGGTATCTTTCATCCCATGAATGGAGAAAAAAATCAGCAGAAGTATAAATGCGAAGAAACAGGCCGCAAATAATAAGCAACAGAATTGCAATCTTGTAGTTATCTTTTGTCCAGTATTTCCAGGAAAAAAAATAACCGATAGCACTGATCGAAATGGTTAGTATCCCAAATAAAAGGTTGCTCATTTATTGTTTCTTTGTTGAGTTCTGAGATCGTTTATTGGTATACGGACTTGAAATTATAGCACAGATTCAATTTCCGAAAGGTTTTTAATTACCGTTAACCCGGTTTGCTGCAAGCGTCTAAGCGACTGATGCCCTGTAGTTACCAATACACATTTGCAGCCTAACTCCGCAGCTACTTCCGAATCGTGAATAGTATCGCCGATGAGGGTAACCTGATCAGGATTAAGGCCTGCAACAGTAAAATAGTTCCGGGCATTTTCAACTTTCCCGCCACCGTAATGATCACCAATCCCCCCGATAAAATCGAAATAGTCATAAATGCCAAGTTCCGAAACCGATTTTAACAGCGCATCATGTTGCATGGCCGAAATTATGGCTTGCCGGTATCCTTTTTGTTTAAATTTTTGGAGCGTTTCTTTTGCAAATGGCGTAAGTTCTACTTCATTAAGAGCACTGAGATACAGGTTTATAAACTCCATTGCAACAGGTTCCCACTCTTCTTTATCGAAATCAAATCCTACCTGCCTGTAATAATCAATCACTGGAAAGGTAAAAACATCACGGTATTTTTCAAGGCTTAATTCGGCGAGGTTACGGGCTTTGAGCATCTTGTTGATGGCTGTACGGCATATTTCGGCATCATCGAGCAAAGTTCCGTTCCAGTCCCATATTATCGTTTTACGTTGTGGCATAGTCTAATAAACTGATTAAAGAGGCAGAATTCTATTTGCTAAATTGAGGAAAATACTGATGCTAAATCCATACAGCTTATAATTTTAATAAGGATACATCATCTTTGGATAAAATGGAGGAACTAAAAGCGAATGAGAAAAAAATAGTTATCCCAAAACAACTTTCGGCAATTTGTTTTCCACTTTCGGCATACAATAGTATCTTTGTAATGAAATTTAATTCGAAATAACCATGATTCAGCGTATTCAAACCGTATACCTTTCGCTTGCAGTTATAGCCCTGGCATTGATTTTTGCTTTTCCACTGGCACAGTTTTTCTCCGAAAACGGAGCATATGTTTTATCTATAACCGGGTTAAAAAATATGGTTCCGGGCGAGCCGGACGCATTCCCTGCAACAGTGTTTTTACCAATGATTATTTTTAACGTGGGTATCGCGCTGCTGACAATATTCACAATCTTCCAGTATAAAAACCGTCCTTTCCAGATTAAACTCACCAATATCGGTGTGTTGGCTTCAATTATACTGATTATGGGAATTTTCTTTTTTTATATCCCTATGATCGAAAAGAAAATTAGTATTGTTCCTGATTATAGCAAAGCTTTTGGAATTTATCTGCCGCTTGTAGCTTTGGTTTTCCTGGTTATGGCTAACAGGGCTATTAAACGCGATGATAAGCTGGTTCGATCAGCCGACAGATTGAGGTAGATGATTCGTGGGAAATAGTTAAGAAGTAAAATAGGAAGAATTTGCAACTCTTCAAGCCCTTCATTCCTCAATCCCTTCAATCCCGACAATCCCCTTCAATCCATTTTCATCTCTGTTTTTCAAACACTTCCAAATCGCGGATATCTTTCCCATCGATCACAAACCGCACACAGGTTATAACATGGTGAAATCCTGAATTGCCTGCCGCTCCCGGGTTAATATGCAGCAATTCGTATTTTTTGTCGTATATCACTTTCAGTATGTGTGAATGCCCGCTGATAAAAATACCTGGTTTTTCAGTTTCAATAAGCTGTCGGGCTTCCTTTTCATAATGTCCGGGATAACCACCGATGTGAGTCATTAAAACCTTTACTTCGTTGCAATAAAAAACCTGGTTTTTGGGATACGATTTGCGGATTTCGGTTCCATCGATATTTCCGTAAACAGCTCTCAAAGTTTTAAATGCTGCCAACTTATCAGCCGTTTCAATATTGCCGATATCGCCGGCATGCCATATTTCGTCACAACCGGAAAAGAATTCAAGAATCCGTGGATTAATGAAACTGTGAGTGTCGCTTAAAAGTCCTATCCGGAGCATGTTGTGTGAGTGAGATTGTTGTTTTTGAATGGGAGAGTGAGAGAGTGGGTGAAAGGGAGAGTGGGAGTGTGAGAGTGAGAGTGTGGGAGAAGATGAGAAGGTGAGACACGGATAAGGGGTTACAAGGCGAATGGCAGAAGTTAGCCTCAAAGATTAAAAGGAAGCTTTATCTATGATAATCTCATCAAAACCATTTTTTCTTTTTCATATACACGTACATTCCCAGGCCCATTGCACCCATGCCGGCCAATACAGCAGGATAAGCGAATTTATAATGTAATTCGGGCATGAAATCAAAATTCATTCCATAGATACTGGAAACCAAAGTCATAGGAATAATTATAGTGGAAACCATTGTAAGTGTTTTCATGATGTTATTCATACGGTTGGCATTATTTGCCATCAAAAGATCCATCATTGATGCAATCATATCGCGGAAACTGTCGATTGATTGGGTTAAAAATGAAAGATGATCGGATACGTCGCTAAGGTATTGTCTGGTATACTCGCTGATGAGGTTCGATTGTTCGCGGGTGAGAAACCTGACTTCTTCTTTCAACGGATTCACCGTTTTGCGAAGTATCATAAGGTTTTTCTTTAACCTCAGGAAGGCATGCGACAACTCATCCGAAGGATTATCGATCAGCAGTTTTTCGAGGTCCTCAATTTGATCTTCTGTATGATCGAGCAATACATAATAATTGTCAACTATATGGTCGATAAGCAGATAACACAGGTAATCTTCCTGACGTAAACGTCCTTTTCCTTTGCCAACCTTCAGCCGTTCGATAATTGACGAAAATATCATGTTCCCATTTTCTTCGAAGGAGATAAGAATATTAGGACCTAAAAATAAACTTATGTGCTCCGATTCAATTCGATCATTAGCACCCCAAGTCAGATTTTTCATTGTTACAAACAGGTTATTTTCAATATCCTGCACTTTGGGCATTTGATCGACATTGAAAATATCCTCAAAAATCAATGGGTGAATCCCGAAATGATCAGCAAGTTGCTGCAGCCCTTCCGTTTGGGTTATACCTTTTACAATAATCCAGTTAGTAGAAGTCTTGCCCTGAAGTTTTATAGCTTTTTCGAGAGATATGTTCTCATGAACCTGGAAATTTTCATCGTCATACACAAGCATACTGATTACAGTAGCGCCTGTTTTTATACCGGTATAAACAGGACTACCCGGAGGTAAACCCGATTTTTTGCTTAGGTGTTTTGACTTCATCCCCTGATACTTTCGTTAGATTGCACAAATATACTCAAAAGCATACTTTTTTTGATTTGAAGTTTCAGTATATCACTTTGAGATATCGTTCAAATATCAGCAGTTTGATGAAACATGGTTTGTGCTAATAAATAGAGGAATGAAAACCGGATTATTTTAATGGAAAATTGTGTAGGCAAGTCCAATACCGAAGGTTTCCCTGAATTGTACTATTTCGGAAAACTTACCGCTGTTTTCCACCACAATCGCTTTATCGTCGTAAATGAGCATAGTTGAGATGTTTACCGAAATGTATTTATTCACTTTCATCAATATGTTATTCTCCCAGCTAACAATAATTTTCTCCGGTTTGTCGCGGTAATTACTAAAAATATCGAGTTTCGACATCAGGTTCACATTTTTCATGATATCTCTTTTGAAAATAGCATTAATTGATCCTCCTGTTTGCCACAAAGTAGTATTATCGCCGAAAATACCATACGCTCCTTCTTTCCGGTGTGTAAGTGAGCTGTCGGTTACTACTGTTAAACGGGCACCAACAGGTGAAATAAAAACAGAGAAATAATTAACAGGTTTGTAGTTCATCCCAATCGATAGCTGGAAATAGCCTGGCGCCATGAATCGTGAAATATGCATCGAATCATTTGGATAGGCATAGCCTTCGTCGAATTGCGATTTGAATTCGAAAAAACCGGTGTAATCCCAGTTCTTCCAGGCGTAAATTCCACCTTTTGTAAGGAAATTTATTTTATCATCTGTTTTGCGCAAATTGGTGATACTTTGCTGTTTTGCAACACCATATGCAATTCCAAGGTAGTTATTCCACGATAAATTGTTCCTTTTGTAATCTTTATAAATATTGAGTATAAAGTTGGTTGAATAGGATGTTTTTTCACCACCCTTTACCCAGTTTACCAGTAACGTTTGCGAAAACCCCAATGCCGACTCATATTTCGATTTCCAATAGGTAGTATCCTCCTTAGGTTTCCCAGCACTGGCTGAAAAAGCAATGAAAGAAAGTATAAATAAGATAGATATCCTTTTCATCCTACACGACCATTTGTATTCCCAAAGGTATAATCTTACTACAACCTGACCAACTATTTAGTATATTATTTAAGAAGTCTTATTACTTCATGATAAAAATAACAAATCTGAGGCAGGTATTAAGATAATATGATTTTTGAAAAATACAGATTGTAAATTTTATTATATAACAAAGAAAAACCGGCTTTATTATAGCCGGTTCTTAATTTTGAAATATTTCTATTGTAGTATAAGTTTTTTAGTTTGAATAAACTTGCCCGACTGCAGACGATAAAAGTAAACACCGCGTTTTAATTCATTTGAATTAACAACTACTTCATAATTTCCGGCGTCTTTATTTCCATCAACTAAAGTGGAAACCTCGGTTCCCAAAGTGTTATAAATTTTCAAAGTTGTAGCTGCGGCTATTGGTAATGAGTATTTAATAGTTGTAGAAGATGTAAATGGATTTGGATTGTTTTGCTCAAGTTTATAACCTTTCAGCGATTCGGGAACATCATCAATACCAACTGTGCCCTGTGCAACTATTTCTTCAACTAAATCAACAGATTGAGCATTTTCGTCAATTCCGCCAACAACGTACAAACCGCCTTCATACTCTGCAGTAGCCATCCAGTGTCGTTTTGAGCTGAGTTCGAGTTCATCCGTTACCCACAAATCGGTATCAATATCATAAACAATTATACTTTTATAAAACGCTGCAGATCCCCCACCTGAATTTCCTCCGATACTATAAATCAGATTGTTAATGATCCCGAATGCGCAGGCGCCAACCTGGTATGGCGAGTCGGCAAGCTTTGTCCACGAATCAGTTAAAGGTGTATATTTATAAAATTCCGAATTATTCCAGCCAAGTATGTAAATGTCGCCCTGAAACAGAATTGAACTCAGATCCCATGTGCCGGCAGCCTGATTTGGGGTTTTAGTCGTCCAAACATTAGTTGCTATATTGTATGCGAAAACTTCACCATACGAATTAAATAAATAAATTATGCCATCCAGTTCTTCTGAGGTTAAACCCCAATCCTGGGTGAGGTTTGGACTCTCACTTAAATAAACCCAGTTGCCAGTGTTAAAATTATACCTTCTGTTAAGTGATGGTCCATTCGGCCAGCCACCCATCAGATAAACATTATCGCCAACCAGCAAAGTTTCAACATCCCACAAATTATTATCGGGAATGGTATCGTGGTATGACCAACTGGTTCCGTTGTACTTATAAATGCGCGGATATACTATTGATCCTGACCAGTTGTTGGACCCTCCGAAATGATAAATCGAACTGTTCCAAACTTCAGCATTACCTGCCCCTAAAGGGATGGGCAAATTTGGTAATTGTTGAGCAAAAGTTACTGATACAGAAAAAATGCTCAGTAGAATAATCGAAGAGAGTAAATGTTTCATATGGCATTTTTGTTATTCGTGAGTAAAATATATGTCTGTAGATGTGTTTACTTTGTCCGGAATTGGTTTATTAACAATGTTAAAAATTGAATATTTAACAACATACTTCAGTTTATGTTTGGAGTATTTATAATATTTCAAAACTCTTTATGTGAATTATATCAAACTCGAAATCAGATAGTTTCCATTTCAGGTGATTTTTTGAATACAAAAAGCCGGACTCAGTGAATCCGGCTTTTTACTAAAAATGAAACATGGTTTATTTCTTTTCCTTAAGCAAATCCCTGATTTCGGTGAGTAAAGTTTCTTCCACTGATGGCGCAGGAGGAGCTGCAGGAACTGCTTCTTCTTTTTTCTTAGCTGAGTTGATTGCTTTAATCATCATGAAAATGGCAACTGCTATGATCAGAAAATCAATCACATTCTGAATAAACATTCCATAATTAATGGTAACTGCAGCCTTTTCGCCGATAGCTTCAACCAAAGTGGCTTTGTATTCTTTAAAATCAACACCACCTAATAGCACGCCCAGTGGTGGCATAAGTATATCATTAACAAATGATGCTACAATTTTACCGAATGCACCTCCGATAATCACACCGACTGCCAGATCGACGACACTGCCTTTCATGGCAAATTCCCTGAATTCTTTTGCTAGTCCCATTTTTTTTGTTTGTTTTTGGTTAATAATTAAAGTTATAGGTTTGGTAGAAATTAGTAATGATTCAATGAATATGTGAAGCCAATGCTGAAAGTTTCCCTGAATTGAGTGCGGGGTCCATGTGTTATTCCTTCTTTATCGGTGTAAAGTATATTGTCGTCATATATCAGCATGGTAAGCAAATTGAGGGATATGTATTTATTCACTTTCATCATGATATTGTTTTCCCAGCCAACTATTATATTCTGTGGATTATTTCTGTAATCGGAAAACAAATCGAGTTTCGACATCAGGTTCACATTTTTCATGATATCTTTTTTAAAGACCACATTAACAGAACCCCCAACCTGCCATAAAGTAGTATTGTCTCCCTTAACTCCGAAAGCGCCAATTAAATTTCCTTTATCATCGATTGTATTCGTTAGCGAAGAATCATTAACAACCGTTAAACGCGCTCCTATAGGTGAAATGAATACAGCGAAATAATCGACCGGCTTATAGTTTAATCCAATCGAAAGCTGGAAATATCCCGGGGCTAAAAATTTGGAAATGTAATCGGGATCAGGATAATTATACCCTTTGTCGAATTGCGACCTGAATTCGAAAAGGCCTGCATAGTCCCAGTTCTTCCAGGCGTATATACCTCCTTTGGTAACCAGATTTATTTTATCGTTTATTTTTCGCCATTGCGGATCAGATTCCTGCATGTACGACATCCCATAAGCCAGTCCGAGGTAGTTGTCCCACGAAACTTTTCCTTTGGCATAATTTTTATAAATATTGAGCATCGCATTAAGCGAAAATGCATTTTCACCTCCTGCTGACCAATTTGTAAATGTTGTTTGCGATAAGCCAAATGAAGTTTCGTATTTCGATTTCCAGGAGGTATCGACTTCGGGTTCGAAAGCCATCAGGTGAAAACTGAGCACTGAAATTAATAAGATAAGAGTAAATTTTCTCATAGGTTAAGGTTGTTAATAGGATTGATTTTTGTGTTTAGATGTTCAAAGTTACATTACAATTAGTTTAAAAGCAAAAGATTCTTCTGCCTGGTCCTAATGAATCAAAGGGGAAATAACAACCGGATCCGCGACAATGTTTAGCCCCGGGAGATAAAAAATAACGAAAATTCGAAGTTTAGGAAACCTGGAAACCAGTTAAAATAGAATCAGAAGCTTTTAACAGCTATATTTTTTTTAGATAAGATATTTTTATCCATCCTATGCTGCCATTGGCAATCCTGATTTCCTGCCAGTCGGCAACAACATCAAGTAATACTACTTTGGCTCCCTCATGAAGGACAAAAATATCTTTGCTGTTCTCATCGGGCGAACTCTTAATATTAACTGTAGGCTCAAAAACAATGGCTTCGTGCTGTGCAGTCAGATAATGATTGCGTTGTGATGCTGCAATGGTGCCAATGCCAAAAAGAAACACCAGAACCAGTCCTGTCCAGAAAGTGATCTTCCTAACGAGTGTGCTCGACACGGCAATGTAAACGGCAATTAGTAATAAACCTGATGTGAGTAATAAAATATTTAAAGTTGCAAGAATATCAATGTTCATCATATTAAGCAGATACTTCCACCATCTTTTGTAAAAGAGCTCGGGTACTTTTTCCACTTTATCAATCAGTTTGCTGTTGGCTACTTCGATATTATGTTTAATGTCTTCGTTGTTAGGTGCAATTTTAAGTGCTTTTTCGTAAAATAAAATCGCGTCAGTATTTTCATTATTCCTGAAATAGGCATTGCCCAGGTTATAATATAATGAGTATGAATCGTAACCACTGGCAATAATTTTATTATACAGTTCAATTGCTACTGCATATTGCTTCTCATTATATGCTTTTGCCGCCTGAGCTGCCAGTTGATCAGGGTTTTGCGCTATTGCATGAAATGCAACTAACAGTATGGCCGCTAAAAGGACTGCTATTTTTTTACATTTCATAAGGAGAGAGTTTTTGGGGTTGGGTATTTTGAGATGTTTTTGAGAAGTTTTAAGTGTTTAAGTGGTCAATCGGTTGTGGACGATTGAGTTGGGAAGAATTATTTGAGAGGGTTGAGTGTCATTCGGTGGTCATTCGTTGTGGAAAGTTGAGCTTTTTGTCTGTTTGAGAGTTCTGATAGTCTATTGGTCGTGATTTTATTGCTGTTTATTTCAAAACCTGCTCCGTTTCGGTTATGGTTTTTATTGCCAGATCGTAAAGTTGTTGCATATTAAGTGCTTTTCCTTCAGGAGCGTAACGGGCATAATTGCAGTCATTGAGTGTCGAAATAAAGCGATCGGTCAGAGTTTCGTCAACTTTGCGCAATTCGAGTTGTTCGCGGGCTGTATCCATAGATAGGAGGGACATCGGGATATTGAATTTCTGACTTATATATCCCCATAAAGCCAGGGCTATTTCTTCGTGAAAGGCGTCATGCTGTCCGCTATCGAGCATTTTCTTAGCTTTTTGAAGTCTTTTTACAGCTAAACGAGTTGCTTTTTTGCGTTGCATCAGTTTGGCATCGCCCTGCAAACGCATATTTCGACGGTAAATCAAAATGAAAATCAGAAATCCCAAAACAGGTAGGACAAGTAACAGCCAATAGATCGTTTTTCCATATAAACTATTGCCTGCAGGGTGTATGTTTAAAGGCGGTTCCATCAGATAACGAATATCGTTGCCCAGGAATTTTACATCACCCTGCACTGGCGCATCTCCTCCGGCACCGGTTCCTTTATTTATTTTCAGCCTGAATTTCTCTGAGCTTAACACGCTATATTCCTTTCGGGCCGGGTTGAAATATGCAAACTGAATAGGTTCGATTGCGAAATCGCCGGCAGCTCGCGGTATGATAAGATACTCAAAAGTACGGGTTCCTGAGGTAGCACCTTTATTGCTGAAATTATCGATGGTTTTAGGTTCATAAACTTCGAAATCAGGCGGGAAATTTATCAGCGGTTTCTCAATCAGGTTAAGGTTGCCGGTTCCTGTTATCGAAACTTTTAAGGTAATGCCATCATTAGTGTTTGCCTCTGTACGGTCAACCTGCGATTTCATAGTAAACTGTCCCACAGCTCCTGTAAATTCCAGCGGTTTGTTAGCAGCTGGCAATGGCTTTACATTTATGTTTATAGGATTTGATCGTAATGTCTTTTTTACATTCTGAAATTCGCTACCCATAAACGAATCATCCATAAAATTCTTAAAGAAAGGATCATTCCCAAAGAAGGGATCATCAGCAAATGGATTTCTTGCTTTTACTTTTACCTGGTATATAACATCCTGAACAAGCGGATCTATTGTTAACAAACCTGATTTTTGCGGATACAATGCAGCTTTTCGAAGCTCTGCAACAATGTATTTTTTACCGTTTACCGTTTCGGTATATTGAGGATATTGCGTTGCATCTTTTAAAAGATCCTGTGCCCAGAAACCAGGATAAGAGGGTATTTTGTCAGGCTGATCAACTTGTAGACGGTTAGTTGGGGTATAAAGTTTGAACGTTACCACTATCAATTCACCTTGAAAAGGATTATTTTTATCAACAACCGCTTTCAGAAAAACATCCTTTCCGATATCATCAACCGGTTGAGCCTGTGCTTTGCCATTTGGCTGGTTATTGACGGGTGGTTGCTGTGTTGAGCGCTGATTTTGATTAAGAACAGTAATGGTAGTGGTATTGGACATATAGCGCTTACCCTTTACCGAAACAATAGCCTGGGGGATAGTAAAAGTGCCTGCTTTTATTGCCTCTAAAATAAATGTATAGGATGAATAACTCGAATAATCAAGCTTCCCGTTAATGTTCATCACATTTTGCCCGCTCGACATCATTGGTCCGCTAAGTATATCAAAGTTAGTGATTTCGGGACCCATGAAATTGTTGCCGTCAGCATTAATCGTGAAGGTTAGCTGAAACCGCTGCCCAATATAAACCTGTTTTGGCGCCTGGGCTGAGAAACTGATTTCCTGCGCTGCTATGATGCCAGGTATTGCAAGCAAAAATAAAAGTATCAGTTTGAGTTTCATTTTGTGTATTTAGTTCAGGTCAATATCAGAACTGAAAAGCAATTTAAATGTATTTATTCCGCAATCAATGAACGAATTGATTTTTTTTGGTTTCTTTTTCTTTTCAACTTTCTTTTTCCCATTTTTCCCTTCACCGTGTCTCCTTGTCTCCCCTCACTTTGTCCCCTTGTCCCCCAGTCCTCCTCCAATTACCAATCCTTCTCTAACTGACTGCTTGAAGTCTTTTGTTTGTTTTTAGTTTTGTCGAGAGTTCGTTTCTCATTGTTATTCATAGCATTAAGCATACGGTTAGCATCCTGCTTCGACATATTGGGCTTTGCCTGCTGCTGCTGTTGCTGTTGTTTTTGTTGTTGCTGCTGTTTTTCCTCTTGTTTCTTGTTTTGTTCCTGCTTTTGCTGTTGCTGCAGTTTTGTCATGGCATAGGAAAGATTATATCTGGTATCCTCATCCTTAGGGTTTTGACGCAAGGCCATTTTATAAGCATCAATACTTTCCTTGTATTTTTTACTTTCAAACAGCGAATTTCCCAGGTTATAATAAACATTTGCTTTGGAGGTTAATTTCTTTTCGCTCTGAGCAAGTTTCAGGTATTGAGAAGCTGCTTCGTCATAGTTATTCTGTTTGTATAACGAATTGCCGAGGTTAAAGGTTGCTTTCTCCGATTCAGGCGCTTTGGTTAATGCTTTACGGTAGTTTATTTCGGCATCTTTAAAATGCCCGTTTTTATAATCCGTATTTCCCGAACGCACGAGTTTCTGAACAGGTTGCGCCAGCAAAGCACCTGCTGTAAGGAGAAGAAATATAGTGAATATGCTTCTCATTGCTTATTCGTGGATTTGTTAGTAAACAATTTAATTTTTCCGGCTAAACGGCCTTTTCTGCTGGCAATAAGCATTTCGCCGAATACCAGTATCAAAGCCGCCAGTATAAAAAACTGAAACCTGTCTTCATAATCGGAGAAAAAGGCTTCGTTGTATTCCGCTTTCTCAAGTTTGTTAATCTGGTCGAATACTTCCTGTACTCCTGACTGCGAATTGTTTGCTCGCACAAAAATACCGTTACCTGCTTTAGCAATATCCTGCAACATAGGTTCGTTGAGCCTGGTGATAACCGTAATGCCTGAAGCGTCTTTTTTATATCCTATCTGTGTATTGCCGCTGAAAACAGGAATAGGTGCGCCTTCCGGCAAACCAATTCCAATAGTAAAAACCCGTATTCCGTTGGCTGATGCAGACCGGGCTGCATCAACAGCATTATCTTCATGGTTTTCGCCATCGGTAATAATAATGATGGCTTTACTTTGCTTTGTGTTTCCAAATCCCGACGCACTGGTTTCGATGGCATCACCTATAGCAGTACCCTGCACGGGTATCATTCCAGGATTAATGTTGGACAAAAAGAGTCGCGTTGCTGAATAATCAGTTGTTAACGGCATCTGGATATACGATTTTCCGGCAAATATAACTAAGCCGACACGGTCGTTTTCAAGTTTTCCCAAAAGGTGAATAATGGCCTGTTTGGCTCTTTCCAGTCTGTTTGGTGTTATGTCCTGAGCCATCATACTATTCGAAACATCCAGTGCGAACACCATATCCACCCCTTTTCGTTTTATTTTTTCGAGTTTCGAACCGGTTTGTGGATCTGCCATTCCAATTACTATCATTATCCATGCTAATGACCAGATAATGAATTTCAAAATTTCACGTGAGCCTGAATATTCAGGTAACAAACGTAACACAAGGTTGATATCTCCGAAATCAGTGAGAGCTTTCCTCTTCCTGCGGCGGGCATACACAAAAAGCAGCACCAGCAGCGGAATAAGCAGCAGCAGGTAAAGATATTGCGGATGTGCCAGTCGAAACATAGTGTTAGTTATAAAGTTTTACGATACAATTTTGAGCACTAGAAAGCGCATTACAAATTCGAGAGTAAGAAGCAGGAGTGCGAAAATTACAAATGGCAGAAACTCTTCTTTTTTCCGGCTGAATTCGGTTACATCAATTTTCGATTTTTCGAGACGGTCAATCTCTTTGTAAACTTCCTGCAGCTTTTGCTTATTGGTAGCTCTGAAATATTTTCCGTTAGTAAGTGCAGAAACTTTCTGAAGCAAAGCTTCGTCAATCTGCACTTCCATACGTTGGTATTGCATTCCGAACTGAGTACGAACAGGCACCAAAGCGGTACCCATTGTTCCGACCCCTATTGTATAAATACGTATTCCATAAAGTTCGGCAATTTCAGCTGCTGATTGCGGATCAATGGAGCCCATATTGTTGATTCCGTCGGTAAGCAGAATTATGACTTTACTCTTTGTCTTACTCTCTTTTAACCGGTTTACGGCTGTAGCCAAACCATCACCGATAGCAGTTCCATCGTCGATCATGCCGAAACTGATATCCTTATAAAGATTGATCAACAAAGCATGATTTGAAGTAAGCGGGCATTGGGTGAAACTTTCCCCGCTGAAAACAACCAGTCCGATACGGTCGTCGGGCCTGTTGCTGATAAATTCAACAGCAACTTCTTTCGCAGCCTCGAGACGGTTAGGACGCAAATCCTCTGCCAGCATAGTGCTCGAAATGTCGGTTGCCAACACAATATCAATCCCTTCAACACTGATATCCTGACGGTTCATGTTTGTCTGTGGTCGTGCCAATGCCAGAATTAACAGGCTGATTGCCAGCATCCGCAGAACGAAAAGTCCATACCGCGCGTAATGTTTCCATCCGGGTGCCGATTGCCTCAAAGCCGTTGTTGACGACATTTGCATGGGAACAGTATAATGCCTGAGCTTATACCAGTACAATACAACTGATGCAGGAATGAGAAGCAACAGCCACAAGTACTCAGGATCGGCAAAGATCAGTTTCTGTATCATGCTTTTATTTCAGTATCAGTGGTTTGTAAAGGATTGTCAGTGATGTTTTTAGTCTCTGCTGCAACTGCTATTGGTTTGGTAGTCTCAATCAGTTGCCTTGCAAAGGTTAAACTCTGTTCATTTTCAGTTCTTAAAGGAATAGCTTTTGCAAACTTTACATAATCAGCTTGTACCAGCACATTGGCAAGTAATGATCGTGAATCGGGTTGAACACCAGCTGAATCGTATGCGGCAAGTATCTCAGAAGTAATCATTTCCATAGCATCAATATTGTGTTGCTGATGCAGATAATGCCTGAGAATATCTGTTAGTTCCGAATAATACTCCTTTATTTTACCGTTTTGCCATAGTTTTTTATCTTCCAGCAAATCCAGGTTTTGCAAAGCTATTTGCCAGGGCGGTCCCTGCGGACGGCTCATCATAGGGAAAAGGGGCTTATTCATACGTTTGCGCCAGAAATAATACCATACCAGGCTGATTATCAGTCCCAGTAATGCCATTCCTCCAAGATACGGTGCAAGTTCGGCAAAACTGATCGGAGCCTGAATTGGGCCACGGATATCCCGTATTGCCTGTGTAGTATCAACCTCAACGGTTCTTACTTTCAGATAAACACCTTCCGATAATAGTTCATGCCTCGAAGTATCGCCCGAGTACGAGTAAAATATTGTAAATGGCGGCACATAGTGAAATCCGGTATCGAAAGAGGTTATAAAAATTGTCTGACTATAATTAATAAAATCCTTACGGCTGGTAGCATTAGTATCAAGCGGCGATTTTGAAGCAACTTCTACTGATGCCGATAATGTGTCGGGAATAGCAGGCCAATAAATTGAGGCTGATTTGGGCAAAGTGGCATGCAGCCTTAGCTGTACCTGTTCACCAATTCTGATGGAGGAGGTATCGAGACTCAGGACAGCTTTCTGGGGAACAGCATTTGCCTGGTTAGCAGCGCCTGCAATTAGCATTAGAGCGGTTGCGAATATGTGTATGAAGTAATTTTTCATTTTCATCTTCACTGCCTCATTTCGCGTAAGGTAAATAGTTTCATTAACGGTTTTACAAAATCATGCCCGGTAGGTATGTTTGCTGTATCAGTTCCTGATCGTTTAAAAATGCCATCAATTATCTTTTCATGATTAGTCCACCAACGGCTGTAATTATCGCGTACCTTTTTACTGGATGCATCTACCCATACCCTTCCTTCTGTTTCTTTATCATACACTTCAATCATTCCTACAGGCGGCAAAGTGGCTTCGCGTTCGTCATAAACCCTTATAGCGACAAGGTCGTGTTTGCCCGATGCTATTTTTATTGCTGGTTCGAACGCATGATCCATAAAATCAGATACGATAAATGCTGTACATCTTTTTTTAATGGCATTTGTCAGGTAACGAAGTGCTTCGGATAAATCAGTGCCCTGACTTACCGGTTTAAAATCTATAAGTTCGCGGATAATCCGAAGTATATGTGAAGTCCCTTTTTTAGGAGGAATAAATTTTTCGATACGATCGCTGAAAAAAATCACACCCACTTTATCGTTGTTTTGAATAGCCGAAAAAGCAAGAACTGCTGCAATTTCGGTCATAAGGTCTTCTTTAAATGAGCCTTGTGTACCAAATTCGTTCGAACCGCTCACATCAATCAGGAGCATAACCATTAATTCGCGCTCCTCGTCAAAAATTTTAAGGTACGGAGTATTAAACCTGGCTGTAACATTCCAGTCGATATTCCTGATATCATCACCATACTGGTACTCGCGCACTTCGCTGAAAGCCATACCCCGGCCTTTAAAAGCACTGTGGTAATGCCCTGAAAATATATTGCGCGACAAGCCCCTGGTCTTGATCTCGATGCGCCTGACTTTTTTCAGAATATCAGCGGTTTCCACTTTATTTCGGTTTTAGTTGATTGGATTTACTTAAGCAGTCGCTGTCAGTTAAGTGAAGATATTGATTGACTCATGTATAAGGCTCAACAATCTATTATTTAAAAGTTATGTCTGAAAGAGCTTCGAAATGCTAAATCGCTGATTTTGTTCGGAATCCTTCCCGGTGTTTAAGGATTTATTAAAATCAAAAAAACTGTCAGTCATTTAGTTGAGCTTTTATGGGACTTCAACTGAATTGAGGATTTCGTTGATAATATCTTCGGTAGTAATATTTTCGGCTTCAGCTTCGTAGGTCAGACCAATCCGATGCCTTAATACGTCGTGCGCAACAGCCCTTACATCTTCGGGGATCACATATCCGCGACGTTTGATGAAGGCAAGTGCCTTTGCAGCCATGGCGAGGAAAATACTTGCCCGTGGCGACGCTCCGTAACGGATAAGATCCTTGTATTTTTTCAGATTGTAATCCGCCGGGAACCTGCTGGCAAACACAATATCAGTTATATAATTCTCAATTTTTTCGTCGAGGTACACTTCTTTTACAATCTCCCGGGCACGCTGAATATCAGCTGGTTTAAGGATTTTACGTGTCGAAAGAACCTCGTTATTGATGTTTTGCCGCAGTATAAGTTTTTCTTCCTGTTTCAAAGGGTAAGTGATTACCAGTTTTAACATAAAACGGTCAACCTGGGCTTCCGGTAAAGGATACGTACCTTCCTGTTCAATAGGGTTTTGGGTGGCAAGCACCAGGAAAGGGTCGGGGAGTTGGTATGTTTTATCGCCGATGGTAACCTGTTTTTCCTGCATAGCTTCGAGCAAAGCACTCTGAACTTTAGCCGGCGAACGGTTTATTTCATCAGCAAGAATAAAGTTAGCAAAAACAGGACCTTTGCGGACATTAAATTCTTCGCTCCGCTGACTGTAGATCATTGTTCCCACAATATCGGCCGGCAGCAGGTCGGGAGTAAACTGAATACGACTAAAACTTAAGTCAATTGAATTAGCTAACGATTTTATTGCAAGTGTTTTAGCCAGTCCCGGAACTCCTTCAAGCAAAATATGCCCGTTCGAAAGCAGCCCGATTATCAGGCGCTCAATCATCTGTTTCTGTCCAACAATTACACGGTGCATTTCCATTGTAAGCATATCAACAAATGCACTCTCGCGTTGTATCTTCTCGTTTATTTCACTAATGCTGCTTTCTATCATTGCTTGTATTTAATTATTGACCTGCAAAAGTAAAAACAGGCTCTTCTCCAGCACTCGTAAAGCCTGTTAAAAAATGTTAACAGCCGCGATATTCAAGCAACTTTTAACAAATGAAATTCTGTTGCAAGCGATTAGGTTTTAAAATGGATAATTTGGACCTACAAAGCATTAATTTATTTTTTTTTTTGCAATTTGAAAAGCATATCAATATTTCGGATTCCAATGCGCTGTTCGATACTTTGAAAAATCAAACTGTAGGCTGGTTATTTGATAATGGAATTCATATCAATGATTCTCAGCTTTATTTACTCTATTTTGAACGCTCTATTCCAGTTTTTGGAAAAGAAAAACTGAGAGGGGTTTCTTCAGTTCTATTTCTTTAATGCTACTATCTGATCCCCGACTTTTTCTTGATTTCCTTAGGAACAGCATCTTTATGTACCATTATGGCTATTGTATTCATTCGGGCATATGCTTCCGAAATATTCAGGTAGCCTCCATTGGTGTTGCTATCAGCTGCCCAGGAGTTTTTAGTAACGAAATAACGCTTTCCGTTTTGATCGGTAACCGTTCCTGTAATATGCATCAGATGATCGTCAGTTGTAGTAAAGTTGTCGAAAGCCGCCTGCCGCATTTCTGCCGTTACGGTTTTTTCAGGTACGGGTTTTTCGAAAGTGAAAAACTGCTGCCTTCGCTCTTTTTCTGAGAGTTTATCCCATTTAGCCCGTTCGGTGGCAGATATATTTTCAATATTTACTTCAGGCACGATGGCTACTGCATTCTTATGCGAGAATCCTTTATCACTTACGTCGCCATCCCATGCAATAGTATAGCCGTTTTTTAGTGAATAATCCATGATCTCTATCAATTCATCAAGCGGAACATTGTAATAGCTCCCGCCTGACCAGTTATCAGGAATTTCGAGTGCAAATGTTGAGTAATAAGGATGGTGCATATAGGAAGTAATTTCTACATAATTCTCAGGATTAAACTTGTTGGTAAACTCCTTTTTTGTGTTACCGGTTTGAGACGGAACTTCACCCATATAAACATCAAGAACAGCCGAAATAGCATCACCCCATTCAGGAGAAAGTTTACCGGCAGGATTTTTCGAAATGGCACTTACCATAGCTGATAGGACCGCTTCCAACTCGGCATGCGAAGGTTTGGTCTGTCCGTTGGCGAGACCAGAGTAATCCGTTTCAGTCATCATACCACTGCTTTTTATTGCATTTATCAAGTCGTGGGCCTGTCCGCCCTGGCCAAAGTTAGCTGTACCATGGAGCCTTACAAACTGGACTGCTTTAGCCTCATATGCCTTGCGTGCAAAATACATTTCCGACAAATCGAATGTGTCTTTTGTTAAGCGCAGAAGTTCTGATTCAATAAACGATACTGTAGCAAAACTCCAGCAGGTTCCGGAAGCATACTGGTCTTTAACTGGTGTAGCCGGCAAATCAATTAGTTTGGTAAATACATATTTCTCTGGTAATGAATCTTTAACAATTTGTGCGCTTAGTTGAACCGACGCCGCAAACATGACCAGTAACGAAATGGAAGCTTTCGAAAAGTAATTCATAATTATTAGTTTTAGATGACGCAAATATAATGAAAGCAATGCCGGACTTTGATGTTACGATAAGAAATCATAAAAAAACCTCCGGAATATTTATTCCGGAGGTTTTCATCTTTAAATCTGTTAGTATCCTCCACTAGGTAATGATATCGGATACCAGAGATTATGTAGCTTAAAGAACAGCAATTGAGTTTTTCAATAAAGCCATGGTGAATTTGTAGTTGTGAATTCCTAAGCTGTAATCCCTGAGGCAAAGCTGGAAGTTAATGATAGCTCCCATTTGTGCATTGGTGAGGGTAATTTTAGGTAGAGTAAGGTTATAAGCTTTTTGCTCAGCTGACCATGATCCTGATGGACTTGGGCTCTGGAACATTCCGGTAGGGTTATTAGCCTGTCCGTCTGGATTATTGATAGGATCATAAATATTCAGGTAACCATCATATTTGTTGGTTGTGTTGGCTGCCCATAGGTTAGCTTCACCATCAGGATTCCTGTTAAGAATATCAACTCCGTTAATGTTCAGCTTAGCTGCAAGATCATCAAGTGCTTTTTTTACGTCAGATCTTGGAGTTGTCCAGAATGGGGAAGAGGTAGCATTGAGACCAGTGTGACATCCATCGCCATTACATCCGCTGAAGTTTCCTTTTGCGAAGAATGTGTGTCCGCCTGCTCTGCCGGTCTGTGGAGCCATATGGCAATCCTGGCACGAAGCTCCTACAGTATGAACTGAGTTGGTGTAAGGCTCAGTACCTGGAAACTTAACGCCGCCTTTACCTGCAAATATAGCACCTGCGGTACCGTAGTGGGTATGTGTCCTGTAACCAGGTTTTATTTTATTCAGGCTGTTAGCTTGTGCTGCATCGTAAAATACAACTGCAGGGAAATTTGCCAAACTGTCATAATTCAACACATTACCATTGGTGTTCGAATTTGAGAACGGACGTGGCTGGTGACATTTAACGCATAAGTTACTGCTACCGCCATCAGCTGGCAGGTCGGTTGACTCAGCTCCACCCAAAAATGTCAGTGAAACAGGAGCTACCCATGTTAAAGGTGTAAAGTCTTCTGAACCATAGGTTGTATGCAAACTGCTATGGCAGGTTGAGCAGGTAATTTCTCCGAGAGTTTGCGAAGCAATGGTAGCATAACCGTTCGAATACTTGTTGGTGGTTGCATTCAGTACGAAAGCTGATGAAATGTTATTAGCGCAAACATACTTGAAAGCATCTGATGTGTGACATGGTGTACAACCTGCGTTGCCAGCTTCTTCGAAAGCAGCTTCACCGTACTCATGTTTTGAAAATTGATACTGCGTTGCAGCCAATTCAACAACTGCTGGATTGTGGCACTCTGTGCAGGTAGTTCCGCCGTCAACGCCATCTTTACCATTTGTACCATTTGTACCGTTTGTACCGTTTGTACCGTTTGCACCTGCAGGTCCCATAGGTCCTTCTTTAGTACAAGCAGAAATCATACTGGCTCCGATAAGGAGGAATCCAATACCGATTACTAGGAGATTTTTTTTCATAATTTGTTGATTTAGTTTTGTTTATGTTTGATTATTAGGGTTTCAATTTTTATAAGCCTGATGTGTTCTGTTGTGAATCATTTCACATGCAAAAATGTTATTATATATGATCGTTTGTTAGAATTAAGTGCTGATATATTCACGGGTACGGAAGGTAATTTTCCTTGTTTACATTGATATATATCAATCATTGAATATAAATAGATATGATTTAGGTGTAGATGTGAATTCATACTACCGGTAAGTGTTTTAAAATTTCAAAACGCTCTCTGATTAATCCCAAATCTGGTAATACATATTACGGAATCGATAAAGTAAAACTAATCGGAGTATAACATTTTAAATATGCAAAACCGGAGATTAGTCCGCCATATGCCTAAAGCCTACATGACTGTTATTTTGTCCCATGCAACAGCTCTGTTTCAAAAGCACAATTACTATATTCGTTAATTCGGCCCTTTCTCCGCATCCTGGTTAATTTGGGCTGTAATTGGCACAAAAAAAGGCGTTCCGATTAAGAACACCTTTTTAGCGAAATATGCTTTAGATTTACAAACCTTTGATATAATATACCACTGCCCAACGGTCAGCTTCGTCAAGGATTTTCTTTTCAAAATTTGGCATTTCATCACGACCAACGAAAGACTGGAAATAAATTTCGCCATCTGTACGTGATTTGAAAGCTTTATCAGCAAATGATGGAATAGCAGTTTTTAAACTTGCTGATTTTGTGCCATCACCAAGTCCTTTTGTTCCATGACATGATTTACAATTTTTATTATACAAATCTTTTCCTGTGGTAGCAATGGAAGCATCGCCTGCTTTGATTGTACTTTTCATTGATTTGTATTTTGCCGGAATAACCCAGGGGCCACCTGCTTTTTGTGCCATTGCTACGTTAGCAGTGATGAAGATAACTGCTGTAAATACGAATGCAGCTATTCGAGTTGATGTTTTCATGTTTTAATGTTTAAGAGTTATTTAATTACGTTGCAAATTTCATTCCAAAGGTAGATAGAAATTTTATGCTAAATCTGTTTTTATATAAAAATATCTAAATAGATGCATATAAAGTTTAAGCATTTACTCAAAATATTCCTAAAACTTTTAGCAAGATAGCAATGATGAGGGTAATTGCCGAAACTATCATTATAAATAGCCCGAATTTTCCCACATTTCCTTCCGAATCAAGGGCAATATATCCTGTTACCAATCCAATTACTGCAAATAGTATCAGGACAGTTGCAGTAATGGTATAACCTGTCAGAAGACTAAGAACAACTATACCCGGCAAACCAGCTAATGCTATCAATCCTACCGTTAGGCATCCTTTAGCCTGAATAAAATCAAAAAGTACTGAGAAAAATTTGACGAGGAAGTAAATTATCAATATTACAAACAACAGAATCGAAATCAGAACCATCGGACCTTCCTGGCTTAGGCTGAAAGTAGTATTCAATGTTATCATGCGAATCACTTGTTTTAGGTTTACTCCACTAATTTTTAAGGTAGATTTTTAGTTTGCGCATTGTCAATCTTTACTTTACCAATTCCTTTATCATCCCCCTGAACATTAATAAGTGAACAGGTAAAAGCAGGAACCAATAAAGCCTACCACTTAGTCCATGAGGCATAAATGTTGCTGTTTGATAAAAATAGTATCCATCTGATTTTTTCAGGATCCGGAGATCGAGCCAGGCTTCACCCGGAACTTTCATTTCAGCAAAAAGCAGTAGGCGCATATTCTCTCTGTCAGCAATCAATACCCGCCAAAAATCCAATGAATCGCCGGGATTTAGTTCGGTAGCGTTTCGTCTTCCCCGCCTTAGTCCTACCCCGCCAACCATCTTATCCATCATTCCCCTGACTTTCCAAATCCAATTGGCGTAATACCAACCTGTGTCGCCACCAATCGAAAATATTTTATTTAAAACGTGTTTAGGATCTCCATTTATTTTTATCCGTCGCCTGTCGCGCAAAACTCCGTATAATGGAACATCGAGGTATTGGAATAACTGGCCCGGTTTCTTTATTGATACAGCATCGGTCCAACTCGATTGAACAGTATCCAGGTTAATCCGCTCAAGAGCTCTGGTACAGGCTTCTTTATAAGTAAGAGGGGTGATGTTTAATATGTCTTTGAGTCGTGTATCCTTACAAACCACTTCTACTTTCATACTGTTAACCAGGTTAACAGCAAGGTAATAGGAGGTTGATGTTACAAAATACAGCCAGTAGGATGAAACCCGCGGACTGATAAAAGGAACCACATAA
Organism: uncultured Lentimicrobiaceae bacterium; assembly: GCA_964420555.1. Lineage (GTDB taxonomy): Bacteria > Bacteroidota > Bacteroidia > Bacteroidales > UBA4417 > UBA4417. The sequence goes on along the minus strand of CAYQTT010000014.1, from coordinate 93,973 downwards.
ATTCGTCTTCTCAGTCCTCTCACTTCAGCATATTGAAGCATCATTTGTCTGTAAGGCAGTATTTCGGCACCACCTATGTCGAAAGTCTGATCGTAAGTAACCGGATTTAACATACAACCTGTCAGATATTTTATCACATTGCCAACTGCTACCGGCTGACAAAGTGTATTAACCCAGGTCGGTGCAACGATTACCGGCATTTTTTCCATCAGGTCTCTTATAATTTCAAAGGATGCGCTGCCGCTCCCCACAATGATACCTGCCCTTAACACGGTAACATGTTTACCGGAATTTCGCAGTATATCTTCTACGTTTTTTCTGGATTGTAAATGCCGGGAAAGTTTCTCCGAGTTCGAAATTCCGCTCAGGTAGATAATCTGTTGGCAATTTGTTTGGCGGATGAAATCAGCAAAATTTCCTGCTGAGCGGGCTTCTTCGTTCATAAACTCTCCGATGGAAGTTGACATGGAGTGAATCAGAAAGAATGCCACATCAATATCCAATTCGAGAAGAGATTCAGGAACAGGATTCAGAAGATCAACTTCTTTTCCGGTAAAACCGGTGAGGGATTGCTCTGCCGACATTAAACGTTCCAGATTCCTGACGAGGCATGTTACTTCATGACCTTGTTCAAGCAATTGCTGTAATAACCTCTTTCCAATGTATCCGGTACTACCGGTAAGCAATATTTTCATTAAGGCAGTTTAAAATGAAGTAAAATTCAGCTATGGAGAAACCAGAAATTTTAGAAAAGACCGTAAGATTTCATTTCAGCCTACTCATATAATATCCTGTGGCATTCCGAGCAAAAGGCTGTCTTCCATTTTCCGCGTATTTCCACCGGATGTTCGAATTCAAGTGTTGAATTAATGGAAGAATTGACGATTTTACTTGTTGGACCTTGTGCAATAATGGTATGGCAAAGATCACAATCCCTCGAAATGGTTTCGCCTTTGGCCGTTTTGTGCCTGTCGGAGTGACACCGGAAACATCCGTCCGATTCAAGATGGCCGATATGATTGAGATATTGGCTCGCATCGGCTTTCATAAAAGGAAATGCATTCAGTTTGTATTCGCCCTGTATTGATGCAATTGCTTTTCGAATCCTCTTTTCCTCTTTAGTAAGCACTTCCGGATGTTCATCAGTGTAATAGGTAAGTATGGTCTTTTCAATCTCAAGCATGGCTGTATCTTTGTTGGTAAATGGAATTTTCAAAGCTTCCATGGCCGCCATTTTCAGATAGGGTATGTCTTTGGGCAATATTCCGGATATCAGAGCATTATCAGTATAATCAGGAGCTGATTTGTAAAGATGCGAAGGCCGGTTATGGCAGTCCATGCAATCCATACTTCTCTTTTCCAAGGTATCAAGTCCTTTTTTATCCAAAGGATTCTCTTCATCCATGTAGATTTTTACTTCACCTGTTTTTTTATTAGTGAGTTTTACCCAGGGAATGCTTTCCCTGTTTTTACTGCTGGATGCATATTCAATATTGAAATCTTTATTAATATGCCAGTGTATCCCTTCGGTAAGTCCCATCGCGCTGAATTCAGGCCCTATTTTCATCAATAGTGATACATTCCATTCGGTGTTGGCCGAGTCGGTAAGATACGACCGCTGGCTACGGAGTTTTCTTGAATAAAACTTTTCGGGCCAGTGGCAACGCTCGCAGGTTTCGCGTGCCGGTCGCAGGTTGTGAATGGGTGTGGCTATGGGTTTCGGGAATTTATTAAACAGAACGGAATATACCTGGTAAAGACCCGACATTTTTGATTTTACATACCAGTCAGCACCTTCACCAACGTGGCATTCAACGCACGTAACCCTTGCATGTGCTGAGTGTTGGTAGGTTACATACTCTGGTTCCATTACCTGGTGACATAATTTTCCGCAAAACTCAACTGACTCGGAATATTGAAACGCCCTGTAACTGCCCATCGCTGATGCTACCAGGAAGACCATCGTTATAATTGAAATCTTAGCTATCGTGGCACGATCCCGTTTTTGGTTGAGATCAATTACAGGCCAGGGACCTTCATTTTGTTCGATAACCTTTTTCTTCCTGATGTTTATAACCAGGCCCAAGGGAATTAGTATTAGTCCTAAAACCAGGAATGCTGGCAGAATGATATAAATAAAGAGTCCCAGGTATGTATTGCTTTGTTCCGATAATATCGAAAAAATAAAAAGTATCAAAATCAAAATCAGGCTGTTTGCAGTAAGAACAAAGCCAGTAAGGCTTATCCAGTTATAGAATGCTCTTGGATTTTTCATAGATTTCAGGATTAGAATGATCTTTGAATGAGTATACGTAAAGATATATCTAAATAGATATATGCGTAAGCTATTTGGAAATGATAAATATCAATATTTAATTGATAGTTGTCTGCTTTGGAATTTAAATATCAAAAATCAGATAGTGAAAGCAAAAAAGCCACCTTTTGTTAAAGATGGCTTTCCCGTTTTAATAGAAATGTTTAAACTGATATTAGCTTCCTTTTACTATGTTTTCGTCTGTTTTTTTCGAGGATTTCTTTATCATCACAAGTTGTACTATTGCATACACATAATGTCCCCAAACACCTAAAAGCATGATAATAAGTGTAATAATCATCCACAAAGGTGCAATGGGTGTCCATAGTTCGCGCGAAGGACGATCGGGGCTGATGAGGTGTTTCTGCAATCCCCATTTATTATCTGCCGTGCCTGTTACATTGCCAAAAATGTCATTTTCTTCTATCGACGCAACTACTGTCAGATTTCCCAACGAATCACCAATAATGTCGGTTGGAAATTCAGCTGTACCAATACCTGTTGAGTCAAGTGATATTTCTGCTAGTTTAAGCATGCTAATCATTTTGGGTGTAGCAACTATTACATCAACAGCACCGATTGAAGTTTCAGTTCCGTCAGCATTAAGTTGAGTACCTACAACTTTTACGTAACGGATGGAATCTTCTTCGTAAAAAGAAACAACTAGTTTGGCGGGTTTGAGACCAAATTCACTTTCTGATGATTCGTATTTACTACTTCCTTCGTAAACGGCTTTAAACGAAAGCATTTGTTGGTCGTTGCGGAGATATGTGTTGCGTGAAGGAATTTTGAGAATAGCAGTTCCATGAACATCAGTTTTCACCTCTCCTATCTTTAAATCACCATCAGTTTCAATGGAATAAAATGAAACCGGAGCATTAAAAAGGTTTGTGTTTCCTTCCTCATGCTTTACGCTTACAACACTTTTTAACTGTATGCTGTCGTCCGAAGTGCTTAAGCAGTTAAATCTTAACACTGTAGTAAATGGTCCGGTAGTATCAGCACCTGCCTGAGCATATGACTGCATCATTCCCGACAATAGCAGGACCACAAGTATAATTCCTGATTTTATTTTTTTCATAGCTTATCTTTTTGCCTGGTTTCTATAACTATCAGTAGTTCCTGTTACTTCAAATAAATATCGCCTGTTTGCTTAGGTTCTTCTTTAAGATCCGAGACCTGTACAATAGGAATTATTTTTGACGCCAGCGTAAACAGTAAACAGAACATTGCAACACCTGCAGCAGTAAGCGACCATTCGACCCATGTAGCTGAATATATTACCCAGTCAGTACGATGATCCTGTATAGGCAGATAAGGAGATTCAAGTGTAGGTACAACAATCAGGTAACGGTTCAGCCACAATGCGATAATTACAACCACAGCAGCAATAGTGATATTGTTAATGGTCCGCAGACGTCGGAATCCAACCACTATTAATGGAACCAATACTCCGATATAATTGGAGAGTATGAACATAAAGTAATATTCATCGAAGAGAATTTTAATAAGTTGCTCATCATTTTTCTCCGAACCATACCATTTTGTAAGGTATTCGCTGAAAGTGAAGTATCCGAAAAAGGCAGCGAGTACCAACATTATCACACCAACATTTATAAAGTGTTTTATTGTTATATGTTCTTCGAGGTGGTATACTCTTCTGAAAAAATACATGGCAACAATTAAAACTCCGGTTCCTGAATATACTGCTGCAATAACAAAATAAGGTCCGAAAATTGTGCTGTGCCAGCCTGGCTGAAGGGTAACGCTAAAAATCCAGGCTAATACAGAGTACACAATAATAGCAATAGCTATTACCATACCCGCCATTATATCAGTAGCTTTTTTAAGTCTGATTTGTTGTTCTTCAGTTCCAGTATATCCCAGGGCTAGTGTTTTGTATAGATTTTTCTTCCATTTAGGAACTTTTAGTTCTGTAAAATCACGCATTTTACCCAGGTCGCGTAGTAAAGCCAGGTAAAGAAAAAGTATACATCCGATGATATCGGTTGAGATGGCAATAACGTCCCAGGTAATCGGGGATTGTATTCGTCCGAATAAAACGAGATTTGGAAGACGATCGAGGCGGCCGATGCATAACATAATAAATACCGGTCCTATCAAAAGCGATATGATAGTTATAAATTCGGCCATCCTGATTATGGGTTTTCTCCAACCCGCGTGAAAGAGGTGCAGCGCTCCTGAAATAAGTGCACCGGCATAACTGATCCCCATGAAAAAAATGAAGTTCACAATGTAAACACCCCAAACTACGTTGTCGCGCATACCGGTAACAATATGTCCTCTGGATACCTGCCAGTAAAGGGCAAATACTCCCAAAAGCAGCACTGCTACTAAAAATGCGATCCAGAGTTTGCCCAGTTTTCCTGTTCGTTCTATCTGAGGAGCAAATTCTCTTAACAATTTGTTTGAACTAACTGTATCGCTCATTATTTAGCCTCCTTATGTTTTAAGTTCTTTACGTATGGCGTATTGTCATAGTTTTTCTTTGTTTCTTCATCAAGTCCATCTAAACCGCGTTCAACAGGGAATTGCCTGTCAACAGGAGGAAGATAATATACATTAGGGCGTGTTCCAAGGTTTTCAAGATACCTGTAACCTGAACGGTCGCGAATCAGTTCGCTGAATTTGTATGTTTCGGTACCATTGGTTACCACATCTTCGTCAATATCGCCGAAGTAAATTACTCCCATCGGGCATGCCGAGGCGCAATATGGTAATTTGCCTTCACGGGCAAGGTCGGGACAGAAATCGCATTTAGAAACCGTTCCTTCAACACCGGGAACACTTTTTTCGGGTGAATAGGGTTGTTCTATCTCAAAAGCATCATCATGTTTCCATGCAAAAATACGGGTTGAGTAGGGGCAACCTGTCATACAGAATTTGCAGCCGATGCAACGTTCATTATCGATAAGAACAATTCCGTCGCTCCGTTTGTAGGTTGCTCCCACAGGGCAAACACTCACACACTGAGGATTGTCGCAGTGATAGCATGGCTTTGGAAACCAGTAAGGAGCAGTTTTTTCTGAATCCTGCATCAGGTACACTTTCATAAATTCCTGCCCTTTGGAGAGGTTGTGCCCTTTCTGACATTCTTCAACGCATTTGCGTGCATTTTTGCATTTAGCCAGGTCAATAACCATTACGAATTTTCGACCTGGAATACCTTCGTGTGATTCTTTACGGCCTACCGGTGCTAACGAAAGGAAGTTTTTATCTACTTCCATTACTTCGCCCGAAGTAGTAAGTACTTTTATTTTTTCGCCCGATTCGGCAGCGTTATGACCAGTTGCAATTAAAGCTCCCGTAGCAACAGTGCCGGCACCTGCCAACAAACCAAGTTTCAGGAAGTTCCTGCGGGAGTTGTTATCATCTTTCTTTTTATTTTCCATGGTAAACCATTTTAAAGTTAAGTGATTTGGTAGCTTTAATCAATTCCGGGTTTTGCAATTTAAAAAAACACCTATGATCAGTGTGATTCATGAAAGCCGGTTATCATACTTTTGAAGTTGCTGACAAATGTTGCCCCTATGGTACAGAAATAGATATGGATGAACATGAAGAACGAAACGAAGAAGCCTATGATTACATGAAAAAAGATGTTGATCTTCAGCCCGCTTCCGCCTAATATTTTAGTAAGTATCAGTTCAGGATATAACAAAGCCCAGCCGGTAATAATTACTATTGGTACCAGGGTAAACATTGCAACAACATATGTGAACTGTTGCAAAGGATTAAATTTACTATCCTTGGTTACGGGAAACGGCGGTTTTTCGTGCTTGAAAATCCCGAAAGTATAGTAGGTGAATTGTTTTATCAGCCTGTTTGTTAGCCCTTTAAAAGTGAGTTTGTAGAATTTTCCGTTAGGAGTTAAAAATGTTCCGAAAAGGAAAAAGACATAATTAACTGTAAGTATTATACCACTTAAGTTATGCATGGATACAGCTATATCAAAACGGATAAATGGATTAGCCGGATTGGTGTATTGCATACTTATGCCACTGATAATGAGAAGTATAATTAGAATGGCATTGAGGGCATGCCATAGCCTGATCCACACGGGATATAAATATAATTTTCCTGACATTATTTCTTACGTTTTATGATTCTTAGTGTTGCATGAATTGCAATTCCGAAAGCTACGCAGCCGAACATTATTAAGCTGATTATTCCCAGGTAGTAATTACGGTTTGCACCAATTACATATCCTTCGTTCATTATAACTCCGTTATAAAATCCGGTTTTACTGCGTTCCTCCTGTACCTTATATTTATACAACGATGCCATCAGGATAGAGTTGGTCGAATGGCACTCCACACATCTGCGTACAGCTTTTTCTTTTGGTTGAACATTGTGGGCAACCAGAATGGAATCGTTGGTACGTGCATGGCATTCGATACAACGAACATTTTTAAAATGCAGTGCCTGGTTAGGCAGCCACTCATGTTTTTTGATGATATTTGGATTAACCTTATCCGTAAGCATTTGGTATTTGGTAATATCGGCGTGACAGTTCAGACAAATAGCATTGTCATAAGCCACAATATCTTTTATTTTTTCTTCGGAACGAACATTAATTTTATAGGTATGAGGATCATGGCACATCCAGCAGTTAAAGTCATCGCTATGTTTAGTTGCATGCACGCTGGATTGAAATTCAGTTTCAATTTCCTCAAATTTAAACTTTGCATATGTTTCGTCTCCGCCATGGCAATCAATACAGGCATATTTCGATTCCATCCTCAGTCGTCCGGGGTGTGGAAAGGAATCATAATCTTCGGAATGGCAATCGGTACATTTAAATGTCTTATGGTTCGAGTCGTAAAATTCGGTACGATTTATAATTGTTTCGAGATACATCCTCTTTGTAACTTCTGAACCCGATTCAGGATTCATGTATTTGTATTTCGATTGCCCGTGGCATTTCAGGCACTTTTCATTAAAACTAATTGTTTCTTGTTTGGGTTTATTTTGCGCTTCCGTAACGACGGAGATCATCATAACGAGAAGCATTGCAATAAAACAGCGAACCTGGACTATCCCGGTCAGGCGAGTAAAGAGTAAAATCATGTTTTGGAAGTATTGGTATATGTACTATACATGCAGGAAAACAAAAAGGGTGTTCAGTTTTAGCAGAACACCCTTTTGTAGAAAAATTATTTTTTCATGGTACGGATGTAGCCAATAACAGCCCATCTGTCAGCTTCATCAAGAATTTTCTTTTCGAAATTAGGCATTTCATCGCGGCCGATGAATGACATGTAATAAAGTTCTCCATCGGAGAGTGCCTGGAATTTAGCTGCCGAGAAATCGCCGGTGCTGGTTTTAAGGTTGGCGGCTTTTGGACCATCACCTAATCCTTTTGCTCCGTGGCACGATTTGCAATGTTTGTTGTAAGTTTCCTTTCCAACTGTGTTGATTGAAGCATCTCCGGCTTTAACGGTGGTTTTCATTGCTTTGTACTTGGCTGGAACTGTCCATGGACCGCCCGCTTTTTGTGCCATTGCCATGTTGGCTGTAACGAACATAACTGCTATGCAGATGATTGCAGCAAATTTAATTGAGTTTTTCATATTGTTTTGGTTTTAAAATTTTTCTTAATTAGTGCAAATTCTATTCCAAAGGCTTTTTTTAGTTTAGAAATTCCATAAACGGGTTATGTTCAGACCTATAAGAAATTCTCCTTTGAAAAAATCATTTTTGTTCCACATAATATCTTCCTGTGGCAGGATTCCCTGTGCGCTTGCAAGGTACAGATGGAAAGCATGTGTACTGGTTGAGATTTCGAAGCCTACACAAATGTTTGGCCTGTCATAAACAGTTGCTTTATCATCCACTTTTTTGTAGTCTTTAATTCCTTCAATATCTAATGGGAAGTCGCCTGAGAAAATAAATGATCCTTGTGGTGAGAATTTATACCTCCCTGCCAATGACAACGAAACCCTGTCGTGGTTGTATGCGGAATCTACTGCATTGTAATGGGTGAAACCGGGTGCGAACTGCAACGAAAATTTATCGTTAAATCTACGCGATACTATTATTTGTGAGAAATAAGATAACCTGTTGCTGAACTTATAGCTGTCCTCCCATTTGGTGTCAGCACTTCCATCAATACCAGCAACGCCGTAAAGTACAACAGTAACCGGTATACTATTAGAGCGGGTTTGCTCAATAACGCGGTATTTTAACTGTACATCCTCCATTTTATTGAATTTGGTAGCACCAATTCCAATAGTTAAATTATCGAGTATGCTGTAATTCATTCCTAACCTGATGTTCGAAACACCCCATATGCCCAGGAAATCTGTGTTTTTATCATCAAAATCAATTACGCCAAAACGATGCTGAATGATCATTTCGAGTGTTTTCGAAGGTTGAAGAGTTGTAGTTGAAGCATCAAATAATAATCCACTTTCAAATGCCGGCCGAACAGGACGTTCTACTGGTTTTTCAACAATTGTGTCTTCAGTGGCTTCTTCCTGTGCAATAGTTACAGACTGGGAAATAATCAGCGTTAAAAATGTTAAAGCACTGATCCTGAGTAGTAAATATATCTTTTTCATCATTTTCTGTTTTTTATTGATTTAAGATCACTTTAGTCGTTTTTAGCACCTGCATAAATCCAGCGATACAGAAGATCCAACTCTGCTGCAGTGGCATATGTTGCCATGCTTGCACCTGGTTTACATTTGATGTAAAGGGGGCTGGTTGCCGGATCACCTGCTACTACATAATTACCTGATATCAGCGCATTGTATGAGTTTCCGGCAGTTAAATCAGGTTTGTATACTCCGGGGTGACACGAAGCACATTTTGCAGTGAAAAAAGGCTGGACATCCTGGGAGAAACTGATGGTGTCACCAGCGGGTGGTGGAGGAGGAGCAGGGGTTGGCTCGATAAAGTCGTATTCACAGGCAGTTAACATAATCAGTAACGTGCCGGTTACCATTAATAGTCCAAGTAATCTCTTTTTCATTGGTGTCGTTTTTAAGTTTTTGTACTGAATTTACTGAATGTAAATATAGCAATTGTTTAGTCAGCTAAATAATGCTACAAAGGAATACTTTTATCATGAAATAGTGATTATTTTGTATATGATTGTTTAACAATAATATTTTGATACTTATCAGTAGAAGTATTGATATATGTCAGTATCTTTGTACGCTCATGTTAAGAAGCTGTTATGAAAACCATAAGTTTATATAACTATGTCATAACGTCTAATAACCATAAATTTAACTAACTGTGAATCAATACACTCAATATAACAAAGGCTGTTCCTCCTGCAAAGATAAAGCTGATATTTTCAGTTGTTTGTGTCAGACTGAGCTTGAGCAGATTGATGATAAACGAATAGAAGTACACTTTAAAGCGGGCGAACTTATATTTAAACAAGGTACTCCCAACATGCATTTCCTTTGCCTTACCCAGGGCAAAGTTAAAACCTACATTGAAGGTTACAATGATAAAAATTTGATTCTTAGCATTGTTAAGCCGGTGGAATATATACTTGGACCGGGCATTTATGCTGATCAGATGCATCATTTTTCAGCTATGGCCATCGAAGATTCGGTAGCCTGCCTGGTCGATCTGGTAACATTCAAATCGCTTATCCGCAATAATGCTGATTTTGCTGAAGATTTCCTTAGAAAGATAAGTTTGCAATCCATCTACAATTATGAACTTTTCATAAGCCTTACCCAGAAACAGATGCCGGGGCGAATTGCTGATGTTTTGATTTATCTTAAGGAAAAAGTTTACCAGGTCAATCCGTTCCATACTACTCTATCTCGTCAGGATCTGGCTGATATGTCGGGGATGTCGAAAGAAAGTGCAATCCGCATTTTGAGGGAATTCAAAGATGAAGGAATTATTCAGGTAAACGGCAACGATTTTGAAATTTTAAATTATGATCACCTTGTAAAAATCAGTCAAACCGGATAGTTTTACAACACTGAGTTAAACTAATTTTTTTTTGGGAAAAAGATCTGATTTATAGCCGGATTGTAAGCCGTTATGTTCCATTCAGTTTTTGCATTACAAGCCGGCACAGCTGCTCACTGTTACTTAATATTTTTCAATCGCAGGAATTCTGATTTTTGTTCCATCAGCAAAGACGTTACTTTTGTAAACAAATAAACGCGTCTAACACTATATTTGAATAATGCGTTCCATCCTCACCCGAACTGTTTTGCTTGTTTCGTTTGTTAGTTTTTTTACTGATATAGCAAGTGAAATGCTTTACCCGGTTATGCCGGTTTACCTTCAATCCATTGGTTTTTCTGTTTTACTGATTGGTATTCTCGAAGGAATGGCCGAAGCTACTGCCGGGCTTAGCAAAGGATATTTTGGTAATTATTCGGATAAACTGGGCAGCAGGGTTCCGTTTGTAAGGTGGGGATATACACTGAGTGCCATTTCGAAACCGTTGATGGCTGTATTTACTTTTCCTCTGTGGGTATTTTTTGCCCGAACTCTCGACCGGCTTGGAAAAGGAGTGCGCACAGGTGCCCGTGATGCTATACTCAGCGATGAATCAACCAAAGAGAATAAAGGAAAAATTTTCGGATTTCACCGTGCGCTTGATACCGCTGGCGCTGCTGTTGGACCGCTTGCAGCCCTTGTTTTTCTCTATTATTATCCGGCTCAATACAAATGGTTGTTCATAATTGCTGTAGTTCCGGGTATTATCGCCATTGCGCTTACTTTTTTGTTAAAGGACAAGCAACAGAATGTGATTTCCAAAAAGTCGCCAGGTTTTTTCTCATTCCTCAGCTATTGGAAACAATCCTCAAAACACTACAAAACGCTGGTGATCGGACTGCTGGCTTTTACTCTTTTCAACAGTTCAGATGCATTTTTACTTCTTTCGATCAAAAGCAAAGGTTTTTCGGATACCTATATGATTGGAATTTATATTTTCTATAACCTGGTTTATGCGGTTCTTGCTTTGCCCGTTGGTATATTAGCTGATAAATTTGGCCTGGCCCGGACACTTATATTTGGTTTGGTTGTATTCGCCATTGTGTATGTAAGCATGGGTTTTGCATTGGTGTCGTGGCAGTTTTTCGTTCTGTTCGGGTTTTATGGTTTATATGCGGCAGCCAGCGAAGGGATTTCAAAAGCCCTTATAAGTAATATCGCTGAAAAAGACAAAACAGCCACAGCCATCGGGTTTTATACCAGTTTTGCAAGTATTTTCACTATGCTTGCCAGTAGCCTGGCAGGACTTATATGGTACACTCTGGGCATGAAAACAATGTTTATCATTTCAGGAACAGGGGTGCTGCTGGTAGCAATTTACCTGGCGACAGTTCGGTATAATTTCAAAGAGGGAAAAACGGTGTGAATTATTTGATAAAGAGGAATATGCATTCGATATTGTCGTTCTTTATCCGAAACATTAATTGCTTTTTTATGCTTTTTTAATGTTTTTTTGATTGTTTCACAGCCCGACAAAGAGTAAGTTTGTAAAATGAAAATTCATTCCTGGCTACTGACATTAATATTGATAGTTATACCTTTAGCAAATCTGCTTGCTCAAATTGTTATTCCCAAAGGTTATTTTTCTTCACCACTTAACATAGGGCTTTCAGTAAATGGCTCGTTTGCTGAGATACGTTCGAACCATTTTCATTCGGGTATTGATTTCCCCGTTCAGCAGAAGGAAGGCTTGCCGGTTTTTGCTGTTGCCGATGGCGTAATATCGCGGATAAAAGTTTCGCCTATTGGTTTCGGAAATGCACTGTACATCGATCATCCGAATGGATTTACCTCCGTGTATGCTCATCTTCAGAAGTATAGTGATACTATTACTGAATATGTCCACACGAACCAATACCGGTTAAAGAGCTTTGATGTTGATCTTTTTCCTATGAACAGGAAGGAATTTATACATGTAAAGAAAGGTCAATTGATAGGATACGCAGGTAATTCAGGTTCATCGGGAGGCCCGCACCTTCATTTCGAACTTCGTAATACCAAAACTGAACGCGTAATTAATCCCATGCATTTTGGATTCGACATTACAGATAATTATCCTCCTTACATTGATTTTATAAAGATCTACCCTGATAATGAAAACAGCCTGATAGGTTCGTCGAACGAAATTACCCGTTTTAATGTAAAAAAGACAGGAGCGAGAGAATACCGCCTTGTAAATAAGGATACCCTTTCGTTAGTTGGCAATTTCAGTATAGGGGTTCAGGCATTCGATTTTCATCATAATCAGAGTAACAGGAATGGATTTTACAGCATAAAGATGTTTGCGGACGATGCCAATTTTTTTTCTATGGTTTGCGACAGTTTTGCATTTGCCGAAAGCCGTTATATTAATGCATCCATCGATTATGCAGCTAATTATAATTCGGGTAACCGGATCATAAAATCAAAAAAGCTTCCTGGCAATCAACTCAGTTTCTTTAAAACAGATAAAACAGAAGGTGTTTTAACGTTCACTGACGGGGAAATTCATGAAATAAGGATTACCGTAGGTGATCTTGACGGAAGTGAAATTACGCTGCATTTCTGGGTACGATCGCACAAACCTGAAGGATACGTTCAGGTACCTGCAATTCAGGAAGCTGATACAGCTGTGTTATTCAGATACAATAAGATCAATACATTCGAAAACAAAGAGTTAAAAGTTGAATTGCCTGTGGGAAGCCTTTATGAAGATTTGGTTTTCAGCTACAGAACGGCTCCCGGAGGAAAAGGAATGTTTTCAGATATCCATTACCTGCATAATGCAGAAGTGCCCATTCATAACCGGATAAAAGTATCTGTTAAAGCATTGGACCTACCTCAATCATTGCGTCCCAAAGCGTTGCTGGTAAGGATTGACAGAGATGGAAAGCGCAGCCCCGCCGGCGGAAGTTATGAAAAAGGCTATGTTACATCAACTGTCAATATATTTGATGGATATGCCATTGTTATTGATACCTTAGCTCCGGTAATTAAGCCGTATAGTGCAAATGCAAGCAGTCATACAAGTTTAAAATTTACCGTTTCTGATAATTTTTCGGGAATAAACACATATTACGGTGAAGTGAACGGCAAATGGGTTCTAGTTGAATGGGACCCAAAAAACAAACTTATGGAGTATAATTTTGATGAAGTCGCTCAGCCTGGTAAAAACGAGTTTACCCTTTATCTTGAGGATGATAAAGGAAACAAGTCAAGTTATTCAACTACATTTACGAAGAAGGCGCAGGAGTAAGCTGTTTGCAATAAAGGAAGATGTTTTGTGATACCATTAGTTTTCAAAGTAATTCGAGATAGCAGACTCATGTTAACCCATAATTTATAAAAAATTAATCCTTAAATCTTAAAGTTATGACATTTCAACTTCCAACACTTCCTTATGCGCCCGACGCTCTGGAACCTGTAATCAGCGCACGAACCATCGAATTCCATTACGGAAAGCATCACCAGGCATATGCTACAAAGCTTAACAGCCTGGTTCCGGGTACTGCTTTTGAGAATTCCACTCTCGAAGAAATTATTATGAAAGCCGAAGGCGGTATTTTTAACAATGCAGCTCAGGTATGGAACCACACTTTTTACTGGGAAGGTTTTTCTGCAAACCGTGGTACAGAACCAACAGGCAAATTGCTCGAAATGATAAACCGCGATTTTGGTTCATTCGATGCCTTTAAAACCAAATTCAATGAGGCGGCTGTAAATCAGTTCGGATCAGGATGGGCATGGCTGGTGCTGAATGCAGAAGGCAAACTGGCGATTGTAACCACCGGAAATGCAGCAAACCCAATGCGCGACGGATTAAAACCCCTGCTTACCTGTGATGTTTGGGAACATGCCTACTACCTCGATTTTCAGAACCGGAGGCCTGATTATGTAAATGCTTTCTGGCAACTGGTTGACTGGGATATTATCGCCAGGAGGTAGAGCTCAAATCGTTTTTTTTGTAAGCTCTACTGCGGATTAAATAGGATTTAACTCTTCAAGAGGCCAGAAGTCCGAAGTCGGAAGACCGAAGTGTCTTTTAAATGATTTTGTTCCTTCGTATGAACACTATGTCAAATAAAGTTAATTGCCTTAAAAATTCACATTCATAAGAGTAAATTTGCAGAAGGGTGTCTTCCGACTCCCGTCTTCTGACTTCTGACAAAATCATTTTTACCCACTATATTAGCAGCAGAACTGTATTCTATCAAAGCCGGCTTATCTGATAGCCGGCTTTTTTTACGCTTTCTATCACCTGCTCCGATACATCAACTGAAGCTTTTATTTCGAGTACCCGATCTGGGTTTTCGAGGTCAACGTTCCACGTATCAATAATATTAAGACTTTCGAGGCCGGGAGTAATAGCTTTTATGCATCCGCCGCATTTCAGATTGGTTTTAAACCGGATTGTTTCCATGTAATTCTGTTTTTTATTGAATGTTGTGACTATCCTTGCATATGATCAGGAAAATCAATGCTTAATTAACAATCGTGCAATTCACAATGTTTTCCATCCGATTCTATTTCAATGGTTGAATGATCAAATCCTTGTTCTTTTAGGTACGATCTGATGCTTAACTTAATGGTTTCAGTTTGCAATACCGTTATTTCAGGATCAACAATTATGTGCATGGAAGCAATGTTATAGGTGCCATCCATCGTCCAGAAATGCATGTCGTGAACGCCCTTTACTCCTTCTGTTTCAATCAGGTGTTTCGTAAAATGGCTGATTTGTTCGCCCGATGGTGTTGCCTGCATAAATATCCTGAAAGTCTGCTTCATGTTTCCGAAAACCCTGTATAGAATAAATGATGTAATCAGCAGTGAAAGAATAGGATCAAGGATAGGAACATTCCAGAAATGCATGATAATACTCGCCACAAGCACTGCAACCCATCCCATAACATCTTCGAGCAGGTGAAGGGAAATTACCTTTTCATTCTGACTTTCACCACCTTTTAACCGGAACATGGCCAGCCCGTTAATAATAATACCTGCAATGGCAAGGTAAAGCATTCCCTGCGTGTGAACAGGCTCGGGTGCTAGCAACCGGGGTATAGCGTTTGTGATAATAATTACCGAACCGGCGAGCAATATCAGGGCACTTACTGTTGCGCCAACAAGCGAATACCTTTTATATCCGTAAGTATAAATTTCGTCGCGCTGTTTTGATGAATACCGTTGAAAATACCAGGCCAGTCCCAGTGCAACCGAATCGCCGAGATCGTGAAAAGCATCGGAAAGAATTGCCATACTATTGGTAAGTATTCCCCCAACAACTTCAATAACAGCGAATACAGCATTAAGCCAGAAAGCCATTTGTAGGTTAGCTTCTGATTTATGGTTATGATTATGGTCGTGATTATGGCTCATTTTTAAAAAATCCGTTTCAGTCGCAAACTATTGAGTACAACAGTTACCGAACTCATCGCCATAGCAGCGCCGGCAATCATGGGGCTGAGTAAAAAACCTGTAAAAGGATATAGTAATCCTGCAGCAACCGGTATGGCGATTATGTTATAGAAAAATGCCCAGAAGAAATTCTGCCTGATAATCTTCACGGTATCTTTTGATAATCGTATTGATTGTGCTACTGCCCTAAGATCGCCATGCATCAATATAATACCGGCACTTCCAAGTGCGATATCCGAACCGGTTGCCATAGCAATACCCAGGTCAGCCTCGGCAAGAGCAGCCGAATCATTAATACCATCGCCTACCATCGCTACCTTGAATCCTTTCTTACGCAGGTCCGAAACGAAGCGGTTTTTATCAGCGGGGAGTACGCCGGCAAAATAATTTTTAATTCCGGCTTTTGCAGCCATTTCAGCGGCAGCTGATTCCTTATCACCGGTGAGCATAAATACTTCAATTCCTTCTTTACGCAGAGCATTAACTGCTTCGGCAGCAGTGTTTCGCATTGTATCTTCAACACTGAAGGCGGCAAAAGTTTCGTTATTAACTGCAAAAAATACCGAACTGCCGGCGTCCGCTTCTGCAGGAATAGAAATGCCGTTTTCTTCCAAAAAAGATCGGTTACCAACCAGGCATGAGTAATCCTTGTATATAGCGCTGATTCCTTTGCCGGGAAAATCTTCAAAATTATCAACAGGCAACATCTCCGTGTTTTCGAAAAGGGAAGCTATGGCGTAGGCAAGCGGATGAGCCGATCGTTTTTCGAGCGAATATAAAAGCTGTTCCGAGATATCATCTTTTTTAAACCATGTGCTTTTAGTTACTTCCGGTTTTCCTGTTGTCAATGTTCCTGTTTTGTCGAATATCACAGCATTAATTTTACAAGCTATTTCCAAACTTTCAGGATTCCGGATCAGGATTCCGAGTTCAGCTCCTCTGCCGATGCCAGCCATAAGTGCAGTTGGAGTGGCCAGCCCGAGAGCACAGGGACAGGCAATAATCAAAACGCTAATGGTAGTAAGAAAAGCAAAAGTAATGGATGGCTCGGGGCCCAACGCCCACCAAACGAGGAATGTGACAGCCGAAATTGCCAGTACAACCGGTACGAACACGGATGCAATTTTATCGGCAAGTTTCTGAATAGGCGGTTTCCCCGACTGCGCTTCCTGAACCAGGGAAATTATCCCTGCCAGCAAGGTGTTTTTACCTGTTTTTGAAGCTATGATTACCAGGTTGCCGCTGCTGTTCAGTGTTCCGGCGAAAACATTTGCTCCATTGTTTTTAAAAACAGGCAACGGTTCACCCGAAATCATACTTTCATCAATATACGAATCGCCGCTTTCAACAATACCGTCAACCGGAATCCTGTCGCCGGGTCGCACCATTACCAGGTCGCCGGGTAATACCATTGACAGTGGTAACTCCATTTCTTTACCGTCGCGCTTCACGGTCAATGTTTTCGGTTGCAGGTTCATCAGGTTGCGTATTACTGACGAAGCTTTGCTTTTTGATCGTTCTTCGAGAAATTTACCGGCAAGAATAAAGGTAATAATTACCGTTGCCGATTCGAAATACACATGAGGTTGCAAGCCCGAACGAAGAAAAATCTGGGGAAACAGGGTGTTTACAGTGCTGAAAATAAAGGCAAAGCCGGTACTTAAGGCAACCAGCGTGTCCATATTTACCATGCGGTGCTTTGCCTGTTTCCAGGCATTTATGTAAAATTCGGAGCCGGGAAAAATGATAACCGGCAACGACAATGCAAGTAATAACCAGTTTGTATAATCGAAGTGAAAAAGATGAAACATAGATAATACAAAAACCGGAACCGAGAAAATAACTGCCACCAATAGTTTCTTTTTCAGTTCTTTGAAATGTTTTTGTTCTATGTCAGCAAGTTTTTCATTCAGGTCATCTTCTTCAATAATTAGGCCGTAGCCTATAGATTCCACCGCTTTAACAAAGTCGGCAGGAGTAGCAACATCAGGATCATAGCTGACAAAAACATTTGCCCCGGCATAATTTACCGAAGCACTGCTTACCCCGGGAATGGATGAAAGCATACTTTCGACACTGCCGGCACATACGGCACACATCATGCCGGTAACAGCATATACGCTTTTTGTATTTTGAGTATTCAAAGTGTTGTTTTAATAAACAACAAAGATATCAACTGTAGGTTTTATAATAAGGAGAATTATGGAACTCAATATTGAGTTAGTTTAGTTACGAAATTGCTTTGGTCGCAGTGTATCCCTCTCTTAATCCCCTTCGAAAAAAAAGGAGGACGATCACTTTTCCTTTTTATCATGATCACGGTTAATTGTAAATTAACCAAAAAAATGTTTCCATCCCAAAACCGTCTCGCCTCGTCCCCCTTTTTTTCAAAGGGGGTGCCCGAAGGGCGGGGGATTTTTAAAAGGATCTGAATTATACAATACTATTGATCCCAAGCACAACATTCCTTAAAACTCTGTTGATTATTTATCAAACATTTCACCAATATAAATTGTTACTAAAAATCGTAATTCTAAGTTTATCAGGCATACTGATATGCCAGCTGCCAGACAGAAATCTTCAACCTTGCCAACAGTTCAGTCCGGTTTCATTTTTTTTAGAATCTTGATCGCAATAACCATCTAATATCATTATTATGACAACAAAAACTCCAAATATAGCAATCACCGTAACAGCCATAATTGACGCTCCGGTTCAAAAGGTTTGGGAATACTGGACCAATCCCAAACATATCGTTCACTGGAATAATGCATCACCCGATTGGCACACACCACGAGCCGAAAATGATCTCCGGCCAGGTGGGAAATTTGTCACACGTATGGAAGCCCGCGATGGAAGCATGGGCTTCGACTTTTCGGGAAAATACAGCAAGGTAGAACCATTTACTCTTATTGAATATATTCTTGACGACAACAGAAAAGTAGAGGTGCGTTTTGAATCGGATGGTAATAAAACCAAAATCATCGAAGTATTTGAAGCCGAGCAGGAAAATACTGTCGAATTGCAGCAATCGGGCTGGCAGGCAATTCTGGATAGTTTTAAAAATTATGTAGAGGCTTCAGAAAAGAAGTAGAAAATTTTATTATTCCACCCAAATCAAAAAAAATGGCAAAAGTAAGCACATACCTTAATTTCCCGAACCAAACCGAAGAAGCATTTAACTTTTACAAATCGGTGTTCGGCGGCGAATTTATAGGCGGTATTTCGCGTTTCGGCGATATCCCTCCTTCACCCGATATGCCTCCTATGGCGGAAGAAGATAAAAACCTGGTCATGCATATTGTATTGCCCATCCTTGGCGATCACCATTTAATGGGAACAGATGCGCCTGAATCAATGGGTTTCAGGGTACATTCCGGGAATAATGTTTACATCAACCTCGAACCTGACACCCGGACTGAAACCAAACGTCTTTTCGATGCACTTTCGGCTGGAGGCAAGGTGGAACAGGAGCTGCAGGATATGTTTTGGGGCGATTATTACGGAAGTTGTAAAGATAAATTTGGCGTGCAGTGGATGTTTAACTGTGCAGAGAAATTGTAATTTAATGGAACCTGCGAAATAACTTCTCAATAATAGTTGCATAATTTTGACGATCAGCTGTAATTAGTTTAAAATTATAAATCATGAACAATACCCTATATCCTTGCCTTTGGTTCGATGGAAATGCAAAGCAAGCCTCGGGATTTTACTGTTCCGTTTTTCAAAATTCAAAAATAGTTGACGATAATCCGCTTGTGGTCACATTTATGCTTAACGGAAAACAGATAATGGGCTTAAATGGCGGACCTATGTTTAAATTCAATCCATCTATTTCACTTTTTGTGTATTGCGAAACTCTTGAAGAAACCAACTCGGTGTGGAACAAACTTATCGAAGGTGGAAAGGAACTGATTCCCATTGATAAATACCCCTGGAGCGAAAGATACGGCTGGCTTGAGGATAAATTTGGGTTTACCTGGCAGATTTCCATTCAGGATAGTGATGACTCCAAACTTACCATTACACCTGCCATGTTATTTACCGGCGATCAGTTTGGCAGGGCTGAAGAAGCCATTAATTTTTACAGTTCTGTATTCGCTAATTCTTCCAAAGATTTGCTGATACATTACGAGGACAATGACCCAAACAAAGGCAAGGTGCTTTATTCCGAATTCAGGCTGAACAATTACAGTATCATTGCAATGGACGGCCCCGGTGTGCATGAATATACTTTCAACGAAGCTGTTTCATTCACCGTAAGCTGCCGTACACAGGAAGAAATTGACTATTACTGGAGCAGGCTTACTGAAGGCGGAATTGAAGGACAATGCGGCTGGCTCAGAGACAAGTTCGATGTGTGGTGGCAGATAGTGCCGGAAATTCTGGCAACTTTAATGAATGATCCATCAAAATCTGACCGCGTTATCAATGCCTTTATGCATATGAAGAAATTTGAGATTGAGAAACTGGTGAATGCATAGTAATTTTAGGTATTTGAGTTGCGGGAAAGTCCTGGCTAAAGGGGTTCAGTCTGAAATAATAAATAGTGGTCCTTCTGCTAATCCATTATCATAATCCCACCTAAATCTGCTTTCCCTTGTTTCAGGAATTCGTAGGTAATCCGGTCGGTTTTGCAGTCGATAAACCGGATTCGTTTCAGCTTTTTGTTATTTTTAAAGAATGTATTGATAAGCGTTGCATTCTGAAATGTTACCCTGGTAAATGAACAGTTTTCGAAATAGCAATCCTTCAATGTGCCGCCGAAAACCAAATCAGTAATCTGCGCGTCAACGAACGAGGTGCGGTTCCAAACCACATTTGCAATTGTGTTTTTACCTGCTTCGCCAGTTTTAGCCACCACTCCTGACAAACCTTCGGATTTAATCACAACTCAGGTAAAATCGACACCGCTTAAATCGCAGCCGAAGATATAGCTTTCCGAAAATGTGGATCCTGTAAAATTGCTGCCAACGAAATCGCAGGCATTTATATGTGTTCTTGTAAATAGGGTTTCCTTCAGCGAACAATCCCAGAAACTATTTTTGTTTAAGTGAGAATTCTCAATGCGGCTGTTGCTGATGTCAGACCCTGAAAAATCGCAGCTATCGATGTTATTGCTTTTCAGGATAAGCCCCGGCAAATCGGAACCTATAAACTTGCAGCGCTGCATATTGGATGAACCGAATTTTTCATTCAGGTTTTTCAACCCGGAAAAGTCAGCGTCAACCCAGTTCCCGAGCGACATATCCCAACTGATTTTATTGCCTGCCGGGGCAACAGGAAGGATCTGAGTTTCAGTCTGCCGATCCGGAGATTGCTTTGCCAGAGTTTCATCAATTAATTTTACGGTGGTTGCAGATTGGAAGTTATCGGAAAAATAGTTGAGGTCAACACCCAGCATTTCAGCAATGCGGTTAAATGTAATGATGTCGGGCATTGATTCGCCGCGTTCCCACTTCCCGACAGCCTGCGGACTGATAAATAAACGATCAGCAAGCTGTGCCTGCGAAATATTTGCTTTCTTGCGTGCTTCGGTAATTTTGTTGCCAATTTTCTTTGTTCCTGACATGGGTACAGTTTTTTAAATTTTTGATGCAGCAAAGGTATTTCGATGCAAGCCCGGAATCAAAAATAAACGAATACTTATAGTTGTAAAACCACTACTTATAGTTGTTTTTCAGCAACTCATTGTGGTAAAAAGCAACTTTTATTGAAATAGAACGGCAAAGCTATAGATAGATAGTTTTATTTGGTGGAGGTTATAAAAATTTATCACCATTCCCGGTCGGGATCAATATTTTATTTCTTACCCAGGCACAAACTTTATAGCTGTACAAAGCTTCATTTAACAATCACACCAGCACTTTCAGGAAAGTGCTGGTGTGAGTATGATTTTATTTTCTTTTGATGATGTTATTTCATTGAATGTAAGCCAATTGCATTGCCTTCTGTATCCATCACAATAGAGCAGAATCCGTGCTCGCCAATCTGGAATTTTTGCTGTAATACTTGTCCTCCGGCATCCTCAACTCTCGAAGTTTCAGCCGCACAATCATCACAGGTAAAATACGCCAGCGTTCCACCAGTACCAGGTTTCATTTCGCTTGATTTGCAAAGTGCTCCACTGATATTGGTTTCACCTTCAGCCCAAGGAAAGCTCAGCATTTCTAAATCACCGGATTCACCCGGTGTTTGCATAGGAACCATGTTGATTTGTAAAACGGTTTCGTAGAATTTTTGAGCCTTGCTCATATCTTCAACATAAATTTCGATCCAGGTAAATGGGTTCTTTGGTTGTGTTGTCATACTGCAGATTTATTTATGGTTTATTGTTTGATTAAGTGGTTTAATGTAATGTACCTCTGTCAATTCTATGATAGGTGAGGGGTTTACGCTCTTTTTCGCAAATGGGAAAGGTTGGACAAGCGCTTTTTTGCCTATTGATGTCAATTTTTCCAAGTCTTTAAAGTTTTCTATTAGGGTGAATTTATTTTAATATTCAATGTCAGCTAACTCCGTAAAATTTTCTCCATCTTTTTCCCTTTTGCCAGTTCATCCACCAACTTGTCTAAATACCTTACTTGTTTTGTTACAGGATTTTCAATTTCTTCTATCCGAAAGCCACAAATAACTCCTGTTATCAGTTGAGCATTAGGATTTAATGTTGCATTCGCAAAGAATTTTTCAAAAGTTACTTTCTCATCAATTAGTTCCTGCATTCTTTTCTCATCAAAACCTGTCAGCCACTCTATAACCTGATGCAATTCCTTTTTAGTACGGCCTTTACTCTCAATTTTTGTGATGTAAAGTGGATAAACCAAAGCAAATGTCATTTTTGCAATACGTTCATTGTGTTCAGGAGTTTCTTTCATACTATTTTAGCTTTACTAATTGTCCTTTTCTTTTAACGATGTTCTTATAATCCCATTGAATGTCCTTTGATTTTTGCAGACAGCGTTCCAAACCTTCTGATTTTATGTCCGAAACATTGTTGTAAAAGACAGAAGCATCTTTAAATTTCGTTCCTCTAACATTTAAAAGTTCTTCGTCAAAGTCAGCTCCGCTCCAAAACATAAGTCTGATGCCAGCTTTTTGTTTGCTGTAACCAACAATCGGGTTCCTGTCCAAAAACCAGACAGGATGAGCGTGCCACATTTTACTTTCTGCTGTGGTAAGTTCACTGTCAATGATCTTAGCCAGTTGATCGCAAATACTCTTGTCTAAGGGGATTTGTTTGTCATTATATGATTGTATTTCTATATTCATTTCTGTTGCGATTAAGTTCGTTTAACATTGCTGGTAAGAAGTCAGACACTGCAAAATGATCGTTTTTATATTAGTTATTATCAGTCTGATTTTATTTTCAGCCAACTTTACCATGTTTCACAACGTGTTAGTGTTTTTCCTTTTCCGAAGCTGATTTTCATTTGGATTAGTCTTCAATTGCTTCAATCCCTTGTTCCCTAAGCTTTTCAAGTCCGTCATTCATGGCCTTTACAAGTTCTGGTGCGTGCCCTTGCCAAATGGTAACTTCTCCAACAACTTTAAAGGGAAATTTCGAACGATAGGATTTTGTTGGATTACCCGGGAATTTTTTGTCTGTTAAATTTGGGTCGTCCTCAATAGTTCCTGTTGGTTCTACTAAATAAATTCTTTCATCACCTTTCCCTAAAGCAAGTTCAGCACCCCAAATAGCGGCATCCAGTGTTGCTGTCAGGTAAATATATTTAGCATTTTTTCTTTGTCCGTAATTTGAGTTTAGACCAACTTCAATAAAGTCGCCAAGTTTCAGATCAGCTTTTGTGCTGTGGAAGTAAGTCTGAGAAAATGTACTTTGAATTGACTTGTTGTCACTTTTGTCGTGTTCCATTGTCGCATTCTTTTATGCTGATGACTTTCCTTTTATTTGTTAAGACTATTCCTTCAATTTCTGCCAGCCTGTATTGGAATACAATGTATTATACTATTATTTGGGAAACAATTGGCATGTTTTCATTGTTCAATCAATAAAAGCAGTTATATACCGTTAAAATACTATATAAGTAGATGTAAATTTGAATGTAAAAAAGAAAAACCACTTATAAGTATTTAACTGATAAGTGGTTAACTGATGAACCGGTGACCCCGATAGGATCACAATTATGTCTGTCTTTTACCGTTATAGTCTTTTATGTAATTGTATATCAAATACATAGAATTTTGGCTAAGCCAACTGAAGCCACAAAAATTCAGAGTTTTACAAAAATGTTTCCCACTATGTTTCCCCAGTATTACATTATTTTGTACCTTTATACAATCAATAAAAAACATAGCTATGGCAACGGTTACAGTAATTCTAAGAACGGATCGCATCAATAAAAAAGGTGAAGCTCCAATCAATCTTTGCATCATCAAAGATAGGAAATATAAAAAGATCCCGACACATGTTAAAGTAGATCCCAAGTTCTGGGATCCAAAAAAGGCTTTAATTAAGAAAGGATGTCCCAACTGGCAGCGCCTGAATAAATATATCTATAAGCAGAAGGATGATTTGGAAGCAGGAGTTCTAGATGGCGAAACCAAAATAAAGTCGCTAACGGTTAAAGATCTGAAAAACTTGATTTATGGACCTGAACCAACAAACTTTTTCAAGTTTGCTGATGAAGCATGCGAAGCATACCTCCGGGCTGGACAGGTAGGTACCTATGACAAGAATAAATCCATAATCAAAAAGATTAAAGACTTCGTAGAAGAAAAGCCCTTGAACTTCCAGGATATTGATGTTGAATTCCTGACAAGATATGAAATTGACTGCCAGGTGGAACTCAAAAATAAAGTCAATACAATCAATAAGGATATGAAGTTTATCCGAAAGCTTTTCAATGATGCTTATCGTATGGATTTGATTGAACACAAAGAAATACCTTTCAATAAGTACAAATTAAAGACCGAGAAAACTCATCGGGAGTACCTCAGCGAAGATGAATTGGCAGCATTCGAAAAAGTCAAAACTAAGCCTGGTACCCGTCTTGAATTGCACAAGGATATGTTTGTTTTTGCTTCTTATGCTGGTGGCCTCAGGGTATCTGATGTGTTAAAATTAACCTGGGCTAATTTTGATGGGGAAAACATCCATGTTTCAGTCCAGAAAACAAAAGCCCAGCTTTCATTCCTACTTCCGGATAAGGCAATTGAGATAATTAGTAAATACAAGACGAATCAAACAACGCCAACAGATTATATCTTTCCGATGTTGAGTAATGATCTTAAACGTGATGATATCATTGTGATGGATAATGAGATTTCGTCAGCCACGGCCTATATTAATAAGAATCTGAAGTTGCTTGCATCAGATGCCGGAATTACTAAAAAAGTAAGTTTCCATATAAGCCGCCATACTTGGGCAACCAGGGCACTTACTAAGGGAATCAGCATCGACAAGGTTTCAAAAATTCTCGGCCATGCCGATATTTCTGAAACTCAGATTTATGCCAAGATCATAAATGAAGAGCTCAATAAAGCGATGCAGGTATTCAATATTAAGAAAACGGATGACAAAACCCAAGCTTCGGAAGAAATCCCTAATACAACTCTTGTCACTTAAAATTCTCCTAAATTCTTATCCTGCAAAATGCTTCAAATATATTAACACAATTTAACAATTTTTTAGATCTGGTTGGCGTTAATATCATTCTTTTAATGTCATTTTTAGTCTTGGCAATACTTCTTTTTACTTTCACAATGTTATATTTTTCTGGTCAACGAGTTGTTCAAGCGTGTTTTTCATTTTATATTAATATTTGAAAAACTCTAATCTATAATGATCCTATTTAATGCTTAATACATCCTTTACCCTACAAAGTTTTAACACGCTATTGTTAACGCGCTATGGACTTACATCCCGACAACATCAATACGGTTCACTTTCCGGAGTACAACTTTGTGAAGCCCAATCAGGCTAACACTACAGTTTTGGATATTATCCTCGAAGGTGAAATTTCTTCGAATGCATATTGCCTGGCAATTTTCAGAAAGGTCTTAACAATTGGTCTTTCTGAAATTGTAGATTTTCTAGACCATCATTGCGAAATCCTTAAAAGTCCAATATCCTGGTTAAATTCTCTGGAAAAGCTTTTAAGATTAAATCAGATTTGGTTCAACGATGATGGCCAGAAATTTCGGCAAATTAAATGGGGTTCTGAAATTATTTCAAAGCGCCACGAGCTCAAGGTTACAGCCATGCAATATGCCAGGGAACAGAAACTGAAAAGTTCATTAAATGGATATAGTGGAGATAGGGTTTACTGTTTTGAAGATGTCATGGATAATATTAAGTTGATGGAGACAGCTGAAGAGAAAATACTTTATCTAAAGACTCAGATCAAGAATTATCGTCAACATCCTCCTGAATGGGTAGCTACTTTTAAACAAAAATTCGATAAGCAATGTAAACTTGAAATCAACAATTTGGTTGATGAAGAAGGGCTGCTCCAAAAGGTAAAAGAAAAAAAATCAGCTAAAAAGCAATCTTCTACAATCAATCCAAAAGGAAAGATTAACTTTAATACCAATGCGTTTCTGGATATGATATATCAGCTGACCAACGAACTAAAAGTCGGTACGAGCCCATTACTATCCATAACAGTATCTGACCTGGCTGATATTCTATGCCAACACATCCTCGATAAAGAGGGAAATCCAATTTCTCGCCCTACAGTCATGACCATTCTCGATCCTAATCGTCCTGATAAAAGGCCAAAATCTCACAAACGATATAAAATTAATAATATTAAAGAGTAATGTCAATAAATTTGTTACAAAAAAGGTCTATTCAGACTGTTTTAGTTTCATTATGCTTGACATTAATATTAAAATTATCTTAGTATTTGCTCAAATTGCAGAGTATAAATATATTACACATAGATATTTCTCTATTAGTTAAGGTACTTATCTAAATTATCACAAATGTTATGGATAAAGTGAGTTCCTAGAACGGAACAATTAAGGTGTATTTCTCCAAATAAATAAATATTATTATTGATATACAGAGAGTTAGCCACAAAAATGGTCTAATTAGACCATTTTTAGACCTTCAGACTTTTTTTTCTTATTTTCTTTTGCTTCCTAATCTTTTAACAAAAAAAGCTATGGAAGCAATTTTCATGACACCAGAACAGTACCAGAAACTCATGGACAAAATTGAAGAAATCAATCTTCGCCTGCAACCATCATCCAAAAGCATCAGGGACCTGATTATCGACAATGATGATTTCATCTCTACAATGAAAATCGCCTCCCGCACTGCACAACGTTGGCGCGATGAAGGTAAAATCTCATTTTCTCAGGTAGGAGCCAAGATTTATTACACCCAGGCTGATATTGAAATGTTTCTCAAAAAGCATTATAACAATGCCTTTGCAAGTAAAAGTACAATTCGTCTGAATAGCAGGATTTCGAAGAAGCCTGCTGCCAGATGAGCTATTCAATCAAATTATTTAGATGATTACGGACCCTGACCGTCGGAGTAGAATGTCTGCCAACTTTCTACCTGGCGGTTTCCGTTTTTCTAACCCTCAATTTTTTTTACTCTCAGGTATTTTAATTCCTAACACCGAATCCCTAACACCTGATTTCCATGAACCTCTCCATATTCCAAAACTTTACCAACATAACCGAGAATAAGCCCTTCGTCGATATACTCACTGATATCAAAAGCGGCAAGTACCGCGGACCAGTCACTTATATCCGGAAGTGTCTGCAGGAGCAAAAGCTTGAATCGTACGAGAAAGCCAAGAAGGGATTACTGGCTTTCACACCTTCCGGTCAATTCGAAGGTGGCCGCAACCAGGAAACTCTTAAAAAGTATTCCGGCATCATTGTACTGGACTTCGACAAACTCAGTCCGGAACAATTGAAAAAATGCCGTGAATCGGTCATGGACGATCAATTTACCATGGCAGTTTTCATCAGCCCTTCAGGAAACGGCCTCAAGGTTTTTGTTCAAACACAGGCTACACCATCAACGCACAAGAATACTTTTTTGCTTGTTCAGTCTTACTACGAATCACTCACCGGTTTGCCTATCGACAAATCTGGTAAGGATTACACCCGGCTCTGTTTCATGTCCGTTGATCCGGATCTTTACCATAATCCTAATGCACAAGTTTTCACAAATACTCTTTCAAGTAAGAGTTCAAACGAAGATTCACGCCCTAACACTCAGAACCAGTCCCCGCTTGACGGGAAAATAGAGCCAGATGGTGAAGTCAAGCCTACAGTAATTCCACAGCAAGATTACCTGAAAATATACCACGACTCCATCAAACTCACTGAACACAATGAATCTTTCACCACAGGCAGCCGCAATAACTTTGTTCATCAGCTGGCTTGCAATCTGAATAGAAGTGGAGTGCAGTTCGCTGCAGCTCTTGGCTTTATCCTGGCCGATTATAACTTCGATGAGAAAGAAGTTATGGCGGCTGTAAATAGTGCCTATAAAAATAGATCTGAACATGGCATAAAAAGTGAAGCAGAGTCATCTCCTCTCCTCCAGGAGAGGAGGCCGGGAGGTGAGGTTATTCCAGCTGCCACAGAGGAAAATACCGAAGACGAAGCACCTAAAAAACGTATCCCCGCCATCGACCGAGTAGAAAACTTCCTTCTCCTCAAATACCGTTTCCGCAACAATACCATAACTGGCCGTCTTGAATATCGTTTCATAACTAAAAAAGTCTGGCACCAGGTGAACGACTATATCGAAAACTCAATGCTTCGTGAACTGCTTAAAAACAAAGTCAAAACCAATATGTCCGGATTACGGAATTTATTGTATTCTGACTTTTGCGAACTCTTTAATCCCTTCACAACATACTTTGAAAGCCTTCCTTTCTGGGATGAACAAACCGATCACATTGCCCTTCTTGCCGATACCATCACAACCACCCATCAGGAACTCTGGCACACCTGCTTCAAAAAATGGTTAGTTGCAATGGTTGGTTGTGTCCTTGACGAACACACCATCAACCAAACAGTAATCGTCTTTTCCGGCAAGCAAGGTGTTGGTAAAACAACCTGGATGGAAAATCTTATTCCAATAGAATTAAAGCAGTACCTTTTCTCAGGAACCATTAATCCCAACAACAAGGATACCTTGATCCATCTTTCCGAATGCATGTTAATAAATCTCGATGAGCTTGAAAACCTGAACCGAAGTGAGATTGGCAGCTTAAAAGAGCTGATCACTAAAACTCATATCCGGATCCGTCGGGCATACGGACATAACAACGAAACACTTCCACGTTGTGCCAGCTTCGCCGGTAGTGTAAACACTGCCCAATTTCTCAACGACACAACCGGTTCCCGTCGATTCCTTTCCTTCGAAGTTACTGATATTCAATACGACCACAAAGTATCTCTTAACGATGTTTACTCCCAGGCTTTACATCTTTTTAAGTCCGGTTTCCGCTTTTGGTTCAACCGGGATGAAATTGGAGCCATTAACCAGAACAATGAGCAGTACCAGCTTCGGTCCCCTGAAGAAGAATTATTGTTGACCTGGTTTGAGTCTTGCACAAAAGAGCAAGCAAACGTATTCCTGACAGCATCACAAATTCTGGCAAAACTGGCTGATAAAGCTAAAATTAATGTTTCCGATAGTTCAGTTAACAAACTTGGAAAAGCTCTTATCAAAAACAACTATCATCGGTTTAAATCTAATGGCAAATTGCTTTATGCTCTCCATGAACTTCAGTGGGAAGAGGTCGAATCTAGGAATCGCTCTATGATTGAAGAATTTTCGGGAAATGCCTCTAAAACTGAAGCTAATTCACCAGCCCAACCTATTGAAATACAGGTAGATTTGCCATTCAACGACTCACTTTCTTAACACTAGAATGGAAAGAAGTGAGGTAGAGGGTAGGCAGGGTAGGCAAATTCTCACTAAAAAAATAACTTTTTTGAAAATTCCTTCTACAATCCTACAGCTTCAGGCGATACAGATGTTAATAATAGTCTACAAAAAAAAATCTTATTTTTTTCTTCGCTTTTGTCCGTCCCTCTAGCGATTCAGAAGCTTTTTTGTAAAATTCGAAAATCTTTTGCCCCAAAGTGCCTACCCTGCCTACCCTGCTTATAATTTGGTGTATTACTCTTTTATAAAAAGAAATGACTGCTTTACTTAATCCTTGTAGTTTAACAGATTAAGTTAAATCTTCAATTGGAGCAATAGGAGCATCCTTTTTTACGGCAGCAATTCCATTTTCACGATTCACCCGTGTTGTATAGTTCTCACTTCTACCAATAATTTCACTATTTCTAGCTTTAAGATTAAAGGTGTAATTATTATAACCATCTTTCCTGTCATAGTACTGGTCATAAGGAGCATGGGCTTTTACTGATGTAATTCCATTTAGGCAGTTTTGCTTGGTGGTATAACCTTCACCACTTAAAATTACTTCACCATTAGTTGCTCGTAATTTGTAATAATACTGAGCATTTGCATTACTTTTGAAAACTTGAAATTTTGGATTATTCATTTTTTAATATTTTTAGTTTGTTTTTAGTTTATTTTCTACATCAATTGATATTTCCAACCTGATTTCTAATGTTTGGTTTTTCTTTTACATTTCTCACTGCATTTGCATTTATTTCTGCTGAGAGTTTGTACATTGTTTTTTTGTAAATCTACGTCATACGCAATTCCTTTTTTATTAACACTTTACCATTCGCTTCACGACAGAATAGTTTTGCCTCAGTGAACTTAATTCAACTCTTATGCCAGAATTCAATTACTTAAACACATCTGTATATTTTAATCAATACGTGACAATCTGACACATGATATATATGTATATGTAAACACAGTTGATTGTACTTTGCTCAAATTATGTTTGATTTGAGTAATATTGTATACAACATTTTAATATGCTATTCAATAAACTATCTTTTTAAATATGAGGAAGTATGCCTTAATTATTCACTACGTTAGGTTTTCTAAAATAATCTGTCATTATCTGTCATTTTGACACAGTCTAAATCCATATGTCAAAATGCATTTCCGGTCAACATTTCTTAATCAAGATTGAGAGCCATTCTCTCATTCAGATCGATGTCTGAATATTTTACTTATAATTCAAGAAAATTAAGTAATTATTAAAAATATATAGTGGGTAACTCCTTCCAAAAGGGCTGGAGTAAGGTACAGGGTAGGCAGGGTAGGCAAATTCTCACTAAAAAAAATAACTATTTTTAAAATTCTTTCTATAACCAGACTGCATCAAGCGAAACAGAAGAAAAAATTAGTGCGCAGAAAATTCATTATTTTTCCTTCGCTTTTGCCCATCTTTCTATTGATTCAGAAGCTTTTTTATGAAATTTCGAAAACCTTTTGCCCAAAAGTGTCTACCCTGCCTACCCTGTTTTATAATTTGGTTTATCACCTCTGGTTTGTACATTAATTTTATCCTTTTAAGTAACGCAACAATAAAATGTTTACATTTGCGTATTATTACGAAAAACGTAGTATTACGCAATTACGCACAAATATGGAAATAGATCATGCTTCAGCTTCCAATATTCAGGAATACCTCTTTAAAATAAGAGGGAAAGGCCGCTATGCCTTCACACTGGATGAACTGCGATCAAAATTCTCAATATCTGAAAATGCTATCAACCAAAGCCTTTTCCGATTAAAATCAAAAGGCCAGATTGCACAGGTTCGGCAAGGTTTCTTTGTGGTTATCCCGCCTGAGTATGCTTCTTCGGGAATTCTCCCTTTGTATTTCTTCATCGATCAGATGATGAAATGGCTTGGAAAGCCTTATTATATAGGGTTGCTTTCTGCGGCTGCTCTTCATGGATCTTCGCATCAGCAACCTATGGAATCATTTATTATTACCAGGCCACCTGCATTGCGTAAGATTAGTACTGGAAAGATTGCTATAAATTTCCTTGTAAAAAACTCCTGGGATGTTAGCGATATCATCCAGAAAAAAACCGAAGCCGGTTATATTAACGTTTCTTCCCCGGAATTAACCGCTCTTGATTTGCTTTTATTTAATAATTGGATGGTTATCAATCGGGCAACTGCCGTTATTAGCGAGCTTGCTGAAGAAATGAAGCCTTCGGTTTTGTTACAAACTGCAAAACGTTTTCCGGTTACTGCTGCAATACAGCGCCTAGGATATCTGCTGGACATTGAATTAGGTAATGAAAAACTGGCTGCCGCTGTCGAAAAAGCGTTAGCAGATCGAAAAATTCATCCGGTTCCGTTATCCACAAGCAAAGAGCGAAAAGGGGAAGTTTCCCAACGCTGGAAACTGATTAAAAATATGGAGGTTGAAAGCGACATATGATACCACGCAATTATATTACCGAATGGAAGGAAAATGCCCAATGGCCGGATGATGCACAGGTCGAACAGGATCTTATTATCGAACGTGCTTTGATTGCTATCTATCAGGACGAGTTCCTGGCCGAACAGCTTGCATTCCGCGGAGGAACAGCTTTGCATAAATTATGGCTTCATCCACAAGTGAGGTATTCCGAAGATATTGACCTGGTGCAGGTAACACCGGCCCCGATTGGAGATGTTCTTTCCCGCTTCCGTAAAGTTTTATCTTTCATTGATGGCAAAATCACTGTGGATAGGGGCGATTCCATGACCACAATGAATTACCGCTACCTCACAGAAACAGAACCGGTTCGTAAAATGAAATTGAAAATTGAAATCAATTGCCGTGAACATTTTTCAGTACTGGGTTATCATCAAATGCCAGTGAACATCAGCAATTCGTGGTTTACAGGGCAGGCCAATATCCGCACTTACAAAATTGAAGAACTGCTGGCTACAAAACTCCGGGCACTATATCAACGTCGCAAAGGCCGCGATCTCTTCGATCTTTGGTATGCTCTCACAAATCTCAATCCCGATATAGCCTTAATAATAAAAACGTATCAGGAATACATGAAAAGTGAAGGGCGAACCATCCGGCGTGATGACTTTATCAGCAATATGGAAAACAAAATGAACGATCTGGAATTCCGTAAAGATATCCTGGGACTCTTGAGGATTAATACAGAGTATAATCCGGATACCGCTTTTAAATTGATCAGGGCTGTGATTCTTGAAAAGCTTTGATAAAAGGCATGGAGCACTTCAGTTTCTATAGGTCATTTTTAAAGTCTATATTTAAAAATTTAAATTCAGTTTCGAAAATGTATTGGAATAATTTTTACACTTTCATTTAGCATCAGGAATTCTTAATTTATTGTCGCAAGATGAACTTTATTGATATAAATCAGATCGGGCATGAGAATCCAATCGTGTATAAATATCTTTCAACAAAAAATGGACTTAAAGTATTGTTTAAAAAAAAATTGAAATTTTCAACACCATATTAGATTAATGACCCATTTAACTGTAAAAAGAACTTATTAAATTCAAATTAAATTACAACTTCATTAACGAGCATAAAGAAGCTTGAATTCTTGTATTAGACGATATTGAAAAATCTTTAACAAACGAGCAATTAATCAAACATTTAAAGAAACTATATACTTTCAAAATCCCTGTTGTTAAAAAGACATTTATAAATAGTTTATAAGCTGTATTTTGTAATAATGCTATATTAAGATGTTTAAAACTAATCTAAAAGCAAGTAGTAAAATGAAGAAAATCAACATATATTTGAAGTTAAAATATGCTAACACTTTTCTCCAAAATCCTGTTTAGATGATTACTACAATAATTGAAGAGCACTTATCCAGTATTGATCAAGCAACATTTCAAAAATTGATGAATCACCTTCTGCACCTGGAAGGCTATCGCTTTATCGGTTCACCTGGTTCAGTAATTGGAAAAAACAAAACAAGCAAAGGACGTCCCGATAGTTTTTTTGAGGATGGAGATAATTACATATTCTGTGAATGTACAACTCAAGAAAGACTTAGCAAAGGTGAAACATTCTTTAAAAAACTTAAAAATGATGTTGAGCATTGCTTTGATATAAAGAGCACAAGAATTGACAATTCTAAAATATCAAAAATAATTTTAGCTTTCACTGAAAAAATTAATCCTTCTGAACATAATGAGTTAAAGGAAAAAATCAAGCAATTTAATCCTCAAACTGAATTAGTCATTTATTCAATACAGGAAATACCTTTTCGATTGGTTTATTATCCTGGATTAGCAGACAAATATATCCCAGGTGTAAAAACAACAAAAGGGACACTGTATACATTACCTGATTTTCTTAAAACAACTGAAAAAGGTCTTCAGCCTTCATTAACCAATCCTTTTGCTGGACGTGAAGATGAAATTAATCAAGCTAGAGATTTTCTACAGTTAAACGACATCCTAATTATTACTGGGAATCAAGGTGTAGGCAAATCAAAACTTGCAGTTCATTTGGCTCATATTTTTGAAAGCGAATATAATTATGAGCCTAGAGTTATTGCGAGTAGCCCGGTTCCATTATGGGAAGATTTGACAACCTTTATTATGCCTACCAATAAGTACATCATTTTTTTTGATGACGCAAACAAGTCTTTACCGAATTTAGATTATTTATTGCAGTTTGTTAATAGCAGAGATAAAAACTCAACCAAAATAATAATTACGGTTAGAGATTACGTCCGAAAAGATCTTGATAAATTCTTATTCAATGCTATTTATAATGAAATTATTATAAAGCCCTTCGAAGATAAACAACTAATTGAAATAATAAATAAATCATTACCTGATAACATATCTTTGGATCAATTAGTTATGGAAAGAATTGTTTCCTTATCTAAAGGGAATAGTCGTATCGCTTTGATGGCAACTTCTTCCATTCTTCAAAACGATGATATAAGTATTCTCAAAAATGTCTTTTTACTATATGACCAATATTTTCAGAAAGTAAAAACAGATATTTCCTTCTTAGAAAAGCCAGACAACCTCAGAGCCCTTGGATTGCTTTCATTTTTTGGTGTATTAGACAGAAGTAATGAAGAAGTTAACGAGATGTTGAAGATCCATTTTAAGGTAAATTGGAATGACCTTTGGGAAACTTTTATCGAGTTAGAGAAAGCTGAATTAGTTGATGTGTTTTATAAAGAGGCTGCAAAAATGTCGGACCAGGTTCTGGCAACTTATGCATTTTATAAGACTTTTATCGATGAAAATTCTGCATCTATCAATTATTCTGATTGGCTTGTATCATTTATTGAAAAATATGATACAAAAATCAATAAAACACTCATTGATTTGATAAATACTTTTGGGTACGAAGAGTTAAAAGATCGAATAACAAGTTTGATTGCTGAAGTTCAAAATAAATTAAACGTAAATACAAACGGCCTATACAAATTTTTTGAAATATTCTGGTTTTATAAGGAAGTAGATACACTATTATTTGTTAAAAATTGGATAAACAACTTGATTAAAGAGAATACCGAACTTCTAGACATTAAGTATACATATGAGGTAAACGACTTTGTCTGGGCTCCAGAATATTTCAAATTACTTTTAAATTTTTGGAATCATAATACTCCTTACACAAAAGATGCAATCGGGTTAGGACTTAAATTGATGTTTCGTCAGCCCTCAAGAATACCTGAAACATTAAAACATTTAAAAGAAAATTTAACTTTTCACCGCTTTGATTATAGATTTGCTTATCCACGTCAATCTATCCTGATTGACATACTTGACAGCAATGATTTCACTGATAGAGAAAAAACAATTTCAGACCAATTATTTCTTTCAATTGCACCTTCTTTACTTGCATGGGATTTTCATCAAACAGAAAGTAAAGGCAATGGCCAGATGATAATTTACAATTTTGTTTTGATTAAAACTCATTCTTTAATGGAATTAAGGAAAAAGATTTTATCGAGACTGATAACTCTGTTCAATGAAAACGAAGATAAAGTTCTTGAAGCCATTCATAAATATGCCTGGACTTCAGGGAGCATAGATTCAAGTGTTTATGAAGAAGAACAAATATTGATTACTGGTTTTATACTTAAATATCTTGATCCTGAAAATTTCTCCCATTGTAAATTAGTATTTGCCTACGTCGAAACATTGAAAGAGCATAACATTCAACTATTGAATGATTGGACTCTGTTTTTGAAATCTGATTCCATGCTCATTGCAAAAATTTTCAGTTCAGAATTTGATGATGAAAAACTTACATATGATGAACAGGAGCAGAAACGAAAATCCGAAATTGAAAATTACATTTCTGGCAAAGATTTTAGCTTTATTGAGGGAACTTTTGGCCAATTAGATCTAATTTATAAAGCGGCTGCTAAAACACATGATTCATATTGGATAGAAACTAGTTTGAACTACTTGTTTCATATAATTGCTGAAACCGAGTCTAAATTTTACTTTAGATCGCTTGAACTGATGATGCTAGGCAAATATTCATTTGATTTAAATTACGGAAGTATTATCTTTTATCCGATCCGCCAAAAATTAGTTAATCTAAAGGAGCTATACCTACATCTTAATAGATTTGAATATAAACAAAAGCAATTTTGGAAGCAAACATTTTTTGATGCTATAGATCCGGATTACATCGATGAATTCTTTTTACAAGAGTATATTGGTTTCATTTTTTCAGTTAGTGGAAGATTTTATATGTATAATCCTGAAACTATCTTGAAATTTGACAAGCAGTTTAATAACTTAAAGTCTTCTTTGCCACCTTCAGCAGAAAGTCATAAAAATATTTTAACCTATATTACTGAGATTCTCTTATCGAAAATTGAGAATTCAGATATTTCATTTGACCATGAAATTTGCAAAAAGTGCATTTACCACTTTGTTGACAATATTGGTTTGCTCAAACAGGTTTATTATTTACAACGAAAAAGGGATGGCTACTATGATCATAATGGGAATGAAATGGAGGCAATATCTTCAGTAGATCATAATTTTTTAATCGAATATTTACTTGAAACTACAAAAGAAATAAGTTTTCTCGAATTTAAATTCGACAAGTTAAATCTTTCGTTTGTTTGGCACTTACCGGAATATGTAGTCATACTAGATAAAGCATTAGAAATAATAATTAAAAAAGCTCCAATTTATTCCAGTTGGGAGCATCAAGCAAATGTTTTATTTAAAGGGTTAAAATTCGGTGGAACTGATTTGGAAAAAGTATTTGATTACATCAGTCAATTCATTCGCAAAAATTATTCATCAGAGCAACATATCCATATTATTTTAAATGTAGTTACATATAGGTTCAAAAATCAAATTTTACGTTTTCTAAAAGAGTTTCTACTACTGAATAAGGATGTAGAATTTATTGATCACCTTTGGTTAGAAGAAAGCGGGATTTCACATGGTAGCCGGGTCCCAAAAATTGAAGAAGAAATTAACTTTTTGAAATCCATCATCGAAATGATAAGTACATTACCTAATCCTCTTGACTATGCCGAACACATAAAAATTTGGGAACGAAAAATTGAATGGTCAAAAAAGGAAATGCAAGATGAAATGAAAAGAGATTTTAAGGGATGGATGGATTAATGATTAATCAAAACCTGTTATACTTATGAATTGATAATCCTTAGTAAATTGTTTAGAAATGTAGTTTGCAAATTCGATTATAAAACTAGCTATAATTATAAATAATATATGTCAGTCAAACAGAATTAATTAAGCTAATGCAAAATAATAACCAAAATTATATGAGTATTCAAAAAACGAAAAGAATAAAAATTCCTGCAGACATTGAAGCTGAAGTGCTTTTTCAATCAAATAGGCTCTGCTGCGTTGACCAAAAGCGTGGCGACCATATGCATCATATTGACGGAAATAATTCAAATAATGAATTTGAAAATCTAGCCCTATTATGTTTTGATTGTCATAACGAAGCAACAGTAACAGGAAGTCTTCGCAAAAAGCTTACTCCAAAAGCAATTATCAAATTTCGAGAACATCATTACGCAGTTATTCAAAATGATAGAAATAATTCACTAAAAAAGCTTTATAATCCCATAGCAAATCTCACTTCAGAAGATTTAATTTTAGCTGCCACATCAGCTCTTGTTTTAATGGAGATAACCAGAATTAAGCAAGAATACTATGAGTGTATTCTAATGGATCGAAATTACATTATTCAAAAATTAAATAAATTCTCCGAATTCAATAATTCACGAATTGCATTTGAAGTATTTTCTTTTCTCTCATTAGTTTCTTATGAAACACGTAGTGGACTACCTACAAAAATGGCACAAACCATTTTTTCGTTAACAACAAAATTCTTCCCTGGTAGTAATGATCAGAAAAACAATGAACAACTGATTGAAATTGGCAATCAATGCATTGGTATTGCATCTACATTAGTCTACGACTCAACTATTCACTTTAAAAATTTCAATAT
Source organism: uncultured Lentimicrobiaceae bacterium (assembly GCA_964420555.1). Classification (GTDB taxonomy): domain Bacteria; phylum Bacteroidota; class Bacteroidia; order Bacteroidales; family UBA4417; genus UBA4417. Next base: position 55,897 of record CAYQTT010000014.1, on the reverse strand, counting down.
CACATGTTTAGGATTATTAATTTTAAAATTTCTGTATATAAAATCAAAGAAATTACAGATCCCTCAGTTATCTATCCAGGTCAAAAATAAATACAGTGATCTCCAAAATCATTTAAATCGTCCAGAAAGGACAGATTTGGCTGACGCAAAGCGTTTACTCACTATTTTTCTTTCAGATCTGGAAAATTTCGATTTATCTTTTCCTGTTTTGCCTAAAGATCTGCAAACACAAATAGACTAAAATTTAAAATACTTATAAATTAAAAATAGTCATTTAATAACCTCGTTAAAATGGAAATAGCAGGAATAGTGATTTCAATTCTGGCATTATCTTTATCCGCCTTTACCTATTTTAATCATGATAGGAAGATTAAAAAACAGCAAAAGCTTATCAATGCATATCAGATTGAAAAAGTTGAGAAAGAGAAAATTGAATCGCTTCGTGCAATTCTGGAAGCGAAAGTTTTAAAAAAAAGAGATGGTCTTAATGGAATAATTATTTGTAACACAGGCAAATCTATTGCCAGGTCAGTAAATGTTACTATCCCTGAAAATGAATTGTATGAAGTAATGAATAATCCTTGTCCTATTGATCTCAGGCCGCAACAGTCCATTGAAATTACAATTGCACTTGTTGATAATTTTCCGGACAAAATTGAACTCAAATTTGAGTGGAAAGATGAATTCAGAGAGGTTAATATAGAAAGTCAGGTAATTCAATTATTGTAATTAGTATTGTAAGAATCAAAGAAGAATCCCTAAAATTATTAAATCGAATTATTCTATCTATTCTAACAGAAATCTTCTGATATGACTTCCAATATCATTCTTGGATTCTGCATGCGTAATTATCTTTAATTCGTCAATCCTATACTTGACGACTGTTTTACTTATTCCAAAAAGGTATGCCAGATGATCAACGGTTTTCCTGTAATCATCTTGATTAATCCTTTGGTTATCCAAGTAAATATGAAAGTATCTACTAATTCCGATACTTTGTCTGTAGTCACATAAATGATAAAGGAACAAATCTGAAGGTAAAAACAAAGAGATCGCAAATCGATTTGCTTGCCACTCGATCCAGTTTTTGTCGTTTTTAAGTATATGCTTGTCTGCAAAGAAATCATATTCTGAATCTTCAAAATCATTATACAATTCCTGATTTACAGTCAATTCTTTATGTAAAAAGAAATGGCCTAATTCATGACCTAGTACAAATGCTGTTTGATTCGTAAGTAAAAGTGATTGGTCCAGAAAGATTGTATTTTCCTTAACTGAGTAATATCCCAAAATCTTTTTCCCGTTTATTGTCTCCAGATCACATATTAAATCAATCTTGAGTCCATATTTTTGAGTTACAAATTCAATAAACTCATCTATTACAATTGGTTTTCGGCTTCTTGAATATTCGCTATGTAAAATATTTGCCTTATTTTCAATTTGATCTGATGATAGTTTTTGTAATCCTTCTATTTTTTGGGGCCCAAAAGCCCTTTTTATAAATTTTTCAAAAATTGAATCAATATCCTTGTCTTTTATATCATCAATACCCCGATTGGTTCTGTGTAGGATAATATTATGTTCTCCTATTTTGCTAACTTCAATTAGCATGATGCCTCTGTTTTTTGCAAAAGTCACAACTCCTTCCTGAAATGAATTGTCAGAAATCAAGACTCCTTTAACATTGACCCCGGAAACTTGGATAATTTTGGAATAAAACTCTTCTATATCATCAACAGGTACTTTCTTTGAGTTTGAACTTTTACATTCAATTAAATACAGCAATGTATACCTTTCTGCATTTGTAGGCCATACTTCAATTGACAAATCAAATATTATAGCTTTCTCTCTGTCACGAGAATAATAACCCTTTTTCTGAAATACTCTTGATGCTGATTCAGAGATACCCAATTCACCATTCTCTATAGCCTTTACAATCACATCATGTGATTTTTTCTCAAACGTATCTCCAATTTTAACTGTATTCATAAATATCATTTTCGCTCAAAGTAAAATTCCCAAACAGGATTTCCGGCACAAGGGAAAGACCTATTTAAGTAGCATCAATAATTTTTTACTATCTGCGTTAATTCAATTGTTTCATCAATTATATTGATTATTACAGCTGAAGAATTAGCTTGATCTAATCTCAATTTCATTAAGCTTACAGCTACAAGATTTTCAACCGGCAGTTTCATGTCCAAATATTTATCTAATGCTTTATTCATATAGAACTTTATTTGAGTTAGTTGTTTCTCAAATGAGCCAAGGTGTCTAACCCATGATTCGCCATTTTCAGCATCAATTAGATTTTTCATTGTTGATCCATCCATGCCAGGCTTGGAACGATTGGATGTTCTGAAGGCTCTGTGCATGAATATTTCATAATTGGAACCCTGAAGATAAGCATAAACTGAATCGTTTTGCATGTCGTTATGAGTTTTTAAAATTTATATTATTTGTCTTAGAAAAGTCTCGGGATAACAGATTTTGCATCCAGGGATACTGATAATAATCCGGCTCAAGCAAAAGATTTGCCTGAGCCGGGCAGTGTAGGTTTTAAACATGAAAACTACCAATTTCGTCAAAAGATTAATCTTTTTTAGGAGATGGCGGTATGTTATCTTGTTTAACAGGTGGTGGTGGCGGTGGTGGTGGCCGCGTATCTCTTACAGGTTTAGATTCCGCTTTTTCAACACCTTCATGCAGAGGCACTGCTGGTTTGTGATCTCGATCTGCCATAGCAATTAAATTTTAGTTAGTATTCAGGTAATTCGATTATAATATCTCTCTCATGAAATTTGAGATAAATTTGTTTTATTTTATAGAGCTCGTCGCTGTTTTCATACTTAAATACAGTGACATTTCTGAGTAACAATTCCTTATTTGAATCATCTTCCGACCAAGAATCAACTTGTCCTAAGTATGTCATTCCGTTGGTTTTATCCCTAACATAAACCCAATCGACCTCATCGGCATTCAAGTAATGTGAATAGAGACTATCATCTCCATATTTTCTAGATACATTAAATCTTTTAGCAATCTTGAAGAGAATCTTATGTTGTATTATGTATGAAACGCAATAGCTTAGAGCGATAGATATAAGTACGCTTAGAATTATTTCAATTGGATTCAACGCATTTTCATTCTTGAAGATGCTTTTCCAGGTCTGCAAATTTTCAAATTTAATATCAATGCATCTACTTTGATAAAGTTGGAATCCCCAATACAAAAGCTGTAAAATACCGAATGATGTACCACCTAAAATTATTGAACTGACAGTGAATCTAAGGTGCGACCAACTTTTATGAATTGTTATTGATTCAATAATTAGCGTTGCGATTGCTCCAGGAATTAAGATTATTATTAACCTAATTGTAAAATCAGAAAATTCCATTGTACCAGATTTATTGATTTGCCTATGCAGGTATAAGACGAGTAAAAAGCCTAAATCCAAAGAGCTTATGATAGTTCAAACATCTACAAATTAACAATACTCTAATCGCTTGAACACTACAATATTAATGAAATAAAAGCAGGTATGGCAAATAGTTTATAAATATTTACAAGCATGTTTGTATCGCATTTTAAAAGCTCAATTATTTATCCTCCACAATCCCTATCTCCTCCTCCGTCAACCCATACAAGTCATATACCATCCTGTCAATTTCCTTATCAGTTTTATCGATATCAGATTTAAACTCAAGTGCTTTTTTTGCTTCCTGTAAAAAGTAAGCTTCCCATTCGGCTTCTTCCGAAAGAGATAGTTTAACTTTCTTTTTTGCCAGTTCGGTAATAAACTCAGTATAGGAAAGTAAATACCAGTTTTGCAATTTGCCTGGCAATTCCTCCAGATTAAATTTACGCTGGATAGTACGCTGGAATTTTGAGGTAAGGATTTCCAGGCTGGCAGTTAATCGGGTACGTTCAATTGTGCAATGTGCAAGCATAGCCGATTGTTCTTCGTTAGCTTGTGGAACGGGGAAATGCTCGAAATATACTTTACTGATTTCGCGAGTACCTCCTTGAAGTTCGGGACAATTATACCATATCCAAAGCTTTGCCAATGAAGAATTGAAAATAGCTGTTAAGAACAATAATGAGACAGAATCATCATGTGCTGTTAGAATAAAACATTTCTGATTTGTTAGCATTCCCGTTTCATCATGTATAAATGGGAAAACAGAAGTCATATTTGGATAGATGATTTTAGGTTTGGCGAATTCCTCATGATAGTTGATACTGTCTTGTGTTTCAAACCACTTGCCATTGGTCTTTTTGCGGGCACCGTTTTCGCCGGTTTGGTTCAGTCGGTCATATCCAAATGAAAGCAAGTGTTTTTTGATGACCGGATAATGTTCAATATCCAATTTTAGAGAAGGGAATGTGCCGATCAAATATTCAAAACCAGTTATTCCATATGCTGAAATATCTCTTCCACGCACCATTGGCTTAATAAGTTCTGCACTACTGCCATCGGCAGCAATCAACTTATTCCGCGTTTTTTCATCAATAAAAAAAGCGTCGTTAAAACCTGTTTTTATCCCATAGTTAATGCTTACTGGCAAATCTTTTAGTTCAATGCCCCTTAATTTCATCTGCTCCAACTTTTGAGCATCCTTGTAAGGTTGTATACTCCATTCTTCATCACCAAATTTGGATGCTCTATAGTTGTAAATGTTGCTTGCTGCCTCCGTCAAAAAGTCTCCATGATAAGTATTCTGATTAAGTGACAATACTTTAACGTTATCGAATGGCTTGTTTTTTTGTGTAACGAAAATGCAGACGTAAGTTGTAGCTTCCTGAAAGAATTGTATGTCACCGAAGTTTAACACCTGGCACAAGCCTGTTTTTGACAAGAATTTGCGAAGTGGTTTACCATAAGCAACCAACATCCATTTATTAGGCATAATAAATGATTGCACACCACCATTTTTGAGTAATTGATAGCCACGTTCGGTAAAAATGCAATACAGGTCGGCACCCTTATCAAAAGTTTCGTAACCGCAATTTTTGAGTATATCACTCATTTCGCCCATACTTTGGAGCTGCACATACGGCGGATTCCCAAGCATCACATCAAATCCACCTTTAGCGAAAACAGAAGGAAACTCATTGTGCCAGTTAAAAGCCTTGTCACCAGCCACAGCCGGATCATCAATCAGCGAGTTGCCGCATTTGATATTGTTATTTAAATCGTTTAGTTTGCGGTTAGGCTGCGCTGTACGCAACCATAAGGAGAGCTTGGCTATCTCAACGCTTTCCTCGTTTAAATCAACTCCAAACAGGTTATTTTCAAGAATGTTCTTTTCAAAATCACTCAGCACCATCGCATCACCGAAAAGCTTGGCCTGCAATTCATCAATATAGCGGTGTTCATTGATAAGGAAGTCGAGCGCCTGGTTCAGGAACGCTCCTGATCCGCAGGCCGGGTCGCAGATGGTGAGTTGCAAAAGCCAGTTGCGGTAGGCAGTAAGCTTATCAAATAAAGGCTGCTTGGTTTTATTGGTGCGTTTCCGGTCGGTGATAAACTCTTCTTCAATAAGCCCGATTTCGGCTTTTTTCTCAGTGCAAAGTTTCCCTACCGTATTATCGACAATATACTTCGTAATATACTTGGGCGTATAAAAAACGCCTTCCTTTTTGCGCTTGCTTTTGGCTTTATCCACCTGCTGCCCTTCGAGTTGTGCTTTTATTTCGTCGAGATCATTTAAAGAGTTTTCGAAGATATGACCCAGAATATTTACATCCACTTCGCTAACAAAGTCATACGTTGAAAGCTTCATTGCATGTCTGTAAAGCAACTCATCATCTATTTTCAAACCATCCAGCAGTTCATCGGTTTTAAACAAACCGCCGTTGTATGCAAATACATCGTAGCGTTTTCCTTTAAAGCCTGTATTAAGGTATTCAAAATACTTTTTAAACCTGGCATACAAGGCTATTTCCACGTCTCTGACTTGCAGCTCGCGCCAATCGTCCAGTATAAGTCGCACCGAATTAGGCGGCAACAGTTGCCTGTCCTCGGCAAAAAAGAGAAACAGGAACCGGTCCAACAGCTTTTGCGATTTTTTGAAAAGTGTTAATGGATCATGATCCGGATTGAGCGCCACCAGGTTTTGGTGCAGTTCCCTTTTGAACAGCGAATAATCGTTGTACAAGTTTTTGGTAATAACATCTTCCTGGCTTACCGATTCATCTTTTATCCGCTTAGCTAGATTTTTCTCAATATTTACAAATGCCAGGCACAGCCACAGCAATTCAAACTCTTTTTCGGTAAGCGTAAACAGGTTGAACTCAATATTCTCAATCGCGTTATCGATATAGCAACGCAGCTTTTCGAAATTGGAAGTGATCACATATACGCATTCGGGCTGATTGTTCTTATATCCGAAAGCCTGGGTTTCAATTCGATTTAAATCAGTGGTTTCTGTTCCTTTAAGTTCAATAACCGCAATTACCGTGGGAGCATGCTCCCGCGGAAGAATAATTGCGCCGTCTGCCTTTTTACTGTCCTTTACATTTTTATATTCGGTAGTAATATTGAAATTTGGTGCCGGGTTCTTGGTATAGCCCAGCACATTAACAAACAAATCAATCAGAAACTCCCCCTGGTATTGCTCTTCCTTGCTGTTACGTATGTTTTCCTGTATTCCGGCATCATGAAAATGAGCTGTGAACTTTGCGTAGGCAGCTTTTATAGCTTGAGTGTCCTGTGCTTTCAGATGTTTATTGAGTACGGAATTCTGGAAAAACTTCATCTTGATATGGAATTCTTTATAAATTACAATGGCATTCGCTTAATGCCTCAACAAATATAGGATACTTCTTAATTTCTATTCATCAATCAGTTTACTTTATTTCAGGCAAGCTGCATTTTTCATTATAATTATCTCCTGCAATAGAATTGCAATAGATCTCTTTGATATTCAATAAATCTATAACGTTTAGGCCAATATTCACAATGCAATCACTTAGCCTTGGGCCTATTACAAATCATGAAAGATGATAGTTGTAAGAAAATAAGATCACAACGTATTGATTATTCACATTATAATCAATATTTCAATACGTTAATGAATGACTATGAATCCAAAATATTTTTATTTAATAAAACAAAACGACTCTCCATCGTGAATGAAATAAAAAATAAAACTGGAATAGGTTTGGAGTAAAACATGTATAGCAACAAATTAGCATTACTCTACAGTGACGAAGTGAGTAATAGATTCATACTTAGTACCTAAAATATTTATTCTATGTTGCAAGCCCCATTCAATCATCGGTTCTATAAATTGGTGCAACGACTGTCCTGAAACTGTCAGTTCATACTCAACCATAACAGGAATGGAACCATAAACTGTTCGTTTCACAACTCCATTCGCTTCCAAATCTTTCAGTTCCTTCGAAAGCATTCGGGGCGAAATTTTTGGTATTTCCCGCTCCAATTCCTTAAATCGTTTTTTGCCATAAAGTAATGACCCTATAATAGGAAGTTTCCATTTTCCGCTAATCACATTAAGCGTGTCATTAATTGCCAATACAAATTCAGTGGAGCAGCTTTTTATTTTTTCTAATTCTGATATTCTATTCATATCATCCGTTTTTATTATCGCTATACCAAAGTATAGTGCTATACATTAGTATATCGGTTACTTTAATATAGCAAAAGTAGGTAATTTTGCATCTCAAAATTTATTTACCAAAAAAATAAGAAAAAATGATATTAATAACAGGAGCAACAGGAAATTTTGGAAGAGCAACAATAGATTTCCTTCTGAAGAAAGGCATTCCGGAAAGCAATATTGCTGCATTAGTGAGAGATTCAGCTAAAGCCGAAGATCTGAAAAATAAAGGTGTCATTATCAAAATAGGAGATTATGATAATTATGCCAGTCTATTATCTGCGTTTAAAGGGGTTGATACGCTTTTGCTGATTTCAGGCAGCGATATCGTAAAACGTGGTATACAACAGGAGAATGCTGTAAAAGCTGCAAAAGAGGCAGGCGTTAATCATATAATTTATACCAGTTTTGAACGTAAAAACGAAACCGGAACATCGCCCATCGCAATATTGGCAAAAGCACATATAGATACAGAAAAGAACATCAAAGCGAGTGGATTGACTTATACTATTCTGAGAGATAATTTATATGCAGATGTCCTACCCATGTTTATGGGTGAAAAAGTGTTGGAAACAGGAATTTTTCTTCCGGCAGGTGATGGGAAAGCATCGTTTGCCACACGTTTGGATATGGCAGAAGCAGCAGCAAATATTCTGTCAGGCGAAGGTCATGAGAATAAAGAATATTCACTCGCAAATGATACCAACTACTCTTTATCTGATGTAGCCTCTTTATTAAGTGAGCTTACAGGGAAACGGGTTATGTATCATAGCCCTTCAGCTGAAGATTTTACTGAAACTCTGTCTAAAGCCGGTGTTCCGAAGGAAATGATAGGGATGAGTGCGGGATTTTGCGAAGCTATCAGACAAGGAGAATTTTCGACAACAAAATCTGACCTGCAGTTTCTACTTGGCAGAAAGCCGACTACACTAAAAGAGTATTTAAAGTCAGTTTACACCAACAATTAATAATCTTAATAGTATGAAAAAAGATAAAATAATTTTTTGGATAACTACAGGAATAGTTTCTGTTATGATGTTATTTAGTGCATTCAACTATCTGACCAATGCAGGCATGAAAGAGGCTTTTGTACATCTTGGCTTTCCTTCTTATTTCAGAATTGAACTTGCTATAGCCAAAATATTGGGTGCAATTGTTCTGATATTGCCTCTGATACCAAACAGACTGAAAGAGTTTGCATATTTCGGTTTTGCAATCACTTTTATTTCAGCTTTCATCGCTCATATATCAAGTGGCGACCCGATTTCAGTTGCATTTATGCCTGTGGTCTTCCTGGCAATACTTGTTGTTTCATATATCTATTTTCATAAAACCAGAAAATTGCAAACCAATTAAAATTTCAGTTCTACAGAAAACATTGTGAATGAATTCTTAACTTCTAAATTAATAATAAATGAAAACAATAGTTATTGTTGGTGCAGGTCCGGGACTTGGCCTTACCATTGCAAAAACCTTCGGCAGGAATGGTTTCCGGGTAGCGTTGATAGCCCGGCGTAAGGAATCTTTGGATCAAATGGTTGCCACTCTTCGATCACTTGCAATTGAATCGAAAGGATTTGTCGCAGATGTTATGGACGAACAATCCATTATTAAAGCTTTTTCTTTGGTAAAAACCGAATACGGATCAGTTGATGTGCTGGAATACAGCCCGATAAATATGGAATTTATACCTCCATCGCAAATAACAACAGCTATTGCTAAAAGAACATTCGAATTTCAGGTTCTTGGTGCGATAGCAAGCGTTCAACAGGTTTTGCCGGATATGATCAACAAAAAGGATGGTACGATTTTGCTGACGGGTGGCAGGTCGTCTATCATCCCTATGCCTATGATTGGTTCTTTAAGTCTGATGGCTGCTTCTTTGCGAAATTACGCTTATATATTGAACGAGGAATTAGAAGGAAAAGGAATTTATAGCGGTACTGTGACTATATGTTGCCAGATTACACCGGAGATTACCGATCGCATCGCTGCTCTTTATTGGGATATGTATCAGAAACGCAACCGTGTGGAAGAAATTTTCGGAGAAAACATCCGAATTGAAAATGGATTGCCGGTTCGGTTTAATGATTGACAAAGTAAATGATTTACACAAAAGGGTAAAGGGTTGGGATGAAGATTAGATATCTCATGCTGTCCACAAAATATGCATGCATAGACAACAATTCATCAGAAAAAGGACTAATTATGAACATATCAAAACATAAAATGCAAGTAGAAATCTGGAGCGATGTAATGTGTCCATTTTGCTACATTGGGAAAAGGAAATTTGAAGGTGCCCTGGAACAGTTTCAGGATAAAGAAAATGTTGAGATTGTTTGGAAGAGTTTTCAGCTATCGCCTGAATTAAAAACGCAACCGGGCAAAAACATTCACAGTTTTCTATCCGAACACAAAGGCATACCTGTGGAAGATGCTAAACGGATGAACGATCACGTATCTCAAATGGCGAAACAAGTTGGCCTGGTTTATAATTTTGACAAATCCGTAGTTGCAAATTCATTCAATGCTCATCGCTTTTCGCATTTTGCAAAACAGTATGGCAAACAAGGGGAAGCAGAAGAAAAACTTTTCTACTCCTACTTTACTGATGGTAAAAACATTGATGACTATGAAACGCTCATTCAAATAGGTTCAGAAATCGGATTGGATAAAGAGCAACTGAAAAATGCCCTGGAAAGCAATAAATATGCTGATGAGGTCCGCAACGACATTTACGAAGCACAACAAGTTGGAGTTCGTGGTGTTCCGTTTTTTCTGTTCAACTGGAAATATACAGTATCAGGGGCTCAAAACAGCAAGGCGTTTTTAGAAACATTGGAGAAGTCGTATTCCGAGTGGAAAAAAGAATCCCGAAATGTAGTTGGAAATGTTGCGAGGACTGCACTCTGACAGTAAATTAATAATAGAAATAGACTATTAACAAATAAATTAAACAGATATGATTAAAATAGCCATTATCATTGGAAGTACGAGACCCGGAAGAAACTCTGAAGCTGTTGCTCTTTGGGTTGATGACATCGCTCAGAAACGAAGCGATGCAGAATTCGAAGTTGTTGACATTAAAGACTACGATTTGCCCTTATTGGATGAACCTGTGCCTCCCTCAATGCATCAATATACGCATCCACATACAAAAGTTTGGTCTCAAAAAATAAACTCTTTTGATGGCTTTATCTTTGTAACACCTGAATATAATCATGGTCTAACCGGAGCGCTCAAAAATGCAATAGATTATCTTTATTCCGAATGGAACAACAAAGCAGCTGGCTTTGTTAGCTTTGGTGCAACAGGCGGTGTGCGTGCAGTTGAACAATTACGCCTTATTATGGGAGTACTTCAGATAGCTGATGTTAGCTCACAAGTTGCCCTTTCACTTTTTACTGATTTTGAAAATTATAGTGTATTCAAGCCTGCTCCTCATCATGAAGCGATCTTAAATACTGTGATTGACCAGGTAATAGCATGGAGTACAGCTTTAAAAACTTTGAGAGAATAATGAATTATACCTCGTTTAAGATAAATTTCCGCTCATTAATAGCCCCGGCCTTCAGGTCGGGGTCGGGGAATATTGATAACCAATTCGATGAGGGCTTTAGCACCATAATTTGGCTTGGGAAATATATCTCGTTTGCAGTATAGTTACAAGGAAAAACTTCTGTTGCTATATTTCCAACAAAGTGGTGATCTATCAATTTTATATCCTTGATTCTGGTTAATTTGTAATAAATATGGTAGATTTCGTACTGATCGAAAAAAACGGAGAATTACCCTTAATAAGTTAAAACAAACTGGTTGAAAATCTAACCGTAGTGGGAATCGAAAAATTCATGATTCCGCAGTTTATCATGGTTTTATGAGATCCTAAATTTAGATAATTACTCGCTATGTTCGATTTCTGTCTAAACTTTTACAAATAGTTGTCCCTAAACACATTCTAAAGTCTTCACCTATTTTTTTTGATAGAATTCTGATGCAAATCTGAGGCTTTTGCCATAAAATCTTAAGCGTTTAAATAGCCATTGTATAAAAAATCTAAAAATTATATCAGCTTGTAAATATTACATATATATTTGTACTATAAAACAATTATAGTACAAATAAACTTTGATCATTGATACTACCAAAACAAATTATTGCCCCAGTTTTCAGTCTGGGAATATAATGAGATTCAACAAAATAGGATAATCTGAAGATAAAAAATAAGATTGGTGAAAATGGAAAACAAAGTGCTTTTCTGGATATACAAAAGAGTCTGCAATATTTGTCTTATAGTAAACGAATAAACGGAGTAAAAAACAAGGCCCAGCAATAACCTACACTAAATTGGCTGTCGGGATTTATAATATTAAACACATGACAAAACAGGAAATAATTGGGAAAATACGTGTAATAATAAGCAAAACATTAAGAATTCCTATAGAACGTGTAACTCCTGAATCAAGCTTCGAAAGTTTAGAAGTAGATTCCATTGACTGTGTACAGATTCTGATGAACACAGAGTATGCGTTCAGTATTGAAATACCTGATGATATTACAAAAGCATTAAGAGCAGTCGGTTCTTTAGCAAATTATATTGAAACGATTTTAAATGAAAAGAACTAAATAACAGTAATCAGATGATAAGAGATCGTATTGGATAAATTGTAGATTTTTTGTGCAGTCCGGAAAGACAATGGGGAAATATGTGTTTCCCACCCGAAAAAATCAAAATAGCTTAATGAGAACGAGTTATTCCTTGCTTTAGGTTAGTTATCTGGAGAAAATAAAATGATTTTTGGGGGAGATAAAAGAGACCATAACATTTGTTTATCCGAAAACAAATAGAATGGGAAATAAAACAAAATATCTACTGGTAATTATGGCTGGTTTTGGGAAGTCTTAGCTCCATATGTTATGACACAGAGCAAGTTGTCTTCATCTTTTTGCATTCACTCAGAAACCTAAGAAGACTAACCAGAATTAGAAAATTAAACCTTTGAAATGCATTAACGTCTAACAAAAAAGAAAATATGAAATCAGTATATTCCTTTATAGCATTTTTATGCATTTCAATTAATTCATTTGGACAATATAACGACCCAAATTATTTAAAACCAACAAGTGGTTATGGCTCTGATGGATCCCATACTGTAGGAATGATTTCTTTTGTTAATCCAAGTTATCCTTCAAAAAATATTGAAATATATTTCCCTTCAGATATTTCGACAAGAGTTCCGACAATCTTCTATAGTCATGCCTTTGGAGGGAATAATTCGGCAAACATTAGTGGTATGCTAAATTTTGTCGCAAAGAAAGGTTATGCAATTGTCTTTGTGCCTTATCAAACCACAGGCGTGTCGGTTTACGACCGTTATGACAATTTGTTGAATGGCTTTCGTATAGCGGCAAGAGATTATCCTGAAATCATTGATACGACCAAAGTTGGATTTCTTGGACACTCCTTTGGTGGTGGCGCATCATTTGGAAACGCATATAAATGTTTTACCCAAAATTATTGGGGACAAAATGGAAGATTTATTTACGCTTTAGCACAGTGGTATTCTTATAATATCTCTCAAACAGAACTTCAATCATTTCCAGCAAACACAAAACTTTTAACCGAAATATTTGATGATGATGTAACCAACGACCACCGCATCGCTATAGATATTTATAACAACATAAATATTTCGCCAATGGAAAAGGATTTCATTCTTTTAAAATCTGATACAGTTTCCGGGTATATATATTTAGCTGACCATATTGTTCCCAACACATCTTCAGCATTTGATGCATTGGACTATTATGCCTATTACAGACTACTTGACGCATTATGCGATTATACATTCAAAGGAAACTTAGCTGGCAAAAATGTGGCACTGGGCAACGGAAGTGAAGCTCAGGTTACAATGCCAACCGGACTTAAAAACTTGGCACAAACCGACAATCCTCTAGTTGTATATCCTGAGAGTAAATATCAATTCCCCTGTAGCGGCGTTCAAAATTTACGCTCAAGTTCTTGCCCGACAGTTTTAGGCATTGACGATAATGCTCCTGTTACAAAATGTTTATTTTTATTCCCTAATCCAACTTTAAATATTGTAACAGTCAAACTTCCAACAATGACTTTAAATAATGAACTAAAATTCTATAATTCACTTGGTCAACTAATACTTTTAAAACAGACTTTGAATCAATCAACATTAAGCTTTGACCTATCTTCATTCAAAAAAGGAATTTACTTCATCACATTTGGTGAATCAAAGACAAAATTTTTGAAAGAATAATAAATGGGAAAGAAAGAGCTGCCCAATAACAGCAGCAACCCCAAAGGTGGGGTTTCATATTCCAAAAACAGTTTTGAGGTAAATGAAAGTTTAGTTTCTCAAATTACGTTTTGTGATGATAACGTGGTGACTCTTGCTGAAATGCCACTTGCATCCAGGCTATTATTTGGTATGTAATTTAGTAAAAGCCTACGATTGAAAGGATTTTGATTTCTACAATTAAGAATTTACATGTTAAATAGTAAGGCATAGATTGTTTGATCAAATTGATTTGAAAATTTTCAGAATTTAATTAATATCCTCTTTTATTTTCATTAAAATTCGAAATGTATATTCTAAGCCTCCTGATTGTAATTATATTTTCACAAACAGGCTTGCAATTGAAATTAATCCAAACAACATTACAAAACTTCCAATTATCTTATTAAACCAGGGTAGATTATGAAAGCGCAATCTATTTCGAAAAGTATCTGTTGAACAAACTATGAATCCCCACCACATACTTGTTCCTATAAATACTCCGGAATAAAGTTCAAATAGCTGCAAACTATTGGGTTCCTTAGGGATAATATTAAAGGTGGTAAAAAGCAGGACAAACATTAAAACAGTCTGTGGGCTTGAGAGTGCAAGAAAAAAAGATGAGAAGAAATCGGCACCGGCTGAACTAAAATTATTTTTAAGATCACCAGATATAGAAGAAGATTTTTCGACTATTATTTTTATACCTACTGCCAAAAGTATCAAGCCTCCGATTGAACGGATCGGAACCTGGAAATCGTTGATAATGTGTGAAGCTGAACTCACGCTGTATGCTGCAACTATTGAATAAATGGTATCAGCAATTGTAACGCCCAGCCCTGCAATTAAGCCCCTCAGTTTGCCGCTATATACAGTTTTTTGAATAGTTGTAAATGCCACCGGACCAAAGGAAATAGATACAACAATTCCTATTATCATTCCTTTCACTAAGATTGTATCCATTTCTAATTTATTTCCAACATTGTCCTTTTGAACTTATTCATTATTATTTTTGAGATTAAGCCGTAATTATTGAATGCCGTAAGTGCTATTTGGTGCCCTTCAAAAATAAATTCTTTTGTTGCCTGATATTGATTTGTTTTCCCAAATTTAGTAGGATGTATCAAGTCTTCGAGCATAACATATTTTACCCTTTTTTCCTTAGCCTGATAGTATAAGTTTATCAATGTTTCAACACCGAATTTTGAAGTTTTCATATCTTTCAAAATCGGTAAAATATCTATTTTTAACATGGCTCTTTGGCCTGTAAACGACTTGAAAGGATTCACTTTGTAGTCGATCAGGGTTTCGGTTGCCTGCCCAAGAACCATATCAGCTTCTCTGTTAAACACAGGCGTTATTAACTGTGCAAAGTGTTCGTATTGTAAGTTGGATAGATCGGCGTCAATAAAAACAATTATTTCGCTGCCCGCATTTTCAACTCCGGTTGCCATTGCGAAACCTTTCCCTTTATTTTCAGGTAAAACAATGTATTTGAAATTGTATAAGAGATTTAATTCCTTTAAAACGGAATCCGTATCATCCGTTGAACCATCGTTTACTACAATTACTTCATCAAAGAAATAATCACAGACCCTTGTTACAACATCTTTTATGGTGTTTGCCTCGTTGTAGGCACAAATTATGACTGATATTTTTTGCATCACATTTATTATTTATTGTTTTAAATTCATACTTTGGGGACTTTTGCATGGAATTGAATAAGCACATGTTCTCAATTGCAAGGAACGGCTCCATAGTATTTCCCAACACTTCATTACACATTGTGGTTAAGTTTGAAATTTTCAATGTTTATTTTTAGTATCGTCCGGTTACCTGTAAATAGGATACAAGTTTTACTTTATAACTGGCCTTTGCATCAGTTATCTGGTCCTTTGCCTGTTGAAGCATCGCCTGGGCTTCAAGCATGTCCGAAACATTCACAATTCCTGCCTTGTAGTTATCGCTGTTAATCCGTAGGTTTTCTTCTGCTTGTTTTATGGTTTGATTTACTACTTCAATTTGTTTATAGGCTTCATCAAGGTCGTTCCATGTTTTTTGTATTTGCAGCAAAAGGAGTTCCGAGTTGTTCTGGCTGTTATTACGGGCAATATCTTCCTTAAATTTTCTTTCCTTTAGGGTGTGTGAAGCTCCCCACCAATCGGAAATGGGAATCTTTACAGATGCAAATACCATGGTATTGGTTGTGCCCTTATCAGGTATATCGTAGTATAAGGCGCCTGCGCCAACACCTGCTTCAGGCATATACTCTCCAAGCTTTAATTTTGTTTGCAGCTCTTCGGCTTTTACACTTTGCTGTAATAGTTTGTATTCCTCACGGTTCGATAAAGCTTGGCTTGCATCCATGTAAACCACATAAGGGGTTTGGCCTATGGCTAGGGTATCGCTTAATACCGTAGTAGAATCGTAAGGAACTCCAACATATTGGCTGAAAGCCATCGTTGCCAGTTTAATGCCGTTTTCAAGCTTTATCTTGTTAATCTGCAACTCACTTTGTTTGATAGTTACTTTCATAACATCGTTACGGTTTATTAATCCGGCAGAATAAGCATCGTTTGCCTGCCTGTAAACCGTATCAAGGAGCGATTCAACCATGTGCAGGGTTCTCATCTTTTCGTTGAGCGAAACAATGAGCCAGTATTGTTCCTCTGTTTTTAATAAAACTTCGTTTTTTGACAAAACAAGCATGCTTTTTTTTACATCAACCCCCAGTTGAGCTAACTTATTCCCGGTAACAATACGACCTCCTGCATAAACAGGTTGAACCGCGGTAATTGTAGCTATGTTTGCTTTGTCGAGCAATGCAAGCGAAATGCCCGGGAAGTATGCAAACTGGGTTGCTGTTGCTAGGTTGGCCGGATTACCATCGTACACCGGAAGATTACCTCCTGGAATACTATACTTAAACAAAGGTTCGTTGAAACGGAAAGCCATTCCTGTAGCACTTACTTTCGGGAAGTAATTGGTGAAAGCCGCATCTTTTACCTGTTTTGAAGCTTCTATTTCCAGGTTACTGTTCCTGATCATGGCATTATTCTGCAAGGCAAATGTTTTGCATTGTTCCAACGAATACTTGTTTTGGGCAGAAACAAAATTATTTAATCCTAAAAGCAGAACTATGGTTATTAAAGCGGGTTTTATTATTCTTCTGCTTGATAAGGCTTTTAATCTCTTTCTTTCTTTCCTTTCATCTACTCTTTTGAAAATAAGCCAGTAGGCAACAGGTAAAATAAATACCAGTAATACCATTGAAGTTAATGTTCCAAAAAAGATAACAGTTCCCATAGGTTCCCAAAGCGCACTTTTGCTTAATATCATGGGAACAACCCCCATAGAGGCTGCTGCCGAAGTGAGGAAGATAGGACGCATTCTACGTTTTCCGGCTTCCATGGCTGCTTCAAGTATCGTCTTTTTATACTTATATCTCAGTTCTTCCGCGTAATCGAGCATAATGATACCATTACGTACAAGAATACCCATAAGGCTGACAATACCTAAAATGGCAGTAACACCCAATTCAAGTCTTAGCAGCAAAACACCTATGACAGCTCCCATTAAACTTAAACTTATTGACGACATAACCAATAGCGCCATGTTTATTCGCTTAAAATGAATCATCAGGATTAGAAAAATAATAAATACAGCCATCCCCAATCCACTTAAAATCTGAGGTAATGCTTCTGCATCTGATTCGTAAGCACCTCCGTAACTCATACTTGTACCTCTCGGCAATGGGTATTTTTCAGCTATTTTTTTAACTTCCGAAAATGCAGCATTCGTATTCACTCCGCGTTTCACATCGGCATATATACTGATTGTCGGAACGCCGTTACGTCGAACAATCTGTCCCTGGTTCCAGTCAGGATTTACTTTTGCTATCTGACGCAATGGAACAGATATCCCGGGAATAAACGAATGAATATACTCATTTTCAATTTCATTATAATTTACATCCCCTTCCCGTTCGGCTTTTAACTTTACCGCTAAGGGATAATCATTTTCCCATATAGTAGTCACTGGCAAACCTTCAAAACGCAAGGCCAGATTAGTAGAAACAGTAGTTTTGTTTATACCCAGGCGATTGGCTTCAACAGGATCAATATCCACCCGCATTCCGGGCAACATCTCTTCAAAATTAGTCCTTACCCATACCAATCCATCTACTTTTCGCATTTTTTTTATCAACGAATCGGCCGTCAATTTCAAATCAGAAATACTATCACCGGATATTCTTATTTCAATAGGAGCCGCTACCGGTTGATAATCCAATTGTTTAAACCGGATATGGGCGTTGGGGAAATAATCTGCATATTTACCTGAATATTCATCCAATAATTCCACTGTTGCTTTATTTGAACTCGTATTCACAATAAACTGGGCATAATTTTTCGCAGGCAGATTAGGCGCATAAGTTGTGTGAAAACGCGGAGAACTGGTACCAATAAAGGAAGTGACAGCTTTGATACGTTCATCTTTACGTAGAATTTTCTCCAGGCTGTCAGCAACCATAGCAGTTTGGTTTAACGAATTACCTTGCGGCAAATAAATTTCAACGGCAAACTGGTTGCGTTCGGCAATAGGCATTAGTCGTTGAGGAATAAACATAAATAGAATAACAGCTATTACCACCGATAAAAGACCCGAAAGTATTGTTATGCGAGGGTATTTAAACGCCTTCTCCAACCCTTTTTCATAGGTTGATTGAACTATATCCAAAAAATTACGTCTATTGTTTCTTCTTATCCTTTTTGATTGTTGAAATCCTTTTTTGATAAAGGAATATTGTAGAAAAGGTATTAGTAGCATAGCAACCAGAAGTGAAATTCCCAATGTCATTGCAATAGTCCAGGGAAATAATTGTACAAACTCGTTATACATCCCTTTAAGTACAAATAAAAATGGGAAAAAGGTAATGGTGATGGCAAGTGTAGCTGAAAATATTGCTTTAAAGAATCCTTTTGCGCTACTTATAGCTGCATTCCATCTTGATATTCCATGGTCAAGCATTTCCATATAGCTGTCAATTATTACTATAGAGTTGTCCACAATTATTCCGAGAACAACGATAAGAGCAGCCAGCGTTACAGTATTAAGCTCAATACCTGACATATACAGTATCCCTATGGAAGCAGAAATTGTGATAGGAATAGTAGAAGCTGCCACAGAAGCAACCCTGAAAGGCAATAATACCATAGTTATCAATATTACAGCAATTATTGCAAAGAGAAGTTCCTTAAGAAAGGTATTTACAGAATCACCAACTACTTTTGTTTGATCGGCAACGCGTTCGATATTAACCCCTTGTGGTAATTCTTTTTGAAATTCCGCTAGAGTCTTGTTCACATCTTTACCATACTGTACAATATTGTTTCCTTGTTGCATTTCCATCGAAATCAAAAGACACTTTTTCCCGTTATTTTTGATGTAACTGTCTGGCCTGGGATATTCCCTTACCACTCGTGCCACATCCATCAGCCTGATTATATTCCCGGTAGGATCGGAGTAGATTATTTGTTCCGCAATATCCTTTTCGTTCAGGTAGGATTTCGAAACATGGATGGGCGCAACAAGTTGGCTGTTATCAATAGAACCGCTCATTGTAGTAAAACCCTGTGTAAACAGGTTAGCCATAAGAGTAGTGGAACTTATTCCATAATTTGTCAATTTTTCTTTCTCCAGGTATATACTGATCTGTTCTCTCTGCAATCCATAATCGCGAAGGTTTGATACTGATTCTATTCTTCGCAGCCGGTCTTCCAGCCTATTCATATAAACTTCCAGTTCGCGATAGCTTTTATTGTCCGACTCCAATGTGATCAATAATGCCGAAGTATCGCCAAAATCATTATTGGCAATAAGCGCCAGTACACCCGAAGGTAATTGAGCTTTGAAGCTACTCAATCCAAGTTTCAGTTTTGACCAGAATTCATCTGCATTTTTAACATCATCATTTAACTCTACAAAAACGATCATCATCCCATCCTTTGAGAGGGAATATGTTTTTGCCTTCTTTATTTCTTTATAACTGAAAAGATATCTTTCGACAGCGGTTGTTAGTTGTTTTTCAACTTCTGCAGAAGTAGCCCCGGGATAAACGCCAATTACTAATCCCTGGCGAATAGTGAATTTTGGAAATTCCTGTTTAGGCATATTAAACAGCGCGTAAACACCAAATAACACCAATAACGAAGTAATTAAAAATACAATCTGCCAATGACGCATAGCAGATGCAACAATATCTATCTTCTTTTTCATATTACTTTACAATTTGAATAGTGGTGTTTTCGCTTATTTTTTGATAGCCTTCAATAATTAATTGATCGCCGGCTTTTAATCCGGTAGTGACGATTACGCCGTTTCTGTACGGTGACCCAACTTGCACATATTTTATTTTTGCTTTGTTGGTGTTGGTATCAGCTACATACAAGTATTTTTGTCCGTATTTATCTATCTGAACGACATTGGAAGGTACAACTACCTTATCCGTTGCTTTGTTATTCTGAATCGTAACCTTGCAAACCATACCCGGCATGAGCTTTTCATCCAGGTTGCGTAAGGCTATTTTTATTTCGTAAGTATGTGATAATGGATTGGACATTACCCCTTTTTCTTCGATTGACCCTTCAAATTGTTGATTATCCAATGCTGTAACGCTGATTTCTGCTTTGTCTCCTGTTTTGACTGATGATATTTCGTTTTCAGGTACAGAAACCTTAATATATACCTTATCGATTTTAACCACTTTGAAAACAGTTATAGCAGGCATTACACTCATCCCCGGCTCTATGGAACGTTTTCCAATAATTCCGTCCATTGGGGCATATAATTTACAATCGTTCATGTTTTTTAAGGCAATCTGAGTAGCTGAACGAGCCTGGTCAACACCGGTCTGGATTTCGATGTATTTTATTTCCGGCAAACTTCCTTTTTTGTATAAATCAGAAAGCCTGTTGAATGCATCTTCGGCTTGTTTTTCTTTCGACAACGACATTAGATACATGCTCAGGTAATTGCTGTTATCGAGTTCTGCCAATAGCTGGCCCTTTTTTATTTTTTGTCCTTCGGCAACATATACTTTTTCTACCATGCCGATAGTTAGAAAACTCACCGGAACAGATACAGATTCCTCGACAATACCGATATAGTCGTTTGCCAGATTTTCCTGCATACTTTCAATTTTTTGAACTTTTACAGGAAACCCTTGACCTGAGTCCGGGTTATTGGCTTTTTTACCGGTGCAACTTGTTAACCAAAGCAATACTATGGATGCTAATGCTGTTAAAATTATTTTGTTGTTCATCTTTTGTTAAAATTAATTGTTAAACTTAAATTCCAGGTAGGCACAAATCATTGCTGATAGCGGCATTCCATATCTTATTTAGTCATTTTTTCTAAACACTCTTTTGTTGCTTCTTTCCCTGCTTCGATAAGCTCCGTGGCTTTATAAAAATCAAAGGTCCCGCATGCATTTCTTGATACTTCGATAAGCATATCGGGTGGATTCAATTGAAGCGTTAACTTCGTAATTTGTGATAACATTAGACTTGAGGATTCGCCGATCAGGTTAAAATACCCTGTGCTTTCCTTTTTACTTGCAGGAAACAGCATGTTTAACCTACTTTGGAAGAAACTTAGTTTGCCAGTATTAAGTTGTTCGATGGATGCCAATTCGGGTGCATCAACCGCAAGTTTTTGATATGGGATATATGCATTTACATTCACTGCAATCATAATATCATTAAGCTGACGAAAAACACGATTTACAGGTACCGGGTTCACAACACCTCCATCAACAAAGAAGGTGTCATTTTTTTGCATAGGGGTAATAACCATCGGAATAGATATTGAAGCCCGAATGGCATCAAACAAACTTCCTTCGGTTATTACAACTTCTTCTCTGTTTTTTAAATCTGTGGCAACAGCAGCAAATTTGATTGGTAATTCTTCAATTTGCCTGTCGGGAATGAATTTCTTTATCTCTTTTAATACCCTATCCGCTTTAATAATGCCTTGCTTACTCATGGTGAAATCGACCAGATTGAAGACATCCATTTTACTTAGGGAGCATAACCAAGATTCATATTCGTCTAATTTGCCAGATGCATATATTCCACCTACTAATGCCCCCATTGAAGTGCCTGAAATGGAACTTATTTCATACCCTCGATTTACAAGTTCATGAATTACCCCTATATGTGCTGTTCCACGAGCGCCACCGCTACCCAAAACAAGTGCTACTGTTTGTTTCATATTCTACATTTTAAATTCAAGTGAAAAATTTTCAGTATATTTTGCTGTTACATCTTTATACATTGTATTTATTTGGTACATCACAGTATTTAGATTTTCGAGATTATCGATTACTCCCTTAATTCCGATTTCTTTTTTCTTGTAATCAAGATATGCGACTATAATTGGCACATTTGCTTTTTGGGCCATATAGTAATATCCTTTTTTCCAACGTGTGATTTTTGCCAGTTGTCCTTCCGGCGACAACACTATATGTAGCTCTTTGCTATTGTTAAATAATCCGGCAACGTAATCAACATATTCTTTGTTTTGATACACAGGGATAGAGCCAAAAATTCTGAAAAAGTACTTTAACGGAAATCTGAAAAAATCTTTTTTTACTAAAAACTTATACTTAATACCCAACTGCATCAAATAAAGCTTGCCATAGAAACCATCCCAATAACTTGTGTGCGGCGCAAATATTACAACGGATTTTTTAATGTCAGGGAATTCGCCTTTTGTTTTCCAGCCTAAAACACCAGTTAGTACAAATTTGGAAATAGTTCTCATTTTTAAACTTAATTAATTTGATTGTATTTTTATTTTGTGAAACAGCAGTCTTATTAAACCCAATTATACCTTCTTTTTAATATAATCGCAAAGGGTTGAAATTTTAAAAATTTCGGGTTCAAGATAGTCGGGAATAGAAATGCCAAATTCTTGTTCGATTTCAAGAATTATTTCAACTTCCTGAAGATCGTTGGCGCCTAAATCTTTTAAAGTTGATTCATGACTGATATCAGCTTCAGAAATTCCTAATTTTTCCATTATTATTTTAGATACGATAGTTTCAATTTCCTGAAGTTTCATTGTTTGGGTTTTTATTAATTTACTCTGTTAAATTGCTGTAATATTTTAATCTCCTTGTTCTTGTTTTCAACAGGATAACCTTTGTGATTGTGGTTTTGAAGTGTTTACAATCAATGCATTGTTCACCATGTGTTTTAAAATATGTTGAATTGTTGGTTATTATGACAATTTCTTTTCAATAAAATTGCAAAGACTTGAAATTTTTTGAGCTTCCATTTCAAGATCGTCCGGAATAGAAATGGTAAATTTTTGTTCGATTTCAAGAATTATTTCAACTTCCTGTAGACTATCAGCACCTAAATCCTTCATGGTTGATTCAAGACTGATTTTAGTTTCAGGAATTTCTAATTTATCCATTAGTATTTCAGTTAAAATAGTTTCAATTTCCTTTCGTGACATTTTACTGGTTTTTCAAATCCTAATTTTTAATCTAATTCGCATGCTTATTTTTCGTTACTCAAATTCAGAAGCTGTAGCTCACTTTACTGGAGGGGTCAAAATTGAGTTTTAGAATTTGGAAATCATATTTATTTGTTTACATCGTAATTAAGCGAAGAAATGATATGCAATTATGACCAGACTTACGAGAAGAACCAAAATTATGCCGACCAGAAGTGTATTCCATTTATTTGAAAAATGCCGTTTCCTCAGAAAAGAGATTATTGCTATTTTTACTACATCAATCATTTGTAAAAAGCCTATTCCCACTACTAAAGCAAGGCCAATAACAAACGCACCGACAATTATGTATTCCAGAATCTTCATAGTATCGTGTTTGGCCAATTATCAACGCATTAATTAAGTTGCTTTACTTCAAACTGAGTTAAATTAAAGATTCAGATTCATTTCTTATCAAAAAATAAATCCAATATTGCACGAGACTGTCTTATTCCGCAATTCATCGTCGTATTGCGCAATTTTTGATAATCCTATTTCATAATTAATGCCAGCAGTAATTGATCTGCTTTTTACAGGAAATTCAAATCCTAAATCAAAACTCAATCCATAATCATTGTTTGCAGTTATTTCTTTCAGGTTGGTGTTTGCGCTATTGTTCTCCCTGTCAGCATTTAAAAGAAACCCATAATAAGGACCTGCGGCAAGAAACAGTTTCTGTTTATTGCCTGGGGCAGTGCCGGTATTTATTGAATACTCAGCCTTTACAGGGATAATTACATAGTTGAATCTATCTGTAATTACATTTGAGTTATTTGCAATTGTGCTATGATACTCTTTGCCTTTTTGACTGTACATGAAATCACTCTTTAAAGCTAACCAGTCATTTACATGGTAACGGACAATTCCTCCGATATTAAATCCAGCGATTAAATTATTATTGTTACAAAGATTTCCAAGTTCGGATTGTGTCGAGATATTTATTCCGCTCTTGATGCCAAGATCAACTTGCCCGAAAGATTTAATAACCGCGATGGCAATAAATACTACTACCAAAATTATTTTGCTCAATTGATTTTTCATCTTACATTGTCTTAAGTAAATGTTATCATAAAGCTAATTTTTGAAAGCGATTGAATGTACTTTTCAAGTCAGTTAAACAAAGTCTCATCTGTTATTAATTTATTATTTGATTGCTTATTTTCAGCTGCATTAATGCTTGCTTCGCAGGTGATTTTTAAAGGTCAGATGGAATTATTAACGTTGTAATTGATTTCAAAGCTGTTAATGAAATCGCTTCGCTAGTTACTCACATCTTTCTTATTTTCACAAGTATTCGTGAGCTAAAGGATCGCCATAATATCATGTCGGTTGGTGGGAAAAATCTACCCATATCTTTTTCAACTATGCGATTCGAAGTTGAAGCAATGGCGCCAACAATTTTATCCTGTACAAATTCTTTTATTAATAGTTTTGTTTTCACCTCATTAATTTTTTGAACTAAATTCGTTTTCTGGTCGCCAGTAAGTAAAAAAAATTAAAAGACTGAATCCGGTTCTTTTGACATTTCTTTTAGTATGATCCTGTCAGTTATACCTGGAGAAATATTATAAAGCCAGACAACAAGCTTTCCCTGGTTTGTCAGAATCAAATCCCGATACCGTTTATAAGTTGCATCTGCAATACTATGGGCAACTCTTTCAGATGACATCATCTTTTTTTCATCCCTGGGTGTTTCATTCTGAGTCATGCCGCTATGGGTTAAAGCAGACTTTCGGATATTTGAGCTTGTAAAACCCGGATGAACGAGTAATACATTTAGTCCTTTTTTTATGTTTTCCATACGTAGCGTGTTCAAAAATCCATCCAAAGCATATTTTGATGCACAGTACCCCGTTCGACCCGGTAAAGGGGTTAGCCCTGAAATAGAAGAGATTCCGATTACTGTTCCTTTTTGTTTTAATAAATAAGGTAATGCAAGTTTGGTACAGTAAACGGCTCCATAAAAATTTGTATCCATCACTTCTTTTATGACAGATAAATCCAAATCTTCGAAAGTTGATCTCATTGAAATCCCTGCATTGTTAATGAGTATATCTATTTTATCGTATTTTTCAACCGTTTTATCAATTAATTTCTTGCAGTCTTCAAAGTTCCTGACATCTGTTTTTACAGCGTATGCATCACCACCCTGCTTGTTGATTATGTCTTCAATGATTTCCAGTTCAGCTATATTTCTGGCAGCAAGCACTACCTTTGCACCTTGGCCGGCAAATTCAAAAGCACATGCTTTTCCTATTCCGGAGGAAGCACCGGTTATTACAATAACCTTGTTTTTAAAGTTATACTCACTTTTACTTATCCCTGTTATTCGCATAACAAATAAATTTTCAAATTAAAGCACTATTTATACTAATATTGTTTTTTAGTCATTTCAGAGTAAAAAAAATTATTTTGCCATTCCTTTTATTACTATTCCCATTAAACCATCAAAATAAGGAGCATATTTCTCATATTTGCTTTGCAGGAAGAATGGTATCTCAAATCCTTTCAGCGTCATAAGTAACATATCGATTAAAATATCAATATCTACAATATTAGAGAATTCACCACTGTCGACTCCTTGTACAATAATCTTTTTCAGATTTTCCTTTTCCCAGATATCTAATTGAGTCCGTAAATCATCAATGAAATCGAAGTGTTCAAAGAAGTCAGCTCTAAGTATTTCATGATAATTTGCAGCAGTATTTATAACTTCCATTCTTTTAATAAGATATTCCTTGATTTTCAACGCAGCGCTTAAATCAGGATTACTAATTATAAGGGATAATTGGTTTTTGAGGTTTACCATTTCCATTGATACTACCTCTTTGAATAACTCTTCTTTACTAGCAAAATGATAATACAAAGATCCTTTCGCCTTCCTGGCAATTTTAGCAATTTCGTCCATAGAAGTTTTATGAAACCCAAAACGACTAAACAACCTGGTTGCTACACTTAAAATTGAATCTCTGGTAGTATCTATGATCATAGTTTATTTGTACTATAATTGTTTTTGAGTACAAAGATATAGATTTTTTCTAGAATTGACATAATTTTAACATTTTTTGTAAAGGACGGCTGTTAAAATATATAAGATAAAAAGGCAAAAGCCTCAGACATGCTGGAGTATTCCATCAAAAAGTTATGAGTAAACAGCAAAGCATATATCGGACTACTTTTAATTGTGCAGTCAGCGATAACGCTGAATGGAGACGTATCTATATTTTTGGTCTCATAAAACCCAGTGAAACTGCGGCATCATGTATTTTACGAACCCCACTGTTGTTTGCTTTTCGGCCAGCTTGTTTTAGCTGTTCAATGGTAATACCCCATTTTTTTGACCAATACGAAACTTCCCAAATTTCGTTCATGTTAATTAAATCCTTATCCGGGTGTCCTGTGTCTTTAAGATTGTCAGCCATAGTTGCAATTTTTTAATTGATTAATTTAATCGAAGTACAAATATACGATTTTTAGAATTATCAAAATTAATATCCTATTACTAATGAAATTAGTAGAAAGAGAAAAAAAAATGCCTGCTACTGAAAGAGATTTGAACTTTAAACTGTCTTTGGAATGATTACTAATCTTGGTTTTCTTTATTAATGATCTAGTAGATCGATATGCATCTACCAAATCACATCTGGTAAGTTTTCATATTCAATATCCAGGATTCCGCAATTTAATTCATCAGCCCGTATCTGTAAATCCAGTTTAAACCTTCTATATTTATCAAGATGGCTTGAAAAACTAATAAGGAGATTTGGGATATTTCTAAACCTTCTTATAGAAGGCTTCTCAGACAAATATTCTGAGTCTATTGCTCCATTAATAAGGAAAATTAATTCATCGTTTGTATCCAATCATTGCCCAATGAAATGTTGAATATTTTCAGCACCTTGAGGATCAAACTCAATAAGTGCTTTTTTGGTAAAGAATTCGAGTAAGTATAAAGTAGCCTGATCTAATTCGGTTAAAGGGACATAGCCGGCATTATATCTTAATGCTGATATCGTAAATAATAAATCTGTCCAAAGATACTGAAAGCCAAAATAGTATACGTCATGATCAGAATCATACGACATCTTCTGGTAAAGCCTTTCATTTGAATATGCTTTTCGTATCTCATACGCAAAATTCATAAGTATTTGGAATTGACCTTTAAATGTAGCGTCATACTCTTCTGATCTATGTGCTATTTTACGAACGGTTTCATAAAGATTTGACAAATCCCCATAATCTCCATATATTTCAATACCAGTACCTTTATTTGTTGGATGTGCTTGAATCATATGTTTAATCTTTTTTTAAAATACTATCGACATTTATAATCAATGCATTAAGTATATTTACGCTATAACTAAAACTATATTTTTTCTTGGGTCATAAATGTTACATCTGCTTAGTGGTTCAACGGTAAGGGATAAGAATATGTATTTATTTACCTGCTAATGAGCCTGATATGTATTATATCTTTAACACAAATATGTTTATTCGTTTGCAACTACTACTTCCGTATTGACTCTTCAAAGATAGCGAAACGTTTGATTTTAACATATAGAGTTCACATAATCATAAATGAGATTTATTCCCCTTTATTTATCATTTTCCTTTTGTATAATTATTTCCATTTGTTTTACCTTTTCTCAAAGCGTTTCCGAAATTCAGATTTTTCTTTTCGGGTTTCAGTTTGCTTTCCTATATTTCACTATGAATGGCTTCTTCGTGAATTGGGCTGCAAATGATTCACATCTGTAGGAATGTAAATATATTGGCATATCATTAAAAGCCATCTAATCCAGCTGAAAAAAGTATTAAAGAGTCCAAATACGAACTCGAAAAATCACTTTTATTCTGTTTTGTGTAACAGAATAGAAGGAGAAATTAATTGTTCGTAATTAGTGATCCACTTTTGAAATAGTACTGTGTTTAACAAAATTTTATGAAAGATTAGTAGCCCTATACCTGCGCAGATAATTCCAGCCAGAACATCTGTTACATAATGATGACCTGAATAAACAGCTGCAAACCATATGCCTGTCATGAATAATGCCAGGAGCCAGTTGATCCAACCCAATTTGTTTTTTATTCCGTAATAAAGAACTACAACAGGATAAGCGCTGTGCAACGAAGGCAATGCTGCAAAAACATTAGAGTTACGGGCATAGATCAAATGGAAGATAGGAAAATGGACAAGTTTATCGAATCTTGCCAGTCCAGCTGTATTACCTGGTACGTCAAGATGCAGGTTAAAATGATACAAGTTGACATACCAGGGAGGAGCAGCCGGATGGATGTAATAAATACAAAATCCCAGTAAATTGACCAGAAAAAATGTAAGAGAGAAATGTAGAAACTGCTGTTTATTTGTAAAGTAAAGGTAAAGTGCAAAAGCTAAAGGAACAGGTATCCAGTTTATATAAAACAAGCCACTTATCAAATCGAGGAAGGGGGTATTATGCAAGGAAAAATACTGATTTAAAGTATAAAAAACGCCATCTTTATTAAATCCAAACATTTTTTGTTCGAAATGAAACAACCCTGAAATATCTACTTTGTTTATGAGATAATTAGGGTAGATTTTCATCAAATCGTAAAGAATTGCAAAAACTACGAAAATGGAAAAAGCCAGGATGAATCTCCTTGACATTTGGTTTGCAAAATAGCAAAGATTGTATATGCCAATGATTATCAAGTTTTCAATCCGCAAACCCTGGATAAATGAAGTAAGTGAAAGATATAGGATCGAAAATAAAACAACTCCGGCTGTCGTTTTTTGAGTTATTGAAAGATTCTTAAATGTTTTCATATACATTTTAAGGCAAATATTTTTCGGTTACACATTTTCCGGTCCTTGGGTTAATGCCTGAAATCTCAACAAAGTTGACTTTTAAGGGGATACCTATTGAATTGTTTTCGGCTTTTACGTACATTTTGGTAAGTTCAGCGATTTCGCCGTTAATAGTAATAAATGCTTTGTAACAGTTTCCTATTTTCAGAAGGGATATTTCCCTATCCTTAACGCTGTTAAAATGTACGATAAAGCTTTTATTTGCTTTATCAACCAGTTTACATTGTAAACCAAATGCTTTGAGCTGGATGAATGATAGTTCTTTTCTCATACCTCCTTCCTCGTACCTTATCCAGTATGCATTAATAGGTTTACCAAGGTTAATAGTTCCATCAGGTAAGGTGTTTAGTTCGTAAATAACCGTGTTCTTGTTGTGGCTCCGTTGGAAATAGAACAGTAACTTATCCGTTTGAACCGGAACAGGATAATTGTTCTGGGCACTTGCCGGAATAGTATTACCAACTAAAATTGCTAGTATTAAAACAAGATATGTATTTCTTATGTCTTTCATTTAAATATGTTTTTTGTCCAATTGTTTTTTGCAATTATCCAATCGTTTAAGGGCTGTTATATTAGCTAACAGAGCGACTAATACAATGGGAAAAATGAAAATGGATATGGTTTCGACGTGGATAAAAGTAAGCCAGTGATCATTCAGTGTTTGATTGCCTCCGGAAAAGGCTGAAAATATTCCACAAATTATACCGGAAACGGAAATTATAATTATTCTTTCGGGACGCTGCATCAATCCATCTTTGCATTCCAGATCTAATCCTTCGGCCCTTGCCCTTACATAACTAACCATCATTGATCCAATTAAGGCAATGAACGCGATTATTGAACTGAGTAAATAATGGTGGGCTACCAGGTAGTAACAAATACCAAAAAACATGATCAGTTCGCTGTACCTGTCTAATACAGAATCATAAAGCGAGCCAAAACGCGAGGCCATATTACCAAGACGGGCAACCTGTCCATCGAGCATATCGAATAAACCGGCAAAAAGTATCATACCGCAACCCCATCCGATATAAGATAGATCGCCTCGTTCACCCAGTTCGCCGCCTGTAATAAAAATAACAGCGGCAACAATATTAAGGACAAGGCCTGTTGTAGTAATAATATTTGGTGTAATTCTAAGTTTTACCAATAATTTTACCAAAGGGTTAATTAAAAGGTAAACCATTTTCTGTGCGAAATCTCGTGCTTTCATAATATTAAAAATCAAATTTAAACCGAACTCTTACACCTAATTGCGGAACATCAGGGTGGTCTAAGTAATTAAAGCGTTTCACTAAATCAATCCTGAAGAATTTGAAAATATTTGCAACTGCAACACTGCCCTCAATATATGGCTGTTCTTTTAGGCTATAAGTTGTTGTAATTCCATCGGCATTTACCGGAAATAAATAAACATCTGGATTTTTGGATGGGTCATTCGCATTACTTATACTTCCATATAATATTTTCAAACTAACGGCTTCCCTCCATTTCAATTTTTTCAACAATGGAATTTTATTAAAAAAGAATCCGTTAAAGTAATGGTCAATGTTAGCGCTTACATATTGATCACTTACAAATTCTAAAAAATTCATTAAATTATAGGATTGCAGTTGGTACGAATAAGTTTGATTCGCCCTGTGGATATCCAGAAGTGGGAAAGGCACTGTTCCGAAAATTTTTCCGCCTTCTACCAATACACTTGTATATCCTAACTGCGACCAGTTAAACCTCTTGAAAATAGTCAATGATATATTCTGGTAATCATATTCGCCACCCAACAATCCTTTTATCCCATTTATAAACCTAAAGGTAAAAACAGGGTATTTGTTATAAATCGGAATTCTATATACTTTTCCCTGGTAAAATTGTTCTTTTGGTGCCCAACGAAAAGTTAACGATATTTCAGACGTTTGTAGTTTTTCAATATCATAGCTGGCATTATTATAATCCTGAGTATTAAAATGCAGGCCTCCGGCAGCTTCCTGGGTCCAGTTTTTATATCCGATTCCAAAAGAGAAGTGGTTTTTATACTCATTCAGATATTCGAGGTTGTAAATATCGTTGTACAACCACTTATCGTTTACCCCGCGTTTAAACGAAAGTAAAAAGTTATCTTCCTGTACAAACTGAAGTTCTTGCCCTGGAATTTTAGTTTCATGCTGATAGCTTGCTTTCAGTGATTTTACCGGAAACTCATTAAAACTTCGTTTACTTAGTGAATATGTTGTTCCAATATAATATTTCCATTTTTCATCCTTAAACCCATACGCGGCATAAGATTCGAGATTTAGTTTTTTACTAAACTGAGTAGTGGTTCTGCCTCCAACACGTAATCTAAAACCTTCTACGGGATTAAAGCTATAAAAGGCACTTACAGGACCTAGTTCAAAATAGGGTCCAATGGTTTTATATCCAGCAAATAGTAGCATTACTATGTCCATAGTTCTTCGGAACACTGGTACTTTTTGAACGCTATCAATAGTCTTATAAACACCTTGCTCTGATTTTGACAATGCCACAGGCCTGTTTTGTTCCCAATAATTTAAAGTGCGTTTTTCAGTGCTGTCTGATTTTATAATCTCATCGCCAGTGTAATCCGAAGGTTTACGCGCTTTGTTCAATAAAAAATCCTTATAGGAAACAGAACGCTGTCCGAAGATACCCATCTTACTATTCTTAGAAACTCCAAAATCAGCGGAAAATTCATCATAAACCAACACATAGCCCTGATCCTTTATTTTTTCAAAATCCTGTTTTATACTTAGTTCCTTTACCCAGTTTAAATTAATATCTTTATTTACTGTCATATCTATTTTCTTAACCGCATATGAACTATCCATTGTAATCCACATAAAGCCTTGAAATAAAAAATCGGAATGATTGCGGGGATAAAAATTTAGCTTGTAATATTTCAAGTTGTTTTCCTGAATGGTATCGGTTATATAAAATCGATAAAAAGTAGGCGACAAACTTGCAATAGGACTAATAAACTGATTAGTTAAAAGTGTTATGTTGCTTTCATAAATATCAATATCCTGGTACAAATATTTCAAATACTCATTTAAGCCGCTGTTATCCACATAACCGTCAAAGCTCACCATTTTATCTGCTTTTATAAATTCCTTTTCCGCTTTAGGAGATTTGCGGTACCATTTCTCCGAAAGTGTTTCTTTTAAATATACCGGAAGAACTGGTTTGCCTTCCAGCTTTGATGTGTCCATATTATCAAATACAAATTGGAATTTTTTAAACGCCTTTTTATTTTTGAATTTCTCACTTATATTACTTAGTGCAAACTGTATTTTCTCATATTTTTCGTATTCGTAAAAATCGAATCCTTCTTTCCGGTTTTCATTTTTATGTTGAATTACATTTTTAATTAAATCAACAGCAGGATTATCTTGATTGCGATATCTCTTTCGTTGGGCTTTTACAGTAACTACATCTAATTTAATGGCTTCACTTACTAATTTGAAATTAATTACCTGCGTTTTGCCATTAACCACTTTCACAATAACTGATTTATAGCCAACATAGGAGACCTTTAATGATGATATTGGTTTAGTTATTTGAAGTATGTATTTGCCTTCGAAGTCAGTAAGAGTTCCAATGGATGTATTTACAAATACTAAACTTACAAATGGCAATGGTTCTTTAGTAATCGAATCGGTTACCACACCTTTTAAAAAGGTGTTTTGGCCTATTGAATGAAGCGGAAGCAATATGACAATTAAACATGCGAGTAACCACTTAATTTTTATTTTGATGTGCATAAAATACAATTTTTTTTTGTGCGAGAAAGCTCAAAGTAACGCCCACTATTAGTGAAGCAATTATTTTAGAGTACTTATAATTAATCTCTCCAAAATCAGTAAGCAGGTATAATACCAGCGTATTAATAATCAAACTCATGATCCAGACGGTTGCATAAAGCAGCGCCTGTTTTGTTTTTTTTGAGTCTTTTGTTTTAAACACCCAATTTTTGTTGATGATAAAATTGGTAATTCCACCGGATACAAATCCAATTACTGAAGATGTGATATATACTATTCTTAGATTTTCGGTTAATAAAAGAGTAACCGAAAAATCGATGATCGTTGATACAAAGGAAGAAAGCTGAAATCTGAAAAAGGTTCGCATTTGGAGTTAGGTTATTACTTTAATAAGAATTTGCATACATAGTAAAGTATAAACACCCGCCAAAAAGTCATCTGCCATTACTCCATAACCGCCCTTAAATTTTTCCATCTTTTTTATATAAAGTGGTTTCCAGATATCAAATATTCTGAAAAGTAAAAATGCTGTGAAACCCATCCATAACTGGTGAGGAACAAAAAGCAAGCTTATACACATGCCAAACACCTCGTCAATCACTATTCGCTTGCTATCATGCCCCCAAATAAATTCAACTTTGTGCGATGAGTGTATGCCGACAATACAAATGATGCAGCAAATCAATAAATACACAGCCAGATTTTGAAATACAGGGTTAAAGCACCAATACCATAATAACATGGTAACCAGAGCTGCAACAGTTCCTCCTCCTTTGTCTATATAACCTATACCCCCAAAAGAGGCTATGTATTTATTTAAAACCATGGTTCTTGTCAGGATAATTCTTCGTAATAATCGAGCCCCAGGTGAGTTATTAAATCTTCGCCCATCAGGTACCTCAGTGTGTTTTCTAGTTTAAATAATTGTTTAAAGATATCATGTTCAGGTTTTAGCTCAGGAGCAGTTTGCGGCGATTTAAAGTAGAACGACATCCACTCCTGTATTCCGCTCATATTGGAACGTTTAGCCAAATCAAGAAACAAGGCTATGTCAAGAACAATGGGTGCTGCTAAAATTGAATCTCTGCATAAGAAATTAATCTTTATCTGCATGGGATAACCTAACCAGCCAAATATATCAATATTGTCCCAGCTTTCCTTGTTATCACCACGAGGCGGGTAGTAATTAATACGCACCTTGTGGTACATATCTCCATATAATTGAGGATTTGATTCGGGTTTAAAAATTTCATCCAGAACACTTAGTTTCGAAACCTCTTTTGTTTTAAAATTGTCGGGGTCATCAAGTACCAGTCCATCCCTGTTACCTAGTATATTGGTGGAAAACCATCCACTTACCCCCAGGGATCGTGCTTGTAAGCCAGGCGCAAGAATTGTTTTCATTAAGGTTTGTCCTGTTTTGAAATCTTTTCCTGCAATTGGAGTATTGGTTTTTTTTGCTAATTCAATCAGTGCAGGTATATCGCATGTAAGGTTTGGTGCACCATTTGCAAAAGGGATACCAAGTTTAAGCGCAGCATAGGCATAAATCATACTTGGCGAAATATGTTCGTCATTACTTGCCAGAGCAGCTTCAAACTTCTCTAAACTTTGATGAATGTCTGAAACTTCAATATATTTTTCAGTGGACGCACACCATACAATAACAATCCTGTCAAGATGATTTTTTGTTTTAAACTGCTCAATATCACTCATTAATTCTTTGGCCAAATCAACCTTATTCATTGATACTTTAACGTTAGGCCCATTAATGTTTTTAACATACGATTTATCAAAAACTGCTGGCATAGGTTTGATTTTTTCAAGTTCAGCTTTTATTGATAGCAGCAGCGAAGGTTCAAGTACTTTTGCATTTAATGCAGACTCGTATACATTATCTTCAAAAATGTCCCATCCACCAAATACAATATCTTCTAAATTTGCAAGCGAAACAAAATCTTTCACTTTCGGATATCTGTTCTCTGTCCGCTTGCCAACACGGATGTTTCCTATTTGAGTAAGCGAACCTATTGGTTCTGAAATCCCTTTTTTAACTGCTTCAACGCCAGCGATAAATGTAGTTGCAACTGCTCCTAATCCTGGTATTAAAATACCAAGTTTTCCTTTTGGTTCTTTAATTTGTGTTTTCATTTCTATTTCTATTTATGTTGAATTAAATCCATTTATTTTTTTTGTACCATTTTATAGTTTCTGTAATCCCACTTACCAAATCATATTCTGCTTTAAAACTAAAATCTTGCTCAGCCTGGCTTGAGTCACACGACCAGTTGCCTGCTGTTAATGTAATATACTTGTCAGCGTTTAAAACAGAAGGTTCGTTAAATAACAGGGATAATTTTTCAGCGCCTAAAGAAATAATTCTTACGAATACTTTGGGCACTATAAATTTTATTGTTTTTTTTGATAATGCCTTCTTTACAATTTGGGCGAATTCTTTACTCGTATAAGTTTTGCCATCAGTTACAAAATATGATTTATTTATTACACGAGATTGTAGCGCAATAAAGATGATTCTGGTTAAATCTTTTACATAAACAAAACTCAACAGCTTATTGAGACTTCCAATATAGGGTTCAATTGAAAGATTTATGGTTTTAATGAAACTAAAATAATCTGTATCTCTGGGCCCATAGACCCCTGTCGGGCGAATAATAATGTAAGTAAGCAAATTTTGCTCTTTTATAAATTGCTCAGCATTATATTTGCTCTTACCATAGAGTGATTGCGGACAAGGCATATCCGATTCTTTGATAGGATCCCATGTAATTTCATTACCAGGTCCATAAGCGCCCAAACTACTGAGATATATGAACTTTTCAGGAATACACTCTGCTTCAATCAAAGCTTCTACAAGGTTTTTGGTATACTGAAAATTAACTGTTTCGAAATCACTTTTCTTTATAACTTTCGTAACACCAGCATTGTGAATAACGTAATCAAACAATATTCCTTCTTGCCTAAACTTAATAAAGTCATCAACCAACTGTTTTTTATTGTCGAGGTTAATGGTAAAGAAATTAATTCTCGCATCAGTTAGATACATCTTATTGCTTGATTTTCGTATCGCAGCATAAACTCTATAACCACGAATTAGTGCTTCTTCAACAAGAAAGCTACCTATAAAACCACTGGCACCTGTTATTAATATCTTTTTCATGAAGTTCTATATGTGTTTAATATAACACCTTCTTCTCGTATGTTGTCGGACTTCGTACCCATTCGTGAACATCAAAAACGCCCTATTATTAGTTTCTAAAGCAGGACTTGATATGGCAATCCGCACTCCATTATCGATAAAAGCCTGCATCATATGAGCAAAAAAAACAGCGGGAACACCTTTGTACTTATATTCATCATTTACAGCCTGCAATAGCAAATCCACTGTGTCATTTTTCCGCATATCTTTCAAAATATGCAAAAAACCAAATGGGAAAAGTCTGCCTTTGGCTTTTATCAGCGCTTTTGACAGGGATAAAAAGCCTATTCCAAAACCTATAACATTGTCATTGCAGTCAGCAACAAAACTTATGTATTTAGGATTTACCGTCGAAAAATATTGCTCAATATAATATTCAATCTGTTTTTCGGTCAAAGGAGCAAAGCCATATAAATCCTTATAAGCTTCATTTAGGGTATAAAACATTTTATTTGCATAAGGCAATACGTCTTTAGCCTTTTTGAAATTTAACATTTTAAGATTGTACTTTTCAAGAACCAATTCAGACATGCGTTTAACCTTATCCGGAACCTGGGGTGGAACTTTTATTTCGAACTGAATCCAATCTACATCTTTGTTATACCCGTGTTGCTCAAGGTGAACAGGATAATAGGGGTAGTTATAGATTACAGCCTGGGTACCGATTTCATCAAAACCTTCCACTAACATGCCTTCCAGATCCAGGTCGCTAAATCCAAGCGGACCCTGCACTTGTGACATGCCTTTTAACTTCCCCCAGTCTTCAGCCTTCTTTATTAAAGCGGCAGATACCTCAAGGTCATCAATAAAATCAATCCATCCAAAACGTACTGTTTTTGCGTTTTTTATTTCATTCACTTTATGGTTAATTATAGCGGCAATCCGGCCAACCAATAGTCCATTCTTATATGCCAGCCAATATTTTGCTTCGCAAAATTCAAATGCAGGATTTTTCGCCGGCGAAAGCGTTGATTTTTCAAATACATGAAGTTGTGGAACCATATATTTGTTGCCTTTATAAAGAGTATCAGGAAAGCTGACAAATTTTGACAACTGCCCCTTTGTTATAACTTCCTTTACTTGAATCATAGCAATGTCTTTTGTTTACTAATGTATTTAATGCAATGACCTGTTGTCATTCATTCCATAAAATGTCAGAAATATTGGTGTTATGTCTTAATATCTAATTCTTTACATGCCAACGATATATTTCTAACTGCTTCGTCTATTTGTTCAAATGAATGGGTTGCCATAAGCGAAAATCGAATGAGTGTTGATTCAGCCGGAACTGCCGGAGATAAAATTGGATTTACAAACACACCTCTTTCTAGCAAAATCTTTGTTAATAATAATGTCTTTTCATTATCCCGAATAAATATTGGTATAATCGGCGTTTCCGTTTTACCTATATCAAAGCCTTCATTGATTAATAAATCTGTAGCGTAATATGTATTATTCCACAATTTTTCAATACGATCAGGTTCGCTTTCAATAATTTCGAGTGCGGCAAGTACGCTGGCAGCAGAGGCGGGAGTCATACTGGCACTAAACATCATTGAACGTGCATGATGTTTAATATAGCTTATTGTTGCTCTGTCACTCGCAATAAATCCTCCTAAAGAAGCTAATGATTTGCTGAACGTGCCTGATATTAAATCAACTTTATCTGTTAGATTAAAATAAGAAGCTGTTCCTGATCCATTTTCACCTATCACGCCAATACTATGAGCATCATCCACCAGAATACTGGCACCGTACTCATCAGCTATTTGTACTATCTCAGGCAGCTTTGCAATGTCACCCTCCATTGAGAAGATCCCG
Organism: uncultured Lentimicrobiaceae bacterium; assembly: GCA_964420555.1. Classification (GTDB taxonomy): domain Bacteria; phylum Bacteroidota; class Bacteroidia; order Bacteroidales; family UBA4417; genus UBA4417. Next base: position 17,738 of record CAYQTT010000014.1, on the reverse strand, counting down.
TCAACAGCTATTATCTTAATAGAATCTTTGGGAAGGAGATGAAGCTTTTGTTTTAAATGATTCATATTGTTATGGTCATATTTAACCACATGCGAGAAAGACAACCGTGCGCCATCGTAAATGGAAGCATGGTCGTACTCATCCATTACTAAATAATCATTACGGCCTGTGAGGCACGATAAAACACCAAGGTTAACCTGGAATCCAGTGCTGAATATCAGTGCAGATTCCTTTCCGACGAATCTGGCAAGCTTATCTTCTAGTTCAATGTGTATATCTAAAGTACCATTTAGAAATCTCGATCCCGCACATCCCGTCCCATACTTTTCAGTAGCTCTAATAGCAGCTTCAATTACTTTTGGGTGGTTGGTCAATCCTAAATATGAATTTGAACCAAACATTAAAACAGGCTTATTTTTTATCGTAACTTTTGTGTCTTGTTCGGATTCAATTGACCTGAAATAAGGATACAATCCTTTTTTTATCAACTCATCAACTATTGTATAGTTAGCTGTCTTATTTTGTAAAAGTTTATTTATTTTATGCATTTCCACATTTGATTAATTATGCAAATAGTTTACAAAAAGAAAAGGTTGCTGACCCTGAACCATTCCATTAGCATTTGCTTTTATGAATATGAAGTATAATAGAGGTCACTTCTTTTTATTTGCTTTAAGGTTCATACTTATGATGATTGCTAGATACCCAGCTTTCTTTATTTCTATTCCTTCATTGTATTTGAGTGAATCTGTCATGTGTAACCCCAAAAATTACTGACTAATTTCGACCCTTAAGAATGAATTTCGGTTAGTGTGTACATTCGTAAAGATTGATTGGTGTATTTGTACTAATATTGTTTTTCGGTACAAAAATACAAATTATTTTACATCCATCAGGATTTTAACGTTTTTTATTAAATGTGTGAACCGATTGAAATTAAATCTGTCTGAACTTTATCTTAAAGTATATTCAAGACGATGAATTTTTAAAGAAAAATTCATCTCAGGTTCAACAGAATATTCACTTTGCTTTACTTAGAGATAGTCTTCATTTTTTAGGTTATTGAATAGTTGCTCTATATATTCCATTCCTGTTGAGGTTGCAATTCCTCGTAGATGAAACAGGAAAAGAGTTTTGAACACTTTGTTCAAATCGTCTTTTAGTTCGTCTTTAAAAGTTTCAAATCTTTTAATATCAAGCAGAAATGTATGAAAAACAGCATTGGCATCAGTATTTAGGTTTTCTCTATACATTCCCTGTCTTATCCCTAATTGGAAATTTTGTTTCAATAACGATTGTATATATTCATTCCTATGGGATTTCAACTTTCCCCAAATCTGAGGATAGTATTTATTCATTTCATATGTTAATGAAGGCGTAAGGTCATTAAGTTTTACTACTATGTATTTGGTTATAAAATATAACTGATTAATTGCATTTGAGTATTTGAGTAATAATTTGTTAAGATCGTCAAATTCATTTTCAATTTCATTTTGTGTCACTTTATAAATAACATCATTTTTATTTTCAAATTGCTGGTAAAGCGTTTTCTTCGAAATGCCTAGTTCCCTGGCTATATCGTCCATATTAATGTTTTTGATTCCACATTTCTTGAAGAGTTTTGAAATGCCTGACAATATTTCATCCATAACTTTCTCCTTAAAGGACACTTAAATGCTAAAAATTATTCATTAAAATATAGGCTTCAGACAATTCGACTTGCTTTTCTGGTTAGATCGAGCTTTCAATATTCCAGACAAATGCCCTCAAACCCTGTTCTTCTGCTTCCTCGTTCAAGATTCGCAGCTTTTCGAGCAAAAGAGGAACTTTTTCGTCTTCAACCATTGTGAGGTGCGCATTATTCAACTGTGGCCAGGTATGGGTTCCTTCGTGCATTTCACCACTAATGGAACCTCTGCCTTTAATCTCTAACCATTGTGTGAAACCACGAATGGAAAGAGTATCTAAAATATCCTGTACCTCTTCGGTAATTGATTGGTTATAACTAACAAAAACTGCTTTCATATGTATTGATTTATTTGTAACAGGTTACATTCCTGCCAGAAGCAGGTGGGGGAAAGCCATAATATCATATTCATTGTCTGCATTATACAGGATTGTTTGAAAATGATAGTATGACTATTTTACCTTTATTTTATAAGTTTATTATTTTGAAGCTTTTCTGATGCCTTGCGCGCTCTTTTCATTTTTCCGACTCCAAAAATGGTGTAAATGGTAGGAATTAATACCAGTGTTACTAAGGTTGAAAATGATAAACCACCGAAAATAGCAATAGCCATAGGTTTCCACATTTCGGAGCCACTGCCGGTTGTAGTAATCATTGGTATCATAGCCAGGATCATAGTCAGGGAGGTCATAAGAACCGGGCGTAAACGTGACCGTCCCGCAGAAATAACAGCCTGCCGGAGAGTAAATCCCCTGTCGACAAGCAAATTGGTATAGTCAACCAGGATAATCCCGTTTTTCACAACAATACCAATCAACATTACCGCGCCGATTAACGAAATCACATTGATTGTAGCGTGGAAAATGTACAGCGATGCAAATACCCCGGTAAATGCAAACGGAATCGAAAACATGATGATAAATGGCTCCGTCAATGATTCGAATTGTGATGCCATTACAATATAAACCAGTACCAGCGACAGAAGGATTAACAGGATTAAGCTATTAAAAGAATCTTTCATGTTTTCAGCACTGCCACCAAAGTCAATTGAAACATCAGAAGGGATTTCCATTTTAGCAATTTGAGTCTCAAGCGCAGCTTTTACGGTACCAATATCTGTACCTGAAAGTGCTGACGATACTGTTACCACGCGGACTTTATTTTCCCTTTCAATATTGGGTGGCGAATAAAAACGTTTTAATTGCGTAATTTCATTCAGTTTAATGATTTTACCCTGCGGTGTCATAATACTAATGTTGGCGATGTCGTCAGTTGATTGTCTGAATTTTTCATCGTAACGAACAATAACATCATATTCGTCGCCTTCTTCCTTATATTTCGTAGCAGTAACACCATTTATCCGGTTGCGGATGGCTGTTGCAACCATGGCAGTATTTAAGCCGAAAGAAGTCATTTTTTCATTGTCCAGAACTAGCTGCAATTCCGTTTTTTCCCTGTCGCGACTTATTAAAATATCCTTTGTACCCTGAATTCCTTTAAGTGCCAGTGAGATCTTTTCGGAAACTATATTTGTTTCATCGAAATTGTTACCATACACTTTTACTTCCAGGTTGTTTCCGCCTCCCATTCCCATGGCACTTGAAGCCCGCGAGCTACCTGGATCAACATAGAATTTCTCTACTTCAGGCAACTTCTCAATATCTTTCCGCATTTCATTTGCGATTTCAAAAATGTCTTTTTTGCGATTCTTCATCGGAACCATTTTAAAAGTATAATTGACAATATAGTTTCCGGTTTCCGAGAAAATTGCGGATAAACTATTTTCGTCTCCTACTCCGGCACTTGCGGAAACTATTTCGATTTCCTTATATTTTACTCTGAAAACAGAGTCCAAATAATGAGCCGTTTTAACGGTTTCTTCCAGCTTGGTTCCCTGGGCCAGTTTTACCTGTGCTGATATCCTGTCGTTATCCGAAGCAGGCATAAATTCAGTACCAATCACTTTCACAAGAAACATGGATACGACAAATACAATAGTTGCAAAGCCAATAACAAGCCATCGGTGACCCACTGCCCAGGTAAGTATTTTCTCAAAAAACTTATCTAATCCATCGAGCATGTTTTGAGAAAAATGGTAAATCCTGCCTCCAATGCTGTTTTTACTTGGGACTTTAGCGGTCAGCATTTTTGACGACAACATTGGTACCAATGTGAGTGAAACTATTACAGAAGTTACAACGGAAATAGTAACAACCCAGCCCAGCGGCCTGAATAAAATACCTGTAATGCCTCCCAACATGGTTAATGGCAGAAATACTGCTACGATAGTAAGCGTTGATGCAATTACTGCCAGGCTCACTTCACTTGTGCCATAAATAGCTGACTCTCGGGCATATCCGCCCTTCTCCAGTTTTTTTGTGATATTTTCGAGTACCACAATGGAATCGTCAACTACCAATCCAATGGCAATTGAAAGCGATGAAAGGGTTATGATATTAAGGGTTCCTCCTGAGAGGTACATGTAAACAAATCCAACAATAAGTGAAATGGGTATCGAAAGGGAAATGATAAACGTTGGCCGCGCGCGCCCTAAAAATATGATGACTACGAACACCACAAAAATAAGCGCGTAGATTAATGTCTCTGACAGGTTATTTATAGCGCTGACTGTGTTGGTTGACGAGTCCATCAGGATTTCAACTTTTATATCTGGGGGCAACGTCTTTTTAATCGATTCAAGTTTATCCTTTATCTTTCCAGCGACAGTTACAGTGTTAGCATCAGATTGTTTCTGGATCATGACACGAACGTTTTTTCCGCCATTTGCACGTTCGTACGTCTTTACGTCTTTTAAACTATCGCTTACTGTAGCTATGTCTTTCAGATAGATTGTCTTTCCATTTGCATTACTTATAATGACATTTTTAATAACATCACTGTTTGCGAATTCTCCCTGCAACCTGAGCGGCAAATCGGCTTTTCCCATCTCAAGACTACCGGATGGAAGGTTAAGGTTATTGGCAGCCAGAATCCCTGAGACCTGCTCTACAGATAGGTTATAAGCATCTAATTTTCGCGGATCAACATTCACCATTACTGCTCTCACAGGAGCACCAACTTGTATAATATTTCCTACACCATCGATGCGGTTGAGCGGCTGAATGAGTTTTTTATCCAGGATATCATTAATCCCTGAATAACTATCCGTTGATGTAACGCTAAACATAATTACAGGAACCATGCTGGTGCTGATCTTGAAAATTGTAGGTGTTTCGACACCTTCAGGCAAATTCCGTTCGGCCATACCTACGGCATTCCTCACTTCGTTGGTTGCCTCATCCAGGTTAGCTCCCCATTCAAATTCCAGGGTAATTACTGATATATTGTCTTTTGACTTTGAACTGATTTTTTTGAGGCCCGTAAGGGAGCCAAAACCATCTTCGAGTTTCCGGGTGATATTCTGCTCTACATCGGACGCATTGGCCCCGTTGTAATATGTAAAAACCGAAATGATGGGTGGATCTATTTTTGGAAAGAAATCTACAGGTAACTGTAGATACGAATAGATACCAAAGATAACCACGCCGATAAAAATCATTATCGTACTGATGGGTTTCTTGACTGCGGTGCTATATAAACTCATAATATTGTTTTCAATTAATTAATTCATCCGAAATCTGATTTTTTACCTGAGGTTAGTTTTTGATTTCAAGCGAGGTCTGATTTTCAAGTTTATTCTGTCCCACTACTACAATTTCATTCCCCTCGGTAATTCCATCCAGAATCTCGATCTTATCGTCAAACATCCGGCCCGTTTTTACAAGCGTTTTGACCGCTTTATTATCTTTATTCACAAAAACATACATATCGTTGGTTCCGGTTTGCTTTACCAATGCGATGTTTGGAACAAGTACGGCATTACCTTTTCCAAGGTCCAATTGTATCTTGGAGAACATTCCCGGGCGTAATTTCAGATTACTGTTCTGGATTTTTATTTCAGCGGTAAACGTTTTTGTAGCATTATCAATGGTCGGATAAATTTTGAATATTTCTCCTTTAAAACTTAAGTCAGGATATAGGTCACAGGTAACATCAGTTTTCATTCCTTCTTTAACTAATGTGTAATAATTTGAGGAGATGCTTACCAAAGCTTTGAGCTGATTGATCTGAATTATTGAAATAATGGCAGGTTTCCCTACAGCGGCAACCGGTGAACCGGAATAGATTTCACCATCTTCAAAATACTTACCGGAAACAACTCCGCTGAACGGAGCTCTTAACTGTGTGTTTTCCTGAAGATACTGGTAGCTGTTCCTTGCAAGATCAACAGCCGACTTCATTTGATCGTACTGCTGGTCGGCGATACTGTTTGTTTTTTTTAAGGTATCAAGGCGGCGGAAATCCAATTCAAGTTTCGTCAAATTAATGCGTGCCTGCTCCAGGTTTGTGCGATCCATCAAAGCTACTATCTGGCCTTTTGTAACATTATTTCCGATTTCAACATTAATTTTCTCAATCCGGCCGGGAGCCGATGGAGCCAGGTTCACTTCTTCGAAAGGAATTAATGAAACCGTAAAATCAACATATCGGGATATCACTTCCTGTTTTACAATCATGGTTTTAACTGCAACTGATTGTATTGTGTCAGCTTGTTTTGTGTCTGCATTAGCTTCCTTTTTAGAGCTGCAGGATGAACCCATTATCAATAATCCTGCGGCAAGGGATAAGGTCAATTGTTTGATTGTATTCATTTTTTTAAAGTTTACTGTTTATTTTACGTAAGGATATTTCAGCATTCAGTATTTGAAGCATTATGCTGGTATAAGTTGTTTCGGCATTCAGATAGTCGGTATTGGCGCTGGTTAACTCGAGGCTCGAAACAATTCCCTGATCATATTTCAGGTTCATTTTATCCAATATTTCTTTTGCGATTTCCTTGTTTTCCTTTTGGGTCGCCAGTTGTTCCAGAAGATTATTGTAATTATACCTTATCTGCCTTTCCTGCAGAGTGAGCTGCTGCGTTAATAACTCTTTGGTATTGGAATTTATATCGTAATCAATTTTTGCCTGGTCAAGTTGTGCTAACCTTTGGCCACCTGAAAGAATAGGTACGGTTAATGTGAATCCCAGAACATTCTTGGGAGTCATATCAAAAAGAGGTTTTTTTAATTTTTCGGTACGTGAATAAAAAGCCATAACCGAAGGCAGGTAACTGGATTTCCGGAGATCGATATTCTTTTGCGCAATCTCGCCCTGCATAGCTACCATCTGAAAATCTATATTGTTTTCAATTTTAAAAGTATCCGCTAATGCAGTTTGTACTTTATATTGCTGGGCAATGTCAACCAGGGTTGCGGAAAGTTTTATTTCCTGGTCTGACCCTAATCCCAATTGAAGCCTCAATAGATTATATCCCAATTCAACCTGCCTTTCCGATGATTTCAACGCGTTATCAACTGATGCAACCATAACAGAAAGTTTCTTTGCATCTGTTTGTTCAAGAATACCTGCATTGGCAAGATTCTTTGTTTTCTCATAGATTAATTGAGCGTTAGTCTTGTTTTCTCTGATTATAGTTGATATTCTTTCACTTGCCAGAATCATGCAATAAGCCTGTATGGTTTGTTCTTTCACATTGAGCTCATCCTTCTGATAGCTTTGTTCTGTAATTGTCTTGGCGAGTTTCGAAAGCTGTACGCCGACAAAATAATTGCCATTAAAAACCATTTGGCTGATACTGCCTTTAATATTACTGGTTGGATTAAATTCAATTACAGCAGGCGGCGCCTCAGGACTTAACTGCAACGAGGCTGAAGCTCCTAAAAAATTATTATAGTCTAACGTAGCGTTAATCTGAGGCAAACCAGCTGCAATGGTTTCTTTAATTTTAAGTGCAGACTTGTCAATCGCATATTTTGAATTCACTAGCGTTTTATTGTGATCAAGAGCATAACTTACGGCGCTGTCCAATGACAACACCAATGGTTCCTGCGCCCTGACAAATAAAACATTCAGGCAGATCATGCTGCCTAAAATAACTTTATAAATAGTTTTCATTCCGTTTTGCTTTAATTTGTCAGGCTTTGCCGGAAGAACTGAATGCAAGTTCTTATCCTTGTTTTTGTTTTTCATTGATGATCCCATCATTTTTTATTTTTGTTACGTTCTTCTTATTCAATTATTTAGTACTTATTCTAAAAATGAAAATGTTTAAGTGATCAATCATTGCATATATCAACAAATTAGTAAAAAAAACTACATCTCTTTTGCCTTATTTGTGATATGACTTACTACACGGTGAAATGTATCAATTTCCTCCTGGCTTAATCCTTCCTGGATAACCACCATCATATCATCAACAATCTTCATGTACTGTTGTATTACCCTATAGCCCAATTTTGTAACCATAAGGTAATTCTTTCTTCTATCCTTACTATCTACCACTCTCCTAACCAATTCTTTCTCTTCCAGTAAATCAATAAGCCTTAGTATGGCAGACTTATCTTTCCCCATCATATCGGCCATATCTTTCTGTATTACATCCTCTTCCTTAACGCTGATTGCGTGTAAAAGACCAAATTGCTCAGTAGTAATCTTAATTTCCATTTGCTGTTGACCTTCAGACTGTTTTTTGAATACACGATATACTTCATGTATCATTCTTCCCGTTTCTGTTAAGGTTAAGTTCTGTTTTTTCATTATCTATATTTTGAGGGCGCAAAGGTAAGCACAATTAATTGACTAATGCAACTAATAGAAAATATATTTATTCAAATCAGTTTTAGCCCATCTTTTTTATTTGAAAATCCGGTGCCTTAATCATTTTCGATCCCATATCTTTGACAAAAACAAAGAGTCGCTGGTATGTATTTATACCTGTTACCACTGATAATCCTTATTCCATTTTCTAAACTCATCAATCCCAGCTTTATGGTCTAAAATCCAATCCTTAACTCCATCCTCATTCGTAGAGTAACTTATTAAATACGAGAACGTCTCAATATGGTCATTGTCGCGCAATGCTATAAAGTATGGAGCTAAAACCTCCCAGAACCAGCCATAATTACTTTCCTTTTCTTCCGACAGGAAATAAATAAAGACATTGAGTTTCTCGGCCAGTTTTTGAGCAGAATTAAGATTTTTATACTTCTCACTATAATCAACATGACCAAAATAAGACATTGAATTTACATCAACAAAAGTAAAATCGTTCTCGTATCGTTTGTCTGCCTCAGTGTAATACCAGGCTTCCTTTTTCCATTCCGGGGGTATTGAAACATTTACTTTATTTTCTTCAATGGTTACGCCTCTCTGAAAAACAGTGTTCAGTCTATGCAAATAAGCTGGGTTGTTGGCGGAATCTATAATAGCTAAGCGTAGATAAATAAGAAGCGGTATGGAAGAGGTTTTTGTAAAATTATTTTCTGCATACGCTTTGAGATATTGAACAGTATTCACATCTAATACTTTAGCAGTTTGTTGATTTTGCGCTTTCATATCAGGCATCATCAACAGAAACGCAGCTAATGATATAATAATCCTCTTTTTCCATGTGTTATTTATGTACTTATTAATCATGGCACTAAATGATTTTTTAAGATCGGATATTTGCAATTTTATCTTGTTAAATAACTTTTGTATGATCAAACTTTCCGGTGTCATTTTTTTTTATTGCTCTAAGTGCAATTCATTGTAAAAGCAAGCTTTAGCATATAATCACAACCTATTTGTTTCTCCTTTCAACTTGCTGCGTTCAGTTTATCTGTATTGTCTGATCCTTTGAAAATTGATCGGGGTATTAATTGCATTTCATTTTCTTATGCGAATCCATGGCTGATTTTAAGAGACTCAGCGGAAAATTTGTTTCGGGTTCGTATATCAGAAAAAATACCGGGCTCATGCTACCAGGACCTAATAGTTCAAGTCCTTTTATTTGTAGATTAAGGCCTTTTTTGCCGTGTCCATGAAAGTTGAAGGGCATATTTTTGATAATCTTTTTCATCATATCGGTATGCCAGCCAACCATTTTAGGATACATTACTTTTTGTAATGCAGCAAATTCGGCTTCATGATTATCCAGAATTGTCCAGCATTCGGTAATAATTTTGCGCGTTTTTTTCTGCGAATCATTGTAGTAGTTAATTTCAGTCTCGCTGAGTTGATATGTTGCGTCCTCACCCAATTTTGCAATTTTCACATGAAACTTAACAGCGCTGTCGGCCATTGCTTTGGCATCCACTCTTAATTCGGCTATGCGCTGCTTCTCTGCATCGGTAAGTACGTTATCAAATTTTTCACGCTGAAGCTTTACTTCCGGCTCAATGGTGTTAGTTAAATAGGCTTCCATTTCGGTAATAATTTCAGCTTTTTTATGGCTCATACAGCTTATCGATAATGTTATTAAGCCGACTACTATTGAAACGCCTAAAATAATACGTACTCGTTTTAATTTTAAAAATCCTGTTTTCATACCTATTTCAATTTTTTGTTATTAATGGTGCAAACATATAAACTGACAAAAGGGTTTTATATCCGAAATCTGTCAAAAGCATGAAAACATATACCAACTGCAGTTTTTGCCAGTACATTGATATATTTTGCAATGTAGAAATCGCATTATAAGATATATGTTATTTAATATGAGCAAATTAATCTGGTTTTATGCAAAAACGACAAGGTTGTTTGTAGATGATTTTACGTTGTTTGTTGGTGTTTTTTGAGTATTTTGAAAACAACTATGTACTTTTATCCGCAGATTGTTCCGATAAACAATAATCAATTTTTTAAAATGGCTTTCTTCGATAAATCAAAAAACAGGATCAGTTTGATATACCATATACTCGTATGGGTAATTTTGTGTTATCTGTATATTCATTTTATGCAGAATTTCATTCCGCTAAAACAAGCTATTGTACGGGTTTCGGTATATCTTGTTTTTATTGCGTGTGTTTTTTATTTGCACACTTATTTTCTGGTACCACGTTTTTTCAACAAAAAAAAGATACTCTTTTATATTGCAGCCATAGGGATACTACTGTTTATTTCTGTCGTAGCAAACAATTTATACAAGCAGCATTTCGAAATCGCTTTCAGTGCAATAACCGCCGGGCATAAAGTGCCCGGGCATTCCAATTATGTTCTTACCGGAACCATATCAACCCTGATGATTAGTTTTATAGCATGGTTTATTATAAAATATAAGGCACAGGCGCTACAAAAAAATGAACTGGAAGCGCAAAAAAATTCAGCGGAACTTGCCATGCTTAAATCGCAGATTAACCCTCATTTTTTGTTTAATACCTTAAATAATATTTATGCGTTGTCACTTGCAAAAGCTGAGCCGGTGGTTTCGGAAATGATTTTGTCGCTTTCCGAAATTAACCGCTACATGCTTTATGAAACAGAACCCGACTATGTTCCGCTTAACAAAGAGGTAGCCTATCTTAATAGTTACATTGAGCTCGAAAAATTACGATGTGAAAATATATCCAATATAAAGTTTTCAGTAAGTCCGGAAATTGAACATGTAAAAATTTCTCCTCTTTTGCTGATACCTTTTGTTGAAAATGCGTTTAAACACAGTCGTATTGCAGATGAAACCGGTGTCTGGATTGAAATTAATCTTTCGGTTGAGAATAATATATTGGTGTTTAAATGCGAAAACAGCGTTCCGGTTTCGGCTTTTAAAAAAGATAAAACCAGTGGAATAGGGCTGGAGAATGTAAAAAGGCGCTTGTTGATTCTTTATCCAAACAAACACGAGTTATCGATCAGCCAGCCCGAACACAAATTTATAGTTGATTTGAAATTACACTTAGATTAAAAATGTTATGCAGACGATAAAATGCCTTGCCATAGACGATGAATATCTTGCATTAAACATAATAAAAAGATATGTCGCCAAAGTTCCGTTTCTGGAACTAACCGTTACCTCAAAATCAGCTTTAAGCGCCATTGAGATACTTGCCGCTAATGAAATTGACTTATTGTTTCTGGATATTCAGATGCCTGACATTTCAGGTCTTGAATTTTTAAAGACATTAAAAAATCCGCCTTTGGTTATTCTAACTACTGCCTACCAGGAGTATGCTTTAAACGGTTACGAAAATGATGTGATTGATTATCTGCTCAAACCTATCCGGTTCGAACGTTTTTTAAAAGCGGTTAATAAAGCAAGGGAACAACTTGAATTACGGAAATCAGCTCAACCCCAAAATAGTATATCGTTGCCCAAAAATCAAAAAGAATTTTGCTTTATTAAATCGGGTTACAAATCTGAAAAGGTCTTTTATAAGGATATACTCTATATTGAAGGGCAAAAGGAATATATTTATATTCACACGAAAGAGAAGAAATATGTTAAACTTCAGAGCATGAGCAGTTTTATGACCGAATTGCCTGATGACGAATTTATCCGTATTCACAAATCATACATTGTTGCCGCCGGTAAGATAAATGCCATATACGGTAATACAGTCGAAATAGGCCAAATTTCATTGCCTGTTGGACGGAGCTATAAAGATCTGGTACAAAAACTTATTATTCCTAACTAAAAAATCTTTTAGCAGGCGCTAAAAATAAATTTTCTTTTATATCGCTTGCGATATAAAAATAACATGTACATTTGCATCGCGAACGACATAAACGCGAACGACTATAATTATAAAAACAAAAAAACATGAAAAATCAATTTTATCAATTCTCAGCAAAAAGCCTGCAAGGCTCGGAAGTAAAAATGGAAAGCTACAAGGGGAAAACCATACTTGTTGTAAACACCGCCAGCAAATGCGGATTAACGCCTCAATACGAAGGTTTGGAGAAACTTTATCGGAAATACAAAGACAAGGGACTTGTTATTCTGGGTTTCCCATGCAACCAGTTTGCCAACCAGGAATCAGGCGATGAGAAATCCATTTCCGAAGGCTGCCTGATTAATTACGGTGTAAGTTTCCCGATGTTCTCAAAAATTGACGTTAACGGGAAGAATGCTCATCCCATTTACAAGTTCCTGAAAAGTGAACTTACCGGCATTTTGGGAAGCAAAATAAAATGGAATTTCACCAAATTCCTGGTTGATTCTAATGGTAATCCAGTAAAAAGATTTGCTCCTGTAACCAAGCCTGAAAAAATTGACAAATACCTCGAAAGTATTTTGAACTAATTTTGACAATAAATCAGTTGTTTAAGAAGAGCAAACAACATTTCCAGTATTTTGTATCTACCCTTAGCATCTGATTTACTCTGGTATTTTTTCATCAAATTAACACTAGTACAAAATGGAATTTGACCAACTGAAACTCAGCAATCAACTTTGTTTTCCAATATATGCCGCATCAAGGCTTATTACTAGGGAGTATCAGCCCTATTTAGATAAACTTGGCATTACTTATCCGCAATACCTGGTGCTGATGGTTTTATGGGAAACAGATACTATTTCTGTCAACGAGATCTCCAAAAAACTGATACTCAACACCAATACAATTACGCCCCTCTTAAAACGAATGGAAACGTTGGGCATTATTAAACGTCAACGTTCAGGAAGTGATGAACGAAAAGTAATTGTGAGCCTTACCGAAAAGGGAAAGCTAATGCAAATTGATGCTGTAGCAATACCCGAAAAGCTTGCTGCCAGCTTAATTTCTGGACAGCTAAAAATTGAAGAGCTATTGGATTTGAAAAAAAAAATTAACGCAATCGTTGATTTTCTATCAAAAAAAGATGTGTAACTCTAATTGTAATAAAATCATGAATTAAATCTTGAATAATTGAAAAATAAAAGCATCCCGTTGAATGCTATTAACGCTAACAGCTGAGGCTATATCAATTGACAGATTGAGTGGTGCCTAGCTGTCAGCCTGCACGACTATGTGTGCAGGTAACGAAGCTTCAAATATACTCTAAACCCCACCATTTGTTATAGCCTTGTTGGATGCTGTTTGTCTGTTGGTAAAAGTTTGTCAAGCCGAGTCATACTTTTATATAGTTCTGATTAATATTATTTTGGCAGAAACCCACATTCTGTAATAGTCGATTTTGCGTCCTCAGATTGCAACCATTCATATAGTTTGTAAGCCATTGAATTATGGTCTAAATCGGAACGGATTGCAACATGTACCTTTGATATAAAGGGAAATGTTCCGTTTTTAACCGTTTGTTCATTGGGGAAAATACCATTGATAGCTAATTTAGGCACTTCGCTGTCAGGTATGCGTGCCTGCAAATTTTTGTAGTTATTGAAAGTATAACATATAGAATTCTCGTTACTTAAAATTTCACCAAAAACCTGTGACATTCCGCCTATTGAACTTTCCGGAAAATCAGCCGGTTCTAAACCATTCATTACTAATTCTCTCAACACTTCCTCGCTGCCCGAATTGCGGGGACGTGTAAATACTTTTATGCTTGCATTATTACCGCCAACTTGCAACCAATTGGTTATTTCGCCAGTATAAATTTTCTGAATTTGATTGACTGTCAGCGATTTTACAGGATTACTCTTGTTCACAACAAAAACAAAAGCGTCTAAGGCGATAGGAGTTTCAATCAGTGTAATTCCAACAGAATCGGCATGTGCTTTCTCGTCAGGCGAGATAGTCCTGTGTGTAAGGATAATATCAGCATTGCCATCAATTAAATTTATAAATGCACCGTGTGTTTGAGAACTCTTGACCCGCTCACCAAAAAAAGATTCATACAGTCCGGGAAGGTCTTCCCTGTTAGCCTGTAAAGTCCACTCCGACACAACAGCCGGTGGCATCCAATCATAACCTATTCCTAATAGTTTGCAAGCCACCATTGTATTCAATACACTTGCAGAAGTAGAACCATCTACCTTAGGATAATTTTCAAACGAAATGTCTTTTATACCAATAAAATTTTCTTCTTCTTTGTTGCAACTTGTGCAAATAATTAATGTAAATAAAGCCAAAACTGCAATTAAATCTAATCTTCTCATATCTCTAAATTTAAGTCTATGTAAATTACCTATATTTTTTTTTAACTGTCAGTTCAATCATAAAAACACAAAAAGATCAATTTCATGTATTGTCAAGTGTCTAGCCTTAAATTTTGCTTTGTCGGTGTCAGCTGTGAGTAGTCAGTCAGCTTTCACATAACGGATTCTTTGTTGTGTATAGTAGTTTCTATTTTTCTTTCTTTGACCATTCAATTATTTTTGGATAAAGATTTTCGACAGTTAAATTAGGATTTTCTTTTCGCAGTTTTAATAATTCTTGATTAAAATCTCTGAACATGCAAAAATTTCGTTTATCCACATTCAATTCTTCGCGTTTTTTGATTACAAAATTTGCTGTTTCTTCGTCATAGTTTTCGTTTACCCATAAGCAGTAAACTGCATGAGTCATATATTCATTGAAAACAGAAACCGCATTATTGTACATCCCTGTTTTTTCGTCTGACCAGATTTTGGAATTGAAAATTTCTGAAATTTCCTTTTTGTAATTTGAAGTCGTAGGATTTACATAATTATGGTCTATCTCTGTGAATACAATTCCACTCATTAATCCTTCTTTTTGTTTTTCGGTTAAATCTTTTGTTGAATCATATCTGTTTGCATCACAAATGAACATTACTGTTTCACTGAACCAGGTATTTGTTTTCATGTTCTTTGCAGAGTAATTTTGTGTGCTATGAGAACCACCAATTAAAGGAGAAAAAACAATTTTGTATGAATTGTATTTTCTCATTGGAAGCTCTTTTTCGAGCCAATTCCACATATTTTTTATTGGTAAAAGTTGTTTTACACGTTCAATATCTTGGTCGTAAAATCTTAAATTTTGTTTATAGAACTTTTTAAAATTACTTTTCATTGCAAAGTCTTCAACAAGAGGTAATAATTCAGTAAAAAGATTAGAAAAATTATCCCAGTCTTTACCAAAAACATAATAATAATTATCACCTCTTCTGATTTTATTATTTTCAAATTCGTAAATGAAACTGTTTTCCCGAAAGCTGTAGTATTTTTCAAAATAGTCCTTTTCAGTAAAATCTAAATTTTTGAAAATAGGATGGTTTAAAAAGGGTTTAAAATATTCTTCAACTACATTAGAATAGGCAGTATTTGTTTGTAAATCATAGGCTCTTTTTCCACTTGGTGATAACGACCAAATTATATTTGCAAGCTCGTATATTTCTGGAATTTCAAAAGAAATACTTCCTTCATTGTTTTCCATATAATCTTGTGAGAAGTTATTATTAACAGAATTATATCTAAAAATTACGACTGTCTTTCTTTTTGGGGTTTGAATTGTTACATAACTTCTCCTTGAAAAAGGAAAATTGTCACCTTTAATCGTTAAAGTATCTTTACCGATTAAGGAATACATTACAATTCCTTTCGAGTCATCGGTTCCTGGACTAATGGTGTCATTTATACTTAAATCCAATTTAAACACATCGGGATACCTGGAATATTTGTATGTTATTGTGTCAGAATTTGAATAGTAAATCTTTGAAATAGTTTCTTCTATTGCTTGTCCAAATATATAATTTGAAGTAAGTAAAAAGAATAATAGTGTAAAATTTTTCATACAGATTATTATATTTGGGTTCTCATACTATTGCACCTTACGGCTTTCTCTGTGGTAGGTGCGGGATTAAAATATTGCTCAAATGATAGCCAGCACAAATGTATGTAAAGATTTCAAATGTTTCAACGAACTCGCAAACCCGCATTTGCTATTGCGTTAGGTGTTAGGCGTTTCAATTATTTTAATTTTTGTTTCTTAACTGCTCATAATTCTCATAATGGAAAGATAAATATTTTATTTAAAATCTTTGCTTAAAACTTCCTCCAATTCACCCAAAGAGATATTCTTAGAAATAATTTTTCCGGTATTATCCATAAGGAAATTTGTAGGAAATGCATTAATGGACAATCTACGCGAATCTTTTCCATCTATATCCCAATATTGTTGCCAAATAAGTTTATCGTTAATGATAATATCTTCCCATTTCTTTTTGTCTGTACCTCTATCTACAGATATGCCAACAATTTCAAATCCTTTATTGCTAAATTGGTTGTATAAATTTTTCAAGCTATTGAATTGAGCCCTGCATGGTCCGCATCCACTATACCAAAAATCGACTAACGTAAATCTGCGATCTTTAAATAGCTCTAACGTAAATGGTTTACTATTTCTATCGGCACATGACATTAATGGAAAATATTTTCCTACAGTAAGCAGCTTCCCTTCCATTAGTTTCGTATTAAGAACTGTACCTGCATACCCATTTTTCAGTTGATCAGAAAATGAATTGTAGATTGAATCATATATTGGTTCGTACCCAAAAATCATTAGTCTGGCAAGTGTCCAAAAAGCGATTTTCGAGTCTGGATTCTTTTCAGTATAGGTCAACAGTAATTTATCATGTTCTTTATATAGAATACCAAGTTCTTTTGACATACTAGAGCTGATTTCTTCGGGCAAAGTATAATTATTGAGCTTATATATACTATCATATTTTTGGTCACATATATTCCTCTTAATAGTGTGTTGTTTAAAAAAGGCAGTGTATCGTGGATACTCGTTCTGCATTGTGCTATTTGATACATCAGGCACTTGTCGTTCTATATCAGTGTTTATTGAAATAGTTTGTAATCCTTTTTCAATAATAAAATCCGATGTCAAGTAGTTATCACCAAAACCCATTACTACAGATTGCGGCTCGGGCAAGTATCCTGAGATTGAAAATTTTCCATTTTTCACCTTCGCCACTATATCGCTATCATTTTTTGGTATATAATCGGTACGAAAAAAGAGAGTGACGGTTCCTGTATCAGCATTTATTGTACCATCTATTTTAAACTTAAATTGCTGATCTTTTTGCCCATAAGAATTAGCTATCAAAAGCGTCATTAAAAATACAACACAACATTTTTTCATATTTCCAGTATTTAATATTAGTTTAATCGAGAATCATCATTAGAGAATTACAAGGTAGTTTGTAGTAATTTATAGTAATTTGTTTGTTCATAGCACTATTTCTAGTTCAGGTTGTGTTTTTTTTTACGCTTACACCTGAGGGCTGACGCTATGGCAAGTGCGGGAATAAATTGTTGCTCAACTGT
>CAYQTT010000013.1:0-172461 GCA_964420555.1 uncultured Lentimicrobiaceae bacterium | reverse complement strand
AGTTTCAATTGTTCAAAGGTTAACAGGGTTTAATATTCGATATTCAAAAGTTCATAGGTTCAAAGGTTTGAGAGTATAAGGTATTTTGGCTTTTAGAATTTGGGACCTGGAATTTGGGACTTGGAAATTTTTAGGCAGAGTCGCCCCATCGCCACTCTCCCTGTCTCCCCTCATAAAATTGAGACTTGGAATTTGGTTCTTGGAATTTGGAACTTGGATCTGTAAAAAGCTCATATATTCATCATCCCAATATTTATTTTCCCCCGCTGTAGGGGTAAAAGCGTTTTCAAGTGTCTATATAGGTAGAAACAATATTGATACCGGTTTTAGCTACTAATTAACAATTGATCGTATGAAGAAATTTTACAGTTTATTAATCCTATTTGTATTATTCAATGTATGGTGCGGGGCTTCGGAAAGAAGCCTGAATTCAGTACCTGGTTACAAAACATTTTCCGGAATAAATGAAGTGCCGGCGACTAACATACAAGTCGTATTAACTAATGAGTTTACCGGCGAGGTTACCATTACCTGGGAATGCATACCTTCAACCGGATTTCTTCATTATATACTGTTGCGGAATGGGGTACAACTGGCTGTAATTCCTTCAGCGTTAACTTATTCGGATATCCTTCCGGGGTATGGTATCTATACGTATTGTATACAGGCTGTTTACACTACCGGTCCGACAGCTAACGCCTGCAGCGATGTGGAGTGGCCATCCCCAACTATGGTTTGGTCGCCAGCCCAGCTTGCAGCTACGGTTCTTTCGGGTACAACTGAAAATGTACATTTAAGCATTGGCAACACAGGTTTGGGTACACTTGCCTATGAATTTCCTAATTACATTGATCACTCAGGTGACAGCCCGATGGCGTATTGTCCGGCTTCAGCAACTGATGCGGATGAGTTTATCAGCAGGGTTCAATTTGGTACGATTGATAATAGTTCAGGATGGAGTGGATACAGCGATTTTACATCATTGAGCACTGATTTGGCTAGAGGTAATACCTACATGGTATCCATTACAATTGGCCCTCCTTCATATACCGGTGATATAAGCGGGCTGTGGATTGACTTTGATCATAGCAACACTTTCGATGCCGGCGAATTCTTCGCGCTTACAGGAACATCGCCTGCTATAAACACAATAACGATTCCTGCATCAGCTTTGTCCGGACCTACAACCATGCGTGTGCGTACACAGTTTAACGGAACATTATCCCCTTGTGGAACCACCCAATATGGTGAAGTGGAAGATTATACCATAAATATAATGCAGCCTACTTTTATAACATCTGTTGTTCCTGCCAGTGGTTTTGTTCAACCTTCAATAACGAATTCTATATATGTGTCTTTTTCTGCGGTTGGTGAATTTGCATTGCCTGGTGTATATACAAGGCAGTTGACACTCAACAGCAACGATCCGGCCCATCAGGAAGTCCTAATTACAGCAATCATGACTGTTGGAGCACCAGGTTATATAGAGGGTGTTGTAACGGATTGTATTACAGGAGAGCCTATAAACGGGGTAAGTGTTTTTGCAGGATATACAACTACAATGACGAATGATACAGGATTTTATTCAATGGCCCTTCAAGCTGGAAATTACAATTTGAATTTCTCTAAAACCGGTTATCAAACAACAATGAATATGGGTGTTAGTGTGTCATCTTTTAATACTACAACTGTAAATTCGCAAATGTGCGAATCACCTTATCCTCCTGCCTGTGCGTATGCTTCGGTTGATCTTGATGATTCGGTATGCACTGTCTCCTGGTGCCCGCCTGCAGGGCCTTACGAAGTGCTTTACGACGATGGTACACCGGAGAATTATGCTGCCTGGGAGTTTGCAGGCAACAGGTACGCAGTGAAATTTACCCCGGAAGGATACCCCGCTACAATAACCGGTGCAAAGTTTTTTATTGCTAATGGGCCTTTTGGAACAGCAGTGGGCAGCTCATTTGTTGCTTTAGTTTGCAAGCCAGATGCTGCCGGTATGCCGGGACAGGTTATTGACAGCGTTCCTGTTTCTGTTTTCTCGACTGGTTGGTTGAGTATTACCGGCATGAATGCTACCATCACAAGCGGCGATTTCTTTATTGTAATGGCACAGAGTGAACCTGCACCCGAATGCCCTTATTTGGGTGTTGATGAAACGCTTCCCACTGTTGGCAAAAGCTATTCGCGGGATTTGGTAAATGGGGGAGAATGGCAACTATCAGCCTACCAGGATTTTATGATTCGCGCTATTGTAAGTGGCCCGGGTTCGGGAAATGTGCACCAGTATGACCTGGCCATAATCTGGTTAGGAGCTGTAAATCCTGTTACGCCTGAAAATGGTGTGTATACACTTATAAACAACTCTATTTCAACCACAATTTTTACCTTTGGTGGAACTACGTGGTCGGCCCCGTCACAGGGCTGGTATGCTTATGGGATAAAGGCAATTTATCTCAATGCACAAGCATCAGAATTTGTATATACCAATATTGTAGCCCATAAACTTTTCGCTGATTTATCCATTAATGCGCAACTGGAATGTGGATCGATTCCTGCCGGTGGGGCAATTGCAACACTAACAGGCATATACCCCCCGTTTTATTCCCTTACTGATACACTTTCTTCGTCGGGATCGCTTACTTTCAGTCATATCGTACAGGGAGAATATACTCTGTCAGTTTCCTATCTTGGATATGAAACTTATACACAAGCTGTTTCGCTGTATGCCAATGAAGTTATTGATACAGTGCTTCTGCAAAGCAGGAATAAACCAATAAACTTTAAGGTAACCAACAATGATCTTGTTGCTACCTGGCAGGCACCCCGTGGAATTTTACTGAGCCAGAATTTTGAAAGCAGTTTATTCCCTCCATCCGGCTGGCAAAGCAGCACCCAGGGAATTATGGGCTGGTATGCAACAACCAACGGCGGCAGCGACAGCCTGGCTATCCCGCCGCATACAGTATATGCTGTAGTGAATGACGAACTTGGCGGAGCTGCCAACAACGGATGCTGCGATTACCTTATAACACCTGAACTCGACCTGAGAGGAGCACCTGATTATTCCCTTTCTTTTAATAGTTATTTCAACGGACTTGGCGGCCAGCTTGGGTTTGTAGAAATGAGTACTGATAACGGCACGACCTGGAACCCGATTTTTACCTGTTACCCCTTGGGTGGGTTTTGGAGAAATCAAACTATTGATCTTTCGGCCTATTCCGGTCCTTCCGGACTGGCATCAGTTAAATTTGCCTTTCATGCCAATGATGCGGGCAACCAGGCATCGGGTTGGGCTATTGATGATGTGATGGTTACTTACGGAGGCTTGCAGGTTTCGGGATATAAAGTGTACCTCGACGGAACGGAAATGGGGCAAACTACCGGGCTCACCTGGTCCTTTGACCCGGCAACGTTCAATTGCCAGGAGTACCAGGCAGCTGTAGAAGCCATTTATTGCACCGGCACTTCCGAACCTGCTACTTATGATTTTTCTAATGGCTATCCATATCCTCCTGCAAATCTGGCAGCTGACACCAGCATTACTGCAACATCGGGAGCGGTAAAACTCAGCTGGCAAATGCCATTGGACTGTTTATCAAATGCTGTAGGGTATCACATTTACCGGAATGATGTGTTTTTAGCACAAGTGCCAGTTACGGATACTATTTACTGGGATATGAACCTGATGCCCAAAACGTATTGTTATGATATCACAACTGTGTATGATCTTGAACCTTACGGCTTCCCGGCAGGGTCGACCGGAGAATCAATTAAAACCGGCCCTGCCTGTGTTGATATTATTTATGGAGGAGATTTGCCGTTTTTTGATGATTTTTCGGGCGGTGAATTTGATACTACCTTGTGGAATCCCGGAGAAAACTGGCTTGTTGACGAAGATTCGGATAACCCGGTGCCTGCAGCTAAATTTAAGTGGGATCCGCTGATGACTGATTACTCCAGCGCTCTCCAAAGTACCATGATAAATATCAGCGAAATTGATACAACTATTTCGTTCAAAATATATTTCGATTACGAAATAAAGCTTGAAGATTTTGCTGCATCAGGCAATGAAAAACTTACTGTCGAAATCTGGAACGGATCAGACTGGAATGTGGCTAAAGAATATTCGAATACAGGCAGTTTCGACTGGATGAGTGAACAGCTTGATATCACAGCCCTGGCAGGTGAACAGACTTTAATGGTTCGTTTCAGGGCTAATGGAATTTCGTCGGATGCGATACATTACTGGGCGGTGGATAATGTATTTATTCATTACGCTGAAACTAATTTATTGCCTCCTATGAACCTGGTGGTTAACCCGTCAGGATCAATAGGCAGTGAAAATCACCTGGTTTGGGAACCACCATTAACCGGCAATACTGTAATGTCGTATATCCTTGATGATAATACGGTTGAATTTTCTACATTTTATGACGCTACAGGTGAATGCTGGCTGGGAAACGAGTTTCCTGTATCCGAATCAGGAGTGCTGCAGTCGGTTTCGGTGTTTATGGAAGCTAATAGCGGTTCGGCTATCTATTCCATTGCTATCTTTGACCAAAACCGTGATTCTGTTTATAATTCAGCGCCTTTCACCCCGGTTTTTGGTGAATGGACAGATGTTGAATTGCCTTTTGTTGAATTTAATGGTCCCTTTTATGTAATGCTGCATATGGTTGTTACCAACAAATCGGATTACCTGCCTTTAGATCAGAATGGTCCTAATGCTGCAGCATGCCCTGTATGGTATACTGATGATTTATTGGCATGGCTTCCGCTCACTGACCTGGGATTTGAACCGAGTGTAGCATTTATCAGGGCAACCGGAATAACCAGCGATAAAAAGACGTCTGTAACTTTTAATCCACGATCTTCTATAACCGGTTCCGCGACTGTATTACCTTCAGCATTGGTTTCAAGCCCTTTAAATGTCACAACAGGCTGTGATGTTGCGCATAGCATTCCAATTTCTGATAATAGCGAAACTTTGCAGGGATACGATATTTATCGCCGTGCGTATGCGGTTTTCCCTCCAGGGCAGAATACAGCTGCATCTGGTTCCTGGACACTCATTAATCCGGCTTTGGTTGTGCAAAACGAATATTACGACCAGAACCTTTCAAATTTTGAATACAACTGCTATGAGTACCGTGTAACAGCTGTCTACGAAGCTGGCTCATCAATACCATCGAACCGGGAATGGGGATGTATTTTCACAAATCTCAACCCCTTATCTACAGGCGAAGTAAGCCTTTACCCCAACCCCGCAACCACCTTTCTGAGAATTGAACTTAGTGGAGATGTCAGAGAACTGCAGGTTTATAACTCGCTGGGCATAATGGTAACTGCGAAAAATATTGCAGGTGAAACAACTGTCATCCTAAATACATCGGAATACCCGAATGGCATGTTTACGGCAAAATTCACAACACTTGATGGTGAAAGTTTCAGCCGGAAGTTTGTGGTTTTAAGGTGATTATTCTGAGTGGAATTTAATAAGGCTTCTGAAAGGGGGCCTTTTTTTATAATAAGCAAGGGTTTAAAAGTTCAATGTTCAAAGGTTCAAAGGTTCAGAGTTTTGGGTTCAGATATTCAAAGGTTCAAGAGGATAGGTCATTTGGATCTTGGAATTTGGAACTTGGAATTTGGAATTTGGGACTTGGAATTTGGATCTTTATCAAGCTCATATATTCAACATCCCAATATTTATTTTCCCCCGCTGTAGGGGTAAAAGCGTTTTTAAGTGTCTATATAGTATTAACCTATGTTCTTCATCTTATGATACAAAAGCCATGAAAAATCTGGTTTATTTTTCACTAGTATTAAGCATTGTTCTCCTGGGTTGTCAGAAAGATCCGGTTGAGTATCCCGGGAATATACCCACAGAGATTAATCTGGCTGATTCGGCCGAAAGATTCCTCAGGATTGAGAAAAACAAGCAGATTTTTATGGATGAGAGCCAGAATGCTTATATTCCTGTCAGTTTTGATTATCAGCACCTTAGTCATATTTTTGGAGTATATCTCGAAAAGGATGTTAAGTACTCTATTTCTATTTCCGGAAATTCTTCTTCCTGCGAACCTATTGAATTTATTTTACTTACGTCTGCTATGGATACACTTTTCAGAGGGGAGCAGGGGAATATAAGCTCTACCAGAAAGTATATCTGCTGGACGTCCGATGTAAGCGATACTTTCTATATTTCATCGAAATACAAGTTTGATATCAATTTCCACACTTATGATTATCAGCTTACGTTCGAAGAATTATCTACCAGGATAATTCAATGGGAAAATCTGAAATTTGATTGCAGTGGCGACTGGTTTGTAAACGACCTCGGTTACCTTACATTGGCATGCCATAATACATTAAGCGAAAAATGGGCTAAAGTGATGGACGACAGCCTGTATAATTATGATTTCTCATATTTGGTCAGTCCTGAATCAGGAATTCCCGGTTCCTATACAGGAATTGCCTGTTACGCATCCGAAAACATCTTTGATATGATAAATATGCCTGCATCGTGCTATAATATCGCTGTCGCAGGGCCATCGACCTGGAGGCTGGAATACTGGTACATGGAAACAGGAGGTGGTGTAGGGTACGATTGGGGAACAACTTCCCAAAACCTGTCAATAGGCGTAGGTTCATGGAATAAGATTTCTACTACTACTTTTGGCGACAGCATTGCTTATTCTGTAAATTCTGAAGAAGTTAAGAGGATAAGAAATCTTAGTTTTATGAAGAATGGATTATACATTACTGTTGAAGATTCGAAAATGGATACACTGTTTTTTAAAGAGATTATACTCACCAAAAAATAACATTATAAGCTGCAAATGAAAAAGTTAAATTATCTATTTTTAATTCTTGCTACTATATTTCAGACAGGAAACAGCTATTCGCAGGACTTCCCTCCACCGCGTAACCTGCAGTTCGATACGCTTACGCTGGTCGCAACCTGGGAGGCCCCCCGAAGAGTTTTACTTGACGAGCATTTCGAAGGAACCGTTTTCCCGCCTGCTAACTGGCAGGATACTACCCAGGGAATGGGTTGGTTCGCTACCGAAAATGGCAGTTCAGCCGGGTTCTCTATCCCTCCGCACACCACTTATGCTGTGGTTAATAACGATCTTGCCGGAACAGGCAACAACGGCTGCTGCGATTACCTGGTAACACCCGAAATAGATCTTACTCAAGACAGTTCTTACACTTTAACTTTCAGTTCTTTTTTCCGTGGCTGGGGTGGCGAAACAGCCACAGTTGAAATAAGCACCGATGGCGGCAACACCTGGAATTTATTATTGGAAGTATTGCCTCATTTTACATGGGCTACCATTACTATCGATCTGAACGCATACTCTGGCCTTGCCGGCTCACAGAATGTGCAACTTGCTTTTAAATCTAATGATAATGGTAATGCCGGTGCAACCGGCTGGGCAATTGATGATGTGGTGGTAATGTCGGAGGAGTTGGAGGTAATGGGGTATGTGATTTTTTATGATGGGACAGAGGTCGGCCAAACAGTAGTTACTTTTGTAACTTTTGATCCTACCTCGTTTCCTTTAGGATTTCCTCCCAATTTTTGCATCAGCGCATTGTATAATTTCGGGTTTTCATATTCCACTACTGTTTGTGCCGATTTTCCTCACTATTACCTAGCTCCTCCTCAAAATTTTGACGCAGTAATAAATGGTTCAACAACCGACATAGTAGCTATACTTACCTGGCAACCACCTAACGCCGGTGACAAAAAAACAGATTCATCCTATGTCCCTGATACCGCAGCAGGTGACCCGGCAGAGGTTTCAACTGTAATTTCCAGCTTTTACCCTGGTGCTACCAATGTTTCCCGGTCAACTGATGCCACGGTTCTTTTTAATAATGGAACCATAGTTAACAGCCCCGGAACAGGTCCGGGTGGAACTGACGAGAGTATAATACCTTCCGGAGGTTCTTCCTTTGGTTTTCATTTTGGTCAGTCTGCGGGTTCTTCGGTAGCTGAGGATTTCGATGTTTTTGAAACATGGACTATTAATAGTGTCGAATTCCAGGGGTATCAGACATTATCGGGAACAACATCCAGTTTTACCGGTGTTTACTTTCGCATTTACGATGGCAAACCAGGAGAAGGAGGAAATGTTATTTGGGGCGACCTTACCACCAACCGATTGTCAGAATCAACTTTTGCGAATATATACCGGGTTGATGCTCCGGGTCAGGGCACTGACCGCCCTATTATGAATCTGATATGCAATGATCTTAACGTCGAACTAAATCCGGGAACCTACTGGATTGAATGGCAGGCCAGCGGTTCATTATCCTCCGGACCATGGGTGCCGAATACAGTTGAGCCCGGGAATGCCATCCAATGGAATAATTCTTCGTGGTCACCCCTTACAAATCCCGGTACAGTGGGTTTACCTTTTATTCTGAAAGGAACCGATGGGAGCGGACTAGCTAACCTGCTCAGTTATAATATATATCGTAATGATATGTTTCTTATAAATGTTCCCAGGACGGAAAATGTATATTATGATATAATTGATCCGGGCGAATACTGCTATAAGATTTCGGCAGTTTATGATCTTACAGACTACGGCTTCCCGGGCCAGATCGGGGAATCGCAACTGGAAGGTCCAGCGTGTATTGAGAATACAATGATGATGTACCTGCCACTTGAAGAGAACTGGTCTACCGGCCAATTTGATGTCAATCTTTGGACTGCCGGCGACAACTGGATTGTAGATGGAGGGAATGGAAATCCTGCCCCGGCAGCAAAATTCAGTTCACTGCCAAAACAAACCAATTATGGTAGCAGCCTGGTTTCGTTTTTTTTATCCGCAGGATGGGGAAAATCCACAACACCCAATTGTATCTGGCTCGATTTCGATTATCTGCTAGAAGACATTTCTGCTTCCGGCTCCGAAAAACTAACCATCGAAATTGCGACAGGTGATACATGGACAACCTTGAAAGAGTTTAACAATACCGGTGATGTGAGTTGGACAACAGAACATATCAATATCACAGCTTTTGCATTAGATGATTTATTCCGGATACGTTTCAATACAAATGGAGTCAACAGCGAAATGATTAACCATTGGTTGATTGATAATATTAAGATTAGCCGTGAGTATAGTTTCGTGCTGCCAACCAATTTTATAGCGGTAAATACCGGTAATTCGCAGCAAAATGATATACAACTCAGCTGGGATGAGCCGCAGTGGGAAAATATTGCTGATCTTATCCACGACGACAGTACCTGGGAAAATGTCATAAACATTAATCCGGGGTACACAGGTTGGCTTGGGAATAAATTTTCTTCAGCAGCTGCTGAGCTCAGGAGCATTGATATTATGTGGCTGAATAACATTAATAGCACACAAAATCCTGTTGTTATAGATATTTATGATGGTAATCATTCACTGATTGGAAGTTCCGAAACATTTGTGCCTGTTCCGGGAAGCTGGCAAACGGTTGCGTTACCTGATATAAATGTGGAAGGAGACTTTTATACCATGGTTCGTTTTGACGAACAGTCGGGAATAGTGGATTACCTTGGAATGGATATAACCGCACCTTCAGGAAGGCCAAACAACGGTTGGTTTTACGATGGCACAACCTGGTCGCAGATGAATGATTTCGGCTATGCAGAATGCATTTTTCTAATCCGATCAACCGTTAGTTTATTGAATAATTGCGCTGGTGGAGACTCATATAGCAAACAGTCTCCAAATATTTCAGATTCTTACGATAAATCAGGAAAGCTTTTAAAATCAGTTACCGGAAGTTCAAGCCTGTCGCATTACGATTTATACCGCCGCGAATACCAAATTCCTGTTACAGGTCAGGATTCGTTACTGACCGAATGGGTGAGGATAGCCACAGTTCAATCAAACAATTACCTGGATCAGAACCTCGATTTTAAATGTTACCAGTATTATGTCGAAGCTATGTATGACCAGGGTTCATCCGGTCCATCGGAAATTGATGAAGAATGTTTTTTGGTTGGGATGGATGATTTACGGGCAGCTGGAGCAAAACTATACCCAAATCCGGCATCTGATATTCTTACTATCGAAGTAAATACAAACGTTGATAATATTGCGGTGTATAATTCGACAGGAACACTGGTTAGCGAAATACAGCCGGGTATGGTTTCAGGAAATAGTCTGGAAAAGAAAATCAGGTTAGATGTTTCCAATTTCCCACCAGGTATTTACAGCCTGAAATTCACAACTGCAGCAGGCGAAAGCTTTAGCAGGAAATTTGTAAAAATGTAATCTTTTTGTATTTCTTAAACCATGCAATCATGAATAGAATATTATTTTTCGGTATTTGTTTGCTCTCAGTATTATTGACCGGAAAAGTCAACGCACAATTGCTTTTGCCGGTACGCAACCTGCAGGCTGATTATTTCCTCAATACCAATTGGGATGCTCCCCGAAAAACGATTCTGAATCAGGATTTTGAAGGTGTTACATTTCCTCCCGCAGGCTGGCAGGAGCGCACCAATCATGCTGTTGGCTGGTATATGAGCGAAGGTGGAAGTTCAACCTATTTTATTATACCTGAGCACACTCAATATGCATTGGTTAACGACGATGCAGGAGGTACGGGAATTGACGGTTGTTGCGAATATCTTATTACTCCGGCGCTCGATCTTACAATTTGCGATGGATTTAAACTCACTTTCGACAGCTATTTTAACGGCAACAACGGTCAAAAAGCCACTGTCGAAATGAGCACCGATAACGGCCTTACCTGGATCTTGGTTGAAGAAATGATTCATTACCCAACCTGGAACCAGGTTGAAATAGATCTTTCGCAATGGTCGGGCAGTGGCGGTTTGTCGTCAGTCCTTTTTGCTTTTCATGCTGACGACCAGGGAAACCAGGCATCAGGTTGGGCAGTGGATAATGTTGTGATTCAATCCGATAGCCTTAGCGTTACCGGCTACACACTTTTTTTGAATCAAAATCAAATTGCAGTTATTACTGAAACAGAGTACTTTATTTCGCCCGACCTGGTTACGTACGGACAAAATTATAATTTCTGTGTAAGGGCTAATTATCCTTCGGGTTATGCTGATACCTGTGTCCTGTTTGCATCTTCGTATGTTCCACCTCCTGTTAACCTTACAGCAACCGCCTCCGATACCGGAATATGGTTTACCTGGCAAACGCCAATTTCAGTATCCGAAATTATTTCCTATAATATATATTCCAAAGGAGCTCTGATTGCCAATGTTCCGGTAGCGATAACCTCATGGTTCAGCGAACTTGAATTTGGTGAAGTATGTATTGATGTAACTGCTGTTCATAATATCAGTAATTTGGGTTTTCCAGGAATTTGGGTTGAATCAGTAAAGGAATATGCCTGCGGTTTTGTTGATACAGGATTTGATGTGCCTTTCGAAGAGAACTGGACATCAGGAACCTTGACATTAAACAAATGGACGGCCGGAAGCAACTGGTCCGTTACCGGCCAGGTTGGCAACGATGCACCCTCGGTGAAATACGAGGGAGGCAAGTCGCCGGGCAGTTATTCATCGGCGCTTACAAGCTGGCATTTTAATTCGTTGGGATTTAGCGAATGCCCATCAATAACGGGCGCCGAACTGAATTTTTTTATCCGGCTAGACGATGTAGCCGCCTCCAAAACGGAAGTATTAATTGTTGAAATAGTTACAGGTAATGGTATTACTGAATTAAAGAGATACACAAATAACGGGAGTTTTTCCTGGTTGAACGAGTGGATCGAAATTACACCGGTAATTCTTGATGACAATTTCGAGGTTCGTTTCAGAGTTGAAGGTGAAAATTCGCAAAATATTGAAACCTGGTATATTGATAATATCAAAATCCATTGGTACATCTCAGATTTCCCTGACCGGTTTGCCGTTGATGCCGTCCGACAGGGAATGCCTGAGGATGATATTAAAATTACCTGGCTGGATTATACTGATGTGAATGTGACCACAGATATTATTGTTGATGATGGAACGGCTGAAAGCCAGTTTTCGATGGGTACAAACGGAGAGCTTTGGATCGGAAATAAGTTGACGGCTTTGGACTCATCGTACTTATTTAAAGCATCTGTTTATA
Organism: uncultured Lentimicrobiaceae bacterium; assembly: GCA_964420555.1. Classification (GTDB taxonomy): domain Bacteria; phylum Bacteroidota; class Bacteroidia; order Bacteroidales; family UBA4417; genus UBA4417. The sequence goes on along the minus strand of CAYQTT010000013.1, from coordinate 160,348 downwards.
TGAAAGAACTTCAGGGAACTTCAGCAATTTATACCATCGATGTTTTTGATGAGAACCGAAATCTCATGCAATCATCAATGCCATTTGTCCCTGTAAATAATGCATTTATTGATGTTTATTTAAATGGAACTTTTTTGCAAGGCGAATTTTATATTATGTTACATATAAGCAGCACCGGTTATTCGCACTCATTGGGTGTAGATACTGATGGCTCAAATGCTTCTAATGAACTTAGTTGGGTTTTTGATGGAACCAACTGGAACAGGCTGGTTGATGGATTTGGTGAGGGTGTATTTTCTCTCAGGGCATCAACAATGATTTCGTCCATAATGCCTGTTAACGATAACCATTGCGGATTTCTGGGATACAATATTTACCGGCGTGATTATAGCGTTTTTCCAACCGGTCCGAATAACAACGGAAGTGGTGAATACACATGGATAGGATCAGTTCCTTACGGAGTAAATGAATTTATTGACACAGATTTGGATAATTTCCAGAAAAACTGCTACGAGTACGATGTCAGGATTCAATATACTGAAGGAGAAGGATATGGTGGTATATCGTGGGACTGCATCTATGTTAATATGGAAGAACCTGAAAAGGTTTCAGTAAATATTTATCCCAATCCAGCCAGTCATTTATTGATGGTTAAGATGAATATGCCTGTTGAAATAATTACAGTTTACAATCTTACCGGAAGTAAAATTGCTGAGTTTTCTGTTGAGAATCAATCGGAACTACAACTCAATGTTTCGCATTTCAAACCAGGAATTTATAACCTGAGATTCAGTACAAATAAAGGCGAAAGCTTCAGCAGGAAATTTGTAAAATTATAATGCAATTAGTTGCAATAAAACTTCCTTTATGAAAAGCATGTTAGGGATTTGCCTTATTGTTTTCTGCACGTTTTTGAATGGTAATGGAATTGCGCAGATTTCTGCAACCAACGCAAAAATAGATCAAGATCCAGATGTACAGCAATTTCCCGAACTTCTTCCGGCGGATAGTGGCTATATTGTTTACACTTACGACGATGGCACCGCCGAGAATTACTGCGCATGGCAAGTGGCAGGTAATATGATGGCTGTAAAATTTATTCTGAATTCAAATGCTGCTTCCATTGCAGGAGCAAGGGTATTTGTAGGCGATGGTTCCTTTCCTGCCGGTGGGAATATTCTGAACCAGCCGTTCCTGGTTTCAGTATACGCTTCGGATGGCTTAAATGGTTTACCCGGAACTCTAATAGATTCAGTATCGGCTATTGTTACCAATTACGGATGGGTAAAAATAACCGGACTGAAAGCATTTGTTAACTCAGATTTCTATATAAGCATTACCCAATTGTCGGACTCGCCAGACTGTATTCCCATTGGCGTGGACGAAACCGCACCTAAAGTTAGTCAGAGCTACGCACGAAATGTAATAAACGGAAATCCCTGGGTTTTATCTCCTTATCAGGATTTGATGATTAATGCATTAATCAGTACAAATGTGGGATTGGATGAACCACAGGCTTCAGAAGAAGTTAAAATTTACCCTAATCCGGCCAATGAAAGTGTAAAAATTGAATTTTCCATACCAATGAAAACCATCACGCTTAAAAATGCATCCGGAAAAATAGTGCTAAGTCAAAAAATAACAAACCAACCAGCCTATTTTATAAATACATCTTCCATGTTATCAGGTATTTATTTTATCAGTTTCGATGCTGCCAACGGCGATTCCCTCACCCGGAAATTTGTAGTATTGCATTAGATTGTCTATTTCTTTGTCTTAAAAAGGAGCTTTCGCCGGCTCCTTTTTCTTTTAGCCAAAAGCCTTACCTTTGCACCCTTATGATTTCTGTCAGCAACCTTTCTGTACATTTTACCGGCGATTACCTTTTCAGCAACGTTAGTTTTCTTATCGGCGACCGCGATCGTATTGGCCTTGTAGGCCGCAATGGCGCTGGTAAAACCACGCTGATGCGTATTATTGCCGGTTTGCAGGAACCCGAAGGGGGAGTGGTTGCCAGTCCGTCAGGAAGTTCTGTTGGTTACCTGCCGCAGGAAATGGCTACCGGCAGCAAACTCAGTGTGCTCGAAGAAGCTATGACGGCTTTCGAAGAAGCCCGGCATCAGCACCAGCTAATGGATAAATATGCGGCTGAACTTACCGAACGCACCGATTACGAAAGCGAGGCTTATACAAAGCTTATTCAGCGTTTAACCGAAGCTACTGACCGCTTCCATTTGCTTGGCGGACAGAATATGCAGGAAGAGTCGGAAAAAATTCTTAAAGGGCTTGGTTTTGAGCCGGCTGAATTCCGGAAACCACTAAGCACTTTTAGCGGAGGCTGGCAGATGCGCGTGGAACTGGCCAAAATACTGCTAAAAAAGCCCGATGTTATTCTGCTTGATGAGCCTACCAATCACCTTGATATCGAATCCATAACCTGGCTTGAAGATTTCCTGATCACATACAGCGGATCGGTGTTGCTTGTGTCGCACGACAGGGCTTTCCTCGATAACGTAACAAACCGCACCATCGAAATCATGAATGCCCGTATATACGATTACAAAGCTGGCTATTCGAAATACGTTGAAATGCGCGAGGAGCAGATGGAAATGCAAAAAGCGGCTTTCGATAATCAGCAAAGCCAGATTGCTCAGATCGAGAAATTTGTTGAGCGCTTCAGGTATAAATCAACCAAAGCCAGGCAGGTGCAATCGCGTATAAAACTGCTCGATAAAATGGAAAGGGTGGAAGTGGATACCGCTGATTCGTCGGCTATTCATTTTTTATTTCCACCGGCGCCATCGTCGGGTAGGGTTGTGGTTGAATGCAAGGACCTTACAAAGAAATATGGCGAAAAACTGGTGCTTAATAAACTTGAGCTGGCTATTGAAAAAGGCGATTTTGTGGCTTTTGTCGGGCGTAATGGCGAAGGCAAAACTACATTAGCAAAAATAATTACCGGCGAACTAGCTCACGAAGGCCTTTGTAAACTCGGTCATAATGTAAAAATAGGGTATTACGCTCAAAACCAGGCTGAATTACTCGATCCGGATAAAACGGTTTTCGAAACTATTGATGATGTGGCTGTTGGCGATATCAGGGTGAAAATCAGGAATATCCTGGGTAGTTTTCTGTTTGGCGCCGAGGCCATCGATAAAAAAGTGAAAGTGCTTTCGGGAGGTGAAAAAGCACGACTGGCACTCGCCAAGTTGCTTCTCGATCCGGTGAACCTGCTGGTACTCGATGAGCCTACGAATCACCTTGATATGATAAGCAAGGATATTCTGAAAAATGCTTTGTTGCGTTACGATGGAACTATGATTATTGTTTCGCACGACCGCGATTTCCTGCATGGGCTTACCGATAAAATTTTTGAATTCCGAAACCATACCATTAAAACGTGGCTGGGCGATATTAATGAATTTATAAAAGCGCGTAAACTAGCAAACCTGGCGCAGCTTGAAGCCCGCAGAATTGAACAACAAAAATCGGGCGAAAACCTGTCGGATAACAAGTTAAGCTATGAAAGACGCAAGCAGCAGGAGCGTGAAATCCGTAAACAAACTATTAAAGTAGAAAAAGCTGAACAGGACATAGAGGCTATTGAAAACGAAATCTCACGTTATGATAGCCTGCTTGCCGATCCCGAAACACATAAAGATGCCGGGAAAAGTACACGCCTGTTTCAGGAATACCAGGGACTTAAGAAAGAGCTGGAGTTAAAAATGGAAGCCTGGGAGCTCGCGCACTCGGAGCTGGAAATGATGCAAAAAGCAGGGATTGAATAATTTTCTTGATGTGGAATGTTGGATGTGGAATGTTGAAATATAAAATGTTGTAATTTAATAGCCTTGTCTCCCCTCACCTTGTCTCCCCTCTCCCTTTCGTCCATCGCCTTGTCCCCCCTCTCCTTGTCTCCCCTCGCCCCGTCTACTCAAAATACTCAATCTTCCCGTCAACTTTCCCTTTCCATCAAACCATCCGTATATTCGCGGAGCGATTCAGTGGCTTCAATGGACAAACTAATGCGGGCCAGATCGTGCAGCGCTTTTTGGTAATAGTCGTCGATCAGTTTGCGGGTATGTTGTTCAATTGCAAGCTGATTGAATATTTCCTTCACTTTTGATACTTTTTCGGTGCTTTCGATATCGTGCGATGAATACAGCTTACGAAAATATTCGGTTTGCGCCCCGGCTGATTCAAGCGCTTTCAGGTAGAGATATGTTTTTTTTCCTGCAATAATATCGCCACCGCTCACTTTCCCGAATTTTTCCTGTATACCGTAAACATCGAGCAAATCATCCTTCAGCTGGAAAGCAAGTCCTATATTGATGCCAAACTGGTATATATATTCACAATCCGCTGCGCCAGCACCTGCAATTATTGCCCCGGTTTTTAGACTTGCCGCCAGTAAAACAGCAGTTTTTAAGCGGATCATTTCAATGTAGTCAGGAATAGTAACATCTATCCTCTTTTCATAATCCATGTCGTATTGCTGGCCTTCACAAACTTCTATCGCAGTTTGGTTAAAGAGTTCAATAACCTGCGAAATGGCCTGATGCCTGGTTCGCAACATATATTTGTTGGCAAGCGCAAACATGGTATCGCCTGCCAGGATTGCTACATTCGAATTCCATTTTTTATAAACGGTTTCCTTGCCTCGCCTAAGGGGTGCTTCGTCCATAATATCATCGTGTAGCAGGGTGAAATTATGGAATAACTCTATACCAATGGCAGGATTGATAGCTTCGGATATTTCGCCGCCAAACATCTGGCACGAAGCAAGCACGAGTAATGGGCGCAGGCGTTTACCTCCTAATCCCAGGGTATAAGTAATCGGGTTGTACAAGTAAGCTGGTTCCGCCGGTAATTCTATACCAAGGAAGGCTTCGTCAATGCGGTTTTGCAGATCCTGAACCTGGTTCATGGCAGTTTTATTTCTCCCTTTCGGGTAAATTCATAAGGTAAATCCCGTATCCGCTTTTAATAAGCGGTTCAGCAACTTTTTCCAATTGGGCGCGGTCAATAAATCCCATGCGGTAAGCAAGCTCTTCGATACATCCTATTTTTAAACCCTGTCGCTCTTCAATAACCTGCACAAACTGCGAAGCCTGAATCAGCGATGCAAAAGTACCTGTATCGAGCCATGCAGTACCACGACTCAAAATTCCAACCTTTAGTTTACCCTGTTCCAGGTAATACCTGTTTACATCAGTAATTTCATATTCACCTCGCGGACTGGGTTTTATGTTTTTAGCCACTTCCACCACTGAGTTATCATAAAAATATAGACCGGGAACCGCATAATTCGATTTCGGTTGCTTAGGTTTTTCCTCAATCGAAATGGCATTGTGATTTTCATCAAATTCAACAACACCATAACGCTCAGGGTCCGAAACGTGGTAAGCGTAAACAACACCTCCTTCAGGGTCACTGTTTTCCTGTATCAGTTTCTGCAAGCCGGTGCCGTAAAAAATATTATCGCCAAGTACAAGCGCAACTTTATCCTTGCCAATAAACTCTTCGCCAATTACAAAAGCCTGTGCCAGTCCGTTAGGAATTACCTGTTCGGCATAACTGAATTTACATCCCAACCCTGAACCGTCGCCCAAAAGTTTTTCGAAATTCGGGAGGTCGTATGGCGTACTGATGATAAGTATTTCGCGGATGCCGGCCATCATAAGCACTGACAAAGGATAATAAATCATCGGCTTATCATAGATAGGCATAAGTTGCTTGCTTACAGCTAAAGTAAGGGGATGAAGCCTTGTGCCTGAACCTCCTGCGAGAATAATGCCTTTCATATGCGTTTTTTTTTGGATAATTTAATAGGTTGACAATAAATTGTTTTCAGATAAAGGCATGCTATTTATCAATTATTTTCTTAGTTTCTCCCGAAGTGGGATTGCCTTTGCTCCGACCGTTTCCATTCCCGTTTGATTCGTCATCACCATCATAAATTTCGATAAGAGGTTCGCTTTCAAATGCTTTGGTAACAACATATTTATCAAGAACCAGTAATAACGAGGGCAATACCAGAATGTTAAAGAACATGGCAATAAACAAGGTAGTCGATACCAGCATTCCCAGTGCCTGCGTTCCGCCAAAGCCTGAAACCATAAAAACACTGAATCCAAGCACCAGCACAATTGATGTATAAATCATACTGAAACCGGCTTCGCGCAAAGCATTAATGGTCGATTTACTGATATCGTTGCCGGTCACTTTCAGTTCGTGCCGGTATCGGGATAGGTATTGGATGGCATTATCAACAGAAATACCCAGTGCAATACTGAAAACAATTATGGTCGAAGGCTTAACAGGTACACCGGTAAATCCCATAATAGCTGCAGTGATGATGAGAGGGATAATATTAGGTAACATTGATACTACAATCATCCTTACGCTCGAAAACATTAATGCCATGAGCAGGGAAATGAATCCGATGGCGATCATAACGCTCTGAAACAAATGTTTGATCAGGAATTCAGTGCCTCGGGTATACACCAGGCTGTTGCCGGTAATATTGATTTCGTAATCTTCGGCAGGGAAAATCTCGGCTGCTTTCGGCCTTATGCTGTCGAGCAGCCGGTTCATTTCGTTGGTGCCGATATCAGCCATCTGAAAACTTATACGGGTAAAGCGTTGTGTGCTGTCGATAAAGGAATTGAGCATATTCTGCTGCCCCATAGCTTTACGCGGAAAATAGGAAAGCACAAAATTCTTTTCCTGCGAATTGGGCAAGCTGTACATTTCGGGATTCCCGTTAAAGTATGCCTGCTTGGCAAATTTTGCCAGTTCGGCAACCGAAAGAGGTTTGGAGAACTCCTTGTTTTTCAATACTTCCTCCTGTAACTCATCTATTTTCCGGATGGTAGAAAGTTGCATTACCCCTTTCTTCTTTTTGGTATCCACTGCTATTTCAAATGGCATAACACCGCCAAAGTTTTTCTCGAAATATTTAAGGTCTTTATATAAAATACTGTTTTCGCTAATGTCGTCAACCACCTTACCCGAAGTCTTCATCTGCAACATCCCGATTATTCCAACTACCGTTAAAATACCGGCAAGCGAGAAAATCCATTTACGTTTATATTGAATCAGGTATATAATGCGGTCGAGAATATGTCCGAAAATTTTATTGTCCAGATGTTTAAGCTGTTTCTCGGAAGGTGGTTTCATGTAGCTGAAAATGACTGGCAACAGCATGATACACAACACATATTCGACCATAATACTGATAGCCGCAATAATGCCAAATTCGCGGAGCATCTGGTTCGAAACCAGGATAAAAGCGGCAAAACCGGTTGCAGTAGCAGTATTTACCATCAGCGATGCGAAACCGATACGCTGAACTACACGCGATAAGCCAAGTATTTTGTTTTTGTGCTGACGGAACTCCCAATGGTATTTGTTAACAATATAAATACAGTTTTCGATAGCAATTACCACAATTAGCGAGGGGATAACTCCTGTAAGAATTGATATTTTAAATCCAAATATTCCAATCAGCCCAAGGGTAAAAATGATACTGATCGCGACTACTACCAATGAACTTGCTACGATTTTCAGTGACCGGAAAAACAGAAACAGAATAAATGCAGCTACAATTATTGAAAGGAAAATAAAGAGGAACAGCTCGTTTTGGATTTTGCGGGCCATTACGGAGCGGATATATGGCAAACCCGAAAAATGAAGTTCCTGCCCGGTTTGCGCCGAATAAGCGTTTGCGCGATTTACAATGTTATCAGTAAGTGCGAGACGACTTTTGTCATTCAGTCTTTTTTTGTTGAGTGTTATTGCAAGCAGGTAAGTATCAGTTTTGGAATTAAAGAGCAGACCTTCGTAAAATTTCAACGAGAGAATTTTTGATTTTAGCGAATCCACTTCAGCTTGTGAAGCAGGTTTTTCGGCTACCAGGGGAAGGAAATCGTATTTGCGCAGGCTGTCGTTCTTAACTATATTGGCGGCCTTAGTGATAGACATAACTCCTTCGACACCATCAATTTTAGTCATATCCGACGTCAGGTCGAACCATGCATTAAACTCTTTGAGCTTAAACATATCAGGATTGGTAACCCCAATAACAAAGATGCTGCCGTCTTCACCAAAACGACTTTTAAAAGTATTGTATTGTAATACTACAGGATCGTCGGCGGGCAACATTTTTGCATTGTCGTACGAAAGTTGCACGCCCGAACCAAGCCAAGCCATTAAAACCGTAAGGACACCTATCGTAATTAGTATCCCGGGCCTGTTTCGAAAAATAAATCTGACCAGAAATTTCCACATACTTTGGCAATTCGCTATTTGTAAGAAAAAGCGAAGATACAATAATTATCCTAAAAATTTATCGTTAGTCCTGTATGCGTAAAAGTATGATAGCCAGAATTATAAATAGTTTAATAATTGCATTTGCGACAAAGTGTGGTGCTCAAAAAAGGTATATAACAGGTGCATTTCTGAACTTTTTGAACAGGGTTACTTTGAATGTGGTAGTCGTAATAAAGCGCCCTTCATATTTTATTTGCCAGGCCTGATAATATTGCCCGACATATTCACCCCCAAGGTCAGGTTTATCGAAAAGCCTTTTAGGTCAGGAGAAAGGTTAGCATGTGTAACATATAATCTGGCCCGCACAGTAAACTCAGTATATTCGCGGGTTTGTAGAAATGTTTCAGGGATAAAACTCAGGTTTTTTCTTAATTTATAATCTGTATTTAATCCGAAAAGATAGCCCGGCGCAGACATTGATTTATAGTCTGTTTTATCAGGATCCGGTTTTTCCGAATATTCGAGAAATCCTATTCCTGCAAAAGGTATCAGTTTGAATTTTGCATTATTTACAACTGGATAGCCTAAAGAAATATCACCGATGGCCATTCCGACCCGTTCATTTTCCTGGATATTGATTTCTCCATAATAACTCTGATCTGCTTTTGAGCTTCCTAATGTACCACTAAGAAACAGCGTTATATCCTTATATGCCACATCGAAACCAAAGATGAAATTAAAAGTTGATGGGAAGTTATTTTTTATTGTGCCGGTATTAAAACCTTTTCCGAAGCCTGCATGCATGCCATAACCGAAATTCCTTTTTGCAAATGCTGGAATGTTATTACCAACAGATTTATCAAGTTCAGTTTGTATCGTTTTTTGCCATTCCTGCACAACAATGGTATCAACTCCCTGCTCAGATTCCTTTTTGAAATCAGTAAGTATTTTTTCGCAGTTATACATGGCAGAGCGAAGTTCATTTTCTGCACTGTAAATCCCATTCAGCCTGTCAAGTTTAAACTGAAGTTTCCTGCGCTGTACCTCTACAATATCGAACACAACCTGAAAATAGGCCAGGTTTTGATCCGTTTTCTTAAACGTTTTCGACCACGACAAATCTCTGTCGATATAACCTTTAGCCGCAATCCGATAAACTGTAGTATCGTTAAATTTCTGCTTTTCAGGTCCGTAAGTGAGAAAATATTTCAATTCGCAGTCGAGCAGCGGAATTCCTGTTTCCCCTTTAAAGTCATTCCAGGTAAGTTTACCTTCATGCCAGTACTTAAAATCCGACTCTTGTGCCGATATATTTTCAAAAAGGATGACCAGAAGGAATGTGAACAGAAACGTCTTTTTCATGTGTTATTAATTTGTTTTTAAAGGTCACATGGAATACGCCATAATATAATTATCGGTTGGTGAGAACTTTTGCTCATGGCTATTTCATTTGTTAGGTTTACAAGTTAGTTCAACAGGTTGATTTTAGCGGGAAAAGTAAGAGCAAAGTCATTCGTAAAATCAATGCGCAATTTTAATCTCAATCAACTTTTTAATATCATCAAGTATGGACCCATCTTTAATTTCGATCCTGAAACCTCTGCCTTCGGCATATACCCTTGCTGATGAAATTTCATTTTTTATTGATTCGGAAATGTCACTGCTGAGAGCATCATGTGTAGCTTTTTCGCCAAAAACAAAAGCAACCAGGAAATACTTATCGCGTGGCAGCAAGTAAATAATAGCCCGTTTTTTATCTTTGATTCGGAAACTCCAGCCATATTTTTGCCCGGGGAAATTCCATTCTTCCTTTGCAAGTGGATATAATTCCGAAACACTGGACCTGATTTTTGACCATTGTTCATAGCGGTCGCCTAAGGCATTGCGGAGCATATTTTCATCTGGGACGACTGCTTTTTCTGCAAAAATGCTGGTTTCCATAGGGTTGTATATTTTTGTTGATATATTGAATAGCCCGAATTATAGCGTAAAAGTATGATTATGTTCGGATAAAATAGCTGCCAACTACCAATATCCCGTGTAAAAATACACATCCATCGAGTATGCCGTTATGATAGCAAGGTAATGCCCGCAGTTTTTTGCTGTTTGTTAAAATAAGTGTGATGCCGACAGATAAAATGAATGCAACAAGCGTATATAACGAGCTGATTTCTGAATATTGGCTTATAGCTATAAGCACAGCAATTACAAGGGAAATATTACTGATCTGTATTGCCCTTGCACGCCCGAATGCAATTGGAATAGTATTGATTCCGGATTTCCTGTCAACTTCCATATCGCGGATATCAAATGGGATGGCAATGGCAAAAATAAATGCAAATCTTTCGAGGCTGATGAGTATAATGCCGGAAGTGGTGATTGTGTTCTCTCTGCTTAATGACACCAGGAATGCGGTAGAAGCTGCCCAGATAAATGCCAAAAATACTGTTTTTACTCCGGGGATTCTCTTGTGCCAGCAGCCGTTCCATCGGTTTTTTAAATACGAAACCGAATAAAGTAAAGTTATCATGGCTAACGGTACTATCATGTAAAGCGTATTTACCCGCAGAAAAAACAGGCTGCCCACCAGCAGTATAAATGAAATGATGATCACTGCTTTTAAAACTGAAAAATTACCGGCTGCCCATAAGTTTTTGTTAATATGCATGGATTCAGGAATGCTTATTAAAGTTAAATACCTGTGCAGGTTATAATCAAAAACGGTCGCAAGGAATATCATTGCAACAAATGTGTCAATCTGAGGTCGAAAACCTAATTGAGCCTGCGTGGCTAATGTAATGCTGGCAGCAGCAAGTGCTAAAAAAATATGGCTGTTTACTATGAACTTAAGCAGTTTCAGAAGCATATTGAAGTATAGTATCCTGAAAGAGGATATTTAAATGCAAAATGTTGATCATCAATAAATAATCAAGATTGCTTGTGTGTAAAATGTATTTGCGTGTAGTGGGAGGCTGACTTAATCATTAAAAGTCAAGACTTTATACCGTAGTGCGAGGATAGTATGCCCGAAAACAAGGATACCGGAAGTATTTTCTTAAGCAGAACTGCAAATTTTTGCTCCAGTGTTGCAACAGTATATTGATTGCAAGGATTTTTCTTTTCGAGTATACCTGCTATTTTGCGGGCAAGGAACTCCGGTGGCAAACCTTTATTTTCATCGTTCTCAATTATGGAAAGTGTTTTGCTGCCCTGGGTGTCATACGCGCTGCCTGAAACAATACTCTTAACCGGTTTGCGGTTCGCCGTAAAATTGGTCCTGAAATCGCCCGGTCTGATTACAATAACTTTAATGTTGAATGGTTTAAGTTCCATCCGCAGCGCTTCGCTTAAGCCTTCGATCGCAAATTTACTTGCTGAATAAAATCCCTGGTAGGGCAGTCCCATCACACCGCCTATAGAACTGATGTTCATTATTGTTGCGTGGCTTTGCTTTCGCATGGCAGGCAGTACAGCCTGTATCATATTTACATACCCTGTAAAATTGATATTCATCAGCAGATCAATGTTTTCGGGTGATGAATCCTCCACCGAACAGGAAAATCCCATACCGGCATTATTGATCAGAACATCGATGCGGCCTTCGTTTTTAATAACAATGGAAACTGCCCGTTGCACTGATACTCTGTCAGTAACATCGGCCTGAATTAATTTGATGTTATTGGATAAATTGTCAGTAAGTTTTCGGCTTATGCCATAAACGCTATAGCCTTTAGCTGCAAGAATTCCGGCTGTTGCTTTGCCAAATCCCGATGAAATGCCTGTAATAAGTACAACTTTTGCCATGCGTTATTTTCAGAATACTGAGTGTAGTTTTAGGCTTTTACAGTTTCCAGATTTATAATTCCAAGTTTTTGTGCTACACCGGAAATCTTCTCTATTGCAGTATCAATCTGGCTGTAAGTATGAGTTGCCATTAGCGAAAAGCGGATCAGGCAATCCTCTTTGGGTACTGCGGGCGAAACGACAGGGTTCACAAAAACGCCTTCTTCGAGGAGCATTTTGGTCATTTGTAAAGCTTTGATGTCGTCGCGTATAAAAAGCGGAATAATGGGCGACTCTGATTTTCCTGTGTCGAAACCAAGCAGTTTAAATCCTTCGAGTGCATACCGTGTTAAATCCCAAAGGTGTTTGATCCTTTCGGGTTCACTTTCCATTACTTCGATGGCTGCCATTACACTGGCTGCTGAGGCAGGCGTCATGCTTGCGCTGAAAATAAGTGAGCGCGAATTGTGTTTAATATAATTGATAACTTCTTTGTCGGCTGCAATAAAACCACCTAACGAAGCCAGTGATTTGGAAAAAGTTCCCATAATCAGGTCAACCTTATCGGTAAGTCCGAAATGCGATGCCGTGCCTGAACCGTTTTTCCCTATTACACCGAGTGAATGGGCATCGTCAACCATCACGGAGCCGTTATATTTTTCCGACAGACGAATGATTTCCGGCAGGTTTGCTATATCCCCTTCCATGGAAAATATACCGTCAACAACAATTAGTTTGATTTTATCAGGCTCACAACGTTTCAGTTTACTTTCAAGATCAGCCATATCGTTATGGGCATATTTGAGCACGCGGGCAAATGAAAGGCGGCTTCCATCAATAATCGATGCATGGTCAAGTTCATCGAGAATGACATAATCATTGCGACCGGTTACGCTTGCTATAACGCCCTGGTTCACCTGAAACCCTGTGCTGTAACATAATGCGGCTTCTTTTCCGACAAGTTTGGCAAGCTTTTCTTCCAAAGCAATGTGGATGTCCAGTGTACCGTTCAGAAATCGCGATCCGGCACAACCTGTTCCATATTTTTCAATTGCTTTAATTGATGCTTCTTTCACTTTTGGGTGACAGGTAAGGCCCAGATAACTGTTTGACCCAAACATCAGAACCTTCTTTCCATTTATAAGTACCTCGGTATCCTGATCAGATTCAATAGCACGGAAATATGGATAAAGTCCTGCGGCCATGATCTGTTGTGGCAAATCGTACTGTTTTAGCTTTGTTTGAAGAATACCCATCGATATATTACAATTTAAAAATTAACATCAAAAGTAGAAAAAAAAGTGAGGCAACAAGCAGTTTTTATAATGGTTCTTAAATGAACTAAGACTGTTTTCTTTTCTAAATGATTAATATACAGTTATATTTATGTTAAATTTAATATAAGAAACTGACATTCCGATATCTGTTTATGAATATTTATTCGCCTAAAAGTTGTTTTGCTTTTGAGGTTTGATAGTAATATTATATCCCCATAATCTTTTCCAGATGATGGTATTCAATTCCAAAATAGGCTTTGGCGTCCTTTATTTTCTGTAAAATATGTTTGTCGGTGATTGTAGATTTTGGATTTCTGATTCCAACTATCATCACGTTTTTAGGAGTGTGAGCATCCGAAATAAATTCAAATACCTTGGTCTTATATCCAAAATATTCGAGGATAAGGGCACGGATTCCATCCGTCACCATTTCGGCCTGCCTTTCGAGAAAGATGCCGTATTTTGTAAGGAAATTAAGATCGTTGCTGGTTTTGTGAGCTTCGAGTTGCCGCCTGATCTGTTTGTGGCAGCAAGGCGCGACTACTATTAAATCGGCATTGGCCGAAATTCCTTTATAAATGGCATCGTCTGTTGCCGTGTCGCAGGCATGGAGAGCAATCAGGACATTTGTTCCGGTACTGTCGAAGTTTTCGATGGTCCCTTGCTGAAAACCTAGTTTTGTAAAACCGGTATTTGTAGCAATTTTATTGCATAAATCCACTAACTCCTGCCGGAATTCGACGCCAATCACTTCATTATCAATTTTCAACACGTTGGTCAGGTAATCGTAAAGAGCAAAAGTCAGGTATCCTTTTCCTGAACCCATATCAACTACTTTTACGGTTTCCGAGGCTGGAATTTCTTTCAGTAACGTACTCAGTATTTCGATATAATGATTAATCTGCTTGTATTTATCCTGTGCGTTTACCAGCACTTTGCCGTTTTCATCCGTAATTTTAAGTTCGGTGAGGTATGGTTTTTCGGTAGTGGTTATCAGGCGTTTTTTGGTCCGGTCATGATCCGGAAGAGGAACAAGAATATTCGTCGGGTTATTTCGTTTAAGGATGAACTTTTTATTATGAAGATTCTCGTAAGCCAGGTCAAAAGCTGTTGTGTATAAAGTCGCAACATAAAAATCCTGCATCAGGAAATCACTCACCTTGCCAATACCTTCCGGAATAGGGTAGTTCTTAACAATATCGCGGGTTTTGTAGCGGTATGTGAAACTAAGTTTCTCTTCGCCTTTGATCAGGATACGTTTCAGGTAAATATTTTTCAGGTTTTCTTCAGAGCCTTTGTAATTGCCGAGCGACATTTTTACAAATGTGAGATCCGATAAACTTGTTTCAACTGATTTTATAAACTCGTTGATTTTTTCGCTGATATTCATAAGGGGTAGAGTTTAATACCAGGGGAATGGTATTTTTGATTTTTTAGCTCAGGAAAGCTATTGATTGTGCACAACAATTGATTTTCCTATCCAGAGAACAGTTGAATAAATAGCAAAAGTAATTAAAAATGCCCGGGTTACTGAAATATGCTTTGGGACTACTTTGCCTTCATCCGGTTATTCTTCGGATTATGCTCCAGTTCGGCTAATCCCAAATGTTCCATCAGGGGTGGTATATACATTCCGAAACGTCCGCGGAAACCTTTTTTCAGACCGTACCATCCGCCAACAGGGTTTTCGGGTGATCGTCCCCAGGCTTCGACAGTTCCATCTTTTGCCGGTTTTTGTTCGTCGGCACTGCCGAGTTCAATCCAGTCGCCATGACTTTTAAGCATGCTGTGCAGATCGGCCAGGCATCGGTAATCGTAATGTAGAATTGTTGATCCTACCACACAAACCAGTATATCTTTACCATCTTTTTCGGATTTGTACATTTGGTATTCTGATGTGCCCGGAGCAGTTTTTAGCATCCACGGGTTTTCTTTTGTTCCAACTTCTGTGTTCATATTCAATGTTTTAGAATAGATAAGATTAAACAAATGCCAGTTTATAAGGTTCACATAAGTTAGGTGAGTTTATTTGTGGTTCATTCTTTATCAGCAACGACTTAATATTTCATTAAATTGATTTATCGGATGCAACATGCCCGAAATAAATAAACGCGCATCAGCATATCTGTTCTGATATATGCCGCATAATATCCTGCAAATTGTAAATTTGTGCGCAATTGTTCTCAATTAATGAGTTTTTGTCGCTTTTCAATTGCTTGCAAGCCTAAATGTAAATTGTTAAAAATCATTTTGCTACCGTGAATAAAGTCCTGTTTGTTGATGATACTCATCCCGTTTTGCGTGAAGAACTTACAGCGATGGGATTTCAATGCGATGATTTTACTGGTTATAACTCTGATGACTGCAAACGCATTATCGGTGATTATTTCGGAGCCGTTATCCGTAGCAAAATAACTTTTGATGCTGATATGCTTTCCGCTGCCAGCCAGCTTCGGTTTATTGCCCGCGTGGGTGCAGGGATGGAAAGTATAGATGTGGAATATGCTAAATCAAAAGGAATCGAGTGTTTCAATTCGCCCGAAGGAAACCGCGATGCTGTTGCTGAACATGCACTCGGAATGCTTCTCAGTTTACTGAATAACCTGAACCGTGCCGATGCCGAAGTTCGTAAAGGAATCTGGCGACGCGAAGCCAATCGTGGTACCGAAATTAAAGGTAAAACAATCGGCATTATCGGCTATGGAAATATGGGCGGCGCTTTCGCCCAACGGCTGAAAGGGTTTGGTTGTAGAGTTTTGGCATATGACAAATATAAAACTGGTTTCAGCGATGAGTTTGTTACTGAATGTGATATGGAAACTCTTTATACCGAAACTGATATTTTGAGCCTTCATGTTCCATTAACAGTAGAAACGCGTTACCTGGTTGATGGAAATTATATTAACCGGTTTGCGAAAAATATATGGCTGATCAATACTTCACGCGGACCGGTTGTGAATACGTCTGCACTTGTTGACGCTTTAAAATCAGGGAAAGTAAATGGTGCCGCACTCGATGTGCTGGAATATGAAAAGTCTTCCTTCGAAGCCATGGATGCAGAAGCTTTTCCGGAACCACTCAAACAATTGGTTGCTTTTAATAATATAATTCTCTCGCCCCATATTGCAGGCTGGACAGTAGAATCGAAATACAAACTGGCTAAAGTGCTGGCTGATAAAATCAGGATTCATTTCTTTGGATAGATGCTGAACTAAAAAAGCCCTGTTCTTTCGTAACAGGGCTTTTTCGAAATTTTCAAGTGTCTGCACAGCCTTTTCGGGTGTTGGAACACATGAAAAAAATTACCATTCCAGAATCTTCATAAAATCAAACTCTTCCGGATTTTTCAGGTATTCTTTTGCGCCTTCCATATCAGCAGCTGAAAGGTATTGAATACTGTCGAAGAAAACCATATGGGCTTTCTGACTGTCCATAGTTACCATTCGGGTACGTACTTTTCCATGCCCGTCTTCCAGGTCTTTGAGGAATAACGGGAAAATATCGCCGGTAGGATCGGAACTAACCATGCAGCCTGTAAGGCCTTCATCAAAAATTTTCTTAACACCGATTCCCAAAAGGCTGCAATACAATAAGTCGAAAGCTGTAGGCGCGATACAACGTAGTTCGTAACCCATTTCAACCGGACGGCTTTTGACGTTCATACTCAGCTGTTTGAGTCTGATTTGTAGCAACATATTGTAAATGTGCGCTTTACTTACTGTCCCAAGTTCAGGATGACCATGTTCGTCGTAGGTAAACTGTATGCCGGAAGCTTCAATTTCGTCGTCGCTCATAAAATGGAAAACCCCTTCGCTCACAATCGCAACGCCGTAAGGGATGCCTAACATTTTACGCTTTACGATGGAAGAGATGATAAGTCGTGTAATTTTATCGAGAGTTACCTTGGTTTTGTTAAACATTTCAGGAATGATGATCATCGGATAGTGACAGGCAGCGCCAATACCGAATGCGAGGTGACCGGCTTCCCGGCCCATAGCCGAAACTACAAACCAGTTGCCGGAAGTACGTGCATCTTCATAAATGGTACGACCAATACGTACACCTTCCTGCTTAGCACTCTGGTAGCCAAAAGTTGGTTGTCCTTCGGGAAGTGGTAAATCGTTGTCAATGGTTTTCGGAACGTGAATATTCTGGATAGGGAATTTCCGTTCGGCCAGGAATTTCGAAATGCGGTTAGCCGTAGAAGCAGTGTCGTCGCCGCCAACAGTAACTAAAAGCTTTACATCGTTTTTAACGAAAAAATTGGTTTTAAATTCGAGGTCGGCTGGTTTGTAACGGCTCATGCGTAACATGGAACCGCCCATACTGAAAACACGGTCAGCTGTTTCGAAATCGATATCGATAGTGCTGGGGTTTTCAGTAAAAAGGTTTTTGTACCCGTCGTGCAAACCAATTACCCGGTATCCTTCACGCAGGAAAACTTTTGCTACTGAACTTATTACTGTATTGATTCCGGGAGCTGGTCCGCCGCCGGCAAGGATTAGGATTGAGCCTTTCATGGGAGAGTTATGATTATTGTTTCAGGTTTCTAGTTTCTAGTTTCAGGTTTAGCTTCGCTGAGCTCGCTGCGCTCGGTTGAAAAGTTTGAAGAGTTTGAGGGTTTAGCTTTGCTGAGCTCGCTTCGCTCGGTTGAAGAGTTTCGGGTTTGAGGGTTCAGAGAGATTCGGGTTTAGCTTTGCGAAGTTCCCAGAGCTCGGTTGAAGAGTTTCGGGTTACTTTGTCTAAAACGTTTTTCGCCTTGTCGCCCCTCGCCTTGTCGCCCCTCGTATAGTTGCTCCTCGTCCAATCACTTTCACCACCTTTTGCGGCGACCAAATTAGTAAATAAAATTGAAATTTTAAGTGTTGGTGTATCGGATACACTTTGGGAAAAGAGCATTTATGCTTTTGCATATTTCAATAGCTGCCCTCATCATTCCACGAAAGAAATATTACAGATTGTAAAAATGAATTTCCTGATTGGATACGCCCCTCGCCCAGTCCCCCCTCACCCAATCTACTTGTCAACTCTGCATTTCTAGTCTGCTCATCCTACCTTGGCCTCACAACAAACTGCGCCGTCAACCTGCTTTTCATTTCGAGCAATATCGATTTTCCGTCTTCCATCACCCGATCGATAGTAGCTTGGTCGTAATGCCGGATTGTGATTAGCTCCAGACCTTTATTGTAACGGATTTTGTAGTTTTTGCCCAGTTCGTCGAAAAGTTGCGACAGCTTTCGTTCGTTGTTATCAACGCATACCGAAAAACTAATGGCTGAATTCTGCATCAGGCTGATATGTATTGAATTACGTGCAAAAACAGCTAATATTTCGCTTAAACTCAATTCGTCGATAAACGAAAAATCTTTTGGAATTATCGAAATTAAAACCTGGTCAACTTTAAAAATAAAGGAAGGGATCAGGCTGTCGGAGGCGGTATCCTGGTGAATAATTGAGCCATCTTCTTCAGGATGCACAAACGATTTTATACGCAGCGGAATATCCTTATTCTGAAGTGGTTTTATAGTTTTCGGGTGAATAATGGTAGCGCCGTAGTATGATAATTCAATGGCTTCGCGGTACGAAATGCTTGCCAGTTTTTCGGTAACGCTGAAATATTTCGGGTCAGCATTCAGCAATCCGGGTACATCTTTCCATATCACCATTTCTTCCGCATTTAGCGCATAGGCGAAAATGGCTGCTGTATAGTCGGAACCTTCGCGGCCAAGCGTGGTGGTAAATCCTTCGGCGGTCGAACCCAGGAATCCCTGCGTTAATACTATAGCAGGTTTTGATGAGGGATTTTTAAGGAATGCACCTGCCTTTTCCCTGATCAGTCTTTCTGAAGTTTCCCAATCCACTTTACCTTCCCGCCAGTTACCGTCGGTTCGGATCATATCACGAACATCAAACCACTGGCAGTTAAAGCCTTCGCTTTCAAGAAATTCGCTGATAATGGTTGTGCTTATTAATTCGCCGAAACTTACTACCTGGTCGTAATCAAAATCATAATTCAGGGATGGAGGAGTAAATAAATGACCTTCGAGTTCGCCAAATAATAGGTCGGTTTTAAAACGAGCCGGGTGACTTTTGTCTGGGAAAAGTGCACTTACGATTTCCTGGTGGTAACTGATTATTTCTTCAATAAAAACAGAAAGCCGCTCATCGTTTTCGTACCAGGCTTGAAGCACTTTTTCGAGCGCATTGGTAGTTTTCCCCATGGCCGAAACAATTACAACCAGTTTTTCAGGGGCATGATTTTCTACTATTTTTGCTACATTACGCACTGAATCAGCATCTTTAACCGATGCTCCACCGAATTTAAAAACCTTTAACATACTGTGATTTTACGTGGTAAAAGTACTATATTTGTTGAAATGATGGGTTCGAGTTGGGGATAGAAGCGGGAGGTTATGAGTTGGGGGACCGGAGACGGAAGTCGGAAGACGGAAGTAGCTTTGTGCCTAAAGAATTGTTTTATTGAAAATGGTATACGAAAATAGAGAAGAATCACTAATTGCTTTACCAGGAAAATGTAAATGGAGAAAAGTTTTTGCCAAATGACTCCCGACTTCCGCCTCCCGACTTCCGACCCAAAATAACAAACCAACCTCTCAACCTAACCTCAAAACCAAATAGAACCTACCATGCCAATGAAAACACTTGTTCAGTTTATCAGCGAAAAGCAGACCGAATATCCCGAAGCAACCGGCGACTTCACCCGCCTGATGAATGATATCGGTATTGCAGCCAAAATTGTAAACCGCGAAATACGCCGCGCCGGTCTGGCAGATATTAACGGGTATTTTGGATCAACCAATATACAGGGTGAAGATCAAAAGAAACTCGATGTTTTTGCCAATGATCAGTTTATTAATGCTTTGAAACATGGCGGGCAATGTGCTGCCCTGGCTTCGGAGGAAAATGAGGATATGATCATTTTCGGTAATAAATATTCGATGAACGGCAAGTATGTTGTTGCTTTCGATCCCGTTGACGGATCATCAAACATCGAAGTGAATGTACCGATTGGTACTATTTTCGCCATTTACAAAAGGCTTACGCAGGAAGGAGCTTCCGGTTCAATTGAGGATCTTTTGCAACCGGGACGAAACCTCGTGGCAGCCGGTTATGTAATGTATGGCAGTTCGACCATGCTGGTTTACACCACAGGAAACGGGGTGAACGGTTTTACATACGATGCAACAGTTGGATTATTCTTCCTTTCGCATCCCAATATGAAAATTCCTGAAAACGGAACTATTTATTCTATTAATGAAGCCAACTACGTTTATTTTCCAGAAGGGGTAAAGCGCTATATCAAATATTGCCAGGTCGACGACAAGGCAACTAACCGCCCTTACAGCACACGGTATATTGGTTCGCTGGTAGCTGATGTTCACCGCAACCTTATACGCGGAGGTATATTTATTTATCCCGGAACTTTGAAAAATCCTAACGGGAAACTGCGCCTGCTATATGAACTTGCGCCTATGTCATTTATAGTTGAACAAGCCGGCGGAAAAGCTTCCGATGGTTTTCGGCGTATAATGGACCTGGAGCCGTATGATCTGCATCAGCGGGCACCTGTTTTTATAGGATCCAAGGAAATGGTTGAAAAAGCCGAGGAGTTTATGCGCGAATTTTCTCCTGATTTTGTGAAGAAGATGTAAAACGATTTCGGATTTCGGATTTTCGATTTCGGAATTAATATCCATCAAATCCGCAATCTGCAATCCGCAATTAAAAACTTATTATCCCGCTTGTTACGGCTGTCTTTACCAGGATGGCCGTATTTTTTGCGTTGAATTTTAACAAAAGATTTTTGCGATGGCTGTCAACCGTCCAGCTGCTGATAAAAAGTTTTTCGGCAATTTCCTGGTTGGTAAGGCCGTCGGCAATAAGCTTGAGTACTTCTACTTCGCGACGGGTAAGCAAAGGCAAATTGTCGTTTGTAGCAAGTTTCCCTTTCAATAAATCAGCTACGCTTTGGCTGATATAGGTATTGCCGCTTAAAATTTGTTTTATTGCATCGAGGATTTCGGGAGTGTCCGAACTTTTCAGGATAAACCCGTTTGCGCCGGCAGCTAACATCTGGTCAACCACATGACGTTGTTCAATTGAAGTAATACAGAGGATTTTTAACCCAGCATAACGCGATTTGGCAATGGCGCAAAACTCAATTCCGCTCATATCGGGCAGATTGATATCGAGTAAAATTACATCCGCTTTATTCCCGTTGAGCCAGGCCAGGCCATCGTGGGCAGTGGAAACATGGTGACAATCGAGATTAAGATCTGAAGATTTGATGAGATTGATCAGGCTGTCGCTTACAATCGGATGGTCTTCAACAATGAGTGCATTTTGCATAGAGCAGCAGAATAGTGCTGCTAAGATAGTAAAAATTCGACAGTTGCTTCGGTTCCTTTATCGGGGGCACTTTCAATTTCAAATGAGCCATTGTTGGCAGCCACACGGTCGCGGATACTTACCAACCCTTTACCGTCGCGCGATTTGCTGGCAGTATCAAATCCTTTTCCATCATCTACTACTTGTATGCAAATGCGATCAATATCAGTAATAAGCTGAATGTTTATAGTAGCAGAGCCTGAATGTTTCAACGCATTATTAACTAACTCCTGTGCAATGCGGAAAGCGGTAAGTTCAAGCTGCGATTCGAAACGGATATCGGCTCCGAAAAAGTTAAAAGTGAGCACTGTAGCCGGATTATTGTTCATTTCGCCAATGAAATCGTTAAGGGCGGTTTTCAATCCGTAATGATTCAGTGTTTCGGGCATCAGGTTGTGTGCCACGCGTCGCAGTTCGCTAATGGAAGTGTCGAGCAGTTTTATGGCATGATCAAATGCCTGGGCATTTTCGCTGGTAATTATTGAATTTCCTTTCATAGCCGAAAGATTAATTTTTACACCCGAAAGCATTCCGCCAAGCCCGTCGTGCAGATCGCGGGCCATTCGCGAGCGTTCAGATTCTTCTCCTTTTAATACCGATTTTGTTGCAATTAGCTGCCGTTCTTTTTCCAGTTCAGCGAGTTGTTTCTCTTTTACCAGGAGTTGTTGCTCTATTATAATTTTGTTTTTACGAACGTTATTATAAATGGAAAACCCTAATCCTGAAATAATCAGAAAGATACCTAACAATGAATAGATGAGTATGTTGCGCTCCCGTTTTTCAGCCGAAAGCTTTAATATTTCTTTTTGTTTTTTTTCCGTTTCGTATTTTACCTGCATATCCATTAGTGCCTGCTGGAATTCCTTATTCGACTGGATATTAAATATTTGCCTGTATCGGTCGAAATAGTACAAGGCTTGTTTGGTATCGCCAAGATGAATACCGGCTCGTACTACATTAGCCGCCAGGTTGCTGAAAATATTCATATCGGAGGTATCAATGGCAATTGCTTTCAACGCAGTTTCTTCGCATTCGCTGTAACGGGCCTGATGGAAATAAATATTTGACAAAGTGTTAAGCATGGCAGCAATGTCAGCAGGGAATTCAAGTTCCTCGGCTAGTTTTAATCCTCTAAGTGCAAATTCTTCAGCCTTTTTGTAGTCTTTATAATGTTCGTAATAAACCCATGCAATTCCTTGTATAGCAATGGCTTCTTCCTGTTTGTTGCCGATCTGCTTACTTATATCAGCAGCTTTATGAGCATATTCCAGTGCTTTGTCATAGTCCTTCCGATGGATAAAAATCCTGTTCAATCCATCGTATGCCTGCGCAATTCCTGCATTATCGCCTAATTCTTCGCTGAGTTTCAGCGATTGATTAAAGTATTTTTCCGCTTCATCGAAATTTTGCATGGAGTTATTTAAAGCCCCGATATTACCAAGGATAACTCTCACGCGGTCTTTTCTGCCTTCCTTTTCAAATATAGGGAGGGCTTTAATATATAGCTCCAGCGCTTTTGGATAATCGCCCGTAACATTGTAAAGATTGGCTTTTGCTCCATATACCTGAGCTTTAAGCAGATTATTTCCTGTTTTTGTTGCAAGGTCCAAAGCTTTATTCAGATGAATAAGTGCTGAATCATATTTACTTACCATGTAATAAGCTACACCAAGGTTGCGGAGAAGAGTGCCGGTCATGTTCTGATCTTTCAGCTTACCCGCAAGAGAAATGCCTTCGAGCGCGTAATGTTTTGATTTATCGAAATCGGATGAAAGATAGCTCCAGCTTAAATTATCATATAACTTAAGCTTTTCAGTGTCGGGGAGAGTTTTTGATATTAATAAATTTTCGAGCGAGTCGAGGTTTTGTGCCGGAGCAATCAGGGATAAAGCCAACAGCAAAAATGCCAGAGACAGTTTTATCCTCAGAAGTTTCTTTCTTGTAATCATATTAAAATGATTAGTAATGCTATTTAAAAGGTAGTTTTTGCGATAAAACAGACCTTTGTTCATAATTGCAAAGATATCTCACAATTAAGAAAAAAAAATCCCTTTTTTCAGGGATTAATCTGGTATTGTTTCAATGTAATTTTACATATCTTTAATGCAACTCTAATTAAAACAAATTTAACCCCTCAGATTATGAAACTTTTAATCAGATTATTCTTTCTGTCCTCCTTTGTTTTTAGTGTTTCTGGTGTTTCGGCGCAGATCATCAACGTTGGAAACCGGATTGAAAACAAAGCCACTAACCGTATTAACAACAAAATTGATCAGGGCATCGACAAAGGTTTGGATGCTGTTGAAGATGATATTACAGGCAAAAACCAGGAGGAAGGAAAATCCAAGACAAAAAAAGCGAAAGTTGAAGAGGAGCAATCAGCTAATGAAGAATCTGGCGAAAATACTTCTTCCGGCAGCTCAAAAGCAAAACCGCAGGATAAACCCTCGATGCAAACCTATTCAAAATATGACTTCATAGCGGGCGAAAAAGTGCTGTACTTCGATGATTTCGCCGAAACCGCTGTTGGCGATTTCCCACCAAATTGGAATACAACAGCATCCGGTGAAGTTGTTACTAATAATATTTTCCCGGGCAACTGGTTTAAAATGATTGGTGAAGGGTGCGTAGCCCTGGAAGAAGGTATTAAGTTACCTGATAATTATACCATTGAGTTTGATGTAATTCCGTATGCAGTGGATGAAAATAATGTAAACTTCGAATATGGCTTTTATTTGTATAGTGCTCAAAATCCTAAAGACCTTAACGAAGGCGGTGCTGTACCAGGCCTTAATGGAGGTATTAAAATGAGTTTTGGTTACCGCGCTACTTACAGCGCATATGATGTAGAAGGCTACACCATTAGCGGAGACAAAGAAGATGCAACTGCAAATATGGAGGCAGGTAAAAAATACCGGCTTTCGTTCTGGGTGCAGAAGACAAGGCTTAGGGTATATCAGGATCAGGTAAAGATTTTCGATCTGCCTAAAGTATTTGCACCTGGGATGATTTGTAACCAGATGCGTTTTGAATTGTGGGGAGAATCCGGCCCGATTATTACCAATTTCAGGATTGCTGCCGGTATGCCTGATATGCGGAGTAAACTCATTACAGAAGGTAAACTGGTGAGCTATGGCATTTATTTCGATGTAAATAAAGATGTGGTAAAACCGGAATCGTACGGAACATTAAAAGGAATTGCTGATGTGCTGAAGGAGAATCCAACTGTACGTGTTAAAATTGTTGGCCATACCGACAGTGATGGTGCCGATGCTGCCAACCTCGACCTCTCTAAACGCCGTGGTGAATCTGTTAAAGCTGAACTTGTTAAAAACTTTGGTATTGATGCTTCACGCCTGGAATCAGACGGCCTGGGCGAAACAAAACCGGTAGCTCCCAACGATACTCCTTCGAACAAGGCTATGAACAGAAGGGTAGAGTTTGTGAAGCTCTAAGTAAATTATAGCATATCATCTTGCATTGCTGAAAAAAATAACAACATGCAGGGTTGAATATTCGGAGAACAAAAAAACGGCCATTCAAATGAGAATGGCCGTTTTTTTTTGAATGTTTTTTGCAATGCTGAAGAATCAAAAATAAATTCTTCATTCTCAAAATCATTCTGATGATAATTAGCTATATTTACATCACTCAGATGTATGACAAGGCTTGCTATAAAACCCCTTAAAACAGGGATGCACTAAGAAATGACCAGATGTAAATTTGTACTGAACAAACATATCTAATCAATTTCTAATTCATTAATCTTAAAGATCATGAAAGCTCTTGTGGTAACAATCCTGGCCTTTCTTTTTTTAGGTTCATGGCTGAATGCTTCGGCCCAGATAATTAATGTGCCGAAACGCGTTGAAAACAAAGTTGTTAACCGAGTAAATAACAAAATCGACAGAGGTATCGACAAAGGGTTGGATGCTGTGGAAAAGGACATAAAAGAGGGGACGAAGCAAGACAATAAATCTGGTGCCGAAACTAAAGTGCAAACTGATCAGTCGGGGAAAACACCGGCAGGAAGTGATAAGCAGGGGCAGGAAGGGCTAAAGGCTTACTCAAATTACGATTTTGTACCTGGCGATAAAGTTCTTTTATACGAAGATTTTAGTCAGGATGCTGTAGGCGATTTTCCAGCTCTTTGGACCACAAATAAATCAGGGGAGATAAATACATTAAGTGTTGCCCCGGGAAACTGGTTAAATCTGAATGCTACTGAAGGGAATTGGTGGTTTCTAAAACCGATTGAGTTTCCGAAAAATTTTATTATTGAATTCGATATAGTACCTAAAAAAGCAGGCGGCCGATATGCAGTTGGTGTGGCTATTTATGGTGAAAATGGCTTCAAAGAAATGAGTGATCCATGGGCGTGTAAAACCGGATTGATAGTAAGTGTGGCAAAAACAGGCTGGGAATCACAGGGGCTAAAAGCCGGAAGCCCCAAAATAACCGGGAACTCACAATTAAAACCTGTTGTAGAAGAGAAGGTTAATCACGTAATAATTTGGGTTCAAAACCGGCGGGTACGTATTTACCATCAGGGTGAAAAGGTTTTAGATATGCCTACTAACCTTTATGAGGACAGTAAATTTACACGGCTGGCATTTCAACTATACAGGGGAGCTTCCTGCGCTTCATATATCACGAATATTAAAATTACTACGGCATCGCCCGACACAAGGAATAAACTTTTGACAGAAGGTAAACTTGTAACCTACGGTATTTATTTCGATGTAAATAAGGATATAGTAAAACCTGAATCGTACGGAACCCTTAAAGACATTGCTAAAATCCTGAATGAAGTACCCGATGTAAAAGTAAAAATAATCGGACATACCGATGCCGATGGTGCCGACGCTGCCAACCTCGACCTCTCGAAACGCCGCGCCGCTTCGGTAAAAGCCGAACTGGCCAAAACATTCGGCGTTAATGCTGACCGCCTTGTTACTGACGGCATGGGCGAAGGCCAGCCGGTTGCACCCAACGATACACCATCCAACAAAGCATTGAACCGGAGGGTGGAGTTTATTAAGATGTAAATATCGGAATTCATAATAATTTAAAGCCTTTCAGGATGAAACGGTTTATATTAATACTGTTTGTTTTGGCTATGGTGATCAATTGCCACGGTCAAATAAGTGCCCTCACTTATTTTCAGGGACTGCCAGGCCCATTGCTTGATCCATGCAATAGTGACACATTGGCAACCAGGCTTTATCACGAGCAACTAAGGCAAGTAAATAAAAAACTTGGACCCGATATAAAAGCCAGGAAGAAGGAAGTGAACGACTATATGAAAGACCATAAGGAAGCAATGAAGGAAACGATGATAAAAAACTCCGGGCTCACCTTTACTCCCGAGCAAATGCAGAAAATGAAGCAGGACAACAAGCATATGACCCAGGAGCAGAAGATGAAAATGGCCGACGAGATGATGCAGCAAAATGCAAATATTTCGATGAAGGAAGTTCAGGCGAGGAAAGCAGATTCAGAAAAAAAGGATACAGCTGCTCTTAAACGATGGTCCCAGGCATATGCAACAGAAAATATGGCGGATCAACCGGCGGATCAGGCTAAAATTGATGCCGAAAAGCTTAAAATGAAATCAACTGTAGATTTAACAAAAGAATTGTTCGACTTACAAGCAAAGCTAAATGGGGGCGGAGGTAAATTTACACAACAGCTGGACCTTCTTCAGAAAGATGCCGACTCAGCCTGGGTTGAACTCCAAAAGAATATTCAGCCCTATTTAGATGAAATGGCCAGGTTAAGTGAGGCACAGTCACGCCGTATAGAAGCGGGAAATGAAACCGAAGAATCGGGAAGGGAGACTTTTGAGGCTATCAAAAAAATACAGGAACAAATCCATTTACTAAAATATTTGTATTGTGAGCCTCTCACATCGCGGTATGTTGAGATATTAAAAGGTTTGGACCAATACCTCCCGGGAACATTTGCTGATTGCGACCACATGGATGAGTTAAATGTCGAAATCAACTACCGGCAAACGGGCGTCAGGATGCCGGCAGGAGCTCTTGGATTGTCAGCCTTATTGGCGGTACAGGATTTTGCCGGTAAGTTAAATGATATTCAGAAGTACAGGCTTGTTAGCCATAAGGAAATGGAAGTTAAAAGTGAAGTTGGCGCTGAACCATGACCGGAAATTTTATTTCCTGCTTCGCATAAATGTGGAAATAACGTAACATAAACTTTTGCCATCTGCTAAACAATGAACAGATTCCGTATCATTTGCCTTCTGCTTTTAATCGGTTGTGCGGCATATTCGCAGGCAAAGCAAAAAAGTGCTGACGAGTTAAAAAAAGAAATGGCACAAATCAGACAAAATACCGACTGGAGCAATGAATCCGAATCCAAGAAGTCACAGGCAAAAATTGAAGAACTCTCCAAACAGCTGATGATTATCCGCAAAATGGATCAGCAGCAACAGACCGGAGCTACTGTGGATAGTGCCAAACTCAACGAAGAAGCTGAATACAAAATGGGTTTGTGGAAACAAATGATGGCAGCAGTGGATCAGGGCGAAAGCGGGGATATACTGCTGGCCAAACCGCTCCGTGAGAAGATTGTTGAAGCGTATAAAAACGATGAGTCGCCAAAAGTTAAAAACCCTGCATATTTCGAAGAACAGACCTTCCTTTGTATTGACATGTCGGTTCCTACGATTCAGCGCATCATCGACCAGATGGAAAACTTCAAATCCATCAAAGCATTGATGATCACATGCAGCAAAGAGCCGACACCAGTTGACCTTAATGATTTGATATCGCGAGCCAAAAACTACCCACTCGAACAATTGCATATCATAAACTTTAAACAGTATGTGAATGATATTCCTGATGAAATCGGCCAGTTCCAGGGACTGAAGGTTTTAACCCTGTTAAACAATAACATCGACCAATTACCTGCTTCAATAGTTCAGCTTGGAGATTTGCAGAAACTATATGTCGACATAAATCCAATCTCTACACTCATGCCTTCAATAAGTTCGCTGAAAATGCTCGATACGCTCGGGATCGCCAAGACCCAAATCAGCGAAAGCGAAATCGGACAGATAAACGCTTTATTGCCTAATTGTAAAATCCTGGACAAATGAAACGTACTATTATCGTTATTCTTGTAATGCTTTTGATAAAACCTGTTTCAAAAGCTGAAAAGATCCAGTTTTTCCTTACATGGTCAGTTAAGGTTGAAAATGAAGCAGAACGCGGGAAACTTGATTTATTCTGCGATCATTTCGAGTACAAATTTTATCAGGGAATTGAAAAGTATTTGCCTTGTGCTACCAAAACAAGTTTCAGGAATATTGTAACTATTCTGGACAATGAAAGGGAAAGGCTGCTTCTTGGAGGGCCTCAGAATGAAAGTCTCCTGTCAGATCTTGCAGGTGCTGTAGGGGCACAATACCTCGTTTCGCTCAGAATGACCCAAATGGGACAATCTGTTATTATGAATGTGAAGTGTATTAAGACGAACGAAGCAAAAACCCTGGTGGATGTTTTGGATCAGGCACCGCTGAACGAGGATGCATTTGAAGTGATAACGGGTTTTACTGAAAATTTCTTTGACGACTTACTCAAATATGAAATATGCCCTTACAAAGGCCTTCTTAAAGTAGAAGTGACCACCGATTTGAATGTAGATCAAAAAAAGGAGTATCCTGTTTATTGCAACGAACAGGACAAACTATACAAATTACACTATAAGGAAACTAAACATTCAGTGCATTTCTGGACCTTCGAAAAAGAAACCAAAGTGTGGGCCCGATCTTTTATTGATTACTCCATTTCTGAAGAATCGGAAAAGGAGATCGATGACGATTGCTATTCCTGCCCGCAAGGAAAAACCAGGAGGTATTACCATGAAACGATTTCAAAATCAGGAAAAATTGACGAAGTTTCGGAAGAAAGCGAACTTTATGGTAAACAGGTCAGCGATGCCAGGGTCGAGATTGCTTTTAATGATGACGGAACCTACATGATAAAGATTGAGGCTACTTCCAAAGAGTCTGAAATTTCTGTAACCCGCTACCGCAATGCTGAAAGTTGGTGCGATAACGACAATAAGCCACCCGAAACCATTAAGAATAAAGTGGATATCCCATTGACATACTTTTTCGGGCCATACAAGGGAACTGCCAAAGACGAATTCCTCACTCAACATCCTGACCCGATTGTTGAGAAAAATCCAATAAGTGGTGAAATAATTACCTACAACATCAGCTTTGACCTTTCAAAAGAGTAGTAAATCATTATGATTAAACGAAATAAGTTATGAAACGGATTAGTTTATTTATTTCCATTATCATTTTCTATAAAATTTCTGTCGGTCAAACCACTTCCATGGAATTTTTAAACGCTGTTCCTCAACCACCTTCCAATTTGTGCGAAGCAACAATTGAACAAAAGAAGCAATTCATCGATGAAGTTGCCCGGTTTGATTCCATTTTCCGGACTAAAATGGACGAAGACCAACAGGGGAATGAACAGTTCCATGAACAGAATAAGGACGAAGAAACCGTAAATGCCCTTATAAAAGCCGGCTATTCGAGGGAAGATGCTGAAAAAATGAAGAATCTCGAAAATATGAGCGAGGAAGAGCAGGCAGCTTTGGCAAACCAGGTGATGATAAGCCAATACAATATGACAATGGGCGAGGCAAAGAAAGTAGCTGATTACGACACGGCATCACAACATCGCTGGGCTAAAGCACAAAGCACCATCATGATGGCTGAAGCAGAGGCTGACCCTGAAAAAAATACGGAAAAGCAACTCGAAATAAAAAGCAACCTTGAACTGCAGCAGGAAATAAAATGGTTGCAGGACAAACTAAGGGCAGGTGAAAATAAGTACCTTGAGAAAATCCGGCAAATTGATATTGACGCGGATTCAGCCAAGTCAGAACTAGATCCTAAAATTGAGAAACTTTACAAAGACCTGAATGATGGCGGGGGCAACAGCCAACAGGTAATCGAAAAAATTGTTTCTCTCCGCCGGATTTATTGCCAGACGTTCACCCCGGATTACCTCGAAACGGTTGAAGGATACAAAGGCTATATTGTCGAGCACTTCCAGGAATATAACAGGCTGGAAGAGTTGCAATTAAAACTGACAGAAAATCAGGGAATGCTTAGGAACCCGAACTATAAACCTGGCAAATTGGCCATGGGAAGGGTTGGAGGCTATTCGGGCATGGTGGCCGCTGCATATAAATACAACATGAATGCGGATTGGGGAGCACAGTTTATTGGGTATTAAAAATCCAAATTTATAGTAAGAGTAAGGACCTGTAATTCAAAATGAAACTAAATAACCAAATATATGAAAACAAACAAACTCATTGCCTTGGCTTTATTATCAACAGCCACACTGCTTTTCTCCTGCAAAAGCAAAACTTCCGAAACTGCTGCTAATACCGAAAACCCGGCAGCAACCGAAACATCAACTCCCAAAGGCAAGTATGCCATTAAATCAGGAATTGTTCAATACAAAACCGAAATGATGGGAATGGAGGTTATGCAAACACTCACTTTCGACGACTACGGCAAAAAGGAGGCTACTGATGTGGAAATGGAAATGATGGGTGTAAAAATACATACTGTTAATCTTACAAAAGACGGGTTTATCTACAATCTTGATATGGTTAAAAAAACCGGCACAAAAAGCCCGGAAGTTAACCTGGCCAATGCAAGTATTGATTTTGAAAACCTAACAGAAGAAATGGTAAAGGAAATGGAACTGAAAAAATTAGGAACAGAGGAATTCCTGGGTAAAACCTGCGAAAAAATGAGCATCGATAATAAAAAGATGGGGATGAAAGGCACATTCCTGGTTTACAAGGGGGTAGCATTGAAATCAGAAACCGACCTGGGGTCCATGAAAATGAATCTTCTGGCCGAAAAATTTGAGGAAAACCCAGCTATACCGGCTGCGAAATTTGAGGTTCCTGCCGATATAAAAATTATAGAATCGAAGTAAATAGATCGGATAGAAGCGAATTTACTACCGATTTTTCTCGTTATTGTTAGAATTGCTGAAATGAAAACACTTGTTTACAGATTTTTATTGTGTGTTGCTATTATCTCACACGCTGCTTTTTCATTCCCTCAATCAATGCAATATCAGCCCGATAAACCAGGTAAGTTTGTTTTTAATAATCAACAGGAAAAATGCCCGGGAGTAGATGTAACTACTTTTAAAAATAACCTCACAACAATTGTTGAATGGGTGCGCCTGAATGATTCTGTGCTTGGTTATCCCACCGGTTTTAATGCTATGGTTGGATTATCAGCCTATTGTTTTGATGAAAAAAGTAAGATGGAGGACTATGGAATACGAGGTTCCATCGGTATTTCATTTCATCACTTTTACACTGAAAACGGGGTATCACATACGGCAACTGGTTGGTCAGCCCACGGAACAGAAATCATAATCAACAACCCGATGTACTACATCAGTAAACAATTCGATGAAGCTGAATTTAAAACCGACGATCCGCCACATTTAAAACAACCCCAAGAAAAAGCACGCGAAAATCTTAGAAAATATTATACCACAGCGCCTGTTATCAAAGAAATTGCCCCCGGTGTGCGGTTATATGAAGAAGGAGGTTGGTTCAAAGGTGTTTTACTTATTTCCAACCCCGATCGGCCGGATATCTGGATTCCCGTTACAGTTAAAGAAATTATGGAAGCCAAGCTGGCCTACTACAAAGTAAAACACCAAATTGACAGTATCAATTACGAAAAAATGGTTGCAGGCTGGGCTAAAATGGACTTTAATCCCGACCCTGATCACACCATGAAACCAAGGCTATACCAGGTAATTAAACAGGAATATGAAA
The DNA here is from genome assembly GCA_964420555.1 of uncultured Lentimicrobiaceae bacterium. Lineage (GTDB taxonomy): Bacteria > Bacteroidota > Bacteroidia > Bacteroidales > UBA4417 > UBA4417. The sequence goes on along the minus strand of CAYQTT010000013.1, from coordinate 127,736 downwards.
ACTTCACTGCCGAAGAACTGAATCTTCCGGCATATTCCTGTCCTACGGAAGCATGTGGAATTTCGACTATCAATGCCCGTGGCGAAGGCAGAGCCGTGGTAAAGTTTAACCCGGACTGCTGGGACCGCTCACTGCCGGTAACAACTGTACAATATCTGTCGTGGCAATACCGGCCCGAAACGGAACTGGAACTGGAGAAATTCAAACCGCGTAATGGCGGATTGACGGATTTTGTGGGGTTGTTTTTTAATAGCCTGCCGGTTGAGAAAATGGGGATTCTGATTGATAAAAATTAACGCACGTATCCCGATTGTGAAACTGTAAATTTGTAGAAACCAATAAAATTAAGCTATTCCGATGAATCTGATAGACATAAATAAGAAATTTAATTCACAGGCGAAATGCCTGTCATATCTGGAAAAATTGAGATGGGGCAAAACCGTAACATGTACTAAATGCGGTTCAGATAATACCGTTCGTATCAAACCCCAAGCAGGACGCCACCATTGCAATAACTGTAAAACTACATTCTCAGTGTTAGTTGACACGATTTTTGAGAATACACGCTTACCCTTAACCAAATGGTTTATGGTTATAGGCTTGATGCTTAACGCTAAAAAAGGCATTGCAGCCGCACAAATAATGCGTGATACCGGAATAACCTATAAAACTGCATGGTACGCCGCCATGCGTGTACGTTGTGGTATGATTGACAACTGCAAATCACTTCAAAACATTGTTGAAATGGATGAAGCGTATGTTGGCGGTCGTCCACGCAAGAAACAACCCGCTTCAAACAAACCGACACTTATAAATGTCGTGAATAAACGAGGCAGAGGGACACGAAAAACGCCCGTTGTAGGCATTGTAGAGCGTGATGGAGATGTTGTATTAAAAGTGATTGAAAAACTCACCTCACGCAATCTGGTAGCCATGTTGAAGGAAAATGTAAAAACCGACAACGCCATTCTGATAACCGACGAATTTAAGTCATACAAAAAGATGGATGATTTAATTGAACATTTGGTTATCAACCACAAAAAAGAGTATTCGAAAGGAATTGTACATACCAATACAATCGAAGGCTTTTGGTCAATTGTAAAAAACAGCATAAGAGGGCAGTATATCGCATTAAGTAAGAAATATTTGCCGTTTTATCTGGTGCAGGCTCAATACGTTTACAATTTGCGTAACGACGAAGGCAATTTATTTGAGCAATACCTAATCAATGCCGTTAACCACGATCAGCAAATGTCGTATTACAAACCTGTTAAGGATGTTAAGAAGATTGTTTACTCTAAATGTGATGTAAAATGATAAAAGGAGATAAATAATATAAGGAATTCATTCACTATCTCATGTTCAGAGATATTATAACTGGTACACTGTTTATGGGTGTAATAGTTAGCTTAGTTACATGTGCAATAGTGTTAATATTAAGATACTTTGGCGTTCTTGTTTAGCTCATTGAGTTGATCTTCTTTCAATTTATCGAGCCTACGCTTAAAATCTACATAATCTGAAATAACTCTTGCTAGCCATATTAATAATATGAGTGCAATAAAAAGCCAAAGTTTGCTATAAATAAAATAAGTGAGTACAAATGTATTTCAAAAATCAAGTAGCCGTGGAAAAAGAAAAATTTGAACTGAATGATAGAAAAAAAATGATGTTATTTATCGTTGACTACTACGTTAAAACATTCATTACGATCTCAGCTCTTGTTAGCGTTATGCTTATTTATAAGTTCGTTATTGCTCCGCTTTTTAGATTGCCTTCTTTTTAAAAATGGGTTAATTAAAAAGTCTAAAACTATTCTAAGTATGAATAGTAGATAAGAAACAATCATAAATCCAGTAAATGAAAGGTTAAATATGTACGAAGCAACAATTGAAATAGGTAAAACAATAAGAGTAACAACATTATGACTAATGAACTCAGGTATTTTAGATTCATCTGTTTTCGCAAAAACCACTATATATGTGATGTACATTAGTGCAAGCCAAAATATATACCATGTTAGCGAAAAACAATAGCATAAACTAATTACGACTTCAATCGGAAATGTTTGGAATATGTTTGGAGCAAAAAGTACTAATGAAATGTAATAAAATGGCATTAATGCAATTGTATAAATTGCTGCAAGCCTATAATTCAAAGGAAACTTATCAAGAAACTTAAAATAATTTCGCATGTCAGATAATATTTCCTACAAATATAATGAAAGTTTCACAATCGGGATACGTGCGAAAATTAATTTCACACCTAAAAATCCATTGCTTATGAAACGAATATTCATCTCTATTTTTTTGATGGCTGGTTTATTTGTGCATAATGTTCTTGCGCAGAACGACTTTCCCAGTCCGGCAACCGGGCAATCCTATCCGGTGGGTACAACACTCAAAGCCGTATGCAAATTTGCTGACGCCAGCCATAAAGAATCTACCTGGACAAATTTTCAATTGTGGGACGAAAGTTTAGGTGGCTATGGTGGAATAAATACGGTTTTTGATCCGGTTGTTGACCCGACAACCTGCACGGCAACTTTTACTGCCCCCGGTAAATACCGAATGATTGTTATTCGCGGACGCTGGGGACACGATGAAGGACACGAAGTAATTGCTGAATTTACCATCAGCGGGCCATCTCCTTGTGAATCAAAGGCCAACCAGATTATGTCCATCCGCGATGGAAACGGGAAAATGCTTACCGATGAAGAACGTAAAGCCATTGGATTAGATAAGGACAGTTTTATGAGCGGCCAAACCGTAAGTGTTCCAAAATCCATCCCCAAAGGAATCGATATTAAGTTTTTTGATGATACGCGATTGCGAATTTCGAGTGGTACCAAATATAAGATAAACAACTGTTCGGATCTGGATCCTCTCGAAACTTCTGCCACCGTTAAACTTACCCTACTTCTTGGCAAAATATGGGCTGAAATTGCTCCCGATGCCGAAATGAAATACCAGATTGAAACTGAACGGTCAGTTGACGGAAATCGTGGAACAATTTTCTCAACAGAATATAATCCAACAACAAAAACTACAACGGTTATTGTTGAAGAAGGATCAGTTTGGCTGCGAAATAAGTTTGGAAAGGTGGAGACGATTATCATCAACGAGGGCGAAACGGGAACGCAAACAATGGATCAACCACCTGTTTTAAAAAAGAATTGAAAGGTGATTTTTTGAGCATTATTGGTACAGTCTCAAAATAGATGTCTTGTCAATACCGGCCTGAATCAGAACTGGGACTGGAAAAATTCAAACCATATAACAGCGGACTGACAGATTATGTAGGATTGGTTTTTAATAGACTACAGGCTGAGAAAATGTGGTAATTGATTGAAAACCAATAAAACCGGTTTTAGTAATTGGTTTTATTGAAAAAAAATGAAAATTGGGAATGCTGTTAAAAAATAGCCAGACAAACTAAATATTTATGTACATGAAATAGCCATGAGAACTTAGCGAAGCGACCTCACGAGCCTAGCGAGTAAAATTTTCTCACCAACCGAAATTAATATTATGGCGAACCTTTAGCTCACGAACACCATTAAGATAAACAAGATGTGAGTAACTAGCGAAGCGATCTCATTAACACCTTTAAAATTAAGCAAGACGTTAATAATTCCATCTGACCTTTAAAAAATCACCTGCGAAGCAAGCATTTATACCACTGAAAATAAGCAATGAATAAATAAATTTATAACAGATGAAAAAACTTTATTCACTCATTCTTTTAACTTTTTTGAGCATTCAGGTTTTTGGCCAGAACTCTCCGAAAGAGCAGCTTACTTTAGCTGACAACCACAGAATGATCCAGCCGGTACCGGAATCATCAAATCCAATCCTGGCCAAAGCTCAAAATTCAGGCGTTGATCCGGCTGAATTCCTTACCGGGAATATTGCAATTAAAATTTTGAGAGACAGCTATCATCCGGATATAAAGCAATATACAAGCAAAGAATCGGAAGAAACACTGATTATCGGTAACATCACCTGCCAGATATTCTCTTTTCGGCTCCAACAGTTAATCGATTATCCTAAAACACGACTTGATTGCAGTCCCGACATGCATTGTGGGGTGGTCACAGGTGGATCCGATCTTAAGGCCAGAGATCCTAACGACTATTCGAAAATACTGTTCAACAACCGTTATCCCGTTTATGTCAGAAAGATCAGAAACGAAATAGCTTTGAAAGATATTAAAGGACAGAGTAAGTTAGTTACAACTTATATGTCTAATTTAGAGGATACTACATTGCTGGAAGGCCTAACTTTAGAGATCAAACCTTATGTTGCCGCCGAAGACCAGTTACCAACTCTCTCACCTCATTATGTTATTTGGCTTATGGGCGGTAAATACCTTGAGCATTTAAGCAAACACTCCATTGGCAGTGGAAGTGCAATGCAATGGGACTATAATATATCCGGACTTGTTCCTGTTCAGGGAGAACTTAATGTTGGAATTCCTTACGTTATAAGCGAACCTTTTGGCAGTGCCGATATTTATCAAACGTATGAACCACTTCTGATAAGCAATTACAAAGAGTTTGAAAAATTCCTGCTTAACCCTACCGGTACTTTCACTATCGAAGCATCGGGCAACCGCTTGATTAAGGACGATAATTTTATGTCAAAAGAAAGCATTTCCTTAACCATAAATTTATCTCCTTATATCGAACTTGCACCTCTCGAACCCTTAGGCCTTCCTGAAATTGGCCCATTAGATCCGGTAGGAATTGCTCCTCTTGATCCGGAAGGAATTGCCCCACTCGAACCGTTAAATGGTTCGCCTGAACCTACTCCAAAACCGGAAGGCGAATTTGAACTGGCACCACTTGAGCCGATACAGAAATAAAACGATTTTAAATGAATTTGACTTACCATCGAAATCATCTTGCATCGAATTCTCCTTTCTTTATAAAGTGGTTAAAATGACAAAAAAATTATTTCTTCTGCCCGTTTTGGTTTTTCTGTTGGTTTACAATCTACACGCCCAGGATAAAATTCTCCTGAAAGATAAACCAGGCACATTTAAAATCGAAACAACTGAACTTAACGGGCTAGGTCCTGATCAATATTTTAAATCGTGCAGCTATACCAAAGCCGAATCCGATGCTGCCACGAAAAACCTTGTTTCTCTGATTGATATTTTTCGAAGGTGCCCGGTATTGAAAGACAATAAAGGCTTCGATGGTATCGGCGATCTGGGCTATGGCAGATGTAATACTAAATTTGGATACGGACTTCCCGGCACTGTTTGCTTCTACTTCGAAACCTGGAGTTTGCGAAAAGGCAAAGAAGTTAAACAAACAATTGAACCACCTCAATGGCGCTTTGAGGTGAATATGACCGATAAGTTTTGCAGTAACGGGTTCAATGTATCGGATTACAGTAACGCTTATAATCCTACCAATCCCGCTTTCAGTGAAAGTGACGCAAATAAAAGTACAGTTGCGCTGCGCGAATTTTTTTTTATTCCCGGTGTGAAGGAGGAAGTTTGTCCGGGAATCGACCGTTATGGTGACAACCTGATCATCTTTAATCCCGACCGTCCCGAATATTGGAACCAGGTTACCATCCGCGAAGCTTTCAGTCTGTTAATAGAGTATTATAAACAGCTACCGGATAAAATCCAGGTGGAAACCATGACCCCGATACTGGAAGGCGAGTTTTCAAATTTTTCAGAAACTGAAAAAGATGGATTTGCCTATTTTGGCAATCCTGAATCCATTTCAAGGATCGGGTCAATAAAAAATGAAACACCTGTTATGCGCCCTAACCCTGATTACTGGAACCGGAAACTTCCACGATCGGCCATACAGTTTATGTGGCTCGAAATTCCGCCAAAGGAAGAAGTGAAACGCAAACTGGAAGGAAACCTGAAAGCAGAGGATGGCTATTATTATGTTTACCGTCTGCTTGATGAGTTGGATGGTAGTACATTGCTGCCTGCCATTGAAAAATAGGCAATAAAAAGTGTAATTGGTTTTAAAATAAGGAATTATGAAAGCCATACGTTTAACCCTGGTTAGCATATTTACTTTCAGTGTGATAGGTTCCCGGGCACAGGATTACCCTCTAATTCCCGATCACCCGGGTACTTTCAAATTAATAGATTGGGGCGTATACACGCATTGGGATTGTGACTTCACAAAAGCTGAAACTATCGCAAATTATCAGAAAATTATCAAAGTAACAGACCTAGTGCGTAAAAACCCGGTGTTTATTGATCAGAAAGGATTTGAATGTGAAACCTATGTATATGCGAAAAATTGTCCAGATAAATTTGGTTATGGAATTCCCAGTGAACTCAGCTTCGGATTTTGCGATTATTTTATGGATAAAGGGAAAGTCAGCATGTATAGAATAGAGCCTCCCAGTTGGAAACTGCATGTTAATTGTTTTAGCAGTATTATAGGTAGCTCGTATAATTTTGGCGCGTCAAAACCTACGGATCCTCCCAAAGCAGGGTTTAACTATGATAATTGGAAAAGTGTTAATGATAAACTCAGCGAGTGTTTCTACCTTCCGGGAGAAAAGGAAGAACTTGGCAATGGCATTGACAGGTACATCAGTGAAATAATTGTTATTTACAATCCCGAACGACCACCATATTATCTGCCTGTGAAATTCCGTGAACTGGCTGAATGGCTCATCGAATATTGGAAACTTCACCCTGATAAAGTGCAATCCGAAATGATATTGGGATATCTGGAAGCTGAGTATGCGCAGATCCCTGAAAGTGAACGTGATGGTTGGGCTTACAACAATACCTTTGACGAACGTTGCCCCTTTTTGGGAATTACCCCGGTACCCGGTCCACAGCCTGTTGTGCGATTAAACCCGGAATACTGGAACAAAAAGCTTCCCCGATCCGCCATCCAGATACTTACATTTAGCCGCCTCACAGATACTAAACGGTATACTACTGCAAAAGAGGAAGCACTAAAATACAACTCTAACGGATACAGTCTTGATAGGTTCCTGGAAGCATTGGACATAAATACGTTAGTTCCGGCAATTGATAAATAACAATTCAATGTCAATAAACAGTTTAATTGCAGAACCATGAAAAAGATCATTTTTTTTCTGATTAGCTTACTTGCTTTCTGCGCAATAAGTTCCAGTGCGCAGGATTACCCTCTTCTGCCCGATCATCCGGGTACTTTTAAACTTATTAATTGGAATGTTTACACCAATTACGATTGTGGCTTTACGAAAGCGGAAACAACCGCCAATTATCAGAAAATTATCCGGGTAACAGACCTGGTACGTAAAAACCCGGTTTTTATTGATCAGAAAGGGTTTGAATGTGAAACCTATGTTATGTGCGTAGAATGTCCCGATAAATTTGGATATGGAATTCCTAGTCTGATCCGGTTTGGATTTGGTGACTGGTATATGTATAAAGGACAACCAGTGTATTATAAAATTGAACCACCAAGTTGGAGTGTGATAGTAAATGATCTGCGAAGGGTTTTCGGCGGCAACTATAGCCTGGGAGCTTCAAAACCTACCCAAAAACCGAAAGAAGGCTTTAATTACGAAAAATGGAAAAGCGTTAGTGATAAACTAAAAGATTGTACATACATTCCGGGAGAAAAGGAGGAGCTTGGAAATGGGATTGACAGGTACGGCAGCGAAAAAATTGTTTTATATAATCCGGAACGGCCACCATATTACCTTCCTGTAAAATTCCGCGAATTGGCCGAATGGCTTATCGAATATTGGAAACTATACCCTGAAAAGCTTCAGTCGGATCTTATGACCCAAATGATGGAAGCGGAGTATGCTCTGATTCCTGAAATCGAACGCGATGGTTGGGCCTACAACAATACATATGACGAACGTTGCCCGTTTTTGAAAATTACACCGATACCCGGCCCACAGCCGGTAGTGCGATTGAATCCGGATTACTGGAACAAAGAGCTTCCCCGCTCAGCCATACAAATACTGACTTTTAACTATCTGAAAGATACCAACCGGTATACCAAATTAATAGAAGAAAGTTTGAAACACAACTCTCCCGGTTACAGTCTCGACAGGTTTCTGGAAGCATTTGAAATAAATTCATTAGTCCCAGCATTAGATAAATAATAGAGTGAACATTAACTTGAAGGTACTATTTCTCAATGTGTAAAACTCTGATTAACTTCGCACTGGTTTGATTAATTTCTGGCATAGAGCAAAAAGCAAAAACAGGTATGTTGACGATTAGAGGAATTTTTAAACAACAAACATAAATATATGAAGAATCAAGAGATTACAATCAAAACCAGTTTACTGATTTTATTTTTTAGCATGACTTGCGTACTTGTAAAAGGACAAGTCACCAATGCCCTCAACCAGTTAATACCAATGGAAATTGTGGATGAAAGAGACGGTATTCGAAAAACAGTTGGAGGAATCGGGTTTAATGTGCGGGTGACTATAAATGCCGGGATTAAATTCCTTGATGGATGCTCTGATGAAAGTTATGGCAGCTTGGGTATTGAGATCATCTGGTACGATGCAAATGATGAGACAGGAAAATATACACTTCAGATGATGAAAGATCTGGGTGCTGAGAAACAGGATAGACAAAGCTTTCTCGGACAAGGTGAAATACAGGAATTTGCAGGTGGTAACATAGTTCTATCTTCTTCAAATAAAGCCTGTGTAAATGAAATTACAGGACCAACCGGAAAAATTGAGTATTATACTGATGCAAAGTATTTTAGCTTTAACGGAACCACCACTGTCAAGATATCATTATCATCTAAAATAAAGCCGGAAACTGTAAAAGCAATATTGGTAAAAATTGTGGAAGAAGCCGGGAAGTTCGACTACTCAATTTACAAAACAACAGTGGCTGATGAGAAAGAATAGCCATTAATAATACATCGTAAAATAAAAATCCTATGACAAAACTTCTGCTTTTTCTTTCAACAATTTTTCTCTTGATGCCTAACCATGCAAGAACGCAGAGTCCATCCGACTACCTCCCGGATAAACCCGGTAAATGGGCCTATTCCAACAATATTACCAGCACCGAAGCCGAGTATATTGCCTTCAGCAATGTCATGGCATCCCTGGCGGAATGGTTTCATATCAATATCCCGATGCTTAAAAATCCGAAAGGATTTGACCTGGTTGCTACAACCTACGGCGGGTGGGATAAGTATTACAGAATGAATGACTGCAATTACGGCCTGCGTACTGAGCTGGATTTCGGATTTCAGCTTTTCTACAGTGCCGGTGGCAAATGGACCATTGAACCACCACACTATTCCTTCGGTATTAATAATACAGAAACCGGGCATGGTTCCAATGCCAACTATCCCTATTTCGACGAACTCAAAGATGATCCGGGTCTGGAAAAAGCCATAAATGATGCCTCAATAAAAATGAACGGAGTTTTTCCTGTATTTGAGTTTGTAAAACAAATTGAGCCGGGCGTTGACCTTTACAGGGAAGCGGCTGATGCCTATCCTCATCACCTTGTTGTATACAACCCTGAGAGACCTCCGTACTGGATTCCGGTTACTGTGAGAGAAATGGCTGAAATGCATCTGCAGTATTATAAATTGCGAAACAAAATTGAGATGGATCGCCTGCTGCTCGAACAATTAGAGAAAGAAATATCCGAATTATCGGAAGAGGAGCTTAACTCCCCTGCTTTTTCAGGTCATGATGAACATTTTGTGTTGAAAGTAAATGGTAAAAGGGAAGGGCTGCAACTCATGCGTTTTAACCCGGCATACTGGAATCGAAGCCTGCCAAATACAGCCATCCAGTTTATGACTTTCTATTACCCGCAAATGGATGAAGTAGCTCTTGCTGAATCGTATAAAAATAACGGACATCCGTTTTACAGTCAATTGCTGGTGAATGAAATCGACTGGAACAAGGTAGCTAAGCTCATAAATACACCTGAAAAAAAGTAGTGATTTGCTTCAGAAACGGAATAATCACTATCTTTATTTTCTATTTTCCGATATGAAGGTCCCGGATTTTAAAAACGTACATCTCAGGTATTATTTACTTCTGTTAAATATCCTTTTCATCGGCTTTGCCGGCGGCGAAGCACGTTCAGCAAATTCTCCGGCTGATACAACAATTATTTCTTCCTCACTCAGGCAGGCGGCTGATGCTTCATCCGATTCTGCTATATTGCTTTACAAAAAGGCAATACAGCTGGCAACCGAAAATCTGAAACCGGGTACAAAATCATCAGTGCAGAAGCCCCTTTTACGTTTTCTGGTGAAAGGATATCTCGGATTGGGACTCGTATATTATCAGAAAATTGAATATAAGGAGGCGCTCGCTCACTACAATTCAGCCTTCATACATGCTGCCGTTTTGAAAGAGCCTTACTACATGGGCGACTGCGAGTTTTACGTTGCGGAGGTTTATCTCGAACAAAGCAGACATAGCGAAGCCATGCATAAATACAATGCGGCACTAGTTCAGTATCAGAAAGCCAAAAGCATGGATGGCATTTACTGGTGCTACGCAGGCATGGGTATTGTCCAAAAACAAAGTGGCAACTTTAATGATGCTATTCTGTGTTATAATAAAGCCCTAAAAGTGGCTCAGGAAGGTGGTATGAAAAATGCAGAAGCCTACTGCTACAATAATCTTGGGAATGTGTACCGCAAGCAGGGTGATTTTGCTAAAGCAATGGAAGCCTTCCAGAAAGCTATTACAAAATTTAATGCGCTGAATGATAAACTGGCTGCTTCCGATTGCCTCAACAATATCGGGAATCTGTATCTCGATAACGGTGACCCTTTCAGAGCTCTTGAATATTATAACAAGTCTATTAATTTTCCTGAAGTGAGGAACGACAATTACCGTATGATTATCCGGTCGAAAAACCTTGCTGATACCTACACCGAACTGAAAGACTACGAAAATGCGGAACAATTTCTCGACGATGCAACCAAACTGGCCGAAAAAGCAGGCGATAAAACAAATCTGGCTTCCTGCTACGCGCAATACGGTAAGCTTCATAAAGCTAAAGGAGCACTCGAAATTGCTGTTGCATACCATAAAAAATCAGCCTCTCTTTTTAAAGAATCGGGAGCCCGGGCCGAAGAAGCCGAAGCCTGGGTTGAACTTGCTCTTACCGAACTGCAGGCTGAACTGGTGAATGATGCAATAGCACATGCTCACGCCGGCGAAATGCTGGCTAAAGAAGTTGGCGCACTCAAAACTTTGTTGCTTGCTAATAAATGCCTGGCCGATTGTTATGAAAAGAAAGGAGATCCTGCCAAAGCTTTAAATTATTTAAGCAATGCCATGATGCTTAAAGACAGTGTTTTTAATGTAGAGAAAAACAGAACAATTGAAGAAATTGAAGCCGGTTTTGTACAGTCGGGGCTAAAAAACGAAAATCTCATGCTGGCACAGAATAATTTATTGCAAAAACAAGCTCTTCATAACAGGAATTTATTTTTGCTGTTACTGGCTATCTGCCTGGTTCTCAGTATTGCTCTGGCTTGGCTTGTGTACAAACGCAATCTCCAAACAAAAAAGGAAGCAGGTTTTGTAAAGCAGTTGAGTGATCAGAAAATTGAAAAACTGAGTGAGGATATCGGAGGCAAGGATCGGGAACTGACTTCCAAAACCATGCTGATAAACCAGAAAAATCAACTGCTGGAAAAACTGATATCTGAGTTGGAACTGCTCAAAAAATCGGATGTTTCGTCGGCAACCATTCATAACCTGCAAATGGAACTTAAGCAGGAGTTATCGCCCAATGCCTGGAAAGAGTTCGAACTTTCGTTTAATGAGGTTCATCCGGGTTTCCAGCAGCGTTTACTTGAAAACTATCCGGAACTTACACCTGCCGAACGTCGTTTGTGCTCATTTATCCGCCTCGATATGAATACCCGCGAAATATCTTCCCTCTCGGGTCAGTCCATTAAAAGTATTGAGGTTGCACGTACACGAATTCGCAAAAAGCTCAATATCCCTCACGAGCATAATCTGGCAAATTTTATTGCCGGCATTTAGTCATTTCTATCCTGTTTCTGAGCCTTTCCAGCCTTTGAGTGTTTTTGTAGGGTGGCTGCTAAGCTATTGTAAGGTATTAAAAATAAGGTATTTGTATTTTGTGTTTTAATTTTGAATCAGTTTTCAAATTATTCTGGCAGATTTTTTTTGCTCACAATAAAATGAACAATTCTGAAACTGAAACAAAATGAAATATATGAGCTACACGGCTGTATTAATAACAATGGCTCTTTCAATATTGAGTTGCCATTTGGCAGAAAATGAATTTAATAAAGCAAAATCGGAGCCAGGTACCGGAAACAAAACTGAAGTAGTATTTCATAGGAATAATGAACCTAACGAAAATGCCTTCACATTCCTGCTTCCAAAGGGGTGGTCAATTTCCGGCGGTATTACCCGTGTTGATCCCAATGCAGCAGGCGGCTCAGGCAATGCCATTGAGGCCAAATTGTATATGAAAGTCTCGGCACCCGATAACAAAGCCGAGATGGGCTGGCTGCCCGATACCCGGTTTTTCGATATGCGCAGGTATCCCGGAAACATGGCAGCCCCTATGTTTCCTGATGGCAGTAATTACAATGGCATGACAGTAATGGGGATTTTGTCACCAGCCGATTTTATAAGTATTGTGGCTATTCCGTTCGTACATCCACACGCCCGAAATGTTCAGTTTACGCTGGTTCAGCAATTACCCGCACTGGCCGAAGAATTCAGCAAGGCCTCAGCCATAATGCTGCAGGGTTACCGGTTCAATTACAAAGCCTCCATAATAACTCTCGAATACACTGAAAATAGCATCCAGTATCTCGAAAAAATGGTTTGCGTGATCGAAGATTACGGGCAACTGGGTGCCGGGCTTTGGGGCAATAAGGAAACCTGGTATGTGCGGGCCGAGAAATCAGTTTTCGAAGCCAATGTTCCCCTGTTTGCAACCATCGGTAATTCAGTAAAACTCAATCCTGAATGGCTTTCGCGGGAGATTCGCAGTCAGCAGACGAATAGTAACACCGCCTTGCAAACACAACGCGATATTAACCGTATCGACAGCGAAATAGCCGAACATCGCTCCCGTACAAATTCAGAAATCAATCATCAGATGTACCTCAACCTCACCGGTCAGGAAGACTACACCAACCCGTTTACCGGCGAAACAGAGCGTGGTACTAACGAATGGAGCTACCGATGGGAAAACGAACAGGGTGATGTTATTTATACCGATAATCAGAACTATGATCCTGACAATGATGCTGAAATCCTTGTAAAAGGCTACAAGCGCTCCGAAAACAGAAAGAAATAGATCCGGAAATTACAAATCGTTTAAAAACAAGTGAATAAAATGAAAAACTCTTCTAAACTATTCATCATCAGTATGCTATTTTGCTTTTTCCTGGTAAGTTGCGAAAAGGAAATTGATCCAAATCCAGAGAAAGAAACAGGAATAGCTTTTTGTGCAGGAAATTATACCAATAATAGTGGATACCAGATTCCTTGCTATTGGTCGGGCACAAAACGGGTTGATTTAACTGGCGAAGGACTAATCACAGGTATTGTAAATGCAATTTATGTGAAAGATGGGGTTGTTTATTGTGCAGGAACATATTCAACTGCTGCTAAAAGTGGCATCCCTTGCTATTGGAGCGATGGTGTACTCCATACCCTCGAAACCGGTGGCTATGCCATTCCATATTGCATTACTCAAAATGGTGGAACAGTCTATACTGCCGGTGAGTATCTCAACGAAACAAGTAAGGTGCAATGCTGCTACTGGAAGGGTGAAGAAATGCATAAGCTTGCGGATCAAGGTTATAAGTCTCAAATTGCCTGCATAGGAGTTAGCCCGTCAGGGATAGTTTTCTGTGCCGGTTCAAACTCTTCGAGTTATTCCGGATCTCCGTTTTATTATAAAAACGACATCTATCATAATCTTTCAAAAAGAGATATTCTGAATCCTTTTTCAAATGAGTATGAATATCATTCTGGAGAAGTAAACAGCCTCGATTTTATTGGAGAGGAAGTGTTTTTTGGCGGAAGTGGCGAAGGCGTTTATTCATCACATGATCGTTTGCAGCCACAACCCGGAAAATGGAAAGAAGACGACATATCGTTCACCGCTTTATCCCTTGAGTTTGACGGGAATTGTCAATCGGTTTGCGCAGCTAACGGAACTGTGTATTATGGTGGCAGCCTTGATCCGGATGGACCAAATAATGCAAATAAATTGCCGACGGCATGTTACTGGTCGGAGGGAAGTGATGTGCGATACTTACCTGATGGGCAACTTGTGCAGGCATTGGGGTATTACAACTCAACTTTGTATTGCATTGTTACCGGAGCTTCCGGAAAAATACATCCTCTATTCTGGGATGGTTCAAATTGGTATGATTTAGTGGGAGAAACCGAAATTTCAAATGCCCAGATACGCTGTTACGCAATTGCCCGGAAATAGAAAACATAGTTAACCAAAATCCCATAACCATGAAACCAAAATTTTTATTTTTTGCAGCACTGTTAATCATTGCAATAGCAACTGGTTGTGCCAAAGAAAATGATGTAAAGCCCGTTAGTCAGGACAAGCCATTAGCCTATTGTGCTGGTGGTTATGTCTCGCTCGAAGGAGCCAAAGCCTGTTACTGGTTCGATACCATTCAGGTGAACCTGCCCTGTCCTGGTAGCGAGCCTTCTGTTACTGCAATGACAGTTGAAAACGGTGTGGTGTATTGCGGCGGCACTTATAGAGATGAGAAGGGAAGAAAAAAAGCCTGTTACTGGACAGATACCACTTTTCATGACATTGTTAACAACACCACTGAAACTGAGTGGATAACCTGTATGGCTGTAAGCGAAGGTATAGTTTATTTGGCAGGCTCTTTTTATTCCGGCAACGAAACCAACCCTTGCTACTGGAAAGGCAATGAGCGTATAAGCTTAAACTGGGAACACGATTGCCTGGGTTACAGCGTCGAATCAATGACTATTGATGCCGGTACCGTTTATTGCTGTGCTTCGCAGGGCAATGCTCCACATTTTTATTGGTCGGGAGTAAATCAGGTCAAAATTTCTGATGAAGGCGGATTGCTTTATTGTATGCGTGTAAGCGGAGGTAAAATTTATTGTGCTGGCTACCAGTCGCAATTCAGTAATTTATATTCCACAACAGGAGCTCCTATGCCGTTCCCATGCTTCTGGGAAAATAAACCCTTACCCAATCGTACAAATCTTAGCGCTTACGAGGAAGCAACAGGAATTGTATTTTGCTGCACACCCCGGGGTAAGATTCTTCTTGGCGGAACACGACGGACGCCTCTGGTGCAGGGTGGATTACAAAATGCCTGTTACTGGGAAGGTTCCTCGCGGACTGATGTTACCGAAGCCAGTGTTATAGAAGCCATTGATTTAGTTGACGGAACTGTAATGTACGTATCGAAATTCGTAAATGGTATTCCTTATTACAGCTATTGGAATGGCAAAACATGGAATTTGCTGGTGGGCGAAAAGCCTTATAAATATAGTGTTAATTGCTTTGCTTTCCTGCACTAACCATTTTCCTGCCTAATCATGAACAGGCTTAAATATAGAACCACTAATCCCAGTAAGACATGAGAAATAGTCTAACACTTTCACTTTTAATTGTAACAATACTTGCTTCAGCACAAAATCCCTGGCAGTGGCAAAATCCTCTGCCACAGGGAAATGGGTTATTCGCCGGAGTATCAATTAACGACCAGACATACATCGCTGCAGGTGCAACCGGAACGTTGATACGTACCACCGATCAGGGTGCAACCTGGGAAAATTATTACACGGGTGTTCCGGCTTTTTTGTACTCAATAAGTTTCAGAACAGATGATGCCGGAACTGCAGTGGGTGATGGTGGCCTTATTATCAACACAGTTAACCAGGGTGAGACCTGGACGATTTCAGCATCGCCCGTTAGCAATAATCTCTGGGGTATTTTTTATACCGGTGGTAATACCGGGTACGCCTGTGGTGAGGCAGGTACACTGATAAAAACTACCAACGGAGGTGCCTCCTGGTCAGTTTTAAATACAGGTACAGGGTCAAACATTTTTGCAATATATTTTATTAATGAAGATACCGGCTGGGCCGTTGGCGATAACGGAATCATACTTCACACTACCGACGGAGGTACTTCCTGGTTGCAGCAAACTACGCCAACCAACAAAATGCTTCGCTCTGTTCAGTTCGTATCAGGCCTTACCGGCTATGTGAGCGGATACTCTGGCACTGTGCTTAAAACAACTGATGGCGGAAACTCCTGGATTGAACTGCCTCACTATACAGGCTCTAATTTATTCGCATTGTGCTTTATCGATGAAAACACAGGCTATGCCAGTGGTTCGGGCGAAAATTACATCAGTACTACCGATGGTGGCATGAGCTGGACTTTTCATATGGGGAATTTTGATGATGGAACTATATATAACATTCATTTTACTGACGAAAATTTGGGTTGGATGTGCGGAAACGGAGGCCGGATAAAGAAAACTATTGATGGAGGTAAGCATTGGAACCTGATTTCAGAAAATTCCTTTTACGACTATTTTTCGATCAGTTTTTATCAGAACCAGTACGGAATGGTTGGTGGAGACTGGGGCAGCTACTTCATGACCAGCAATGGGGGAGAGACATGGCAATTGGGCTATATCCCTGATTTTGATATGAATATTTATGATATTCACTTCATTTCACCACAACATATTGTGGTGGTTGGCGGTTATGGCGGCTGCTACTCCAGTACCGACGGAGGTAACAACTGGCAGAAAATCCCTTTGGGAACCACCGCTAATCTTATGCGGATTCGGTTTGCTACCCCCGATGTTGCATATATTTTCGGGGTGTATGGTTTTCTGGCTAAATCTACCAATCAGGGAACTTCCTGGAATGTGATACCATGCCCTCAAACCTACCACTTCCAGTGTGCCCATGTGTTTGACGAAAACAACCTGATTGCAGGAACAAGCTGGGGAAAAATACTTAAATCAACTGACGGTGGAGTTACATGGAATGAAAAGCATTCCGAACCCGGCGAACAGTTCGAGGACATCTGTTTTATTGATGCTTTGACAGGTATTGCCGTTTCGGGCCATAGTAAAATATACCGTACAACTGATGGTGGCGAAACATGGGCAGTTCAGCAGATTGGCTACTTCAGGCAGTATACTCATATTCACTTCATAAATTCAACAACCGGCTGGATCAGCGGCAGCAACGGTTTTATGCTTCGTACTACCGATGCTGGAATTACCTGGAACGAAGTGTATATCGGCACCCATCAAACTCAGAATGTGGTTTACTTTTTTGACGAAAACAATGGATTTCTGGCAGGAAATATGGGAATGCTGTTGCATACTTCAAACGGAGGATACACCGCAGTGAACCCTGGTGAGCACACAAAATCAGCTTGTAACGTCACTGTTTTCCCGAATCCAGCATCCTCACAGATAACACTTGTTCAGGGGTGTAAAATCGCTCAAGAAGCTGAAATAACTGTTTTTGGTCTTGATGGAAGGGAAATCCTGGTAGAAAACATTCATTCTGGTATAAATGGGATATCGCTGGATATCAGTGGTCTGGTACCAGGAGTTTACATCTGCAAATTTGCAACAGAAACAACTGCCTTTACAACAAAATTTGTAAAACAGTAACCCCCTGAACTAAATTTTAGTCACTGTTTTTGATTCAGAGAAATTCAAAATTTATTTCTATTAATGAAAATGGCGCAAAGGAACGATGTAAACAATATGGTATGATCACACTCCTATCTGCCTAAAATTCACACTGGAGTAAAAATGGTACTAACTGATAAAGAAATTCATCTGTAATCAAAAACATCTCACATTCAAAACACTCTAAAGTATAAAGCATTGCTAAGCAACCCTCGTATACAAATACAAAAAGAAGTAAACATTGTAGAGCCAGAAACTACACAAAAAACGGGGCGGTACTGAAAAGCCAAATGAGTAGGATGAACTACAAACCAAAACAACATGAAAACAATTTTACTTTTTGCAATCCTGGCGTTATCAATTAATGTTTTTGCACAAAGCAAACGCCCGCCACAATTCCCGAAACATTCTTCATTAAATGCAATTGAAAATATCCAGAGCAGGGCGAAAGATGTGGGATTAAAAACACAAAGTCTTTATTCAGTGTCCGCAACCGAAAAAAGTATTCTTCGTCATCCTGTTTCTGTCTTCTCAGCAGTCCAGATCCTCGATAGCCTTTATACATGGTCATGGGATGATAATAGTAACGGATGGAAACTCGACAGCAGAATGATTAATGTAGTGTATGATGCCAATAACAATTTAATAAGCTCCACTGATCAGAACTGGACCGGGACTAGCTGGGTAAATTCAGAACAATCCACATTCACTTATGATGCAAATCATAATAATTTAAGTGAGTTATTAAAAACCTGGAGCAATAATGCCTGGGTAAACGATATGATGAACATATGGACTTACGATGCTAACAGCAACGAGACCAGTACTCAAACAAAAAGCTGGGATGGCAGTACCTGGGTTAATGAGAATCAGACTTTGTACACTTATAACGCTAACAACAACCCAACAAGTATGATCTACCAATCGTGGGGAGGCATGGACTGGGAGAATTCGGAAAAAATAACCTATACCTATGATGTAAATTACAATTTAACCCTCGTTTTATATCAGGTTTGGGATGGGGCAGCCTGGGAGAATTCAATGAAGGAATCCAATACCTATAATGCCAGCAACAACAAAATTACTTCCCTTATGCAATTGTGGATCGATGTGGAATGGTTCGATCAACAGAAAAGCACATATACATACACTAATAATAATCTTACAAGTGAAATTACTGAGGTGTGGAATTTTAGCGAATGGGAGAATTATAACAGGGTAGAGTATAGTTATAATGGTAACAACAACATGATAAGCCAAATTGAACAGGAATGGGACGGGGGCCAATGGGTGAATTCACAGAAGGTTTACTATACATATGATCAAAACCAAAATCAGACAGATATCATGGTATATGCATGGGATGGCAGTACCTGGTTGAATTTCTATCAAAGTAACTATGGTTACGACGCTAATAATTTTTTAAAGTTCCTTGTCTGGAAAAAATGGGATACAGACGGCACTTCAGTAGCTATGGGTGACAGTATGTATGTATATTATCATACAGTGCTTTCCGGGTTACCCGATTCCAAAGAGCCGAATGTAACTTTTTATCCTAATCCTTGCAAAGGGAAGATTTCCATTAACAGCAGCAATCCTGTTAGCGCCATCGAAATTTATAGTTTAACAGGAAACAGGCTCTATTCAAACTACACTATCAAGCAGCAAACCTCAAATGAAATAGATTTAACAGGCTATGCCAAAGGAATATATATAATGAAAATCTACTACGGAACAAAGTTTATCAGCAGAAAAATTATAGTTCAATAATTGTGATTATGAAATTGCGATAAAAAACAGAGCTGTAGTTTCCTGCGGCTCTGTTTCTGTTTCCGGAGTTTGAGTCAAGGGAAAGAGCATCATAACACAATTTAAAATAGCAAGGGTGATAGCCAGAATATCCGCTAAAATATCAGTTTAAAATCAGGATGCTTCCTTCTTAGTACTACCATCATCCTACTTTCATCCAATAATTCGATTTATTCAGCAAATTGAGACTGTCTCTTCTTAATAATGCCAGGGAATAATTTCCTTAGCTTAACCTTACAGGGTTTGAATAGTAGAGTCCTGATTTCTGCTCAATTCAAAAGAACCTATTGCTATTCCTTTTATAAATTACTATATTTACGCCAACCATTAAAACCACTAACCATGAAAAAAAATTTATCTTTAATTATGTTGTTGCTTTTTTTAAGCAGCATTGCATTTGCCCAGGTAGAAAAGGGCAAATGGTTTGTAGCCGGGTATAGTAACTTTGGGCTCGATATAGGCACCAGTAAGTATAAATCAGGAGGCACTACCACCGAAAATTACAAATATTCCGACTTCTACTTCTCCCCTGAAGCAGGATACTTTGTTATTGATAAACTAGCTGCAGGTTTATTCCTCGAATTCGACCGGTATACCGAAAAGTATGATGATGGAGATAAGGATTTTGATACCAAAATCATTATCGGCCCTTTCGTCCGCTATTACATCCTTGAGTATAAAAAATTATGGCCATATGTCGAAGGACGTGTGGGTTTTGGGTCTGAGAAATATACTAATAACTATGATTCAGATTATAAACCAAAGTGGTCCTATTTTACCACTAAACTAGGCGCCGGAGCTACTTATTTTGTTGCCAATCATGTTGGGATTGATCTTTTTATGGGCTACGACTATGATGTATGGACGGATAAATCGGATTACAGTAATGCTTCTAAACAGGTGAGTTCTGAATCAGAGAGTAAAGATAAATACGGTTCGTTCGAAATGAATATAGGCGTGGTGGTTACTTTAGGTAAGTAAGGGGAAACCATTTGGATAACTAAAAGCAATATTTTTTTACAAAATCATTTAAAATTCTAAACCATGAAAAAACAATATATAATTCTCATGCTGCTGCTGTTGTGCAGTAGTTTGTTGTTTTCCCAAGTCGAAAAGGGGAAATGGTATATAGCCGGTAACAGTAACCTTGGGCTCGATATCGGAAAGACTAAATATGAATCCTCAAATGGTATTACAGACGAATACAAATACACTGAATTTAATTTTAGTCCCAGTGCCGGATATTTTGTTATAGATAAGTTGGCTGCAGGATTGTTCATTGATTATAATTATTATAAAGACATAAATCAGGGGGATGACGATACCTGGAAAGACAATTCATTCATCATCGGACCGTTTGCAAAGTATTACATCCTTGAATATAAAAATTTATGGCCTTATGTTGGTGTTGGTGTTGGATTCGGATCAGGCAAATCTGAATTGAATGGGGAAGAGTATGAAAAGTACAAAATGTCAACATTCAGAATAGGCGGAGGCGCTACTTATTTCCTGAGTGAAAATATTGGATTTGACCTCTTTTTAGGATACAATAAGGATGTGGACAAATATGACGTTAACGAAGCTGGCTACAAAAGCTCAAATTCATCAGACACGAGTGATGATATTTACAGCGCTTTCAAAATGAGTATTGGCGTGGTTGTAACTTTTGGTAAATAGGCGATAGTTAGCTGTACAAAGTAAAACCGGTTTCAGGGCACATTTCCCTGAAACCGGTTTTTATTAGAATGTGATCAGGACTCTTAGTAATTCTCCTGCTTTTCCTCAAAAAAAGCTTTCGGATGCTGGCAGGCCGGGCAATTTTCCGGAGGATTTTTACCATCATGAATGTATCCGCAGTTGCGGCATTCCCATCTGGTGGCTTCATCGCGTTTAAAAACCTCTTCTTTTTCCAGCCTGGCAAGTAGTCTCAGATAACGCTTTTCGTGTTCGGCTTCTACCTTGGCAATGATTTTAAAAGCGGTTGCTATTTGTGGAAACCCTTCTTCTTTGGCTATTTCCGAAAACTCAGGATACAGCAGTGTCCATTCTTCGTTTTCGCCCATTGCCGAGGCTTTCAGGTTTTCAGCGGTTGTGCCGATAATTCCGGCAGGGTAGGAGGCCGTAATCTCTACTTCACCTCCTTCGAGGAATTTGAAAAATCGTTTGGCATGTTGTTGCTCCTGCCAGGCCGTTTTTTCGAAAATGGCTGCAATTTGTTCAAAGCCCTCTGTTTTTGCCTGTTTCATAAAAAACAGGTAACGGTTCATCGCCTGCGATTCGCCGGCAAAAGCCTTCAGCAGATTTTTCTCTGTGCGGGTTCCTTTAATGCTCTTTTCCATTGTATATTGTTTTTGATGAATAACTTGCAATATTATACGTTGTTAAATGCCTGAAACGGTAAAGATAAAACATTGTGAATTCAATCACAATAGAATTCCGGATAAAATTTTTGTTGTTCTGATGCAGATTAAGTTGCACACCAACTAAGAAATACCTCAAATCAGTCATAACCTGACAAACATTTGAGACACGACCTTAAGTAGCCCCAACAACTAATCTCCGACAAACGAATCTTCACTAT
The DNA here is from genome assembly GCA_964420555.1 of uncultured Lentimicrobiaceae bacterium. Lineage (GTDB taxonomy): Bacteria > Bacteroidota > Bacteroidia > Bacteroidales > UBA4417 > UBA4417. The sequence continues at coordinate 105,648 of CAYQTT010000013.1, read as the reverse complement.
CTTTGCCCTGGATAAAATTCGCCGGGAATTCACGTTTCCGGCTTTATGCATTTATAAATTCAAATGAGTTCGAACGATAAATTAGCCCTGGTAACATCAGAAAATCCTGTTGGAGAAGCGTTTTCAGCCTCAAGGTTGGTAACTGCTTTCACTCAGGATATCCGTATCCGGGATGCGGTTTCTTTACTGAACAGTCCGGAAAAACAAAGGATATTACTGAAAGGGTTTGTCGGATCATCAGCTTCTATAGCTGCTGCAGCCATGCATCAGTCCTTACCGGGAATTCACCTGGTAGTGCTCAGCGATAAGGAAAGCGCGGTATATTTCAGTAACGATCTCGAAAACCTGTTAGGCGAAACGGATGAAAAATTTCACCGCAAACACGTGCTGTTCTATCCTACTTCGTACAAACGCCCTTACGAACCTGAGAATACTGATAACTCAAATATACTAATGCGTACCGAAGTAATGAAACGCATTAGCTCCAGAGGCAGAGAAACTATTATCGTTACTTATCCCGAAGCGCTTACCGAAAAGGTTGTGAACCGGCGCTATCTGGAAAAATCGACGCTGAAACTGAAACGGGGCGAAACGGTTGACCTTGATTTTATATACGATTTGCTCGACGAATATGGTTTTGAACGTACTGATTTTGTGGTCGAACCCGGACAGATTGCCCTCCGCGGAGGTATTATTGATGTATTTTCTTTTACCAACGATATACCGTATCGAATCGAGTTTATTGGTGACGAAGTTGGATCAATACGTACTTTCGATCCGGCAACACAGCGTTCAATCGATAAACTCGATCACATTACAATTGTTCCTAACGTTCAGGATCGGGCACTTGTTGAAACACGGGAAACTTTCCTTGATTTTATACCCCGATATACCATTCTTTGGCTCAATGATGCTGGGTTTGCTGCCGACAGGATCGGAACTGAATTTGAAAAAGCAGTGAAAGCTTTCGATTTGCTTTCAGGACCTGTTCAGCACCTGGAGCCCGCCGAATTGTTTACCGACAGGGAAACTTTTCTGCGGCAGATAACAGGTTTCAATATCGTTGAGTTTGGAAAGCATACTTTTTTTGACCATTCGTTTACGGTTGATTTCCAGATAACTCCACAACCTTCTTTTAATAAAAATTTCGACTTGTTTGTAGCTGAGCTTCGGCGGAATACAGTATCCGGAATCCGTAATGTGCTCCTGGCTGATAGTCCCAAGCAGGTTGAGCGTATTTATACCATTCTCGATGACCTGGAGAAAAGTCATCCGGATGAAAATCCCCTCGATTTTGCCTGTATAAATCTTTCGCTTCACGAAGGATTTGTATGTAAGGACATAGGAATAGCCTGCTACACCGATCACCAGTTGTTCGATCGTTACCATAAATTCAGGCTTAAGGAAAGTTTCAGCGGCAAGCAGGCGCTTACGTTGAAAGAAATGTACGACCTGAAGCCGGGCGATTATGTTACGCATATAGATCACGGTGTCGGCCGTTTCGACGGACTTGAAAAAATAAATAACAACGGGAAATGGCAGGAAGCCATCCGCATCATTTATCAGAATGATGATCTGTTGTATATCAGCATTCATGCCCTTCACCGCATTTCGAAATATTCGGGTAAGGAAGGTCATGTGCCTTCCATGGACCGGCTTGGCTCTAATAACTGGAATAAACTCAAAGCCAAAACCAAAGCCCGTGTTAAAGATATTGCCCGCGATCTGATTAAGCTTTATGCCGAACGTCGCGCCGCCAAAGGTTTTGCGTTTACACCCGATACGTATCTGCAACACGAGCTCGAAGCATCTTTTATTTACGAGGATACGCCCGACCAGGTTAAATCGACCATGGATGTTAAAAAAGACATGGAAGCCGATCACCCGATGGACAGGTTGATATGCGGCGATGTGGGCTTCGGGAAAACCGAAATCGCTATCAGGGCAGCATTTAAAGCTGTTGCCGATAGCAAACAGGTAGCCATACTTGTTCCTACCACAGTATTGGCTGTTCAACATTTTAAAACGTTCTCCGACCGACTGAAAAACCTCCCTTGCCGTGTGGATTATATTAACCGTTTTAAAAGTACACAGCAGCAAAATGATACTTTAAAAGATCTTGAAGCCGGTAAAATAGATATACTTATCGGAACGCATCGTTTGCTTAGCGCTGATGTAAAGTTCAAAGACCTTGGGCTCATGATCATTGACGAAGAACAAAAATTCGGTGTTTCCGCCAAGGAAAAACTCAAAAAACTACGGGTCAATGTGGATACACTTATTCTAACGGCAACGCCAATTCCGCGTACGCTACAGTTTTCAATGATGGGTGCCCGCGACATGAGTATTATTAGCACACCGCCGCCTAACCGCTACCCTGTACAAACCGAAGTTCATGTTTTTAACGAAGAGATTGTTCGTGATGCCATCAGTTACGAGCTTTCGCGTGGCGGACAGGTATTCTTTGTAAACAACAGGATACAGAACCTGGTTGACCTGGCTGCAATTATTAAAAAGCTGGTCCCTGATGCACGCGTGGGTGTCGGTCATGGACAAATGGATGGCCACCAGCTCGAAAAAGTGATGCTTGGTTTTGTCGAAGGCGAATTCGATGTGTTGGTTAGTACTACCATTGTTGAGTCGGGTTTGGATATTCCTAATGCAAATACAATCATTATAAACGATGCGCAAAATTACGGGTTGAGCGATCTGCACCAGTTGCGTGGCCGTGTTGGCCGTTCCAACCGCAAAGCTTTCTGCTATCTGCTTGCGCCGCCTCTTTCTATTTTGAGCGATGAAGCCCGCAAGCGATTAAAAGCAATAGAGGAATTTGCCGATATCGGCAGTGGTTTTAATATCGCTATGCGCGATCTTGATATCCGTGGTGCCGGAAATATACTTGGTGCCGAGCAAAGCGGTTTTATTACCGAAATCGGTTTTGAGATGTATCAGAAAATCCTCGACGAAGCCTTGCATGAATTGAAGCTGGCTGAATATTCTGAATTATACAAGGATGAAATGGATAAGGAATTTGTGCGCGAGTGCCAGATTGAAACCGATCTCGAAATCCTGATTCCTGATAATTATATCAGTAACATCACCGAAAGATTAAGTCTGTATAAAGAACTTGATAGCATAGAAACGGAAGAAGCACTTCTTTCTTTCCAGGAACAGCTTATTGATCGTTTCGGTCCGGTTCCATCAGAAACTCAGGAATTACTGAGTGCTATCAGGTTACGGATGCTGGCTAAAACCATCGGGATTGAGAAACTTATCCTGCGCAACCAGGTTATGACCAGCTATTTTCTGAGCAACGAAACGTCAGCTTATTACCAAAGTGATATGTTTACAGCCGTTCTGAAATATGTTCAAACGCACACCAGCTCCTGCCGGATGAAAGAAGGTGCAGGGAAACTTACAATTACTTTTCAAAAAGTCAGTTCTATTTCGGATGCACTTAAGGTGTTGAGAGAGATGAAGATAGAAGAACCAGCATACTAAAAATATTATCTATGTACCGAACTACGATTTTGATGCTAATAAGCGGATTGCTTTTCTTTTTTCCGCTGATTGCTGAATGCCAACAGCAATGGATGGTTTATTTCAAGGATAAGCAGCGTAATGGTTTTAATCCTTACGAGTATTTTGATGCGAGAACGATTGAAAGACGCATCCTCGCCGGTTTGCCGGTTGATGATCCGACTGACTGGCCGGTTAACAATACCTGGGTTGACGAAATTACACCCATGGTTCAGGATGTGATATTTACGAGCCGCTGGTTTAATGCAGTTGCCGTTGAGGCAAGCCCGTTACAAATGGCACGTGTAGTGGAGCTCCCTTTTGTGCTCGACGCTGAGTATGTTGAACCTTCAATTCTTCTGGTGTCCGGTTACAATGAGTATGATACCACAATGGATTTCGATGAGGAAATAGTTTTAAAAGGCCAATTGTCAACGTTGGGTGTGGATGCCTGGCAAAAGGCCGGAATCACCGGTAAAGGAATCCGTATCGCTATTTTTGATGTAGGCTTTGACCATGCAGATTTAGTGCCTGCATTCGATCATATTCGCAGTGAGAAACGCCTTATTGCAACCAGGGATTTTACCAAACGCGGCAAATCCGAAAATGTATATTATGGCAATGGTCATGGTACACAGGTATGGTCGTGTATTGCCGGTCGCATTGGTGATTTGCAGATTGGACTGGCTACGGGAGCTGAATTTCTATTGGCGAAAACAGAGAAAAACTCAGAGAAATTTTCCGAAGAACTTAACTGGCTGGCTGCTGCCGAATGGGCTGATAAAAATGGCGCTGATATTATCAACAGTTCTTTGGGGTATACCTACAAACGATACTTTAACTGGCAGATGGATGGCCGCACCTCATTTATTTCAAGAGCCGCCAATATGGCTGCACGCAAAGGAATGCTGGTGGTAAACGCCGCTGGTAACGAAGGAAGTGGCAAATGGCATTATGTTGGCGCTCCGGCTGATGCCGACAGTGTACTTTCGGTTGGCGGCATTAATCCGGCAACGGGATATCACACCAGTTTCAGCTCGTATGGACCTACTTCCGATAAAAGGATGAAACCAAATGTGTCAGCTTACGGGCATGTTACCGCTGCTGCTCCTGCAGGATTAACATCCACACAGGGTACTTCTTTTTCGTCACCGCTTGTTGCGGGATTTGCTGCTTGTGCCTGGCAAACAAACCGTTCGCTGACCAATATGCAGCTGTTTCAGGAAATTGAAAAATCAGGTAGTCTTTATCCCTATTTCGATTATGCGCATGGTTATGGGGTTCCGCAGGCCAATTATTTTACTGATGCAAACCGGGTAACTGTTGCTCCGACTTTTGAACTTATCGAAACCAATGATACACTCAGGATTATAGCTAAAAGTGAGCTGTCAGGTAGTGAGCTGCCTGAATTAAGTCCTGATGCCGAAACATTTACACCTGAACCGACAGCTCAGGGAATCAACTATTTTTATTACAATATTATGGATGCTGCCGGAGTAATAGAAAGTTATTATGTGTTGAATGTAACTCAGCCTGAAGTTCTTACAATAATCAAAAGTGATTACCCTGGTGGGAAAATACTGAATATTCATTATGCAGGCTACAGCCTGTCAGTTAAACTTTAAGCCAACTATTAATTTATGAAAAGAATACTTTTGATAGCTTTACTGTTTGCCTCTGCAAATGCTTTTACACAGGAAATCCTGCTGGAACAGAATGTGAAATCCGATTCAATCCGTCCTTCGCGGGGACCGAATCTCAAAAACTTTTCCCATTTTTATATTGGCCTTGGTTTCCCTTTGAATACCAACGAAGATGTAACCTACACTAAGATAGGATCTTCAACTGCCATTGATTTTGGATTCAGGTATAAACGGAAATTTACCAACTTTTTCGCTACAGGATTTGATCTTGGTATCGGATCAAATACATACAATCTGTCCCAGGATGTTCCTAAAACAGTTCCTGACACAATCATTAACGAAAAGGAAAAATTTCGGATTTTTAGTGTTTCGCCATCAGCCTACCTGCGGTTTAACTTTGGCAGGCGTGGTAATTATGTCGGCAATTTCCTCGATCTGGGCGCTTACGGCGATTGGAATATGCGCAAAATGCATTTAACTGTTAATAAAAACGAGCAGGACGAAAAAGTGAAGGTCGAAACAACACGCCTGGATTATATGGAGAATTTCTCGTATGGTTTTCTTGCCCGTGCCGGGAGCAATCGGTATGTGATAACCGCAAAGTACCGGATGAGTGATATTTTTAAATCATCTTATGCAATTCCCGAATTACCGCGCCTCACAGTAGGAGTGGAGGTTGGATTGTTTTAGGATTAATCTCAGCGAAAAAATAGCAGAGCCCGAAATCAACTGTAAATTTTCTGCATAAAAAAAGCCGGCTTAGAAATAAGACCGGCTTTTTAATGTGAAATATCAGAAACTATTCAAAAACAATTTTCTTTGTCCAGGTCATTGTTGCTGTAGTAAGTTTCAAGAAATATACACCTGGATTAACTCCGGGAACAGAGTAACTGATTGTATTGTCGCCCGATTTTAAACTTACAGGCGCAGAGTAAACGCTTTTGCCTGCGATATCAATTATCTGCATACCTGCTGCCTGAGCTGAAGGCACGTTAACCGATACACTGAAGTTGCCTTCGGTAACCGGGTTAGGCGTAATTTTTAAAGCTGATTGTCCGGGCAATTCGGCAATACCAATGTTGTTAACAACTGTAATATAAATTTTTGCAGTTGCTGTAAGCGTAGGATCGGCCATGTATGCAATTTTGTAAACAACTGAATCATTGCCAAAATAACCTTCGGTAGGCAAATAGCTGATAACGTTAGGGTTGGCAAACGGGATATATGAATTCCCATTAACTGCAGGCACTTCGATACTCAGCGAAACAGGTGCTTCTTTTATATCGTTATCCAAAACATTTATGGTGATGAGTTCCGAAATTTTTGTTTTTGCTGAGTCGCTGACAGCTGTCGGCGGACCAGTAAGTTCGAACAATACACCATCGTTATCCACAAAGCGTTTAACGAAATTCTGATAGTAAAGATTTGCAATGGTTGCATCGTGAATGATAAGTGTGTTTTCGTCGTTATCGTTGTCGGCGGCAGCGCTCCAGTTGTGCGATCCTGTGAGTACCAGTGGGTCTGATGAAGGAGCATTCTGATCAACTACCATATATTTGTGATGCATAATTCCGCTGTTTACATCATCGAATGTATAATGAGTACCTAATGCTGCCTTGAGAATTGTGTTTACAGTTGCTCCGTTATTCGCTTCGGCATTGGTAATCATATTTACAGCATCACCATCTGCTTTCTGAGCAGCAATAGCATCGGCCATTTCGTTACGGGTTATAAGCATCGTGGCAATACTCAGGTCACTGTCGGTCGTGTTGATATTCTGAACAATTTTAGCATTCACACCATCTGTCGGGCTGAAATAGTTCTCAACTCTTTTACCATTGATGATAAATTCGTGGGGTGTATTGTTCTTTTTTGTGAAACCGAAACGGGCTTTCACTGCATCAGCACTGCTGGTTGACGATCCCCACATTTCCTCAAATTCAATTTTAAAAGCACGTGCAAGGCTCTGATCCTGAATGATAATTACATTATTCGGATCAAGGTTTATCTGGCCATCCGTTAAATTAGTCGAGCCGGTCCATACAAGCGGATCATTCGGGTTGGCTGATTCTGTATCGAAAAGGATGAATTTATTATGCATAATTCCAGTACGGTTTGAGCTGGATGGACCCACAAGCACATTTACATTCGATCCCATAAGTTCATCAATCCCAAGGTTAGCAGTGGTTCCGCAACCAATAACACGAACGGTAACACCTCTGTCGGCAGCAGCTTTTAAAGCAGTGCTTACATTGCTCATGCCTGCATTGTTGAAGTTGTACATGGTAAGATCTACAGTATATTTTGCCCGGTTTATATAACTGATAAGCGTATCGTCTACTGCTGATGGTAAGCTGATTGCATTTACTCCATTGGAATATGAGTTATCAACAGCGGTATTAAAATACACTTTCATATCGCCTGTTGAGTTCGAAATGGTGGCGAAAGGCAATGTTCCTGAAAAAGCTGTATCGCTTCCGCTAACCGAAAAAGCCTGAACCCATATTACCTGTCCGGCCGAAACGCCCGAAAGAGCAATATCATGGTTGGTTGTACCGCCAGTGCCGGTAACGTGGTTGGTTTTTACTGTTTCAGCTGTTAATCCGTAGTACATCTCGGTAGTACCGGCTATGTTGGTTACCCAGTTGAAATCGAGTTCGGTTTTAGTGAAATTAGTGTTGACCAGTACACTTGTAAGGTATATTGAACTGGTCATCTGTATATCAGCAATGGTGCGTGGAAGCATCTGATATCCAGCCGTTGGGCTGTTGTAATCGAATTGTGATAACACACCGGTTAAGGTAACCATTCCGTTAGGAATTGGCTGCCCGATAATATCAGTCTGGTTGTTTTTAACATAGATATATCCGCTTTCACCATTTGATGTAAACAGGTATTTCTTCTGTGTGAAAATTCCTCCTGCATCAGCAAATTGTACATTGTTAACCTGTACAAGCATAGCTTCGTAGGCTTCGGTGAGTTGAACAGGTGTTAACGCTATAGGTGCAGGCACAGCGTTACCGGTCGACCGTATGGTTACGTTTGATACAGGATCAAGTTCGAGAAGCTGGTTGTAATTTTTCAGGGTTCCGGTTATTGTTACCGAGTCGCCCCGGTTTACGCCGTTAACTGCTGAACCATAAGCTGCTATTCCGGCAGTGTTATCCTGGAAATAGCGGATAACTCCAAGCTCAGCGCCATTGGTAACAACACCTTTAACGGTTACAACTGTTCCCACGGCCATTCCTCTGGCTTCGAGTATGGAATTTTGCGCATTCGCAAGGGATGTAATACCAAGGAACACAAGCGCAAGGATTAAAGATTTTTTCATGATATTTGTGTTTTGTGTCAATTCTGTTTTTAATTCTTAGGAGAAATATTAGTTGTAAAACTAGTTAAATACAATTTTCAATGATGCAGAAAATTGTCTGCCAGCACCCATAAAAACGGATGCCGAACGTGCGTCAAATGTATTGAATGGGCGCTGAATGTAGGTGTCGTTATTTCGGGCATCCGAAATATACACTTTATCCAGCACGTTTAATACATTTAGCCTAACAGTAAAGCCAAGTTTCTGAAAAGGCTCCAGTTTAAATTTGTAACCTGTGTGGAAATCAATAAGTGTATAAGCAGGAATTCTCCACGAGTCAACAGGGTTTCCAAGCTCATCAGTACATTCTTCGGGGTTAAAATCGGCATAATACCTGTCGAAATGAGTTCCTCCTGCTTCGATATAAAAGTTTTTAACAGGTTCGTATCTTAAACTTGCGCCTAACTGAGTTTGAGCTGCATCGCCGACATGAATTCCTGTGGCATCGAAACTAAATGTATTGGCGGGTTTATTATTATCGGTAAAATACATCTGAAGGTTCTCGATTTTTTTATCCCATTCCCAGTTCCCGAGTGAAATTAATCCCTGGAAATCGAGATTACGGAGAATTTTATAAATGAAGTCGATTTCAACACCTGTGTGCAAAGCATCCATACCTGGAATATCGCCGTAAGTGTATCCTTCAGTTCCGGTGAGAGGATCTTCGTATTTGCCCCTGACCTGGTTGGTAGGTTTGTTCTCCCATTTGGTATAATAGGCATTTACGTTGGCCGTAAAAGTTTTACTGGTATAAGCATATCCCAGTTCCAGAGCTTTAACTTTCTCGTTTTTCGTAACCGAATCAGGAAGGAAGTTAGCTGTGTATCCTTTAAAATAGTATTTAAAATCTTTTGTTTTCGACAAATACCCCAGGTTAACAAACACATTATTGTGCTCATCGATGTTATAATTGGCACCGGTTTTAAACGTAAATCCGGGATTGTAAGTCCAGTCCGATTCATTGTTGCCGAAATAGTCCTTCTTTTTATAACCGCTTATTGATGTGGTAATGTTAACAAATGAACTGATATTACCTTCCTTATATTCTACTTGTCCGAAAAGTCCGCCCCAGTTAACAAGTCCGTCATCATAATAATAAACTTTGTCGCCTACATGTTTCATAGCAAACATCGGATTAGCGGTATAATCGTTTCGCAAATCAAATTTGTCGATGGCATAGTCGCCTCCCATCAAATCGGTTATTTCGCTGTAATGTTCAGCTTTATAGGAGCGCAGGTCAATACCTCCTGATACGTCGAACTTATTGTTAAGCTTGTAACTGAATGTTGAAAGCAACCCGAACCAACGGTGGTTATTATTGTTCTGTACCAGATAATTATTCGAATAATACAATTTATCGCTGTAAACAGGATTAATAGGGTACGACCAACCAAAACCTGTATTGGTGGGTTTTGAATTCTGGTCGTAAATGCTTTGCCAGTTAATCTGTCCGACTTCATCGCCTGAGTATAGTTCAGGATTATTTGCAACTTCCTCAGCTGTAATAAGATTAGTGTTTTTCAGACTGTTTCTGGGCTGTTCGCCACCACCGGTTCCCAACGAAAGGTATGCCGTTGTTGAAATTACAAGTTTCTCGTTTACATTCCAATGATCGCGAATGCTGAACTGAGGTTTAAAATAGGTATTAACCATCTCATTTCTTACTTCCCTTTTTGCATCGGGATTAATGATACGGGCAGTGAAATCACTGTTCCACTGATCGGCGTCGCGTTGTAAATATCCCCAGTGCTGGTTATAACCGATGCCCTGGTTCACAATTGTGGGAAAGTCCGACGATGCAATTCCTTGTTCTTTGGCGTATGCAGTATCGTAATCGGCTATCGAGCGTTTATAGTTTCGTTGTTTATGGGTTTGAGGAGCTCCGAAACCGGTTACGCTGGTTATGTGGTTGCCCCAGCGTTTATCAACTTTGGCAAAGAAAAACCATGCATCTACATTAGTTTGTTCGACCCATCCGTTACCAGTTTTGTAAGCGCCGGCAAGTGTGATACTCCATCCGTTATTTAATTTTCCTGATGTATAGCCCAGGTTGGTAGTTAGTTTACCATCACCATCAACGCCTTGCTCAACGCTTAGTGAACGGTTGTTCTCGATACCTACAGTAAGAATATTTACTGTTCCTCCAACCGAAGGAAGCGCAAGTTTTGATGCACCCAGTCCGCGCTGAACCTGCATACTGCGGGTAACGGCATTTAGTCCGAACCAGTTCGACCAGTAAACCCAGCCATTTTCCATATCGTTAACAGGAATACCGTCGAGCATAACAGCAACATTTCGCTGGTTAAAACCTCTGATTGTAATACGGGCATCACCATCGCCACCACCTTGCTGTGTTGCATACACACCCGGAGTTTTGTTAAAAAGCATTGGGATATCCTGTCCGGATAAGCGCTCTTCAATTTTAGCAGGCAGAAGTGTTGTGAAAGCTACAGGCGTTTCGCGCGAACGGGCTACATCACCTACAATAGATATTTCATCGAGTATAATGGTTTCCATTGTAAAAGTTAAGCTCAATGGTTTATCAGCAACCACAATCTCCTGCGATATCGGGTTATAACCCACATAACTCAGCACCAGGGTATATTTGCCTTTCTCCAGCTGAAAGGAGAATTTCCCATTGATATCAGTAGCGGTGCCTGTTTGAGTGCCTTTAATAACAACATTGGCGCCAACCACGGTTTCTCCGAGGAATGAGTCTTTTACCACGCCGGTAACGCTTTGTTTTTGTGCTACAACAGCCAGTGTACAAGCTAAGAGAAAAGTGAGCAGTAAAATTTTTTGTTTCATAAGAACTGGTTTTTATAAATCAAAAAGTACCCGGAATGAAATCGCACTCATTGCCGGGTACCTTTTATGTGTCAAATAGGAGTAAATGTGGAATTATTTAACCAGTATTTTCTGGACGCTTGTGCTCTTGTCAGAAAAGGCTATTTTAACGAGGTACACTCCATTATGCAGTCCTGAGGTAAGAACATCGGTTTCTTTGCGTGCCGTTGAAAGTGTCAGGCTATAAACTTCTTTCCCGATTACATCAAATATCTGAACGGATGTGAATGGCAAACTGGCTGAAATGCTGAATCTTTCAGTAACGACAGGGTTCGGGTAAATAGTGATTGTGCCGGCGAAACTTGTTTCTTTAATTGCTGATGGATAAGCAGGATCTGCTACACAGGCGTGTGATCCGAGTTTATCCCATATGTCTTTGTAAACAAAATGTCCTGCGGTGTCAATTTTTGCAGGAACAGTATCCCATTCTATTGAAACATTGAAAGGATTTGGGTTTGTAACCACACCTTTTACGATATTAGGTTTCCTGATCAGTGTGTGGTCTGAAGTCCACGACATCCAAAATGGGCCGAAAGAAGTTCCGTCGGTTGCTTTCGACTGAACAATGTAGTTGATAACTTTCCCGCTTACAGGAAGTTGATTGGCAGTATAATTTACGGTAGTGTCTTTTACATACGACCATCCGGTTTCACCCGAAATAAGATTTCCAAGTCCGATCTGGCCAATCAGGTCAACTGAAGTAACATTCGAAAGGTTGGTGTTGGGTGCTTCTCCGTTTGGGGTTTTAATAAGAGCAATAGCATCATTCCCATTCATGTATGTCGGAGCCGGATAAGCACCATCAAGTTGGTCGGCCATTGCCTGTAACTCAGGGCTGCAAGCTGGCGAACTGGAGGTACTGGTAGTTTGTCCGTTAACAAGTACATGTGTTTTGTAAGGTTGAAGTGTGCCGGTAAGTTTCGTAACACCCCCTTCAGTGAAAACTGAACTTCCGTTACTAAAACGTACAACATAATACTTCGAAAGGTCAATCGGCTGATTGGTGGGATTGTAAATTTCTACGCCTTTATTGTTTCCGCTTCCTTCAACATATTCGGAGAAAAATAAGTCGGTGGGAGTTTGTGCTGAAGCAAAAAGAGCGGTAAAAAAAACACTCAGAAAGAGTAAAAGATTTTTCATAAGCTGTGTTGATTAATGTATTGTTAGATAAATGAATTTAGTCAGAAAATGCTATTTGGGATGCAAAGTTACAATTTATTCTGAGGAATATAATGATATTTTTAATGATAATATTTATAGCAGATAAAGCATTGGAAAACAGTGTTTTAAAGGAGACGTTCTGAATTTTATTTTGATCAGATTCAGTTAAAACATATAAATATTCAGACATTGGATTTGCTTACCAAAGCACGATAAATATTAACCAGGCTAATTTTTTTTCTATGTTGATCCCTTGTGATTTATCTCTTTCATAATCATCTGATAAATAATCTGAATTCCTGAATATTGCGTTTCATGATATTCACTGTTAATCATCATTTTAGATTATTTAGTTGTTCTGTTTTATAGCTGGCCGAATTATAGTATTGAACAATTATTACTAACAATCATGTTTTATAGATTTTATAGATGCACCAGGCTTCAAATAAAATTGTTTCTGATTACTAAATATTTCCTACTTTCGTTCCGTAAAAATCAGCCCGGTGTCAGATAGCCTAGTTATAATTCCCACATACAACGAGAAGGAAAATATCCGCAAGATGATTGAGAAAGTGTTCTCATTATCCAAAAATTTTGATTTACTGATAGTTGAAGATAATTCACCTGATGGAACCGGTGACATTATCAAAGAAATGATGCCTCAGTATCCTGACCGGCTTTTTATTCTTGAACGTAAAGGCAAATTAGGTCTTGGTACAGCGTATATTGATGGTTTCAGGTGGGCACTCAACAAAGGATATGAGTATGTTTTTGAGATGGACTGTGATTTTTCGCACAATCCCGACGATCTTCTCCGTTTGTACAATGCCTGTAAAGTGGATGGCGCCGACCTTTCAATCGGATCGCGCTACATTAAAGGTGTTAACGTTGTGAACTGGCCGATGGGCAGGGTTCTGATGTCGTATGGAGCATCAATGTATGTCCGCTTTATACTCGGAATGCCGATTGCCGATACTACAGCCGGTTTCAAATGCTATACAGCCAAAGTGCTGCGAACCATCGACCTGAGTTCAGTTAAATTTATGGGTTATGCTTTTCAGATTGAAATGAAATATACCGCCTGGCGATTAGGTTTCAGGATTGTGGAAGTTCCAATTATTTTCACTGACCGAACCGAAGGAACGTCAAAAATGAGTTCGAAAATATTTAAAGAAGCTTTCCTGGGTGTGATGAGTCTCAGGTTCAAAAAAATCAGACCGGCAGCGGTTTAAGTTAGCCCGGAAATAATCGTTTGCTTACGCCCTTTGGAGAAAAATCTCTGAAGGGTTTTTTGTGAAAAAAGTGTGATAGAAAGTATTTCAATAGCGGATAATACAATGAACTAGACTATTTTTGCAGCATTTTCCCGCTACCCCAAAAACTATGAATACGAAAGAAATATTAATCCGTAATGCCACCATTGTTAACGAAGGCAGGCAGTTTACCGGCTCAGTGCTTATAAGCGGCCGGTATATAAAATCAATTGCTGAAGGGGATTTGGAAGTTTCAGACAACTGCGAAGTGATAGATGCAACCGGTTTACTATTACTACCCGGAATTATCGATTGTCATGTGCATTTTCGCGAACCCGGCGTAACCCATAAAGGCGATTTGAGCTCCGAAAGCCGGGCCGCTGTTGCCGGTGGAGTTACATCTTTTTTCGAAATGCCAAACACACAACCCCAGACTGTTACACTTGAATTACTGGAACAGAAAATGGCATTGGCAGCAGCGAAATCACTTGCCAATTATTCATTCTTTCTAGGGGCAAGCAACGACAATATCAATGAAATTGTTAATGCTGATCCGAAAACTGTATGCGGGGTAAAAGTTTTTTTTGGCGCATCAACTGGCAATATGCTGGTTGATAACATTCACACGCTTGAGGAAATTTTTAAACGATCACCAATCCCTGTTGCGGCGCATTGCGAGGACGAATCCATAATCCGAGCCAACAGCGAAGCCATGCGCGCTAAATATGGTGAAGATGTTCCTGTTGAAATGCATCCGGTTATCCGTAATTCCGAGGCTTGTTTTTGCTCCAGCGAACTTGCCGTTTCGCTGGCACGCAGGTACAATACCCGTTTGCATATAACCCACATGTCAACAGCCGCCGAACTCGGATTGCTCGATGGCAACCTGCCGCTAGCGCAAAAACGCATTACGGCCGAAGCCTGTACTCATTATCTTTGGTTTTGCGACGAGGATTACAGACGGCTTGGAACCAAACTGAAAGTGAATCCTGCCATCAAATCAGCATTGGACAGAAATGCATTGTTTCAGGGGTTGCTCGACAATAGAGTTGATATAATCTCGACCGATCATGCGCCTCACCTGGCTGAAGAAAAGGCTAATTCCTATTTTAAAGCACCTTCCGGAACACCACTGGTTCAGCACTCGCTGCAAGCTATGTTGGAAATGGTGAAAAAAGGGGAAATGGAATTAACCTCTATGGTTGACAAAATGTGTCATGCCCCGGCTGTTTGTTATTCAATTGAGAAAAGAGGATATATCAGGCCGGGATATTATGCTGATCTTGTGCTGGTTGATCCCAAAAAAAATGTGACAGTTCAAAAAGATAACATTCGTTATAAATGCGGATGGTCAGTTTTTGAAGGTACAACTTTCGGTTCGCAGATCATGAAAACGTTTGTAAACGGGCATCTTGCATTTAATAATGGTGAAATTGACGATTCAGAAAAAGGCTTACGAATTACTTTTGAAAGGGAATAAAAAATCATGAAGAAAATACTGTTTATAGCATTAATTGCTGCATTTGCATTCGGTTGTACCGAGAAAAAAGTTGTTGAGTCAACATACGAAAACGGCAACCCCCGGGTTGAAAAATATTATAAGAAAAAAGGTGATAACCTGATTTTGCAGCGCGAAGTGGTATTCTACGAAAACAAGCAAAAGAAAATGGAAGGCACCTATAAGGAGGAGAAGCGCAACGGCGAATGGAAAGCCTGGTACGAAGACGGAACTTTATGGAGCGAAGGCGAATATAAGGATGGTAAACGCGATGGACTGGGAATAGCTTACCACGAAAACGGAACAAAATATATCGAAGGCATGTATAGCAACGATATGCGCGTTGGCGCCTGGCGCTTTTACGATACTACCGGAGTGCTGGTAAAAGAAGTGAATTTCGATCTTGTACCGAAATCAGCTGATAACGATAGCGTTCAGTAAGGTCTAAAAGTTTTTTTAGAGTTTACAAACTCCTAAAGGACAGTTCGCTAATTCAGGTTAAATTTCACGTAAACCGGAAGGTGGTCGCTGTAGCCGCCGAAATATTTACTGCTGCTCATAGTTCGGTTGGGGCGCGATTCGCCGTTATTCCCTTTAAAAAGCAGGTATTCAGCTTTGAAAATTTCTGCCTGATCAACGGATGTGCGAAGTCCCTTTTTTCGCGTAATCATATTTCCTGAAACAATGATCTGGTCGAAAAGATCCCAGTCCTTGTAAAACAGGCTTCCTTCTCCTTTTTTAAATTCAGGGTATAAAAGACTGCAAAGGTCAGTGCTTTTCGAAACCATTTCAGGGCTTTGCGCTTTCAACCCAACGGTGATGGCTTTGTCAGAAGGCTCATCATTAAAATCGCCGAGAAGCAGAATGTTGGCCGATTTTTCCAGTTTTTGAATTGCCTCAATTTTTGCACGAAGAACATTAGCTGCAGCCATGCGATTTGGTTCTGATAGCTCACTGCCTTCACGACGTGATGGCCAATGGTTAATAAAAACATGCAGTATTTCGCCTGAGTTCAGTTTCCCTTTTACATAAAGAATATCGCGGGTGCGGTCGTTGCCGGGAAGTACAACTTCCAGTGGCTCGGATGATATTACCTTGAACGTTGCTGCGTTATAAATCATTGCTACATCAATCCCGCGCTCGTCGGGACTATCATAATGTATAATGTTATACTTGTTTTTGCTGAGTGGCGAAGACGAAGTAAGCATTTCGAGAACCAATGTATTCTCCACTTCAGCAAAACCAACCAGGTCGGGCATGGCAGGGCTGGCTATATCATTCATTACCTGGCCGATTTGTTTGATTTTTGTATTCAGCCTTTCCTCTGTCCAGGGAACTTTTCCTGCAGGTGTGAAATCGTCGTCATTTACTTTCGGATCGTCGGCAGTGTCGAAGAGATTTTCGACGTTATAGAACATTGCTACAAATGACTGTTTTGCTGCTTTAGGATTGCTTTTTGCAGTTTGCGCAGAGGCTGCCACCCATGGCAATAATAGTAACAGGAGGAAATAATGTCTGATTTTCATGCGCAAATGTACTGTTTTATTTTTTATTTCGGTGGTAGAGACGCGCGATCGCACGTCTCTACGTCAACGCAATAAAAAAACCGGCTCTTTTCAGAACCGGTTTTTGGATAATAACAAATGATTTTTTTAGTCAGCAACAATAACCAGGTATTTGCTTCTACTCCAGAAATCAGTGTAATTCAGAATAACAAGTTTGTCAACTGATTTTTTGCCTTCGCCTTCGAATTTATAGGATCCGGCAGGATGGTTGGTAAGCAACACAGCTTTTTTCTTGTTAACAGGTATTTCGTTCAGAATGGTAATATCTGCTTTGGTGAAATACGTTTTGTCAAAATCTTCGGTAACGGTTTTGGCGCGGCCAATTCCGATAAATCCACCTGATTTGTCGATTATCTTCTTTTCTTTCAGCTCTTTGGTTGTCCCCACAACATAATAAGCGGTATTTAGAGCAGCGGTTTTTTCTTCAATTGCCTGCTGTTTTGCTTTGTTCTCTGCACTCAGGTTGTCTACGTTTGTACTCAGATTTGTAACCTGATTTCCTAAATCCTGAACTTTAATATTCATTTTACCTAACTGATCTTTCAATTCAGCAATTTCAGCATCCTTAGCTTCGATTGATTTTGTCAGATTGTCGATCATGGTTTCCAGTTCCGAAATTTTGACATTAGCACCTTTCAATCCAGCTTCCGAATTTTTTAATTTGGCACGTAATGAAGCAACCATCTCGCGGTTTTTCTGCAACATCAGGTATATAGCGTTAATATCGCCGGTGATCTGTTCGCGCGCGCTGGTTTGAACTTCTGAGCCTCCGCTGGTATTTTGGCTGATAATATTTTCTTTTAACTTGATGGAGTCGAGATTCGACTGAATTTCGTTAAAGGCACGAACAAATTCCATTACTGTGGTGTCCTTCTGGAATCCAAGCGCCAACAGGCTGTCGTTCTTGGCTTTAAGCCGTGCATTCTCCTCTTTCATTTTGTTGCAGCTCATGGTCATTAACATGGCCGGAATGAGCATTAATAGGAATAATTTTTTCATAACTTATTTTTGGTTAATGTTAAATAACGCACAAAGGTACAATCAATTGTATGAAAATAAATTTTATTTTTAAAAAGTAATAGCCATGTTTGAAGGAAGTTTAATTGCAGTGTTTTTGGTTCCTTTTAATTGACATTTCTGATATAAGTCCTGAGAACTGTTTAATTACCGAAATTAAATTTTCAGGCTTACGAAAAATTCCTCGGATGGATCAGCAGATATCCTGATACTAATTTGGACTGGAACCCAATTTTCTTATCATGCAAGAAATATGATCCTCTTTTTCAAAAGACAAGCAGAGGGAGTTATTGGATATCCAAAATCTTTCCAAAATACCACGTCAATCTTCCCGTTCTCATTTTGCGTACCTTTGTCAGCTTACCTTTATTTATGACAAGCTATCCTCAAATCATCCTGAAACCAGGCAAAGAATTGCCTGTACTGCGTTTTCATCCCTGGATCTTTTCAGGCGCTATCCTTAAAACCGTTGGGAATCCAGCCGAAGGAGATATTGTTGAGTGTTACACATCCTCAGGCGATTACCTGGCTACCGGGCATTGTATGCCAGGATCATTGGCGGTAAAACTTTTTACTTTTATAAAGCAGGAGATTGGAAAAGATTTCTGGCTTTCAAAAATTCAGGAAGCATGGAGAGTCCGGAAATCAATTGGCCTCATCGATAATCCGCTAACAAATGCCTATCGCCTTGTGCACAACGAGGGCGACAATATGCCCGGACTTATTGTTGACGTTTATGATTCAATGGCTGTTTTGCAGGCCCATTCGACGGGAATGCACGATATCCGGCAACTGCTGGCCGATGCAATAATTAGGGTGAGTGAAGGAAAAATAACGAGCGTTTATGATAAGAGTGCCGAATCCATCAGGAAAATGACCGGCCGCAATGTGAGCAATGGTTTTCTTGCAGGAGCAACTGGCGAATGCGATGTGCTCGAAAACGGACACCGGTTTCATGTAAATGCATTAAGCGGACAGAAAACAGGTTTTTTTCTTGATCAGCGTGAAAACCGTGAACTGATTGCCCGTTTTGCCGAAGGACGCCATGTGCTGAATATGTTCGGTTACACAGGTGGTTTTTCCGTTTACGCTGCGAAAGCAGGCGCTAAAATTGTGCATACTGTTGACAGCTCCGCTTCAGCCATTTCCATTGCTGAAGGAAATATGAAACTAAATGGATTCGATTCGTCTGAATATGAATGTTTTACTGTTGATGCCCGTAAATATATGGAGACAATGGAGGCGGATAAATACGATCTGATCGTACTCGATCCTCCTGCCTACGCCAAAAATGTGGCTTCGCGAAGCCAGGCTCTAAAAGGATACCGCATAATTAATGCAATGGCGCTGTCAAAAATCAAAAGCGGCGGGATTCTCTTTACATTTTCTTGCTCCCAGGTTGTTGACAGGCAAACGTTTACATCAGCAGTTACAGCTGCTGCCGTTGATGCCGGTCGCCAGGTACGTATTATTCAGCATCTCTCACAACCGGCTGATCATCCTGTAAATATTTTTCACCAGGAAGGTGAGTATTTGAAGGGATTGGTTTTGATGGTGGAGTAATAGCAAATTCAAAGTCCAAATCCCAAGTTCCAAATTCCAAAACCCAAAATCCAAATCGGATCAAGGAAATAGTAAATAGAAAGAAGGAAATAGTAAAACCCAATCATACCTCGTACCTCATAAATTCCAAATTCCAGATACCCAAACACATCGTCTTATCGCCCCTCGCCTTGTTGCCCTTCGCTTTGTCACCCCTTCCCGACTCCTTTCGGGTGTAAATAAAATTTTATAGGAAATTCAGGCAACTATTTAGCTTAACAGTGTTTGTCTTTATGTAATATTGGCAGATGTTATCGGAAAAAGCATTGATACAGGAAGTTAAGAAACGAAACCGTAAGGCTTTGGAAGAGCTGCACAACCGTTATGCTCCTGTTTTGATGGGACTTAGCCTGCGATACTGTGGTAACAGGTCGGATGCTGAAGATGTGCTCCACGATGCATTCATTAAAATTCTTTCAGGAATTAACTCGTTTGACGAGCGGCCTAACAGCTCTTTCGAAGGGTGGCTGAAACGGATCACCGTTAATACGGCTCTTAATTTCATCCGAAGTAAAACAAAAACGAATTTACTGGTTTCCGTAAATCCCATGGTTGAAGATTTGCAGGAAGAGCAAACTGCTGATGATTCATTTATGAAAATGGGTGAATTTCTCACTAAAGACATTATCCTTCAAATGATTTGTGAGTTGCCCGATGGCTATCGGACGGTATTTAATATGTATGTTTTCGAAGAGTTTTCGCATAAGGAAATTGCATCAGAACTAAACTGTACCGAGAATACTTCAAAATCGCAGTTGTTTAAAGCACGGTCTATTCTAAAGCGAAAAATTTTAGAAAAAGTTGATAAACAAATGATTGAATCGGAATTCTGAAAAATACAGTCAATTACCAGGTGTACAGGAGAATCAGGAAATAAATTTAAGATGTTTAAAAAGAAGCAACAATGAAAAAGGATACAAATTCTGTTGATGATTTTTTCAGGAAATCGTTGCAGGATCATAAGATAACACCATCCGAAGCCGCCCGGAGCCGGTTTTTGGATGAAGCTGCGCCAGCTGCAACCAGCATATGGCACAGTATCTTTCGCTGGCAAAATATGCTTGCTGCTGCTGTTATACTGTCAGCTTCGGTAATCCTGTACTTCGGGTTTTTCAATGATGTTGTTGCTCCTGCTCCCACGGCAACAGAAATACAAACTCCCGCTGTGAGTAATGATAATTCTGCTCCTGAAATAAACGCATCAACACCTCAAAAATCTGAAAATCAACCTATTTCTGAAATTCCACAATCGATAACTGAATCAAAGCCGGTATATAAATTTATAGATGAAAAGAAATCAAAAGTAAATGCAACGAGCAACGAAGAACATATTTCGAAGCAGACTGGAACATTTTCAAATCCGGTTTTTGAAAGTACGGCTGTTGTTAATGAAGAAATTGCCTTACAGGAAAATAAAGTATTGCCTTCAGGAATTTCCAGCACCGCCGCAGGCGTAAATAATATGGATTATTCGGATGGAAATTTCCTGTTAGATGCTGTTGAAACTCAGACTGATAGCATTTTCAATTTAAAAGATAGCATTAAGTCTGAAAAAGATTTCACAGATTTACCCGACCAGCCGGATAAGGGACAGCCACTACCTCAGTTGCCACGATCTCTTACTCCTTTCGGTTTTACTCCGTTTTTGCATTACAGTCTCGACTGGAATCCTAAAAATGACGGAAACACTTTGGTGCACTCTCTTGGGTTAGAAGGGAAAATTGCATACAGCAGATTTTCACTTACTTCAGGCATAGGGGTTACATATTCAACCGCTTACAGTAATTATGAGGTTGGCTACAACGATTACCTCGGCAGCTACCAGAAACTGGATTCAATTACTTTCGCTTACGATCAAAAGCGATATAACCTCGTACCAACTTATTATATGAGTGAATCAAAAGTATGGGACAGTGTGCTGAAACTTGACACCTATCAGGAAGAAATGCGGTACAACCATCTCCGGATTCCTGTAATGGCAGGATATGATATTATTCAACGTGGCAAATTTGTCGTAGGCTTGAAAACCGGTGTTGAAATGCTGTTTTATCTGAAATCCAATACTGTGGCTGAGTATGAATATAACTCAGGACAAAACAAACTCGTTGGAATTAATCAATTGCCCGATTCTTATACCCGCAATAATTTCTGGTTTATGGCAAATATTTCAGCAGCATACAATGTAGGTAAGCGTATTGTTTTTGAAATAGAGCCGCATTTAAAATATCTTCTCAATCCCGACAAAACAACTGTTTCCGCTGCACAACAGGAAGTTATTCCGGCATTGCGGTCATCAATCAAATTAAAATTTTAAGTTCGCAGGCAACTAATTGATAAGTCTTTGTTTTAGAAGTAGCATGCTTAAATCAAAAATGGTGTTTAACTCTTTTTAATGAATAAATAAAACCAATCAGCTTATGAAAAAGATTTTCCTTCTGATCGCGCTGTGTGTGATTACGTTACCCATGTTTGCGCAAAATACGGTGATCATTTCGGGAACTGTTATTGATATTAATACCGGCGCCCCGTTGGCATTATATCCTGTAACAATTCAGTCCGATTCCAGCAATGGGTTTTTCTACACCAATATAGTTTATACAAATCCAAATGGTTTTTTTCAGGATTTAATGGCAATAAGTCCTTCAGCGACCCAGGGAATGGTTAATATTACAGTTGTGGATTGCCAGCAATATCCGCATACCGTAAGTCTGCCTTATGATCCTGGTAACATGTCGCTTATGACTACTTTTTCCATTTGTGCAGAACCTTCAGGATGTGTTGCCGCATTTTTTTATACAATTACGGGGCCACCGCTTACTTTAAGTTTTTACGACCAGTCGATTGGAGGAAACGGGATCAGGGCATGGGAATTTGGCGACGGGACCACCTCCAACCTTCTGAACCCTGTGCACACCTTTCCGGCTTCAGGTTATTATACCGTGAATCTTACCATCGGGGCGCAGGGCACAACCTGCTGGGACCAGGAAACGATGACTCTCTGGGTCGGCGATACAATTCCCAATGGGTGCCAGGCTTTTTTCAGTACATCTCAGGACTCCATTACAGCTGGCCTCGTTCACTTTTTCGATCAATCGATTGGTACTATTGAAACCTACACATGGGATTTTGGCGATAATAATGTAATTACTGTTACTTCACCTGGAAACCCAAGTGTAAGCCATCAATATAATGGTTTGGGTACATATAACGCATGCCTTACTGTACAGGGTGCTGACAGTCTTTGTGTAAGCACTTTTTGTACAACAGTGACAGTTGATACGAACTTTAGTCAGTGCCAGGCAGGTTTTACATATTCAAGTGTTCCTGGTGCCCCTCAAAATACTATTCAGTTTATTGATCAATCGATATCCGCTGATTCTATTACATGGAACTGGTTTTTCAATGACCCGGGTTCCGGAACAATGAATTCAAGTACTGCACAGAATCCAATATTTACTTTCAGTGCAGCTGGAACGTATAATGTTTGCCTCACCATATCCGGACCGAATTGCTATGATGTATATTGTTACCCGGTTACCGTGGGACAACAGCAGGGTTGCATTGCTGATTTCGAGGCTTTACCTGCACCTAATACCTTGTCGACCTTCCTCTTCAATGATATGTCGCTTGGGAATATTCAATCCTGGACCTGGAATTTCGGTGACGGGATAACACAAACTGTGGCATTTCCGAACAATCCGGATATTACACATTCTTACCAGACGCCCGGTATTTATAATGCCTGCCTCACAATAGAGGGGAATGACAGTTTATGCTCTGACATCAAATGTTTGACCATTTTCGTAGGAGATACATTACCTGGTTGTATGGCTAATTTCACTTATGCACCTGTACCGGGGGCTACTCCGAATGTTTTCCAGTTTACTGATGCTTCAATATATTCAGGTCCGGTAACCTGGTTCTGGAATTTTGATGACGGAACCGTTTCAACGGAACAAAATCCCTTACACACTTTCCCGGCCGGCCCGGTATTGGATCCCTATTTTGTTTGCCTTACTATTACCAGTAGCGACAGCATTTGCATCAATACACTTTGCCTTCCTGTCATTCCCCAGTATCAAGGCTGCCAGGCTGAATTCGATGCATTACCTGCACCTAATGCTCTCCTTACCATGAACTTTAATAATCAGTCCCAAGGCGCCATCTGGACCTGGACCTGGGATTTTGGCGATGGTACAACACAAACAATTGCTTCTCCCAATAATCCAAATGTTTCGCATACGTACCTGGCACCCGGGTTTTACAATGTATGCCTTACAGTTCAGGGCGATTATGGATATTGCAATTCAACATACTGTAAAACGGTTGCGGTATATGATTCATTGACAGAATGTCAGTCGCAATTTACCTACTTTGCTGATCCAACTGCTGGTACACAAAATACTCTTTCGTTTATCGATCTGTCATTGGGTAATCCAACTCAATGGTATTGGGAATTTGGCGATCCGTTATCAGGTGCTGCTAACGTTTCTACTGAACAAAATCCGGTTCATGTATTCACTGCCCCAGGTACATATTATGTTTGCCTAACAATTAGCGGGTCTAACTGCCAGAGCGTTTGGTGTGGCAATGTCGAAGTAGGCCCCGTTACTTTCTGTGTTAATTATTTTACGTATTCGCAGATCGGACAATCCGTTAATTTCCAAGGGTATATGGTTAATGGTGTTAGTGAGTTGTATGCCTGGGATTTTGGTGATAACGAAGTTGGAACAGGACAGGATATCGTCCATACGTATAATTCGCAGGGCACTTACTTTGTTACTCTAACTACTATGGATCCTGCAACAGGATGCACATATTCGAGCAGCCAGGTTATTTCGGTTGGCGACAGCACCATCTGGGGCCAGTTTTACGGGCAGGTTTTCGCTGGTAATTTCCCGGCAACTCAGGGAATGGTGCTCCTTTTCTCGGTTGATACAAACAATACTTTTGTTCCTTTCGTTGATATTTCTACTATCGATTCATCAGGAGTCTATTATTTTCCGATGGTTCCTCTTGGAAACTATGTAATCTATGCTATCCCTTTCGAAAACGGATTTTTGCCAACCTATTACGGAAATACACTTAACTGGCAGAATGCTACCACCGTGCAACCTGTTACAGGTACCCAGAATATCCCATATAACATTAACCTGATTACCAGTATCGGTTATCCGTCAGGTATTGGATCAATTGGCGGACAAATAACTCAGGGCGATTTCAGTGCTTCGCTGATTGATAAAATTACTATGCTGCTGAAAGATCAGAACGGGAATACTATCCTCTACAGCCAGGTTGATCCATCGGGCAATTTTGATTTCTCACAACTGGCTTTTGGCACTTATTACCTGTATGCCGAACTTACCGGATGTGAAACAGAACCAATCCAGGTTATTATTTCGGAAACCAGTCCTACCTCTATGGTGATACTCACGTTGAAAGGGAACAGCATCCTGGGTAATTATGACACGAAAATTTCATTGGACGCAGGTGTAATCTATCCAAACCCAGTTTTAAATGATGCGCAGATCACAGTCAGGCTGAGCAGCCCATCAGAGTTGTCGGTTGAACTCTATACTATGACCGGTCAAATGGTCTATTCAAAAAGTGAATCTATCTCATCCGGTGAAACGATTGTTCTGATACCAGCCAGCCAACTGGCCGAAGGAGTTTATACGTTGAAAATGTATACTGCGGATGGTCTTATAATTACTCGTAAACTCGTTAAAACAAGATAGTATAGAAAGGTTATAGCTTCTTGTTAAAAACAAACTGCCGGGTTTTGCCCGGCAGTTTAGTTATGAAGATATTGTTTCGTGAAGGCTGACACAAATCGCAGTACCGGAAATCACCACGAATCTTTACTGTTTTTTAGCTGATCGATAACGCGTCTCGATTTTTTGGTTGGTCTTCCGGCACCGCGGTCACGGTATTCGCTGTTGGTATCATTTATCATTTTTACCCTGTCGTATTCAGTCTGCGAAGTTAGATCTTCCATGAAATCAGGGACAAGTTTCGCATTCACCCTGCTTTTAGGGAACTGCTTTACCCGGATGGTTTTGAATAGCGGATTAAGGCTAACTGTAATTGTGTCGCCTATTTTAATTTCTTTCGAAGCTTTCACATTGCTGCCATCCATTTTTACCTTTCCGGCTTTGCACGCATCCGTAGCCAGGCTGCGCGATTTAAACAACCGCACTTCCCAAAGCCATTTATCGATACGTAATGAAGATTCGTTTTCCATTTATTAAATTAACGATTGGTGCCTGAAAGCAAGGAAAGAAGTGGAAATTGTGACAAAAAGTATAAAGGCAAGTGAACAGACTTAGGCAACCTGAATTTTAATTCTCTGATGTGATATAATTCAAATCAAACATCCGACATTCCACATTCCAAATCTGACATTTTTACTTCTTCCTGAAATACACCTCCATCGGCACTCCTGTAAAATTAAATTCCTCACGTATGCGGTTTTCGGCATACCGTTTATATGGATCTTTAACGTATTGCGGCAGGTTGCAGAAAATTACAAAAGTCGGATAAGGTGTTTTTATCTGAGTTATGTATTTGATTTTCACTTCTTTACCTTTGATAAAAGGAGGCGGAGTGCCTGCGAAAATTGGTAATAGTACATCGTTTAACTTACGGGTAGGAATCCGTTTGCGGCGGTTTTGATACACTGCAGTTGCTTCTTCCAGCGCTTTGTGGATGCGCTGTTTGGTCAATACCGAAGTAAAAATGATCGGCACATCGCTGAATGGAGCTATATTTTTACGGATGGCTTCCTCATAATGTTTATGCGTATGTGTGTCTTTTTCAACAAGATCCCATTTGTTTACGATAATCACAACACCTTTATGATTGTTTTGTGCCAGTTTAAAAATATTCATATCCTGCGATTCCCAGCCTTGTGTAGCATCAATCATCAGGAAAATTACATCGCTGCTTTCGATGGCACGGATGGAACGCATTACTGAGTAAAACTCTATATTTTCTGATACTTTAGCCTTTTTGCGCAAGCCTGCAGTATCAATAAGCAGAAAATCAAAACCGAACGAATTATAGCGCGTAAAAATACTGTCGCGGGTTGTGCCTGCAACGGGAGTTACAATATTTCGTTCAACACCAAGCAATGCATTTACAAATGATGATTTGCCTACGTTAGGGCGACCAACAACTGTAAACCGTGGCAGATCGGGCAAGGTTTCGGGTTTATCTTTATCGAATTCCTTAACAACTTCGTCGAGCAAATCGCCTGTGCCGCCGCCATTTACTGACGAAATACCAAAAATATCTTTAAATCCCAGACTATAGAAATCGGAAGTTTCGTGAAATTTATCAGGGCTGTCAATTTTATTTACAACCAGGAATGCTTTCTTGGGCGATCGCCTTAACAGGATAGCTACATCTTTATCAAGAGGTGTGAGGCCGTCGTGAGCATCCACCATAAAAAGTATCACATCCGATTCCTCAATGGCGAGTTCAACTTGTTTAATAATTTCGTGTTCGAATACATCATCACCACCCATCACTATGCCTCCGGTATCAATTACCGAAAACTCAATCCCATTCCAGTCGCTATGCCCGTAATGGCGGTCGCGTGTAACGCCGCTTGTTGGATCAACAATGGCATCGAGTGAGCCTGTGAGGCGGTTAAAAAAAGTGCTCTTCCCAACATTAGGACGGCCAACAATGGCTAAAATATTTCCCATCTGATAATTTTGCTTTGCCCGGTATATGTCTGCTTTTGTAACATGTCCAGGTATTAAACCCTGAATCACAACTGATAAGCTTACCGGATATGTAATTTTTTGCAAAGGTAACCTAATTCCGACATTTTAAAATATTTGTTTGTTACGTATTAATAATCAAGCTCTTTCGGTTTCTGGTCTCGCCTTTATTGCCAACTTTAAATGAAACACCCTCATACTTGCCATCTCATTAATTCAAAATCAGGTGGAATATCCATTATCATATCATAATTCGGACCATTATATTCAAACCCGCCCAGTATCCTGAATCCATGCTTTTTATAAAACTGAACAGCTTTCTCATTATCGCTCTGAACGCCACCCCAAAGGATAATCCTTTTTATGCCAGATGATTGCAG
The DNA here is from genome assembly GCA_964420555.1 of uncultured Lentimicrobiaceae bacterium. Lineage (GTDB taxonomy): Bacteria > Bacteroidota > Bacteroidia > Bacteroidales > UBA4417 > UBA4417. Next base: position 78,063 of record CAYQTT010000013.1, on the reverse strand, counting down.
ATTTTTTAAAATAAAAAGGAATAAACTGTTCCCGATTCGCTGGCTTTGCCATGCATCAGCAACTGAAGGCGCAAAAGTACAGTCGGTTTCATGGCTGAGATGTAAACCATAGGACTGCAACCTGTAACTATCGTGTTCGAGGTAACCGGATTTTATAATTGAATAAGCTATAATTGCCTGTGTTTCATTATCCTGGGCAATGTAACCCGTATTTTGATTCTGACTTTCGTAAAATTTATTAATTGACAGTATGTCAAATTGATGAGGTCCGAATCGTCTTTTTGTTTCTCCGCTCAAACTCTGTAAATAGGTTGCTAATGGATTATAATCTTCTGGCGTAAGTTTACTCAGAAGTACCGGATGGTTGTTTTTCGAAATAATAAGCATGGGATGTTTATTTATGCGGCATATGTGATTTTAAACGAAAGTAAAAAAGATTTAAGAATGAATTCTGTTTCAGATAAAATTACTATTTTCAATCCCTCATAAATAGTTGTTATTATGCTGGTTCAGTTTCAGATCGAATTTAAAACATTCCCAGGTCAACAATTGATGATCACAGGGTCGTTGCCTGCTTTGGGCGAAGGGAAAATACACAGCGCCATGCCAATGTCACTACAAAATGTGCTGACAGGCCTTTGGGTTTATCATGTTGAGATTCCTGATGGGACAGGCTTCAGCTACCGATATTTTGTGAAAGACGACAACTTCAAAACCAACATTGAAGAATGGGGCCCTCACCGTGTTTTTAAATCTGAAAAAAGGAAAGTCTCCCTCATTTTACTATCTGACAAGTGGAGGTCGATGTCGGATCCTGATTATGCTTTGCATTCGTCAGCATTTTTAAATGCCATACTCAAACCTGGAAAAATATTTAAAGCTCCCGCTGCGAAACCTGATGGAAGTGAAGGTGTTGTTATTCTTCGTTTCAAGCCAAATGTGGTCCGGATCAAACCTGGACACAAAGTAGCTGTGAGCGGAAGTGCCGCAAACCTGGGGAACTGGGTTGAGAAGAAGGCTGTTTCGCTTGGCAATCCTGATCATCCGCAATGGAGCGGTGAAGTGACAGTTAACATTTCCGAGTTTCCTGTTCACTATAAATATTTGATTCAAAGCGAAAAAGGGAAGACTGAATTTTGGGAGAAATCGTTTGACCGGATTGTAAATCTTCCGGAAGGACAAATTCCGGGAGTGATAGAGATCGGCGACGAGAAATTTGAATTCCCGCAATATCCATGGAAAGGTGTTGGCGTTGCTATCCCGGTGTTTTCGCTGCGGCGCGGCAATGGGTTTGGTGTAGGCGAATTCACTGACCTGAAACTGCTTGTCGATTGGGCAAATGAAACCGGAATCCGTATGATTCAGATTTTGCCGGTTAACGATACGGTGGCCAAACATACCTGGCAGGATTCGTATCCGTACGCAGCCATTTCGGTATATGCCATGCATCCGATTTATATCAATCTTTTGGAAATCGGGAAGTTAGATTCAGATATAAACCAGCAGATTATAGAAGCGCAGGGCAAGTACCTGAATTCGCTCAAAAAAATTGATTACGAGGCTGTTATGGCTCTCAAATCCAGGTTTTTCAAACTCTTTTACGATCAGAGTAAACACCAGTTTCTCAATGATCCGGCATTTCTTTCGTTTTTCGAAGCAAATGACCACTGGCTCAGGCCGTATGCTGCATTTTCTTATCTGCGCGATCTTTTTAATACACCCGATTTCAGCCGCTGGGGTATTTACAGTAAACCATCTGCAGATTTGCTGGCAGTTTTAACTGATAAAAATTCGGCACATTTCGACGATATCGCCGTACATTATTTTATTCAGTATCATGCTTTTAAACAGTTACTGGAAGCGGCTGAATATGCCAGGTCGAAAGGTGTAGTTCTAAAAGGTGATATCCCGATTGGAATTTTCCGCAACAGCGTGGATGCATGGCTGAGCCCGCATCTTTACCACATGGATTGCCAGGCCGGCGCTCCTCCCGACGATTTTTCGAACAAAGGACAAAACTGGCGCTTCCCGACCTACAACTGGCAAGAAATGGCAAAAGATAACTATGCCTGGTGGCAACAACGATTGCAGCAGCTTTCGGGATATTTCGATGCTTTCCGTATCGATCATATTCTGGGGTTTTTCCGCATCTGGGAAATTCCGGCATCGCAGGTCGAGGGATTGCTGGGATATTTTAATCCAAGCATTCCATACTATCGTGATGAACTGCAGAATCGCGGCATCTGGTTCGACGAACAGCGTTTTTGCAAGCCTTACATCCGCGAGCATTTCCTTTGGGAACGCTTTGGCGATCTTACGGAATTTGTAAAATCAAATTACCTTACCGAGTATGCCCCGGGTTGCTACAATCTTCATCCTGATTACGATACACAACGTAAAATTGAGGATAAACTTACAGCTGAGCCGGATACAAGTCCCGAAATGCGTAACCGTCTCGAACGAATAGTGCAGGGTTTATATTCGCTTATTTCGGAAGTTTTATTTTTACAGGCACCCGGTACTGACGGCAATGCGTTTTTCCCGCGCAACGCACTTCATTTTACCCGTTCGTACCAGGAACTGGATGGGCATACCAAGCATGTGTTAAACGAAATATACCTCGATTATTTCTATCACCGCAACGAAGAATTCTGGCGGGCTAAGGCCATGGAAAAACTTCCGGTAATTAAGAAAGCCACCAATATGCTCCTTTGCGGCGAAGATTTGGGAATGGTTCCTGCCTGCGTGCCAAGTGTGATGAACGAATTAGGAATCCTGAGCCTCGAAGTGCAGCGCATGCCCAAAAATCCAAAAATCGCTTTCGGACATCCTGCTGCATATCCTTACCTTTCGGTAGCCACGCCTTCGTCGCACGACACTTCGACCGTGAGGGGCTGGTGGGAAGAAGACCGGGGACAAACTCAGAAATTTTACAACGAAATACTAGGCAATCAAGGTGCTGCCCCGGCAGAATGTAATACGGATATTGTAAGGCAAATTATTATTCAGCACCTGTATTCGCCAAGTATGTGGGCTGTTTTCCCGATACAGGATCTGCTTGGAATGGACGAAACTTTGCGTCTGCCCGATGCACATGCCGAGCGGATAAATCATCCCGGAAATCCAAACCATTACTGGCGTTACCGTATGCATCTGAACATCGAGAGTCTTTTAACTCAAAGTAGTTTCAATGAGTTTTTGAAGGAACAGATCAGGTTGTCAGGAAGGTTGGATGTATATTAAAAGGAATCTTAAAATGTATCAGGAAAGGGAAGTCAGATGTCATGAATGCCCTGAATTTTTGTAGTGTTGATAGATGATACAGAAGCCAACAGTGTGAAAGCAGCACTGAGTGTAAAATGTATGATTATCCAAATTTGAACTGATGCAACCACTAATTCCAGATACCAGTTTTCATATTTATAACCATGCCAACGGGTTCGAAAACGTTTTTCGGGAAGCTGAAAACTACAGGTTTTTCCTTGAGAAATACTGTTTGCATATTTCGCCTGTTGCCGAAACCTACGCTTACTGCCTGATGCCGAACCATTTCCACCTGGTAGTACGAATACGAAAACGCGAGGTTATAGAAGAATTGATTCGAAGAAAAAAAGATTCGCTGGCGATCATCTTGTCCAAAGTTCAAAACTTTGGACAAGATCAAGACCAGACGATCAGCGATGACGAAATAGAAAAATTTCTTTCGAAACAATTCTCTAATCTCTTTAGTAGTTATACGCAATCGTTTAATAAGGTTTATAGCCGTATGGGTTCACTTTTTATCAAAAATTTCAAGCGCGAACCGATTTACAATAAGCCCCATTTCCTGAGTTCAGTTGTTTACACACACCGCAATCCTATCCATCATGGCTTTTGCAAGGGATTCGAAGATTGGGCACACTCATCATACAATTCTATCGTGTATGGTGCTGAAACCTTTGTCGAAGCTGAGAAACTGCTAAAATTGACCGGAGGCAAAGAAGCTTTTCTCGAATTACACAAAAACAATCTCAATTGTTTTGAAAGTATGAATCAATTTGATATTCCGTGATCAACTTCTACTTTAAATCAACGATCTAGACCAACTAGATACAATTTATTGACGGATTAATTCAGAATTAAAAGCCCAAATGAACTCTCTCAAAGATCTAGGAGTAGAAAAGACTTATCCGAAGTTTTTCAAGGCAAAAATGTCTTAAATTTTTATTTTCATCAAGATTAATCTTTCCCCTGTTTTTACAATCTAATGAGGAGTATTTTTGTCAAAAAATAATCCTTGTCTTAATGAATAAAATCTTTCCGCTTCTCATCTTCATCCTGTTTGCTTTTTCAGGCACTGCTTTCGCTCAGGAATTCCGGATTGCCGGTTCACTTGTAAATGCTGACGATCAGCAGCCACTCGTTGGAGCTACTGTTAAACTAACGAGTGTGCGCGATACGCTGCAATTCAAATATACGTCGAGCGGGAAACAAGGAGAGTTTGAATTTACAAAACTTGCCAAAGGTCCTCATGTGCTGGAAATCACTTATGTAGGTTTCGAAACCTTCCGGAGAAATGTTGGCGCCGGCGGTAAAATGGAAAATATTGGTGTGATTTCAATTAAGCCTTCTTCCACTACTCTGGGTGAAGTAGACATTAGCGGCGTTGCTGTCCGTGCCGAACAAAAAGGTGATACAACGCAATACAATTCAGCAGCTTTTAAAGTCAGCGAAGATGCTACCACCGAAGATCTTATAAAAAAAATGCCAGGCATTACCATCGAAAATGGCACTGTTAAAGCACATGGCGAAGACGTAAAAAAAATATTGGTTGACGGGAAACAATTTTTTGGCGATGATCCTTCGGTAACGCTTAAAAACCTGCCTGCCGAAGTAGTTGATAAAATCCAGGTTTTTGATAAGCTTAGTGACCAGGCTGCATGGACGGGTTTCGATGACGGAAGCGGTCAGAAAACCATTAATATTGTGACTAAAAATGCTAAAAACACCGGTCAGTTCGGGAAATTTTCTGCCGGGTACGGAACCGATGAGCGCTACCTGCTTGGTGCCAATATGAATTTCTTCAACGGCACCCGTCGACTAACTTTACTCGGAATGAGTAATAATGTGAACCAGCAGAATTTTTCGGCTGACGATGTTGTTGGCAGCAGCGGTGGCCGTCAGCCTGGTATGGGTGGAAGGGGCGGAGGCGGACAAAGTTTCCAGGCTGGACCGCAAAGTGGCGTTTTTACAACGAACGCTATTGGTGTAAACTATACTGATGCCTGGGGAACAAAGTTGACACTGAATGCAAGTTATTTTTGGAACAACGGAATAAATACTACCAATAAAATCTCCGACAGGCAGTATATTCTGGGAGGCGATGCAAGCCAGTATTACCAGGAACAAAGTAATTCGACCACTGATAATTCCAACCACAGGTTTAATGCGCGAATTGAGTACAATATCGATTCGAACAATTCGATTATTCTAACACCCCGGCTCAGCCTCCAGGATAATTTCTCTGATAGTTATTTCAATGCCCAAACGGCTTTAACCCATGATTACCTGGAACAAAACCTTGTAAATACTTCCTTTAATAAAAATAAGAGCGATGCGATAGGGTATAATTTCAATAACGATTTGTTGTACCGTCATAAGTTTAATAAAAAGGGAAGGACTGTTTCGCTAAACCTGGGAACAGGCTTTACTAATCGTGACAGGGATAGCTATGTGAATTCGCAAAGTGTTTACTATCAGCAATTAACAGGTGAAATCAATGATTCAATTGATCAATATGCAAAAACAATAACCAATGGACTTTCACTGTCGTCGAATCTGGTTTATACAGAGCCTGTTGGCAAAAACAGCCAGGTACAGCTAAATTATACCCTGTCGTGGTCCGAAAATGATAACGATAAGAAGACCTACAATTATGCCAGTGATGTAAGGGAATATACACAATTCGATACGTTGCTGTCGAATATTTATTCAAACCATTACATTACCCATCGTGCAGGTGCAGGATACTTATACAAAACCGAGAAAACGAATCTCAATGCAGGAATCAATTATCAGTATGCAAGCCTTGATGGAAAAACGAGTTTCCCTCTGCCGGATTCGACGGAGCGTTATTTTAACAATGTGTTGCCTAATCTGATGTTTAATTATAAGTTTACCAATACCACAAATTTAAGGGTAGTATACCGTGCAAGCACTAACGCGCCGTCGATTTCGCAGTTGCAAAAGGTCATTGATAATTCAAATCCGATTTTACTAACAACAGGTAATCCGCAACTCAACCAGGAAATCAGGCATTTTACCATGGCACGGATTTCTACCTCCAACAAGGATAAAACTACAAACCTCTTCGGGATGCTGTTTTTTCAGAAAACTTCGGATTATATCGGAAATGCAACCTTCCGAACTGCCAACGATACACTCATAAATGGGCAGGAAGTGAAGAAAGGCAGACAACTTTCAATCCCGACAAACCTTGATGGCGCCTGGAACACCCGTGCACTGATTACAGTAGGATTTCCAATAAAGCCAATCAAGAGCAATATTAACTTTAATACCGGTGTGAGTTACAACAAGCTTCCCAGTCTTATTAATGCCGAAACCAATACTTCTAATACTTACGGCATAAACCTGGGTACAGTGCTCAGCAGCAACATCAGCGAAAAACTTGATTTTACAATTTCATACAATCTCAATTACAACCTGGTGGAGAATTCAATTCAACCAGAGCTGAACAACAACTATTTCTTCCAGATTGGATCACTGCAGTTTAACTGGGAATTCTGGAAAGGCTTTTTTATTCAGAACTCAGTTACTTATCAGGATTACAACTATTTATCGTCAAATACTTCAAGCCGTTATACTCTTTGGAATGTTAATTTTGGAAAGAAAATATTCAAAAACAAAGCTGGCGAAATCAAATTGTTATGTTACGACATCCTGAATGAAAATACAAGTTTGAGCCGTGTAGTGGCCGATACTTATATTGAAGATTCTAATACCGAAGTTTTGCAGCAATACTTTATGCTGTCGTTCACGTATAACCTCAGGAAATTCAGTGGTAAAATGCCACAGGAGCAACAGCGCGGTGGTTTTGAAGGCAGGCCTGATTTTCATCAGCATTAAAAGTTGTGGCAGCGCTCAGTTTCCACGCCAGATACAAGATGTTTACTTAAGCCGGCACTAATCCGGAGTGAAATTTTAATTAGGATTGCTGTAAAGCTGGAAATGTTTCTGAAATTTAAGGTTGAGTTACCGCAGTTGTCACTATCTCATTGTCTAACGGCAGCATCTTTTTCAGGTGTTGATCATATCTGTATTTGATAATATGCTTTTGCATCTGGTAAAATTCATCATCCGAAACAGTTACCGGTTTCTGTAAATTTTCATCAAAGGTGTGCGATAATCCTGTTACTCTGAAAAATAAATCATTGTAAATTTTGAGTATAACTCCTTCTTTCTCAAATACTACGTTGTTGAGTTTGCGCCTTTTGAATAACTTGCCAAAACGATATTCGTTAATTTCGTCATAATCCTCATGAAATGAAAATCCTTCCGAGGCTAAATCAGAAATCAGTTTTTTTACAGATGTACTCTCAAGGGTTGTCATTTTTGGCGCAAAAATAATATCACGAAAATACGAAAATATCGATTTTGATAAGCAGTTACTGATCAAACAATGAAAATCATTGAGAAATTGTATGAAACTCAGGGTTTTGAATTTTCATTCAACAAAAGCAAATGAATTCATTTAACCCGGTTCAACGCCTTTATTCCGTTCATTATGTTCTAAACTTGCCAAATCATCTATGATTGCCGATAATTGTGGACAATGCTAAGTGTTTGTAATAGAGTGTTATATAATTTATTTTACAAGAAAATTGAAAATATTTCTTAAAATGGTATCACCTTTTTGAAAAATCTGGATTATATAACAAAGGAGTATATCTCAGTTAATGGTGAAAGCAAATTTCAACGGACTGAGATTTAAATAATAGTTTCATCATTCATCGGATTAACATACTTTTCCAAAACAGGAATCCTTGCAACTGATATTGAAGAATTGAATACCGTTATGACTATTTTGTTCATTTCAAATCAGTTAACAGACTATAAAAATTAATGTAACCAATAGATTTTCTCCGTTCTTTTAATAAATGAACTTATAAAGTTTGCTGAATCTGTAACTCTGATAGAAGGCCAAACGAAAAATTGATAGATACTAAACTGCATAAAATTAATAGTTTAGCTGCTTTGAAAACGAAGAATTTAATTAGCAAAATATCGCAGAGGCAACAATAACGCTGTACCATAGTACTCTTCCGCTTTGCTGTTAGCTCTTAGGATAAATTCACACGCTCTGTTAAAAAACCATGTTGGAATTTTAAATGCAGAATTGTAAAATTGAAAGCCAGGTATGGAACCTGAAGATTGATCACCAGCAATATAAAGTGAATTTTTTTACAGTTAACCCTTATTGTTTAAATTTAACCAAATGAAAAATCCGTTAAAACACTCCGCCACCATTGAGCAGTACCTTGCCAATGAGATGGCCCCTCCTGAGAAGGCCGCCTTCAGGGAGGAATTGCGGTCAAATCCTGCCCTGGCCGAGGAGTTGAAGGTTTCACAAGCCATTGATTCAGCTCTGTTACATGAAGATATTATCGATTTGCGCCGAAAGCTAATAGCGGCTATCAATGAAGGTAGTATCACAAAAGCCGAAGTTCCGGTAATTCGCATGAATACCCGGAAATGGTGGTACGCCGCCGCTTCGTTGCTGGCGTTGTGTGCTGTTGCCGCTACATTGTATCTGCAAACGCCCCGAAACCTCTCTAATGATTCACTTTTTTCAGAGTATTATACTTCGGAGAACATTATTGATCTAACCCGTGGCGACCAGAATATAATTGAGGCAGTTATAAAGTTCCAGCTAAAGGATTACCGAACCGCCTCTTTATTATTCAAAAGCATACTCGATAAAGACAATTCGAACATTGCTGTCTGGTTTTATTATGGGATTTCGAACATCGAAACTCAGAATTATGACAACTCGATTAAAGCATTTAACACGATAATCGAACACAACGACAACCTCTATATCGAACATGCCGAATGGTACCTGGGCCTTTGCTACCTGAAAAATAATCAGAAAGATAAAGCTAACGGCCAATTTACTGTTGTTGCTTCTGATCCTGATAATTTCCATCAACAGGAAGCAAAAGACATACTGAAAAAGCTGCAACTCAAATAGCTGCTTATTTTACAAACTTGTTAACTAATAGAGGCTGCTACCTAATGGTGACAGCCTCTTTTGCTGTGCTGCAAAACAAGTATACCGGATTTTACGCTCATAATGTGGAGGATGCGCCAATGCATCGATATTGAATGAAAAATTTCTTGTGGATTTACCAAAACAGAAAAATATATATACTTTTGTGCCTATCAAGATGGAAGTGCGTCGGAGCTGATCTCATTGCAGGAGGTCGGCTTCGGCTATTTATAAGGGTCACATAATATGTTCCCGGTTTCTTTGGAATGATATCAATTGTGAATGTTTTAAAAAGCCTGGTTCGGCAGAAAAGCATAAGTAACTATAAGATAAGTCATTAGTTGAAAGCAGGATAAAAAATGTTATACTGTTTTATTTTTCTCATTCAGGTAATTGATAATGACATCAAGTTTGTGTTTCAGATCAATTAACTCCTCTGCTTTTATTGTATCCGAAATTAGTCCTGCTGCAAGTTTCTCAGGGATTATCGCCGCATCAACCTGCATTAGTTTACCTTTTGGAGTTAAATTAATGATTACTTTACGCTCATCATTTTCGGAACGGTGCCGTTCTATAATTCCCAGCGTTTCCATCCGTTTCAGTAGCGGAGTTATGGTATTGGTATTGAGAATCAGTTTATTAGAAATTTCATTCACTGTAATAGTGTCCGTTTCCCAAAGGATCATAAGCACCAGGTATTGAGGATATGTTATGCCAAGTTTGTTCAGGTATGGCTGATATTCCCTGATAATCAGCCTTGATGCAGCATATACCGGAAAACAAAGTTGATTGCCCAGTTTCAGTTGAGGGAAATTCATTTTAATTCAGGTTAATAAAGGTAATAACTGTAAATCTAGTTTAAAATACTTTCGAGGTATTTGTCGATTTTTTCAGGTTTAGTTATGGGTGCAAATCTTTTAACAGGTTTGCCGTTTGCATCTATTAGAAACTTGGTGAAATTCCATTTTATTTTGCTGCCTAACAATCCTTTAAGCTCATTCTTTAAATACTTGTAAATAGGATGGGCATTCTCTCCGTTTACGTCAATTTTGGCAAACATCGGAAAACTTACACCATAGTTTATTAGGCATCCTTCGGCAATGGATTTCTCATCACCTGATTCCTGATTGGCAAATTGGTTACAAGGGAAGCCCAGAATAATCAGACCTTTGTCTAAGTATTTCTGATAAAGTTTCTCCAAACCCTCGTATTGGGGTGTTAATCCGCATTTGCTGGCAGTGTTTACAACAAGTATTGTTTTTCCTCTAAAAGTATCCATCCGGACTTCTTTTCCCTGGAGGCTTTTAGCTGTGAAATCATAAAATGATTGGTTCATGTTTTGGTTTATAGGTAATTCCGCTTCCAGCATTTTGTGCCAGAATTGAAAATAAAGTTAATTTGTTGCGCTTGCGATTATATCGTACACGATGCAAATGTAAACATTATTTTAATCCGCTTACAATTTAAGTTAGAAACCATTTTACATTTCTTTATTTCCCCGCCCGTTCATTATCTTTCAGGAATTGGCTTAGAGGAACCGGTTTATGAGTTTCAGCCCAGGTGGCCGTTACATCATATTGGTGTTTCATTTCAGTGAAGTCTAACAACGCAAAATTTTCTTCAAAATCAGGGATATATACAAACGTGCGAGCTGCCAGCTCGGGGTAATCCTTTTGAATCTCTTTCATGCTGCGTATAAAGCCATTCATTGCCAGATTGTCAATCCAGTAACTTAACTTGTCTAATGTTTTGGAATCGGAATTTCCGAATTTCTCAACTTCATGCTCTATCCCTTGCCTTGTATCGCTTTTGCGGCTGACAATAATAAGGGTATCCACACCAAAACCTCTGAATTTCTCAAACTGCAAAACCGCTTCATATGGAATGTGGTCATTGGAAAAACCTCCGTCAACATAGGATGATTTTGGCAATCCGAACGATTCATGGAAGTGGGCTGCCGGAAAGAGAATTGGAATTGCTGTTGATGCCAGTAAGGTTTCAACCAGGTTAAAAGCCGGATTACTTTCGTTGTTAATTTGTAAATTACATAGCCGGTAAGTTGCCGAAAACGGGGGCAATAAGTCTACGGCTGAAATAGATATAGAGCTCTGGTATGGCAGATCACCAATACTTTTATATTCGAGGCTGTCGTTAACAACCTTCTCCAGCAGCTTTTGAAGTGGTTCGTTGTTAACAGGAAGCGACTTCCCATTGCGGATAAATATGTCGTGGTTAGAAACGTTAAACAAAATAGAAAGATAGCGTTCCCAGGTGAATTTTTTTTCAAGGATTCCATTAAGCATAACAGTATTTATAGCACCTGAACTTGTGCCTGAAATAAAACAAATATTAGCTAACCAGCCCTCTTTCTGCAGGTTTTCGAGCAGAGCTGCTTCCTGAACTATGCGTGCTGCTGCACCTGTTATAACCAATGCTGTGCCACTGTGCTTTTCGAATACAAGACGTTCGGTATGAGGTTGTGCAAGTAAGGTTGTAATAATCAGGCCAGCATATGTGAGCAGGAATAGCAGCAAAATGAAAAATAGTATTTTCCAGACCCTTTGCATCTTTCTTTGCAATTAAAATAAATATGCAAACAAGCAAAACGTAGTAACGCAAAGCTAATTAAATTAGGGTAGAAAAGCAAGCTTTTTTTAAGAGGATGAGGCAGGATGATTATTTTCGGGTTACGTTATCTCAGAAGATTTAAATAACTGTATCCGGATCTATAAATGCAAATAGAAGAAGCATAAAATGCCTAACTCCATCCAAGCCAAACGAATAGATAATATACAAGTGCAGCAATTCCCATCGAAACAGGAATTGTCAGTATCCATGCATACAACAAATTGATAGTAACTCCCCAGCGAACGGCTGTTACCCGTTTTGATAAACCGGTCCCCATAATAGCCCCGGTTATGGTATGTGTAGTACTTACCGGAATGCCGAAAGCGTCAGTACCAAATAAAAGAAGAGCACCTGCTGTCTCGGCCGTAACTCCTTCGAAAGGAGTTAGTTTGGTGATTTTTGTACCCATTGTCTTTACGATTCGCCATCCACCCGATAAGGTACCGGCACCAATTGCAGCATAACAGCCAAAAACAACCCAATGCGGTATTGCATGTATTTTGCCATTAACCATAGTAATATGAGCCCATTCAGGAATATCCGATGGATTGACGCCATGAAAATAAACCATTAATGTTGCAGCAATAATACCCATAACTTTCTGTGCGTCGTTTCCCCCGTGTCCGAGGCTGAAAAGCGCCGACGAAAGCAGCTGTAGTTGTTTAAAATATTTATCCAGTATGTGTGGATTTCCATTCTTCAATAAATTCAATAACAGGACGGAAATAAAATACGAAATGATCATTCCAAGAATAGGGGCAAGGAATATGAATGCAGCAATTTTGAGTATTAATCCGGAATGAACAACTCCCCATCCAGCGTGGGCGATGGCGGCCCCGGCAAAACCGCCTACAAGTGTGTGTGAAGAGCTGGAAGGAATTCCAAGATACCATGTTAGTAAATTCCAAATGATTGCGGCTATAATACCGGCAAGGATCACGTGGAGTGTAATGGCATTGGTATCTACTACTTTTGCTATTGTATCAGCAATTTTAAGTTCGAAAATGGCATAAGCCAGAAAATTAAAAAAGGCAGCCCATAATACTGCCTGAAATGGCGTCAGTACTTTGGTTGAAACAATAGTGGCTATTGAATTTGCCGCATCGTGAAATCCATTAATAAAATCGAACAGAAAGGCAAGCGTAAGTATTACAATTAGTAGAGTGAAGTCCATTGGAAAAATATTGATCTGTTGAAATTTTCAGTATTTCGTTATTTTTTTTACCAGGAAATCCGGATTGCTGTTTATCCCATTTTAACAGCAAGGGTCGAAAATACATTAGCTACATCATCACATTTATCAATAGCTTTCTCAAGAGCTGTAAGTATATCACGTTTCTTGATCAGGTCGATTGCATTGATTTCATGTTCAAAAAGGTTGGCAAGGTACGATTGGTAAATATCGTCAACTTCACTTTCCATTTCGCCTATTTTTTGGCAGGATGCGGAATAATCTTTGAAATCATTCACATTTTTAACACTTCGCAGTACAAACTGAATTTCCTTATTTGCTGCGTGGATAAGATCGGCAATTAATACAAATTCCTTAGGGAATACTGATAATTTATAGAAATGTATCCTTTTGGATGCGGCATTGATATAGTCAACAACGCCATCCATTTTACTCACAAGTTCATGGATATCTTCCCTGTCGAAAGGTGTAATAAATGTTCCGTTAAGTTCATCCATTAGTTTGCGTGTAAGATCGTCGCCTATATGCTCAGCATCCTTGATAGCTTTCATATAATCTTGTCTTTTTTCCAGGTCCGATTCTCGTATTAGCTTGATTAAGAGCTCTGAAGCCAAAACAAGATTGTCAGCGGCTTCGTTAAAGAGAGGGAAAAACTTGCGGTCCTTGGGAACCAGAAAACCAAAGATTTTGTCGAGTTTCATTTTATGTGTGAGATTTGTTTCGATAAACTTTAACAGGTGCGAAATTAATTAATATTTAATGTATTCAAGTTTTAATTTCATCATTTCCTGATTAATTTTATAACAGATTGTTTGATATGCAGATTTTATACTTTTATTTTCGAGGTATTGAGAAGTTATTTTTTTGGAGGTTATCGTTCAGCGGATATTAGGATAGTTACTGCAATTTGCCAATTTCTTTTACTAACTTCTTGCACTTACAGCACCATCGAAATGCTTTAAAATGAGACCATAAAGATCCTTATTCTTTATAGGTTTAGAAATATGATCGTTGCATCCTGCGGCTAAGGCTTTTTCCTTGTCACCCATTAAACCATAGGCCGTTTGTGCAATTATTATCACATTCTGATTAAAGTTTCTTATCTTTTTTGTTGCTTCATAGCCATCCATTATTGGCATCGAAATATCCATAAGAACTAAATCAATATCAGGATATTTGCGAAGTTCCTCAACAGCTTCGGCTCCATTTCCGGCCACGAATAATTCTTTACAGAAAGGCTGAATTGCCTTTGTAATGAGCATGGCTGAAAATTCATCGTCTTCGGCAATTAAAATTTTCAGTTTCTGCAGAGGTTCTTTGGTAGTATGAACCGGAACTTTTGGTTGCGAATTTGTTAATTCTTCTCCTGCTACATAAGGGATAGTAAAATAAAATGCCGATCCTTTCCCGTATTCACTTTCGACCCATATTTTGCCACCCAACATTTCAACATATGCCTTGGTAATTGATAATCCCAGTCCTGCTCCTTCGTGTTTGCGGGCAAGCGATTCGTTGCCTTGCCGGAACCGTTCAAAAATATACTCCTGCTGTTGCTGCGAAATTCCGACACCGGTATCCTTAACGTAAAATTCGAGGTTATCATTTTTTAATTCATATCCAAATCTGATTGATCCGACTGGTGTAAATTTTACAGCATTTTTAACCAGATTTGTAAGAATGGCATATACTTTCTCTTTGTCGGTTTTGATTTTTGCAAGTGCCGATGGCAAAGTTACCGATGAGAAAATCTTCAATCCTTTTTGATCGGTTTCTGTTTTAAAAAATGAATGCAAATACTCGATCTGCTCGTTAATATCTGTTGTTGAGAAAGATACCTCCATCTGTCCCGACTCAATTTTTGAGATATCGATAATATTGTTAATGATGTTAAGCATTCGCTCACCACTTTTCCTGATGAGATAAATAAATTCCTGCTGTTTTATACCCGAAAGATCCGGTGTTTTGAGCAACTCGGTAAATCCTAGTATGCCATTCATTGGGGTTCGGATCTCATGGCTCATATTGGCAAGGAAAGCAGTTTTCAACCGGTCACTTTCTTTTGCTTTTTCAATGGCTAATATTAATTGCTCATTTTTTTCTTTCAGCATTAATTCGGACTGTTTGCGTTCCGAAATATCAAGTGTAAATCCGGCTAAAAAGCGGGGCTTCCCATTCATATGAATAGGAAATTTTATTGTTGTAAAATATTTGCCATTAAATTCTTCTTCAACTTCAAAGACCTGATTTTCAGACAAAATCTTCAAATCATCTTCCACCATTTTTTTAGCTAATTTGGAAGGGAAAAGTTCAAACATAGTTTTGCCAAGTAGTTCATTCATTGGCAATTCTAACATTTTTTCGTAATTATGACTCAAGCGGACTGAGCGGATTCTGTCATCTTTGAAAAACACGTAAAACGGGCTGTGTTTCATAAATTGATCAAATATTTCTTCGCTCTCTTCCGCTTTTTCTTTTGCAATAATCAAATCATCGAGCATTTTTTTCTTTTCCGAAATATCCTCCATGATAAGTATATAATTGCTGATGATACCGTTTTCATCCATCAAAGGAGAAATACTGACATTTTCCCAAAACAGGGTTCCGTCTTTTTTGCGGTTCTGGTTTTCGCCTTGCCACAGTTTGCCCGACTGAAGCGTTTTCCACATCTGGTCATACTCTTCAGCTGTTGAATGTTGCGGATTAAATATGCGTGGATTTCTCCCTAACACCTCCTGTTCGGTATATTGCATGAAGGACTTGAATTTGGTATTCACGAAGTCAATCTTGCCTTTGTCGTTAGTAATTATAATGGAGGCCGGACTCTGTTCGATGGCACGGCTTAAGGTTTTAATAAGTTTCTCGGCATGTTTTTTATCCGTTATATCTTCTTTTGTTGCAACAAAATGTGTAATGATTCCGTTTTCATCGGCAATTGGCGAAATAGATGCGGACTCTGTGTAGATTTCTCCGTTTTTTTTGCAGTTCTGAAATTCTCCATGCCACTCATTGCCCGACTTAATGGTTTTCCAGAGCAGCTTATATTCTTCAGCTGATGTGTTGCCTGATTTTAAAAGACTTGGGTTCTTACCAATAACTTCATGAGATTCGTAACCGGTAAGTATCGAAAATTTAGGGTTTACATATTCAATATTACCATCCGAATCCGTAATAACAATCGAAACCGGATTTTGGTGAACTGCCATTGAGAGTTTTCGTAGTTGCTCTGATATGCGCTTATTAGATGTAATACTGTTAGAGAGTTCTCCATTAATACTTGCATTTGGAGTCGATAGAATATCAACAACAGAAGAAACAAGATTCTGTAAATGATCAGGTGATTTGGTAATGTAATCCGCAGCACCGATTTTTATTGATTTCACAGCAATTTCGACAGATGTATTGCGGGAGTATATTAGTACTGGGATTTCTGGTGCCTGTTGTTTTAACATTAGCAAAACCTGCAGATCGGCATATCCGAAGCTATTTGTTTCACTTATTGCTACATCGAAATCGCGGGCTTTAAGATGAAGTTCAAAATCCTCCTGACTATTGGCCACGAGAGTAACAAACCCGTGTTCAGTGTTTTGAATTGTATTGATAATATACTGGCGATCAGTAGTGTTGTCGTCAATTAGTAGTATGCGGAGTTTGTTTTCTGTTTTTCTCATTTGAAAACGCGTAGTTTTAATCAGGTTCTTAGTCATTTAGTGAAACTATTACACTTCAAACATTAAAATCGTGGAAGTAAGGATTTATTGAGCATGCTGATCGCCCAGTATTTTGAAGCACCGGATAAAGCCTTAGCGCGGCTTTCGGAAATTATAACTGTTAACTTACGAAACTAAAAAGCCTTTGCTCAAAATCACAGGATCCTGCCAAACAGATGCCCGGAATTTTAAAAATTCCTGAGAATAGTGTTTATCCTGCGAAACAATGATTTATCCTTAATTTTTTTTTTTGAAACCTGCCGGATTTTTACTTTTCTTCCATCAGAAATCCGGCTGAAAACAAAGGTGCAAAAGTATTCATAATGTGATTGGGATGATATTTTTTTTGAATTAATTCGAACTATTTAAAAAGGTTGTAAAAGCTTTAAAATATGATGTTTTAGACTGCACCACCGCTGATTGATTTTTTAGGTGTTATGGATGTTTTGTGTATCCAGGATTGCTTATTCAGGTTTAGTAAGCTATGTTTAAACTTTAATGAAATGGAAATTTTAGTTTGATGGTTTCGGCTTTCTATATCATATGGTCTATTCCCTATTCCTAAATTTTACTAATTTGGCTAACAAATAAAGGATGCTGCCGCTTTTATAAAACTAAAAAGAGGCTATCCCGAAATCGAAATAGCCTCTATTTTCTAAAATAGTCAGCTTTTTAAAAATCGAAAGTAATGCCTTGTGCCAGTGCAGTTTGACCACTAAAATTTATTGTATTCGTCTGACGGCGCATATACGCTTTCCATGCATCTGATCCTGATTCGCGTCCGCCACCTGTGTCCTTCTCACCTCCAAATGCCCCACCGATTTCAGCACCCGAAGTCCCAAGGTTCACATTTGCAATACCGCAATCCGAACCGGTTTCCGAAAGGAATTTTTCCGATTCAACAAGGTTTTCAGTAAAAATGCAGGATGATAATCCTTGCGGAACAGCGTTGTTCAGCGCAATAGCTTCTTCAATTGTTTTGTATTTTATGATATATAAAATAGGAGCAAATGTTTCTTCCTGAACTTTACTATAATGGTTTTCAGCTTCAACAATTGCAGGAACAACATAATTGCCTGATGCATAATTTCCACCTTTAAGCAGCTGTCCGCCGAACAGGATTTTCCCGCCTTCATGCTGAACTTCAGTAAGGGCATTGCTAAAATTTGCAACCGCGTGTTCATCTACCAGTGGACCTATCAGCGTATTTCTTTCAAGAGGGTCACCAATCCGGTTTATTATACTGGAATAGGCCGCGATCAAACGTTCTTTGACTTCATTATATACCTTTTCGTGAATAATTAATCGCCTTGTGCTTGTGCAGCGTTGTCCGCAGGTACCTACCGCCCCAAAAACAACGGATTGCAGAGTCATATCCAAATCGGCGTGTTGCGAAATGATAACAGCGTTATTTCCACCCAGTTCCAGAATTGTTTTGCCAAGCCGCTGTCCGACAATTGAAGCTACTCTTTTGCCTACCGCTGTCGATCCGGTTACCGAGATCAAAGGAATACGCCTGTCGGCAGCTAAATTATCGCCTAAAACGTTGGATTTGGCAATAATCAGGTTAAAAACACCTTCAGGAACACCGCAGGCAACCAGAGTTTCTGAAATTATTTTTTGAACGGCAATAGCGCAAAGCGGAGTTTTGGAACTTGGTTTCCAGATAACAACATCGCCGGCAATAGCTGCCAGCATTGAGTTCCATCCCCAAACGGCAACCGGGAAATTAAAAGATGTTATAATGCCAACAATCCCCAAAGGGTGATATTGGTCGTACATCCTGTGAAACTGTCGTTCGGAATGCATGGTAGCCCCGTTGAGCAAACGCGACTGTCCGACCGCGAATTCGCAGATATCAATCATTTCCTGCACTTCACCAAGTCCTTCCTCATAAATTTTACCCATTTCGAGCGATACAAGGTAGCCGAGATCTTCTTTATGCCGCCGCAAAGCATCGCCGATCTGTCGCACAACTTCTCCCCGTTTTGGTGCCGGTACAATGCGCCATTCGAGATAAGCCTTCTGTGCCGTGCTCATCAGGTGCTCATAATCTTCGATAGTTGCATTTTTAACTTTTGCAATAAGCGAGCCATCAGCCGGGGAGTATGAACCGGTTTCATCTCCATGGGTTGTCAGCCATTGGCTTCCTGTCGAAGCACCATTATTTACTTCCTCAATACCAAGGTTTTTTAATTCTGTTCTCATTTATTATTTGTGGTTTAAAGTATTAATCAATCATATAGGGATACCGAAACTCGGTTGCCGGTAAAAATGTTTCCTTAATGGTACGTGGGCTGATCCAACGTATCAGATTAAATTCGCCACCGGCTTTATCATTGGTTCCTGAAGCCCTGGAACCGCCAAAAGGCTGAAGCCCTACGATGGCGCCCGTTGGTTTGTCATTAATATAAAAGTTGCCGGCAGCGTATCGTAATTGTTCACACATTGCTGAAGCCGCTACCCTGTCGCGGGAAAAAACTGCACCAGTAAGTCCGTAAGGGGAAGTAGTATTACATAAGTCAATGGTTTCCTGCAGTTTGTCGTCCTGATAAACAAATACAGTAAGCACCGGACCGAAAATCTCTTCTTCCATGGTTCTGAATTTCGGATTTGTGGTAACAATAATTGTTGGTTCAATAAAATACCCAACCGACTTATCTCCTTTGCCACCAGCTATAACATCGGCATCGTCCGATTTTTGAGCATACAGAATGTAATTCGCAATATTGTCAAATGATTTTTCGTCAATCACCGCATTTATGAAATTGTCAGTATCTGTTACATCACCCATTTTTGCGTCCGAGCATATTTTAAGCAATTCGTTTTTCACTGATGGCCAGAGTGACTCGGGAACATACATACGCGAAACGGCAGAGCATTTCTGCCCCTGGTATTCAAATGCACCCCTGTAGGCATTTACGGCTACTTCCTTTGCTGATGAGGATGGATGAACAAATAAAAAGTTCTTGCCGCCGGTTTCACCAATTAAACGTGGATATGATTTGTAGTGTTGCAGATGCATTGCTACTTCGTTCCACAGACTGTTGAAGGTATTATTTGAACCGGTGAAATGGATTCCGGCAAGATCAGGCGATTGTAGTACTTGTTTCCCGATCAGAGCTCCATTTCCGGGTATAAAATTAATTACGCCATCAGGTAAACCGGCCTCCTGGAATATCTTCATCAGGTAATAATTGGATAGCAATGATGTAGTGGCTGGTTTCCATACAGTTGTATTGCCCATCATAACCGGGGCCATATTCAGGTTCGAAGCGATAGAAGTAAAATTGAACGGGCTCACGGTAAATACAAACCCTTCTAACGGACGGAACTCCATTTTGTTTAACTGGTTAAATGCCGACTGTGGCTGCATTTCATAAATCCGTGTAGCAAAATAGGCGTTAAATTTCAGGAAATCAATTGTTTCGCATACCACATCAATTTCCGATTGAAAAATATTTTTACTCTGTCCCAGCATGGTTGCCGCATTCATTAGTGGCCGGTATTTCCCTGAAATTAATTCAGCCGCTTTCAACAAAATTGAAGCCCTGACAGTCCATGACAGATCAGCCCATATTTTATGCGCAGCAAGCGCAGCCTCAATAGCAGCATCTGCTTCTTTAGCCGAGGCTTTGTAATAGGTAGCCAGTATGTGGGAATGTTTATGTGGCATACGAACCTCACCTGTTTGCTGGGTCCGGATTTCTTTACCACCTATTATCAATGGAATTTCGATGGGTTCCTGAAGTTGCCGGGTTAATTCTTTTTCGAGTAATATCCTTTCGGGACTACCTTTTTTGTATTCCATAATAGCTTCGTTTAGTGGAAGCGGGAAATTATAAATGGCATTGTTCATAATTGAAAACTAATTTTTTTGTTGATCGAATTGCAAAAATATGCAATTCGGTGTGCAAAAGTATCAATATTTTAATACTAATAATCAGTGCAAAGATTTCTTTTATTTTATCTGAATTTTCAACTCATTTAGTATTCTTTCAAAACCCTGCTGGATAACCAGGTCATACTCTGAATGAAATTTATCAAAAGCCTGAATAAGAATTTTCCCTTCTGTTGTTAAAATAGTGCTTCCTCCATCCGCACCTCCCCGGGTTGGTTTTATCAATGGGAAACCCAGTTCGCGTTCTATTTTTCTGAGGTTGTCCCAGGTTTTCCGGTAGGTTAGATTGAGTTTTTTCATTGCATCATTCAATGAGCCGGTTTCGTCGATTGCCCTCAGCAATTCACATTTTTTATCCCCTAAAATTCCATTCTGGTCTGATGTTTCGAGCCAGATTTTATAATTTAATCTCAGGTTATCAAGTCGGGAGCTCATTTTATTTGCGCGTTTTGATTTGCAATGTTTTTTACAAAGATAAATGATAACCCTTATGACACTTCAGTTTTTATAAAAAGTCATCAATAGCTGTCTGTGAAAGTGCTTCACAT
Source organism: uncultured Lentimicrobiaceae bacterium (assembly GCA_964420555.1). GTDB lineage: Bacteria > Bacteroidota > Bacteroidia > Bacteroidales > UBA4417 > UBA4417. The sequence goes on along the minus strand of CAYQTT010000013.1, from coordinate 56,819 downwards.
TAAATAATTGCAAATTGGATAATTAACAATTTGCCAGAGTATTCAATCAGGGAATTGCTTGTTTTTGGCAGGGATGTGGAAAATAAACTATTTTACATTTCTAAGGAAACGTCTTTTATTAAGAGTTCAATCAGCAATTTCCTTGTCCCTGAAAAGGCATTTTTCAGGTAATTTCTTCTTTCTTGTTTGCAGAATCAATTCCTGAATCTTTATGATTGTATTCATAAAAGCCTTTGCTTTTCATTTGCGGTAAATAAAAAATATGTTTCAGGAAAAGTACTTGTTGCTCGCCTTGCTGATTATAAAAATCTTCGAGGAATAAATTGAATGCTTTTTGCCCTGGAATCACTTTTTCTTTAGCTATGATAGTAATATCTTCAAATTCAATACTTACCAAGCGTTTTGGCGAAAAGAAAAACAGGTTTGCCAATGCATAAATAAAACCTTTCAGGAGTTGTACTGCGAAATTCGGTGATTTCCCTGTTTTTGCTTTCGAAAACATACTTCCCCACAAACCGGTTATGCGCACGCCAACAATCTGAACATTTTCCGGAATGCCACTTACGATGTGGTAAGCTGCTTTTTTATTGAAAATTTTCTCATAGCCTTGCCCTGCGATCTGTCCGCTGGGGTATATCACAATATTGGTATTGCGCCGGAGTCCTTTAAAAACAGAGCGGGTTATTGATTTCAATACCTGTGTATCGCGGTTGCCGGTTTCTAAATCACTGACCCTTACTGCTCCTATTCGTTTAAAATACCATTTTGCCAAAGGCAAGTCGAAGTATTTCTCTGAAATAACAGGCGTTGCTGTTGAGAATCGGTAGATCTGGCTGAGCAAAATCACCGGATCAATCAAAGCCTGATGATTTGGTAAAAAGAGTATGGGGGAATTTTTATGCAATATTTCGAATCCTTTCACTTTAATCGTGTACCGAATCCTTAACAGTAGCCTGATATTGAAAGCTAAAATCTTTGAAAACAGTACGATGTAAAAGTTTGTTTTTTGCATTTGAGCCAGACCTTAATGTATCAAAAGTAGTAAGTTTTGGTGTATCGAAAAAGACCTATGTAAGGAATAAAATTCTTTGAGCAGGGAAATTTGATCCGATAGCTGAATGTGATTCAAATAAAAATGGTAGTTTTATCCGGAAAATAAACAAACAGATATGCAAAGACCGGTTTTGCCTGTTAATTCCCAGAAAGTTATAAATGCCTGGTGCTCTTACGATATAGCCAATTCCGCGTATATGTTAAGCGTGAATACCGTGCTGTACCCGATATTTTATCAGCAGGTAACGCACAAAGCTTTTGGCTCGGAAATGGTGACATTTATAGGGATGAATATTAAAAACACCGTTTTGTACGAATATGCCATTGCATTGGGTTACTTTTTAGTAATACTGCTTACTTTGTCGTTATCTGGAATTGCCGATCTGGGAGGATACCGGAAGCAATTTATGAAAGTTTTCACTGTGTTAGGTTCTTTTGCTTGTGTGGGATTGTTCTTTTTTACTGGCGAAAACATCTGGTTGGGACTCTTACTTCCGATGCTCGCAGTAGTAGGATTTGCTGGTTCCCTGGTATATTATAATTCATTTTTGCCGATAATTGCTACACCCGATCGCCACGACCGCATCAGCGCCAAAGGGTTTTCATTCGGCTATGCCGGCAGTATGCTGTTGCTGATCTTTAATATTTTTTCCCTTCAGAATTATAAGATGTTCGGATTTTCTGATAGTCTGGAGGCCATAAGGCTTTCATTTATCCTTGTGGGAATATGGTGGCTTGGCGTTTCTCAAATTGCATTTTACTATTTGAGAGAAGAACGTAAAGTAGTTCAATGGGACATAAGTATTTTCACCCGCGGATTTCATGAAGTTTTCAACGTGTTTGGTTACATCAGAAAGCATAAAACCATGTACCGGTTTCTGTTGTCATTCTTTTTCTTCAGCATGGGAGTTCAAACCATAATTATTGTTGCTTCGCTTTTTGGTAAAGCGGAACTCGGAATTACTGATACAATGCTAATTATGACTATTTTAATCATTCAGCTTGTAGCGATTCTGGGTGCATTTATATTCGGGAAAGTATCTGCCCGTTTCGGAAACCGAACATCTCTGCTTTGGATGCTTGCGGTGTGGATATTTATTTGTTTTTCTGCCTATTACGTCGATACTGATATTCAGTTTTATGTACTTTCTGCTATGGTTGGCCTGGTGATGGGCGGAATTCAATCTCAGGCACGTTCAACGTGGTCGAAATTAATACCTTCGGAAACAACTGATACAGCTTCCTATTTCAGCTTTTACGACAGTACAGAAAAATTCGCAATTGTAATCGGGATGCTTGGTTTCGGTATAATCGAACAAGTAACCGGAAGCATGAGGAACAGTACTTTGTTGCTTTCTTTATTCTTTATTGTGAGCTTTTTGATAATTGCTTTCACAAAACTGAAGAAGGAGGAAACTTCAATAGCTTGATTTCTCCATTATATTTAAATTGGAACAGAATATTATACCCGAAAGGGTACTTTCGGCATAGTTGAGAGTGATTTTATACCCTATAGGGTGCAAATTTGTAATTAATTCAATTTGAAACCACAAACACAATCTCAGTCATGATCGCATTTTCAGGCTTAGACTTTAAATTTTTTAGTGGGTGAGTTTTTGGGCGGTAGAATTGCTGTCGTACTCCTTAATTTAGAAGAGCTAAACAACGAAGCTTCAGTCCCACTTCGTTCTCCAGTGTCTTTTATTTTTTTGTGTTCACCTGCGCGTTTATTGTTCACCTGAAAAAATAAAAGCCCTGATGCAATGCATCAGGGCTTGGTAGTAGCGGGGACAGAGCTATCAAGATGATTTATAAAAAGCTAGTAGACAGGCAAATAAAATTTTATAAATTATTGGGGGATGAATTAGGGGATCTTGTGAAAATCAATTAGCTCAAAACAGTGCTTTAAAGTTACGAAAAACACTTATCTTATGTGATTATAATTTTTATACCCGCATCTTCAAGTCTCTTTTTATCGTCGTCCGATATTCCTGAATCTGTAATAACTGTATCTATACGATCGAGCCTGCATATAAAAGCAAGGCTTTTGCGAAGGAATTTTGAGGAATCGGCAACAACGATCACTTCGCGGGCGATATCAATCATGATCTGATTTAATGCTGCTTCGTCAATATTTGGCGTAGAAATACCATGCATTGTATCAAATCCATCCACTCCTAGAAATACCTTATCGACATAAAAATTTTTAAAGCTTTTTTCTGCCAGGGGACCAATCAGGGAAAGCGAATTTTTACGAAGTACACCTCCGGGAATTATCAGGTTGATGTTCGATATCGATACCAGTTGATTCGCAATATTCAAAGCATTTGTAATAATTGTAACATTTTGAAGAGTGGTCGCCAGATTTCTGACAATTTCCAAAGTGGTAGTCCCCGAATCAATTATCACGGTGTCGGAATCCTTTATAAGCCTGGCAGCTGCTTTCCCGATTCCTGATTTTTCGGTCATATTCAGCTTGTGCTTCTCACCAAGTTGTAAATCCTGACTAACAACCTGAGTTGTGTTCATTGCTCCTCCACGAGCCCGAACCAGGAGGTTTTTGCTCTCCAGTTGTTCGAGGTCATTGCGGATTGTAACTTCGCTTACCCCAAATTCGGCACTCAATTCTTTCACAAAAACCTGATCATGAATTGAAAGTTTCTTTAGGATCTTCATCCTGCGATCAACTGTATTGTGCTGATTCAATTTTGTCATATTTAGTTTTACTTAAAAAATCCTCCTGTGATACTATTCACCTGCATGCTATAGCAAAAATATCTGCGCTTTATTAAGGCTGTTTAAAGCTACATTGGTTTTACAAAGATAATGATTAAAGACTTCGAAACCTTTTTCACATAAATAAAAAGATTAAAAATATTTTATACCTATTGTCGAAACGATATAAAATGATTTTATATTTGCATCGAAAGCAAACGAAAGATAAAAGATAAATTTATTCTTATGAATAATTCAGAAAATATTGATCAAACCATATTGATATCTGGCGCTCATACCCGGAAAGAGATTTGGGGACAGCCCGCTCTGTGGCAGAAGGTTTTTGATAAGGTAAAGATGGAGAAAGATTCGTTGTCATCATTTATCAACGATGCCGTTTCAAACGAAAATTTAAATATTATTCTTACCGGTGCCGGTTCCAGTGCATTTATCGGGCTATCACTCATAGGTACTTTTAATCGCAAACAGAAAAATCAAACCAACGCAATTGCTACAACTGACCTCGTAACGCATCCTTTGGATTATCTGCATCCTGATCAGCCAGTTTTGCTAATATCCTTTGCTCGTTCCGGTAACAGTCCCGAAAGCGTTGCAGCAGTGAGGATTGCCGACCAGACTTGCTCAAAAGTGTATCACCTGATAATAACATGCGACTCTTCGGGAGAGCTTGCTAATTATACCACGGATTCGCCGGTTTACAAATTTATATTACCGGTTGAAGCTAACGACAAAAGCCTCGCAATGACAGGGAGTTATTCGGGTATGCTTCTATCCGGTATATTGATTGCACGATTAAATGAATTAGACAAACTCGCAGATCAGATTACTTTATTAAAAGAATATGCCATTAAACTGCTGGATCAGTCAGAAACATTCCGTCAGATTGCCACTCTTAGCTTTGAGCGTGCTGTATTTCTGGGTTCCGGTCCATTATTCGGAACAGCAACGGAATCACATTTAAAACTTCAGGAACTAACTGATGGACAAGTTATATGCAAAAAAGATTCGTTCCTTGGCTTCAGACACGGACCTAAAGTTGTAATTGATCCGAAAACACTTGTATTCCTGCTTTTCTCTAATCAGCCACATGTAAAATTATATGAAACTGATTTATTAAATGAACTTTGTGCTGGACTAAAACCAATGTATCTGGCCGGTATCACCGAATCAGGAACTTTTAATGCAAAACTTGATAAATTACTTGTTTTATCCGATACCGGAGTTCAACTCGATGAAGAATTTCTACCGGTATGTTTCGTACTTCCCGCACAGATGATTGGATTTTACAAATCTTTGGAATTAGGTTTTAATCCTGATATGCCATCAAAAAGCGGAGCCATTTCGAGAGTAGTGAAAGGTGTAGTCATTTATCCTTATCCTGTTTAAAAATGAATACAGCAATCAGAAATATTGCAGCGGCTCAAAATATACCTTTGATGGATTATATCCTTCGGAGAAATGATGAATTAGCAAAGCTGGCTGGTATAAACCGGACTATTTTTGCTGCATGTCCCAATTCTGTTTCCGTTATAAAAGCCGCACTGCGGTCAGCCAAACGCTGGAACAGCCCGATAAAATTTGCAGCCACGCTAAACCAGGTTGATACCGACCGGGGTTATACAAACCTGAATCAAAAGGAATTTGTAAATACAATAAAACTTGAAGCTGAGCGGATTAATTTAAATGTTCCGATCATAATTGCTGTTGATCATGGCGGTCCATGGCTTAAAGATCTTCATGCCCGCGAAAAGTGGAGTTTTGCGGATTCTTTTTCAGCCGTAAAAAAATCATTTGAAGCATCGGTTGAGGCCGGTTACGATCTCATTCATGTAGATCCTACCATAGATATTACCCTTGCAGCAGGGAAGCATATTAACATTGAAACCGTGGCTGCACACACACTTGATTTGATTGAGCATACAGAAAACTTTCGTATTTCGGGCGGTTTTCCCCGAATTGCCTATGAGGTTGGCACAGAAGAAGTACATGGCGGCCTGGCCGACATGGAAACATTCCGAAAGTTTCTGAGGTTGGTGAAAAAAGGCTTGGCCGAACGTGGGCTTTCCTACGTTTGGCCATGCTTTGTTGTTGGTAAAGTCGGGACCGATTTGCATACAACCACATTTGATCCCGATACAGCCAGAAAACTAACCAAAGTTGCCCGCGAATACGGCAGCGTGATAAAAGGACATTATACTGACGGGGTTACCAATCCGGAAGCATATCCCCTTTCGGGAATGGGCGCTGCTAATGTAGGCCCTGAATTTACAATAACTGAATACAACGGATTGGTTGAACTCGAAAAACTTGAGAAACAATATTTCGCGGAAGGAGCTGTAGCCCGCTGTTCCGATATTGGCCTGGTTTTACACAATGCTGTGGTACTTTCCGGCCGCTGGAAAAAATGGCTTCAGGATGGCGAAGACGCTGAGAATTTTGAAAGTATTTCTCCTGACCGGCAACAATGGCTAATTAGCACAGGATGCAGGTATGTATGGCAAAACGCCGAAGTATTAGCCGCACGGGCACACCTATACTATAATCTTGAAAGTCATGGAATACTGGCGGAGGAAATTGTGCTTTCAAATATAGAATGTGCCATGGATAAGTACTATGCCGCTTTTAATCTTAAAAACCTGAATGATTTACTATAATAACCAGAACAGGAATGGAAAAAATAACAAAACCGGATGTAGTTGTCATTGGTGAATTAAATGTCGATATCATTCTGAACCAGATTGAAGGTTTCCCGGAAATGGGAAAAGAGATATTGGCTCAGGGGATGAATATAACTCTTGGTAGTTCATCAGCTATTTTTGCCAGCAACCTGAGCACTTTAGGAACTAATGTTGCTTTTATTGGTAAAATCGGAAAAGATAATTTTGCTTCCTTAGTTCTCGACAGCCTTAAGTCGAAACGTGTTGACACATCGCACATACTACAATCGGAAATATTAAATACAGGCGCAACCCTTGTTTTAAATTATGACCAGGATCGTGCTATGGTAACCTATCCGGGAGCCATGGAGGATTTGAAACTCATTGAAATTGATTTCGATTTCCTGTCAGGAGTCCGTCACCTGCATTTTTCATCCATTTTTCTACAACCCGGGATTCGCGAGGACCTTCCCACATTGTTTTCAGAAGCTAAGGCACTCGGTCTAACTACTTCACTGGATCCGCAATGGGATCCGGCTGAAAAGTGGGATGTAAATCTTACAAGCCTGCTCCCGGAATTGGATATTTTTCTACCTAACATGGCTGAGTTTCTTCTGCTTACAAATTCAAAAACAATGGAAGAAGGCATTGAAAAGATTTCGAAAATTGCTCCTGATCTGATGCTTGTTATAAAAAACGGCGCCGATGGAGCATTTGGCTGGAAAAAAGGAAAATTAGTTCATCAACCTGCATTTCTGAATACTGAAGTTGTGGATTGTATTGGCGCAGGCGATAGCTTTAATGCCGGTTTTATTCATGCTTTTTTAAATGGAAGTTCACTTGAAAATTGCCTCAGAACAGGAGCATTAACCGGCGCTGTTTCCACAACCCGAACCGGAGGCACCGGTGCATTCCTTAACCTTGAAACAGTAAAGGATATTGCTTCTGAAATCTTTAAAATGACATTGTAACTTACAAACGATTATGACATTACAACAAAAGTTAGCAGAGCTCACTACTGCACATAAAGCAATATTAGCTGTAAATTTTTACAACTTCGAAACCCTTTCGGGAATAATGAAGGCAGCAAAAGCTTTGAACGAACCGGTAATTCTGCAGCTTTCGGAAAGTACAATAAACTACCTGGGATTGAAAATGGCAACCGGTTTGGCCCGTAAAGGACTTGAGCAATATGGGGTTACAGGATGGCTTCATCTCGATCATGGCGGTTCGGTTGAACTCGTAAAACGGTGTCTCGACGAAGGTTTCGATTCCGTAATGATTGACGCAAGCGAAAAACCGTTTGATGAAAATGTAAAAACAACTCAGGAAGTCGTAAAACTTGCTGAAGAATATCATGCAAATGTTGAAGCCGAACTTGGTTATGTAGCCAAACTCGGACAAATACAACATACGGCGGTTTACACACAGCCCGAAGAAGTAAAATTATTTACTGAGCTCACCGGTGTAAACGCACTTGCAATTGCTATTGGCTCAGCTCATGGATTTTACAAATCAACGCCGGTTTTACAGATTGAACTTTTGAAATCAATACGTGCTGTAACCGATGCAACACTTGTACTACATGGAGGTTCCGGTATACCGGATATGCAGATTAAACAGGCAATACAAGCCGGAATTTCGAAAATAAACCTGGCAACAGAAACCAAAAATATTTTCATGCTTACATTGAAGGAAATACTGGCACAAACTGATGAAATTGATCTCCGGAAAGTATTCCCGAAAGCAATTGATGCCGTTGAAATGCTTATTTCCAATAAAATAGAAATGATAAATTCTGCCGAATGAAAAAACTATTCTTCCTTTTCTCACTCATTGGCATCGCCTTAAATAGCTTCTGCCAAATTGCTGATCAGCTGTTGTTAAAAGACTTCAGACCTGTTTCAGTTTATGCTGTTCCGGTTACAATTCCTGCCAAAGCAAAATTCCCGGTTATTGATATGCACTCACATCCTTACGCTCAAAGTACGGCTGATATTGACAATTGGGTTAAAGTGATGGATCAGATGAATATTACCAAAACCATAATTTTAACAATGGCAACTGGTGGTGCTTTTGATTCATTGGTAAACGTTTATGGAAAATACCCTGATCGCTTCGAATTATGGTGTGGTTTCGATTATACCGGGTACGATAAACCTGGTTTCGGACCTGCCGCTGTAGCTGAACTGGAAAGGTGTTATAAAAAAGGAGCAAAAGGAGTTGGAGAACTGGGCGACAAAGGCGAAGGCGAACTTTATTCGAAACCGGTGCCGGGCTACGGTCTACATCTCGACGATCAAAGAATGAAACCTTTGTTGCAAAAATGTGCCGAATTACACATGCCTGTTAATGTTCATATTGCGGAGCCTTACTGGATGTACCTTCCGGCCGACAGCACAAACGACGGTCTTATGAATGCAGCCGTATGGAAAGTGAATGTTAAACCCGGAATGCTTGATCATGCCGGACTGATTAGCTCGCTGGAAAATGCTGTGCGCGAAAATCCAAAAACTCTATTTATAGCCTGCCATTTTGCAAACTGCGAATACGACTTGTCGATTGCCGGAAAATTACTGGAAAAATACGACAATCTCTATCTTGACATCTCGGCACGATATTCCGAAACAGCAACGATACCAAGGTATATGGAGAAATTTTACACACAATATCAGGACCGTTTGATTTATGGAACAGATATGGGAATGGACAAAAGCATGTACCAGGTCACTTTCAGGGTTCTGGAAACACTCGACGAGCATTTTTATTATATGGAACAATTCGGATATCATTGGGCAATGAATGGTTTTGGGCTCAGCGATACCATTCTTAATAAACTCTATATGAAGAATGCATTAAAAATTCAGCAATATGAAAATGGACGTTAAGCACTTTCTTCTCATTTCCTGTTCTGCACTGGTTTTGCTGGTAATGGCTTCCTGTTCGAAAAAAACAGGTATGATCAGCAGTGGTTCGCTCCAGATTGAAGTGGATAATCAAATGAATACTCGCGTAAGCACAAACCTCTCCGCAACTCCTTTAAATGATGAATTCCTGCAATCGGAATACCTTGTTACTGATTCTGATACATTGGGAGTTTATAATCTGAGCTCTTCAGATGTTAAGGAAATCAGCGATTTTGCCGGCGATGGCAAATCATTTACTTACACTGGAACTGTTGAAAATACCAATCAAAAAATCACCAAAATCCTTACGATTAATACATACACTGAATTCGCCGGCTGGGCATTTTACAAAGTCGAATATGTAAATTCAGGTAAAAATGATATTGTTATTAAAAAATGGGTGAATCATTCGTATAAGATTGAAACTAAAAAAGATACTCCTGATTTCTGGTCGTTCCAGGCCAGTTCCACAGGTGCCCGCAAGAGTTGGATTCTTCCTGTTGATACAGGTTTTTACCAGAAAAACTTTCTTGGTATGAACGACCCTGACTATGGTGGGGGAATTCCTGTGCTTGACATCTGGCGTAAGGATGCCGGAATTGGCATTGGACACACATCACTGAAGCCTGAATTGGTCTCACTTCCTGTTCAGATGGACGCTAAAGCAAATTATTCAACCATAGCAATTGAGTATGAAGTAAATGATACTTTGCATGCCGGTGACACATTGAAAACACTTGAAACCTTTGTTACCGTTCACAACAGTGATTGTTTTTCCACATTAAAACAATATGCTGCCTTTATGGCGAAAAAAGGTATTGTAATGCCTCAATCGGAACCGCAGGCTTTTGAACCAGCCTGGTGTGCATGGGGTTACATGCGGAAATTTACTATTGCCGAGGTTATAGGAACCTTGCCAAAAGTCAAGGAACTTGGATTTACCTGGGTCACTATCGATGATGGGTTTCAAAATGCTGAAGGCGACTGGTTTCCTAACCCTGTAACATTTCCGGGTGGAGAAGCACAAATGAAACAACTAGTTGATACTATTCACGCCATGGGTTTTAAAGCTCAGTTATGGTGGGCTCCTATGGCGGTTGATCCTGGTACAAAGCTTCTTGCGGAAAAGCCTGATATTATTTTGAAAAATGCTGACGGCAGTCCTCAGGTTATCAGCTGGTGGGATAGTTATTATATGTCGCCGGCTTCACAAACCGCACTTGACCACACCAAAGAAATGATTGAAATGTTCATTGGCAAATGGGGTTTCGACGGATTAAAACTTGATGGTCAGCATCTGAATGCTTGTCCGCCCGATTATAATCCGGCACACAATCTGGCTCATCCGAATGTTGCTCCCGAAAGTGTTCCTGGTTTCTTTAAACTCATTTACGAAACGGCACAGCAGTTAAAACCGGGAGCCCTTGTACAGCTTTGTCCGTGCGGCGATGCCATGTCGTTTTACAATATGCCATATACCAATCAGTTTGTAGCATCCGATCCGGTAGGGAGTGTTCAGGTGCGCTCTAAAGGCTGGACCTTTAAAGCATTGGCGCCAAATACAGCTTATTTCGGCGATCATGTGGAATTGAGTGATGACCAGAATGATTTCGCCAGTACCATAGGAATAGGCGCAGTACCCGGCACAAAATTCACCTGGCCAAAGGATAACCCGTTTGTAACCGAAGGGCATTTTGTTCTTACTCCTGAAAAAGAAAAAGAATGGAAAAAATGGATTCAGATTTACAAAGCGCATATGCTTTCGAAAGGTGAATACCTGGGCGGATTGTACGATTTAGGTTATGATATACCCGAAACACATGTTATCCGTAAATCCGACACGTTGTTTTATGCATTTTATGCCAACAACTGGCAAGGTGCTATGCAGTTAAGAGGACTTTCAGACGAATCGTACAAAGTTGTCGACTATGTAAATAATCGTGATATGGGAGTAGTAAATAAGGAGAAACCCGAACTGAATACAAGTTTTGATAACTCACTTCTAATAATGGCATATCCTGTTAAATAATTTTTATCGCAATAAATCTGAACAGAACAATCAATACAATTAAACCAAACAACCAAAATCAATTGCTATGACAAACGGAATACGAAAAGCGCGGATGTTAGGAATGATACTGGCGCTACTGTGCCTGGTTTCTTCAACATTTGCACAAACTGCCGTTAAAGGCAGGGTTACTGACGAAAGTAACAACCAAACTCTACCGGGTGTTAATGTTTCCATAAAAGGAACTAACCTGGGAACTGTTACAGATGCAGATGGTAATTATTCAATTAATGTAAGATCAGCTGCTGACCTGCTCGTTTTTACATTTATTGGTTATGGAATGCAGGAAATTAAAGTTGGCAATCAATCCAGGATTGATGTCAGCTTAGTCTCAGAATCACAAAATATTGAAGGCGTTGTGGTTATGGGATACAGTTCGAAAAAACGGACTGAAATATCCAGTGCAGTTACGGTACTTTCCAACGACAAACTCAAGGATGCAACAACAGGAAATGTCGCTAATATGCTTCAGGGTAAAGTGGCTGGTGTTCAAGTGGTAAGCGCTAACGGTTCGCCCGGAAGTGAAGCCGAAATCCGTATCCGGGGCATCGCTTCCTTAAACGCGCCGAAAGGTCCGCTGGTAGTTGTTGACGGTATAGTTGGAGGTAACTACGATCCGAATGATATAGAAACACTTACTGTGCTGAAAGATGCCGGAGCAACAGGAATGTACGGGTCACAGGCTAATGGCGGAGTTATTATTATTACTACAAAAAAAGGGAAAACGGATAAACCGCAATTCGAATTCAAGAGTTCGGTCGGATATCGCATAGCTGATCAGGGTCATTTGCAAATGATGAGCGGATCGCAACTCTATGATGCACAAAAGGAACTTTATCGCGATTACAACAGCGGGAAAATTGATATCCTTAAATTTTACAATGAACGTCCGCTGGAACTTGATTCGCGCAATTACAATTGGGTTGATGAAATGTTTAATCCGGGACTGGTTCAAAACTATTACCTGTCGGCACGCAGCCGCACCGACAAATTCAGCTATTACGTAGGAGCAACCTATTTTAATGAAGAAGGTACATTTAAAAATACCGGCTATCAGAAAGCGAATGTAAGGGCAAATACGACTTACAAATTCTCCGAAAGGGTCAGCATCGACAATAATATCAATATCAGTGTAAACAAAGGCACATCCTACGATTATATGGATATGTATTATTCATACCTTTCTCTTCCATGGGATAATCCTTACGATGAAAACGGAAAGGCGCTGTATGTTGATGGCAGCAGCACAACCTGGTGGTCGAGAGACAAAATTAACCCGGTGCATACTGTTGAAAACTCCGACCACAACTACAAAGGCATGGATGTGAATTATGATTTCGTTTTCAACCTGAAAATTACAAGTTGGATGTCATTTTCATCATCGAACCGTGCAAGTCTATACTCAACCAGGTCGAATGATTTTGTATCGCCGCTGGCTGCAGGAACCTATCATGGCAAAGGCTTTATTAATCAATCAAATAATATGGGATATGGCGGTGTTACAACTAACCTCCTGAAATTCGATTACGCTGTCAATAACCATTCGTTCAGCGGTTTGGCCGGATACGAAGGACAAGGAAGTTATTACGAAACCCTGATGGCCGAAGGAAAAGGATTACCCGAAGGTTTTTCAGTTCCAAATGTTGCTTCGAGCGAATACAGGATAGGCGGACTCAACGACAGATCCAATTCACAATCCTTTATTTCGCAGGCAAATTACAATTATAAGGGCAAATATTTCCTGACAGGATCATACAGGATTGATGCTACATCGGCATTTCCACCCGAAAATCGTGTAGCTCATTTCCCTTCAGCAGCAGCTTCGTGGCTTGCCAGCAACGAAGAATTCCTGAAAGGTAGTAAAATAGATATGTTAAAGTTCCGGTTAAGCTACGGTATTACAGGTATGCAGGATATCGGCGCTTACCAGTACCTGGGACTTTTCAGCCTGAATACACAATATAACAGCGCAGCAGCAGCTACACCATTGCAACTTCCAAGTCCCGATCTTACATGGGAAAAAACACATCAGCTCAATTTTGGTATCGATCTGAGTTTATTCAAAAGGGTAAGCGTAAATATCGATTTGTATAACAATGTAACCAAGGACTTGTTGTTACTTGTAGCTCAGCCTTTATCAGTAGGATTTGAAAATAAATGGGAAAATGTTGGCGAGGTTACCAATAAAGGACTGGAAATTACTCTTTCAACAATCAACATCAAATCCAGTGACTTTGAATGGAGTACCGACTTTACTTTTGGTATGAATAAAAACCAACTCAGCGGAATTGGTGCACCTATTTACCGCACTGTTAATGGCATTGCCCAGATATACCGCGACAAAGGTGAATTATACATGTTCGTGTTACCGGTTTGGAAAGGTGTTGACCCGCAAACAGGCGCGCCACAATGGGAGCATCTGGAAAAAGATGCTGAAGGCAATATTACTGACCGTTCATTAACCAGCAACTATGCTGAAGCAACACCACAGGAAGTTCATTCGGCTTTGCCCGATTTCCAGGGTGGTATTGCTTCGAACATGAGGTATAAAAACATTTCGCTGAATATGAATTTTGCTTACACGGTTGGAAATTATGTTTATAATTTCTCGCAACGGATGATGGATAATGATGGACACGAACCTTATTACAATCTGGTAGTTTGGGAAGAAGGTTCCAGCCGCTGGACAAAACCAGGCGACATTGCTACTCATCCAAGTATCCAGAATTCAGCACTTTCCACTGAGAACTCTTCACGATATCTGCAGGATGGAAGTTTCTTTAAAATCAGGAACATAACCCTTAGGTATGAATTACCTTTAAGTGTTGCAAAAAGCATGAAGCTTCAGGGACTTGCAATTTCTGCCAGTGGCGAAAACATTTTTACTTTCACCAATTACTGGGGACAGGATCCGGAAGTTACAATCAATCCTACTTCGTGGCAAATGCCGGGAGTTTCCGACTTCAGGTATCCGGGTAACAGGCAATATGTACTCACGGTTGAAGTTAAATTTTAATTACAGAAACCTAAATCTGAAAAACAATGAAAAACAAGATAATAGCACTTTTATTCGTCGTAGGTACATTATTCGCGGTATCGAGCTGTGAACTCGATGTGGTGCCAACCGATGCAATCAGTACATCGTCGCTGTTAAATACTTCCGATGGACTGCTAAATGTAACTAACGGATCATACGCACTGTTGAAGGACAATATTTCTTTCGGCGGATATGTTGATCAGAACAATAACTACCTGAGGCAATATTTCCAGATGTCGGACTTTGCCAGTGACGACATCACATGCGCACAAGTAACCGAAGACCCATTGTTCTATAGTTTTACGCTCACACATTCACCTGATCAGGCAAACTCAAGGTTCTTCTGGTATATTTCGTATAAAATTATCAGCAGTGCCAATACTGTGCTTGAGTTAACAACTGATATTACAACCGATGATGCAGCTACAAAACAACTTATCGGTGAAAATTATTTTCTGCGTGCATTCAGCCACTTTAACCTTTTAAGGTTTTATGCCAAACCTTATTCGATAGATCCCAATGCTATGGGTGTAATCATCCGCGAAAGCACAAATGAAAATTCACAAAAAGCACGATCGACTGTTAAAGAATGTTATGATTTCGTTATCAGTGATCTGAAAAAAGCCGCTGCTTTAATGGATAGTCCGCGCGGACCGCAATACGCATCAAAAGCAGCTGCATGGGCTTTACTTTCGAGAGTTTATCTGTACATGGAAGACAATACTAATACAATTGCGTATGCTGACTCAGTGCTAAGTTCAGGAAATTATCAGCTTGAAACATCCGAAGGATTCAAATCCTATTTCCCGAATGCGGCTACTTCGCCAGAGAGTATTTTCCTTGTTGCGTTCACTGAATCTGATAACAAAGGTAAATTCGGTTCAATTGCATCAATGTTATATTCTGATGGTAATTCAGGCTGGGGCGAGGAATTTGCTTCGCAATCGCTGCGCGATCTGATGGCTGAAAATCTTGAAGATGTACGTTGGAATTATATTGATACTCTGAGTAACGGAGATGGTGGTATTGAAGCAAAAAACGGAATCGAAACATTTTATATCACCAAATTCTCATACCAGGGTGGTGATCCTAATTTAAGTTCACCTGTAATGTTGCGCCTTGCCGAAGTGTATCTTAACCGGGCCGAAGCAAATGCAAAAGCTGGAAATGCTGAAGCTGCTCTGGAGGATGTTGATCTAATCCGCACAAACCGTGGACTTGAAAATGCTTTGTATAACGGCGAATTACCCGTTGGCGCAACAGCTTTGGATGTAGTATTAAAGGAGCGCCGGATTGAACTTGCATTTGAAGGTCAGCGGGCTATTGACGTGTATCGCAACAAGCGTACTATGGACCGCACTTATTGGGGATACCATCTTCCGGGACTCGTAGCAACTGATATTGACCTGACCAAGAAACCTTCGGGTTATGATAAAATGCTGGTTGAATATACCAATCCACGCATTATCTATTACATTCCGGTAGATGAAATACTGGCGAATCCACTTTGTAAACAGAATGATTAATCAGGTAGCACAATTCTAAAAACATAAAAACTATGAGATCAATAATTAAAAATAGTATATGGTTCGTTGTGATAGCGGTGATGTTTGCTGGCTGTGCCAAAAGCATCGACTATCCGGATATCCCTGAGCAGCAGGCGTTTTTCAGCTACGCTGCGGTAAGCTATGTTGTAAGTTTTACCAACGAATCAAAAACTGCAGGTACATACCATTGGGATTTTGGCGATGGCACTACTTCCAGTGAGGAAAATCCAACACATGATTTTGGTAAAAAAGGCAAATACCTGGTAACACTTACGGTAACCTCTAATGGAAGCACTATTGAAGCATCAAGTGTGATGCTGCTCGATAAAACAACTACAATTAAACTCGACGATGGTTCCGTTGCCGACTGGGATGTTATTACTAAAAATGAAATAATTTCGGGTCCTGATGGTATGGGAGCAAGGCGTGCAAAATTCGATTACGATGCTAACTTTATCTACATCTATATTGAGCAGGCTTCGACCATTGCCGATGGAACAATATTCAGCATGTTTATGGATATTGATACCAACATGAGTACAGGGTTTATTTTGGGAGCTTTTCCAGGCGTAGGTGCTGAGAAATATTTCGAAGGACAGGTAGCAACAACTGAACCCTGGTTCGATACGTACAACTATAGTGGTGATGGATCAAACTGGGCATGGGATTACGTTCAGGCAGGTGAATTCTACAAAGTTGGACATATTGAAGAAAGCGGCGGTTTACTGAAATACGAACTTGCCGTTTCGCGCACCAAAATTCCGGGACTTACTAACGAAGCCGTCCGCCTGGCAATTATTCTTATGGATAGCGGATGGTCCGATTTTGGTTATGTGCCGGATAAAAACAACAATGGCTACATGCTAATGATGAATGAATAATCCTAATCTGAAAGATAAATTGAGAGTTAAATCTTATCATAACATTGATACCCGGTTTCACAAAACCGGATCTGATTTTCTCGATTAATTGGTTGGTTAACAGGCACTCTGTCGTAAGGCAGGGTGCCTTTTTCAACATTTTATAAACTATTTTTCAGCAAAATACCATCAGCTTATGAACTTACATTTTGGACTAAAAATTACGCTGGCTTTCATTGCAACCGGAATCGCGGCAATGTTAACTATTAGCTGTAAAAAGTCAGGTGACGGAAATGATAAAACAAATGTCAGCACCGTTACCTATGAGCTGTCGACTGAAATATTTCCTAACCCAGAACGTGGATTTATCCATCATTATGAAGTTACTTCCGAAGGAAGCAGCCTGAATCCGGTTGAAGTCTCCATGTTGAGGAATGATAACGTAAGCATGGTATTAAGGTTATATTACCTCGAAAAATTTAAAGATCAGCCAATCAGCGAAAATGAATTACAGTTGATTCGTACTGATATGACCGCTCTTCGCAATGCCGGAATTAAATGCGTACTGCGCTTTGCATATACCGATGATATGGCCGGAACGGATGCCCCTCTGTCAATAATAAAACAGCATCTCGATCAGTTAAAACCACTTTTGGAAGAGAATAAAGATGTAATTGCATTTGTGCAAGCCGGTTTTATTGGTGCCTGGGGCGAATGGCATAGCTCGAGCAACGGATTGGCTACAGTTGAGAATGAACGCGAAGTTCTGTACAATCTACTCAGCGTTTTGCCGGTTGAAATAATGGTGCAGGTTCGTACACCAGGTGCAAAAAAACAAATAATAGGAACATCAGCTCCTATTTATGAATCCATTGCTTATACCGGTGAAAACCGTGTGCGCATCGGGCACCACAACGATTGTTTTCTTGCCGGTGGAACTGACTATGGTACTTACGAAAATATTACTGCGGATAAGAATTATATCAGCGAGGAAGCTCTTTATGTGCCTACAGGAGGCGAAACATGTCCTCCAACGGGCAATTTCCCTGGTTGTTCAACCGCAGAAACAGAAATGAGACTTTTGAAATGGACCTATCTGAACCTCGACTGGTACCAACCTGTACTCGATGCATGGCGTACTTCAGGATGTTTTGACGAATTCCAGCGAAATCTGGGTTACAGGTTGGCGTTGGTAAGTTCAAAACTGCCAGAAGAAATAAACACCGATAGTAATCTGGTACCCGAAATCAAAATAACCAACATAGGATACGCCCCATTATACAATTACAAAACTACCAGTCTTGTTTTACAAAACATAAAATCGGGTGAGTTATACCAATTTGATCTTGCAGTTGATTTGCGCACCTGCAAACCTGGCGGAGAATTAACAATAAACAATCCGATTAATCTGAGTGGTGTTTCTTCCGGTGATTATAAGCTATATTTGAAACTTGCCGATAAATCGGAAACTTTGAGAAACAGGAAAGAGTTTTCTGTTCGTCTTGCTAATAAAAATGTGTGGGATTCGGAAACAGGAATGAATGACATGCAACATCAACTCAAAGTTACGTCAAAGCAATGAATCCTGATGGAATCAGGAAATAAAATGTGAAACTGCAAGCAAAAAATTGTCAATTAAATTCATTTACAAACTATGAAAACCCGAATAGTACTTCTTATTATAATGCTTATCTCAGTAGTAACAGGAAATGCGCAGGAGCTAATCAGAACAAACAAGATAAGCCTTTCGGAAGGCGAAAAGGTTTGGGCCGGCATCATCAACGATGGTCACCTGATGCCTTTTGACACTGACTATACTTTTGATTTTTATGCCAACAATAAAGCAAACCAGTTGCAACCTTTGATACTCACCAGCAAAGGCCAATATGCCTGGAGCGAACAACCTTACAAATTCGAAATCAGGGGCAACGAAATTATCATTTCTGATCCTTATAACCAGGTTGTAACAGGGAGTTATGGCAAATCACTGGCCGAAGTACAAAGGTTTGTCCGCCTTAAATATTTCCCGTCGAACGGTAACATGCCCGATAGTATGTTATTCTCCCAACCTCAGTATAATACCTGGATCGAGCTGACGTACAATCAGAATCAGGCTGATGTGTTGAAATATGCCCAGGGAATCCTCGATAACGGATTTCCTCCCGGTGTATTGATGATTGATGATACCTGGCAGGAAGATTATGGTTTGTGGAAATTCCATCCGGGTCGTTTCCCGAATCCGGCGGAAATGGTTGAGAAACTACACAAAATGGGGTTCAAGGTTATGTTGTGGATATGCCCATTTGTAAGCGCTGATCAGACAATGATCTACAACACATTAAAAGAATCCAAAGCATTTTTACTGCAGAAATCTTCAGCAGATGATACATGGCAAACCCAATCCAGGCCTCTGATGGTTGAATGGTGGAACGGCCAGTCGGCAGTACTTGATTTTTCGAATCCTGCTGCGGTTCAATGGTTCGACCAGCAACTGGATGGATTAGTAAAGGATTTTGGAGTGGATGGCTTTAAATTCGATGCAGGCGATATGTATTTTTATCCTGCCGATGGTTTAAGCATGAAGTCGGTTACACCAAACGAACAATGCGAGTTGTTTGCCCGGTTTGGATTGCGTTTCCCTTTAAACGAGTACAGAGCGTGCTGGAAAATGGGAGGACAACCTTTGGCTCAACGACTTCAGGATAAATCACATACCTGGAATGATCTTAATAAATTAATTCCTGATATGATATTGGAAGGCCTTTGCGGTTACGCTCTTTCCTGTCCTGATATGATTGGGGGCGGGGAATGGACTTCCTTTTTAGATGAATCAAAACTGGACCAGGATTTAATTGTTCGTTCAGCGCAATGTCATGCATTAATGCCAATGATGCAATTTTCAGTAGCACCATGGAGGGTATTGGATTCAGTTCATTTAAATGCTGTAAAAGCTGCCGTTAATCTGCGTATACAATTTACACCTCTCATCATGCAATTGGCTGATGAAGCAGCAAAAACAGGAGAACCTATTTTAAAAAGCATGGAATACGAATTTCCCGGGCAGGGATTCGAAGTTGTAACAGATCAGTTTATGCTAGGCGATAAACTATTGGTAGCGCCAATGCTCGAAAAAGGTAAACTTTTCAGAGATGTTAAACTTCCGGAAGGACAATGGAAAGCATCGGATGGAAAAATATTAAAAGGAGACAAAACCTATCAGCATAGTGTGGCACTTGATCAGCTATTGTACTATGAAAAGATAAAGTAATCTATAGAAGTTCACTTATCTGAAACAACAAACAATCGTGGACTATATTGTTCGTCCAGGTTTAATTGGTATTATGCGAACCAGATGAAAATAGAAACTAAAACGAAAGTATAAAAATTGCTACTACCGCGAAAACCAATCCAATCATTAACATCGGACCAGGCATTACACTATATAAAAGCAATGAAAGGACAATGGTAATCAGAGGTGCAAGGCCGGTTAGCGGAACTACAATAATTGCTTTCCCGTAGCGAAGAGCATAAACCAGCATCAGCGCACCAATCGAGTTCAGCACATGAACCAAAGCAGCCAGGTATGGACCTTTGAAATCCCAGTTAATGGGTTGACTGAAATCAGTCATCCACCAGGCAAAGGGAGATAGAACAAGCGCGGTAACAGCCATATAAAAGAATATGCTTTCAGCTTTCATGGTTTCGTTCGAGAATTTCATCACATAAGCCTGTAGTCCCCAGGCCAGGAAAACAAGCAACGAAAGTGCCAGCCACAAATATCCCCTGGAATCAGATGTTCCCGTCTCCTGGTACGAAAGAAAAAAAATGGCGACCAGTGCTGTTCCGATTCCAATCCATTTCAGCATGGTTGTTTTCTCCTTCAGTATCAATACCGAAAGCAAGATTGTAAGTATCGGATACAGAGATATAAATGGAAATATTATATACGCTGGTCCTTCCTTTAGTGCCTGGAATAACAAAAGTTGTCCTCCCGCTCCAAGCAAACCAACCGCCGAACCTAGAATTATCGAACGTTTATCAGTTTCTATTTTCCACTTCACCAGATATAAAGCTACCAATGCGCACGGAATCATGGTTAGAGCCCACACTATATAACCCAACGTCGGAGGAAAGCCAGCTTTTTGCGGCACTTCAATGAGAGCACCCCAAACACCCCAGAAAACAGTTGTGATTATGGCATATGATAGCCATGTACGCGAAGGTTTCATAATATATCTTTAATTCCGAAGCCAAAAATAAGATATTTATCTTATTATAACTTATTTTATTTCATTTATTTCAAATTATGCAAGATAAATTCACAAATTAAAAACCTTTCGAAAGAAAATGGTATAACATCCCCTTGTCAATCAATCAATATGGCTTTTTATGAAATTTATTATTTTCTAATCTCTCTGGAGTTTTTACCCCGAAGCTCTTCTTCGAATAATGAATTAACTTTGTTATGTAAGTGAATATATACATAAGAGTCCATGCTGTTACGGTAATATTGTATCATTATGAGTATCCAGCTAAATATCGTCGAGTAGTTTTCACAGAGGCAGTTGATCAAAGTTTGAAGGAGATTTGCCTTGAAATATCTAAACGCTATGAGATCTCTTTCATAGAGATAGGAACAGACAAAGATCACGTTCATTTTTTAATCCAGAGTTTACCTTTGCTAAGTCCAACAAGGATAATTCAATCATTTAAAAGCATTACAGCAAAAAAGATCTTCAAACTTCTTCCAGAAGTTGAGGAGAAACTTTGAGGAGGGGAGATTTGGACTAAAGGTTATTATGTTAATAGAGTTGGACATCATGACAATGAGAATACTATTCAAGCTTATTTAAAAAGACGGGGCACAGAAAAAGAATACAAATAGTTATACCGATTTCTTTTATCTCTTAAGATAAACATTGACAAGTCTATCCATGCTTGCTTCAAACATTTCATGAGTAGGTGTTTACCCATTATATCTAGATAATTTAGAAATACCCGAAGGCAATTCTTGTAAAGCATTCATTTGGAAATTTTTCTCAAAGACAGTGATGATATTCTTCTGCTTTTCAATTGCGTGCCGAATCTCATGCCTTACAAAATCATCTTCTTCTTCACATCGTTCAAGACAATCAGCTGTTAATACAACAATTACCTGTACCAAAGTTTCGGTTAAAGGAAGAGTATTTGAAGCGGATACCGACGAGCCATTGACCGGTGCCATTCTCACTGTGGAGCGTGTTACAGCTGACAACACCCAAACCACGGTTGAAGAACCTGTACGTAAAATCAGGATTCGTTCGTCAAACGGTTGTTTCCGGTTTAAATCATTATCCTCCGGTACTTACCTGTTTAAAGTAAGTTATTACGGCTGTAACCCGAAAGAAACTAAGGTTTATATTAATGATGGGGTGATGGCGAGGGTGGAGATAGGGTTGGGGAGGATTGAGTGAGTTGCAAGAAGAATAGTAAAGGGTTAATTGTGAATAGTTCAAATCCTTTATTATGAGAGGTGGTGAGGATTTTTGTTATGCTGTACCTTGGAAAGATAAGGTTACTAACGGTGGAAATAATACTTATAGCAGATACTTGGATATTTAATAATGTTTTATATTAGCATGGAGTTTCGGCTGGCTGTGTTTTTAAAAATGGAGATATGTATAAAGTCGAAATATACGGAATATTGGGTATTTACACTCGTTATAACCAATGTTAAAAAAACCGCCTTTTACCTTGAATTATCTAAAATATTAATTTATGGAATGTCAAATAAAAAATTGTAACAATATTGATAATGGTAAAATAGAGATTACCAAAGGCAAACTAAATATAAAATTTGGGATTAATGGTACTGGAAAAAGTACGATAACGAGAGCAATTAAGTATAAAGTCGAAGCTTCTGATAAATTAAAGGAACTAACCCCATTCAAATTACGAGGAATTGAAACCGAACTTGCTCCTGAAGTGACAATTAATGAGGAAATAAACACAATATTAATATTCAATGATGATTATCTCAATCAGTTTCTTTTCAAAGAAGATGAACTAATTTCCAATAGCTATGAGATATTTATAAAAACTCCAGAATATACGAACACAATAACACAAATTGAACAACTCCTATCTGAAATAAAAAAAGTGTTCTCAGAAAATGAGAATCTTGAAAAAATAATTGTCGATTTTGAAAGTTTGTCAAAAAGCTTTGCAACCACTCAAACAGGTCTTTCAAAATCGTCACCACTTTATAAAGGTTTGAAAGATGGTAATAAGGTTGAACATATACCTTCACAATTACAAGGATATAGCAAACTTATAAAGAATAAAAATTGTATTAGTTGGTTGGATTGGCAAGTTAAAGGAGAACAGTTTCTTGAAATATCGGATGACTGCCCATATTGTACATCTCCAACTTTAGATAAAAAGGAAGTTATAAAATCAGTATCAAAAGTATACGATAAAACTGTAATTAAGAATTTCAACGTGATTGTTGATGCATTACAGAATCTCGGAGAATATTTTTCTGAAAATGCTAATCAAACACTTAAATCAATAACCGAAAAGCAAGCTTGTTTAGAGGACTCTGAAATGAATTATATAGTTGTAGTTAAGCAACAAATTGATGATTTACTTTTAAAACTAAAAGCTCTTAAGAGTATTTCACCTTTAAGTTTCAACGAAGACGAAAAAGCAGAGGAAAAGTTAAAGGGCTTAATTATTAATATTGACCTTTTTGACCGATTTAAGTCAGAAAAGACAAATGAAGTAATTATTTCATTAAATGATTCACTAAATACAGTGCTTGAAAAAGTTGGATTGTTGCAAGGAGAAATCAATAAGCAGAAAGGACTTGTTAAAAAATTAATTCAAAAATACGGAGAACGAATTAATTCATTCCTAACAAATGCAGGATATAAATATTCTGTTGAAATATCAAATGGAGAATCGAAGGATTATAAATTATTACTTAAACATATAGAGTCATCTGAAAAGATAAATAAAGGTGACCAATTTTTAAGTTTCGGAGAGAGAAACGCTTTTTCATTAGTACTTTTTATGTATGAAGTACTCTATAAAAAGCCTGACTTAATTGTTCTTGACGATCCCATTTCTTCTTTTGATAAAAATAAAAAGTATGCAATTATGCATATGTTGTTCAGAGGTAAAAGCGAGGAAAGTCTTTTGAACAAAACAGTACTAATGCTCACACACGACTTAGACCCTGTAATTGATACAGTTAAAGTACTTAAAGAATTCAGTAATTTGTCAGAATCAAAATTTTTAACGACCAAAGATGGAATACTAACCGAGAAAGATATTAAAAAGCACAACTTAATGTCATTTGCTCAAATTTGCAACAAAGTGATTAAATCAAATGAAGATGAATTAATTAAACTAATTTATTTAAGACGGCATTATGAGATAATCGATGATTTGGGAAATGAATATGAAATTCTTTCTAATTTATTTCACAAAAGGAATAAAGAAGACTGTACTGACCACAGAAGAGAAATTGGCAATGATGCTTTAAATGAGCAAGATTTTAATTCAGGTCATAATAGGATTAAAGAGAAAATTCCAAGTTTTAATTATGAAGTATCTTTAACGAATATTAGGAATCAAGGACATTTGAAGAACTTATTTGACAGCGAACAAAATAACTATACAAAGTTAAGTCTCTTTAGATTGTTGTATGATGAAACTATGGACAAGATGCCAAGTGTGCTACGTAAATTCATTAATGAAACATATCATATTGAAAATGAATTAATATGCCAGTTGGATCCAAATGAATATGATTTAATTCCCAATTTTATAGTGGATGAATGTAATAATTATGTATCGAAATAAAAGGGAATAAAGAAAACACTTGCTATAACCCCGCTGGCGCGATTTGTAATCCATACCGGCACATGACCTGTTCATTGTAACAACTTAATCTTCACTTGCATTTGTGCTGGCAAATAGTTGAGCAACAATTTATTGCCGCGCATATAACATCATCCGTTAACTGCAAATAATACCGTATATGAAACTAATCGAAATTGAAGAACTATTAAACGAATTTGACAATCTTCCGAAGATAATCACCCAACCGACTTATCTGGAAATCTGTAAATATCCGCGTAGGCGTTTTGAAGAAATCTGTAGTAGAATACTATGTTTTTATTTTGCCCCTAACAATGAACATGGATTCAATGATCTCTTCATAACATCCTTATTGGAGCTTTTGACTCCAGATAAGATTGCAATTAATGAAAAAAACGTGAAAGTCATAAATGAAGAAAATGCAGAAGGCAAGAGGCTTGATATTTTAATTCATTCGACAAATTTTGTCATAGGCATAGAGAACAAGATTACAGCTCCAATATATAACCCTTTAGAAACCTATAAAAACAGAATTGACTTATACTCTAATGAGAATGTATTCCGACTGATACTTTCTTTAAAAAAAGTAGTTGATAAAAATGAATTAGCTATTTTGAATTTACATGGTTTCAAACGATTGACATATTCTGAATACTTTGATGTTGTCAAAAGAAAAATTGGTTTATACCTCAGTCAAGCTAACCCAAAATATTTAACCTTTCTAACTGACTTTATTCAAACACTAGAAAACATGAATGGCGAAAACATTTTAAACGAAAAATTAGACGATTATTTCTATGACAATTCGAAAAGAATTGAATCGTTAATTGAATTATATGAAAAATACAATAAGAGAACATTTGACATTCATTCTCAAAGAATAGCAGAACTAAGAGAAAAAATAGCAGAGCTAACAGAATCTAATGATTGGACGATATGGGAAGGATGGGATTTGGTTTACAATGATTCAAAAACAAATAAACCTAAGATTGGTATAGAATGCAGTTTCAATAAGACAAAGGAGAAACCATTAGGGAAATTTAAAATTTTCATAACGACATGGAAATTAAATGCTTGGGCCTATTACGAAGAAAAAGTATTAAAACAGTTCCCAAACAAATTTTTGGATAAAACTAGTAATAGAGCATTTTTACATATGGATGTAATTGAAGACGACAATGAAGAACTAATTTTAAAACAATTAAAGTCTTATTATGACTTTTTAGTAACCTTGACAATGGAATAATCACTGCCAGTAATAAATAGGAATTTGAGCGGTCTGCTAGACCAAGCGATTATTCCTGTTTGAACTACATCCCTTACACTTGCGCGATTTCACTATCCTTACAGGGACGAGACCTGTTCGTTAAAACATTTGAAATCTTTACATACATTTGTGCTGGCTGACAGTTGAGCAACAATTTATTCCCGCACTTGCCAAAGCGTCAACCGTTAATTTTAGACGATTAATATGGAAAAGAATGACCCAATAGAATTTCTAAGAAAAAAGAGTTACGTTTTTCTTGATGACATTGGACAAGGTGGCACGGGAAAGACTATACTTGTAAAAGATGAGACTATAGATGAAGTTTTTGTGTGTAAAAAATACTCCCCGTTCTATCCAGAGGACAGAGCAACTTACTTCAAGTATTTTGTTGATGAAATTAGAATATTACATAAGGTCTATCACAAAAACATAGTGAGGGTTTTTAACTATTACCTGTATCCCGAACTGATCACAGGTTATTTTTTAATGGAATTTATTAGGGGACAAAGCATAGATGATTATTTATTTGAAAATCCCGACAAACTTAATGACCTTTTCATCCAAGTAATTGAAGGTTTCTGCTATTTAGAGGAAAATAACATTCTTCATCGTGATATCAGACCTGAAAACATCCTTGTTACTCACGACAGCATTGTTAAGATAATTGACTTTGGATTTGGCAAGTCTATTGACTTTGATAATCCAGACAACAGTATTTCTCTTAATTGGCGTTACCCTAAACCAGATGAGTTTTCCGCTAAAATGTATGACACTAAATCAGAAATATATTTTGTTGGAAAATTATTTGAGGAGATTCTAGTTGAAATTAAAGACATAGATTTTCAATATTTTAATTTAGTTTCCAAAATGATATTACCTTATGCTGAAAGGTCAACTTCATTTTTCGACATTTACAGAGAGATAGTTAGCCAGTTAAAAACAGATATTGAGTTCAATGACTCTGAAAAAGTCACTTACAAGCTATTTGCGGATAATTTGATGGAAATTGTATCTAAGACACCTTACAACACAAAATATAATAAGGACATAGATTTGATAATTAAATCACTTGACGAAATTTATAAGAATTCAATCCTCGAAGATATTGTTCAGAACAATAATAAGTTAATAGGTATTTTTCTAAATGGAAAATTCTCATACTACCCCAAAATATCATTTAGGGTTTCAACTTTAAATTCTATGATTAGACTGTTAAAATCAAGTTCAGAAGACAGGAAAAAAGTTATAATCAACAATCTATGGGAAAGGTTTGACAGCGTAGAAAGATATAATGACACATCAAATGATGATTTACCATTCTGAAAGAAAAACTAATGCTAACAAACGCAATAGCAGCTGCAGGTATTTGTGTTCGTTGAAACATTTGAAACCTATACATACATTTGCGCAGGCAGACTTTGTGCAACAATTTAATCCCGCACTTAGCAAAGCGTCAGCCGTCAAACTTTCTAAAAACTAATTGTCATGAATAAATTCCAAAGGAACCTGATTGAATACGGAAGCACTTTTACAACAGCCATGCCCGACAGTCTTTAACAAAAATCTACAAAACAGATGCACTTCGCAAAAAACCTATACTTCTTTATGAAAATAATATTTGCAACTATGTTTTCAGTCGGTATGCTGATGTCATGCGACAAAGATACATCAACACCGCCTGACACAACAGTGGATTATTGCGGGCTAGCTTCAGTCAGCAATCAATCCAATCAGATGATGCACAGCTACGAATACGATCTGGACCATAAAATCCGGAAAGTAATCACCTATGATACTGCTGACGGTAATATCGAGTATTATTTTCAATACAATTACGAAACAACGAAGGTAAATATAGCCTATTCCCATGGCAACGATCCACCAGTTTACGGCATGTTTTATCAACTGAATGATCAGGGCTTGCCCGTCATGAAGATTTTCTTAAATAGCAACGGGAACGATACTATATATTTTGAGTACGATTATGATGGTTATCTGGTAAAATCAATCCGCAAACACGCGTGGGACGTTTACGACACCCTGATTTACAGCTATAGTCAAGGAAGGAGATCTACCGTTGTTTCACCTGCACCCGCCCCTTCATTAGATTCCATTAAATATGAATATTACGATTTTGACCTTCCGCACAACACCTATGCCTTGCTGAACAGTGGATATGACAACACAGAAGATCCCGCTGAAAATGAACCATTATTGGGAAAGAATACTGATCGGGCAGTAAAAAGAAAGATTGTCCGATATAAGAATGACCCCCATTTTATACTGAATTATGAATACTTTTATGAATTTGATGCAGACAGCAATCTCACTAAGATCAAGGGGGTTATCGGGTACTTAAACTCATATAGCTTGCATTCTTATGAGCTCAATATCAAAGTAGAATGTAAATAGCAAACAGGAAATCACTTAATGTCTCGTCTCTAAATCATAAATATACATCCAATCCTTGCCGACATAAAGTTCCTTCAATAACCGCAACAAATTATACCGAAGAGAAAAGCTTATTAGATATATTTGTAGTTGAAAAAGATGAATTTCAATAAGTGATTATACTAATGAAAAGAAATATTAATTGGTTCATAATGAATCTTATGCTATTTATTTTGGGAAGTGCAGCTATATTTTCTGGAATGTTGATTCAAGTAAAATACCATATGGGTAATCATGGTAGTATTGCAGTAAATGACATTGTGCTCGGAATAAATTACCAAGGTTGGTCTGCCATTCATAAAACCACAATTGCGGCACTTTCGCTATTAATGATTTATCATGTTTACCAGCATTGGAAATGGTACAAAGTTGTGATTACCAAAAAACTCATTACCAAAAACCAACAAGTTTTAATTCTATCGTTACTTTTCGTTTTAGTTGCACTTACCGGATTATTACCCTGGTTTATTGATTTGCTGAAAGGCGATGAAATGCTGCGGAAAGGATTCATTGAGGTTCACGACAAACTTGCGATAATCCTTTCGGTATATCTTATCTTGCACATTATCAGAAGACTGAAATGGTTTATTACTACTTTTGAGAAAATGATAAATAAACACAGCACACACGCGGTATAATAAATTGCCGGGACAGATACAGATTCAAGGCTTGGATTTCAATGAAAGGTATTACCAGCACGGATTTTTCGCTTGGCGAAAGAGAACACTGCCTGCCTGCTACTCGCAGGTGAACAGCAGGCAAGGCTGCACTAAGTTGCAAATTCCGCACCTGCTCAGGATTTTGATGGAATTAAGTATGGCCATTTATAGTATGGCCGCAAGATAGCTAACCACTTAAAAAATTTTATCATGCCAACAATTTTTAAAACAAGCGAAATTGAATTTAATGAGTTACAATCTGATGTGAATCCATACAGTTGGTTTTCGAGTCCACGATTATCAGCAATTGCTAACTCAGATGATTTGTATTTTAATATTAGAAAATTAGACCCTGATAAATATTCATATCCATATCATTTTCATCATAATGCAGAAGAATTATTCATACTATTTGAAGGTTCTGCAACTTTAAGGACTATGAACGGATTACAAATTGTAACTAAAGGTGACATCCTCTTTTTCGAAAAAGGGATTACAAGTGCACATCAATTGTATAATCATACAACTGAACCTTGTATTTATTTTGATTTGAGGACAAACAATAAATTTGATGTTTCTGAATTCCTTGATTCAAATAAAATAATATTTGTGCCTTCAATGGAAGTTAACGAAAAAGGTGAAAAAGTTGATTATTTTAAGAATGAAGAAAATATTTCAGATATTTGGGATAAACTAAAATAATGGCAGCCCATTAATTCGCTCCACTAGCGCGGATTTTCATCGTGCCGGTATAAATTAGTATTAATAACCTCGTTGGCAGCTAGAAAAAAAATACACGCATTGATAAAACAGGAAATATTATGACAGAATTTTGGGAGACAAGTTTTAGAGATAAACAAGAAATGTGGGGATGGGAACCAGCCGATTCTGCAATAGATACCTTGGAATTATTAACAAAATACGGATTAAATAAAATTTTAATTCCTGGATTTGGTTACGGTAGAAATGCCCGGATTTTTACTGACAATGGATTTAAGGTAACCGGGATTGAGATTTCTGAAACTGCAATTGATTTAGCAAAAAAGCACTTTGGTGATAGTATAAAAGTATATCATGGTTCTGTTAGTTCAATGCCGTTTGACCAGGAAATCTATGATGGCATATTCAGCTATTCTTTAATTCATTTATTAAGCGAAAAAGAACGACTTAAACTGATTTCTGATTGTTATAATCAACTGAAGCCTGAGGGATATATGGTTTTTGTTACAATTTCAAAAAAGGATTTTCGATATGGACAAGGTAAAGAAATATGCAAAGATACATTTGAACCTTGGTCAGGTTTAACGTTGTATTTTTATGATTCTGATTCAATAAAAGCAGATTTTGGCGATTTTGGATTGATCGATGCCATAGAAATTAATGAACCAAAAATGGATTCGGGAAATAAGCCCTCACAAAGATTTTGGTTTATAGTATGCAGAAAGGAAAATAAATAAAAATTGCCAGTGTCTGACAGATGATATAAAAATCGGGGTTTAAGTGGTTTGTCAAGCTTTTTATCCCGCTCCCAACTGAACTTTTACAAGAGCTTTGTTTGAAGTATAAGATTGACCATCAAATCAAGAAATTAGATGGAGGATCTATCTTTCAGTTGCAAATTAACGAGAATATTATAGTATTGGAGTTGGTATTACAAAAGGAACAGCCTGAGGATTGTGCTGTTTGTTGTTCCTCACTTACACCGGATTACTAGCACTGTATAACCGGATCGACTTGCACGCATTGCACGGAATTGTCAATTATTAATTTTTTTGTTGCTAATGAGAGGGAGGTAGATTGTACCTAGACACATTGCAAATGTGCGCCAGGGGGGGTAATTCGATTTTGCTATAGTTGTTTACTTCTTTATGCGTTAAGAGACGCGCCAGCCGAGGAGTTATTTCTATATAAAAAATTGATATAAATATAAAAACAGAGGAAAATATTGTATATTTGTATATATGATAAGGTCTGATTAAATAATTGGATTACATCGTTGTAATGTGGGAAAGGTCTTAGTGATTTTCACACTTATTGGGTATAGGCGCCGTGAGGCTCCTATACCCTCTTTCTAAAATTACAGATCATGCAGCTGATTTTTCAAATACCTGTTATCGACTTACGTCAGGCACTGCATATCGGAGAAACCTTAAATGTTTGGC
Organism: uncultured Lentimicrobiaceae bacterium; assembly: GCA_964420555.1. GTDB lineage: Bacteria > Bacteroidota > Bacteroidia > Bacteroidales > UBA4417 > UBA4417. The sequence continues at coordinate 25,550 of CAYQTT010000013.1, read as the reverse complement.
CATCGCCGGATATGGATAAGGCAGTGATTGATGAGCTTATGAACAAGGCTCCTTTCGTTCGAAACTTTGGTGAAATTAAAAGCAGTCCTGAAGGATATTATTGTAATATTAATTGCGTTAAACACTCTAACATTTCAAAGAATGGCCTGACGATCGGCAATTCAACAGCCCGGATTTTTAATAGTTTTAAACAATTGTATTCTGACGGAATTTATACATACAGGGCTGAATTTGGTTTTACTGACAACCTGGAAGCGCAGGCAGAATCCGACACTTTAATTGAACCTTTGCAAATTACTGAAGTTCTTAAACACTACATGTCTCTGCCACTGGAAGTGCAGGATTTGGATAATTCAGGCGTAAATGAAGAGGAAGCAACAAACGGAGTAGTTCCTGTAAATAATCTGAGATCGGTTAAGCTTGGTAATCTGGGTTCACAATTAGCCAAAAATTATTGTAGTGCCAGTACAAAAAATGCAGAGAAATCTCCAGAAGAAGAATATGTCATTAATGGAGAGACTTGTATAACGCTGGCGTATGCTGTTAATAAGAATATATTATTGCCTGCCAATTGTGAAAAACTGGATGAATTTAGCGTTATTGGTTATAATATTAAATTGTTTGGGTATCAATGGTTTTTTGAAACCCGCATCATAAAAGTATGGCTCTTTCAAGTTCCGGGATTCAATGCATTAAAATCTAAAACAGTAATGCTCGAAATCCAAAACAAGCGTGCTAACCTGTTTCGCCTGAATGCCGAAAAAGAAACCATACGTATAATGGCTAATAATATAAATGCAAATAATGCTAATCCATCTGTAAAAAATTATATAAAAAGAACACCTGTAAAAATATTTAAAAAGAGACGATTTTCAGGCTCACAGGATACTATTCGGAATTTTGCCTTAAAGAGTGAAGCGGCGAATGTAAATTTTGTAAACCTGAATGACCTTCGGAAAATACTTGATGAATATGTCCTGGAAAATATAAAAAATCTGGAACAGGGAATGAAGACTGCCACCACCAAGAAAAGTATTTTATTTATTAGTTCAAGTCCGAACGGTCTCAATACTTTCGACTTTGGTGATCAGTTTAAATCGATCAAAGAGGCGTTGAAGTCCGGCTCCGACAGGGATTATTTCACTTTGCTAGATATGGAGGCTGCTGTTGAAAAAGATAAGGTAATGCAGAAACTATATACAAACCAACCTGACTACCTGCATATTACTCTTCATGCTTCTAAAATAGAAGGTCTCTACTTTCAAGACGTCGTGAAAAAACCAAATCCATTACCGGCGAAAGAATTTGCAGATTATATTGAGTTACTAAGTGAATTGAAAAAGCCCGAAGTGATCATACTTTGTGCCTGCAACTCTTTAGCCCATGCCGAAGCCATTAAACAATACTGCAAATATGTTATAGGCACTAATTTTGTTTTTCCTGAAAAAGCCGCTGTTGTGTATGCAGAAAAATTCTATGGGGCATTATTTAACGGAATGGATGTTCGTTTTTGCCATAAAGTTGCTGTGCAGGGATTAAAATATAGTAATCCCCCTTTTGAAGTCATTGATGAAAAAGAAGTGTATAGTATACCTGAACTTATTTGTGTAAATCAACCTTAAAAACAATTAGATATGTCAACCGCTCAGTCTCCATTAACAAAGCTTGGTTACAACCTGGTAGCCTGGCCAAAAACCGGCATACAACCGCTTTTATTGTTGTATAAAACTGCAAATGGTGTAAGCTCCGTGGAAGCCACACTCAAAGACTTATTTAAAACCGGCGATACTGCTCCACCCCAGGTTAGTATGAATGAAGCCGCTGACATAAAGGGTTCGGCAGAATTATCCTTTGACGCAAAAGGAGGTGTTAAAATGCTTGATTGGCTGCTTAATAAGCTTAATTTAGGGAAGATGTCGGCTGATGTAAGCCTGAATGAAAGTTATGAAGTTTCTGTTTCATACCTTAATGTAAAGGAAGATAAAGTAAGCCTCCTTGAACTTGATAACTATATAAGTACTTCCGTGCCAAGCCGGGAAAAATTTAATACCTTCAGAAACAAACTAGAGAATAATGAACTCTACATAATAAACTCAATTGCCAAAAGCAACGACATATCTGTTACCATTACTGCTAAAGATTCGCAGGACATCGAAGCTGACGCGACCATTAAAGGTATTATGGAAGCCAATGTAAGCGTGGCACGAAAACAGAATAACGCAATTGAACTGGCATATAAAACAACTGATGATAAGCCCATCATATTTGCTTTTAAGGCTCAGCAAATTATTTATAAAAAAAAGAATTTCTGGAATAATGAACCTGCTAGATTCTATATTAAAGATCAGCAGGATACCATTTTGTTGTCACCCGAAGATATACCAACCCAGCCTTTACTAATGGGAAATGAACTGGTTGACGTGTAAATAAATAACAGCTATTGTATAAGAACTGATACAAAGAAAACTAATCTGCGAACGCTGAGTGAAATTGTTGAAATAACGAATAGGTAAACTCCTTTTGTTCCAATGTGGAATTATTAAAGAAATGCAGTTTGTATTTATTTGATATGCATACCAATTTAACCAAGGATATACAACCAGGCGAGTGGGGGAGAGGAAGTTAGATTGTACCGACACATATTCAAATGTGCGCCAGCGGGGGTTATTGCTTCGAATCTCTGTTAGTGGATGTTCTTACTAATTATATCCATTCTGTTTGCAGCTATGTTGTATTATTTCGAGTGCTTTTAATACTTCATTCAAATCTAACAACTCACCACGAAATACTATTGTGTTGTTGAATTTGTTATATCCGCGATGGGTATTGTTGGTTCCACGTCCAGGAAGAGAAGGATTCATAGCTAAATCAGTATAAACTCCATTGGGATGATTTATAAACCATTCTTCGACCATTTCATCATAATGCTCAAAAAAACGGTTTCTAAATTTGCGATTATTAATAGGATTATTTTTTTCCACATTGAGTATTTCTCGCAATCTTTCACCACGTTTTTCATACTTCTTGTTTGGCCAAAGAATCTTTGAAATATTGCCAGTAGCAACGAGTATAGATTGTATCGAACTCCATATTTCTATATTGTCAAAACTTTCGCTGGCAGATTGTAAATGCTCCGCTGCTCTTCGAGCAATCTTTGATTGAAGGTCGATTTCGCTAATGAAGATCATCTCCTGTATTCCATTCATTTTTTTCTACTTAGTAATGGGATGGGAATAAATTGTTGCTCAACTGTCAGCCAGCACAAATGTATATAAAGAATCCCAATGTTTCAACGAACACGCAAACCCGCATTTGCTATAGCGTTTATTACCTGCTGTGCTTTATTTGCAGATTACAATAAATGCTCCTTTTTAATTCTCTCCAATCTAAGGTTAACTCTGTATTGAACTTATCAAATACTTTACTGTCCAAGGGTACACTTGCCCAAGATAAGGTTTTTTCGTAATTCAAAACATTATTGATAATTAGTGGATTTCTCTTGTTTTCATGAATGTCAGTGAAAATTTGTTTGAAATTAAAGAATATTTTTGATACTCTTTTGGTTAAAATTTTATTATTTTTACATAAAAATAATAAAATTAAGTATTTGCCTTAGACTTATGTGGACAGATAACGAAACAGATAAGGATTTTCTCAATTTTGCATGTACTGCAGACACCATAGCAGAATTAATTATTCAGGCCAATAACTATCCAGTTACAATTGGTGTTTCAGGACAATGGGGAGTCGGAAAATCATCAATGATTAAGCTTATTAAAAAGTCATTAGACGCAAAAGACGGGAATTCCTTTGTCTTTGTTGAGTTTAATGCATGGCTTTATCAAGGCTACGACGATGCGAGAGCTGCCCTTATGGAAGTCATTGCAAATACACTTACTGAGGAAGCAAATTCAAGGCAAAAAGGTATCGACAAAGCCAAAGAGTTTTTAAAAAGAGTAAATTGGTTAAGGGTCGTAAAAACTGGCATCAACATAGCTGCACCTCTGGCTTTCGGATTACCTCCAACCGGACTAATAAGTGAGGTAATGAGCATTGCACAAAAACTCCAATCTGGCGAATTAACAAAAGAAACTCTTCAAGATACAGAAAACACAGCACTGGAAGCGTATGAAAAATTTTCAGGCTTCCTAAAGCCTAAGGAGGAGAAGACTCCCCCCAAAGAAATTCAAGCTATAAGGAATTGCTTTGAAGAGACACTTAAAGAAATCGGGATTACTTTGGTTGTTCTAATCGATGACTTGGATAGATGTTTGCCTGACACAACCGTATCAACGCTTGAGGCTATCCGGCTCTTCCTCTTTTTAAAAAATACCGCATTTGTAATTGCAGCTGATGATGAAATGATAAAACATGCTGTACGCAAACACTTTGAAATAACTTCAAATAATGACCTTGTAACGAACTATTTTGACAAATTAATCCAGATTCCACTAAGAGTACCTGCTCTAGGCACGCAAGAAGTAAGAGCATATTTAATTTTATTATTTGTTGAAGCAAGTGAGTTAACGGAGGAACAAAAAGAGACAATTAGAGAAAAAGTTTGCACTCAATTGTCCGAAAGTTGGAAAGGGAAACGTGTTGATAGAACTTTTATGAATTCTCTTGGCATTGCTTTTCATAGCTCTCTCAATTCAAAAATCGAGACCGCGGAGCGTCTTGCTCACATTATGACAACCTCATCAAAAATCAATGGCAATCCGAGATTAATAAAAAGATTTCTGAATACTTTAGCCATAAGAATGTCTATCTCAAAATCTCATGGTGTTGGCGTAGACGAGGCCGTACTTGTAAAGTTATTACTCTTTGAAAGATGTGGCAACCCTATTGCATATTCTAAATTGTTGGCTCAGGTAAATGAACATCGCGAGGGGAAGCCCGTACTTTTAGTTGAATGGGAAGCAAATATTGCAAGCGGTAAAGAAATAGACTTAAAAGATGAATGGAATGATGACTTTATCAGAGAGTGGCTTAAGCTATCCCCGACATTAGCAGATAAGGATTTGAGAGGTGCATTATATGTAAGCCGAGAGCATGCTCCGATTATAACACCGGAAGACCGATTATCATCTGTAGCAATAGGAATACTCGACGCTCTTTTAAAGCAGCCTGATATGGCAAGCAGTATTAAGGAAGATGTAGCACAATTACCTAAAGCTGAACTATCTGTCATCATGGATAGATTACTCGAACGAGCAAAACAAGAGCAAGAATGGGGTGTTCCTCCTATTTTGGAAGCCTGTTTAATCGTATCCAAATGTGACGAAGTACAAGCTCAACGGTTAGCTAATTTCTTGATGGGAATAATGCCATCACAAATTAAAGCCAGTATTGTCCCTAAAATAGCTGATGAAGGCTGGGCCAGACAGGTCTTTGAAAGATGGCTTGGAACAGATATTTCGCAACCAGTGAAGAAAGCAATCAATAACAAATTAGGGAATAAATAATGGGAACATCTCAATCCAGCAAGGGAGCTCCTCCTAACGTACCACTAGTTCCGCCTTGGGCTGAAAATGGTACACCACAAAATCCACCAGATAGTAATCCGAATGATACTCCTCCGAGCAATCCTGATAAAACAAATCCTAATGATCAGCCAATTGCTCCTGGAAGAAGATTTTTTGGTGCGCGTATTAACTTGAACAAATTTGCGAGCAATGGAGACAAAACATACTTAAAGCGAGGCGTTGGGCATTATGTAAGGACGGGATATGGTGGTTTCAAAACAGCAACCCAAAGACTCAGCCGAACTATATCAACTGCAGGAGCTTTATATAGTGCTTTGTCGTACCATTCATCAGGACAGTCTTCAGGAACACCTCCTGACATTGATTTTGATGCCTTGCGCGGTAAAACCTTCGACCAAATAACGGATGCAATAATTGAAGCAATTCGACCAATAGATGGAGACCTTGACTCGGAAGCTAGCCAAAAGTCAATGAAAGATGCATTCTCTGAGTTATTAGGGAAATATGAAAATGCAGACCTTTTAAATCTGTCGGAAGAACAACGACTTTTTGTTATTGAGAAATTTATTGCTGGTGATGTTTTTTCTCGATTCGACCTGGATATGGGAAAAGATATAAGAAGAAATGCCTCATCACCTGCAAGTGCTTTATCAAGACTCAAAGAGGCGAAAGATTATATAAAAGAAACAGTTGCTTCCTCATTTAAAAAGATTGATAAAACAATAGCTTTTACTTCCAAGACAATAGTTTCCGCTATCAAAGATACGTTGGAAGATGCTTTTCATGTATTTGAAAGTTACGCGATATGAAAATATTTTGTACCCCCGACGAAAATGCTCAGACAGTTACTGATGCAGACTTAAAAGTAGTTCTTTTTGGCAGTAGTAAAATTCACGGGAATGGTTATTCCGGGACTAATATTTGGAAGGAAATAAGGAAAAACAAGCTTAACCCGGAGCCTAAAGCATGGGATCTACTTTCAATTGCACTGTCCGTTATTGCTGCTGACTATGCCGGACACCGAAGAAAGAGCCACGATGGCTGGACACGAATTTTTGAATTAACCGTATCTGTTAATGATAAAGATTTCTGGAACCAACAGTCATCGCTATTATCAAAACAACTTGGATTTTTAACAACTGACCGTTGGAATATAACATTTGTTGAAGGTGGATTTCTTCCTGTGCACAAAAAAAGAGTAAAAATCCAATATCCTAATAATGATTCAATAGCCTTGTTGTCAGGTGGTTTAGATAGCTTTATTGGAATTATTGATTTGGTCAAACAAGGACTAAGACCTTTTGCCGTTAGCCAGAAGGTAAATGATGATTCAAGAAAGCAAAGAGATATTGTCAACTTATTTTCACCACAAATCCCTCTTATACAGCTCAATCATAACATTAATGTTCCAGATTCAGAATCGCCTCCTTCTCAAAGAGCACGTTCTATTATTTTTCTAGCCTATGGTGTTCTTATGGCAAGTTGTCTTGAAAGACATAAACAGGGTCAACCTGTAATTTTGTATATGTGTGAAAATGGTTACATCTCTCTTAATCCACCATTAACAAACATAAGAATTGGAAGTCTAAGTACCCGAACTACACATCCCATATTTCTGAATTTTTTCCAACAGTTATTAGATAATACTGGTCTCAAGATTACAATTGAGAACCCTTATCAAGACAAAACCAAAGGAGAGATGTTAAAAGAATGCCTTAATCAGGATATTTTACAATCATATGCATCTAAAACGACAAGCTGCGGAAGGTATAGGGTCCATAAACACCAGCATTGTGGTCGTTGTGTTCCATGCCTTGTCCGTAGAGCCGCATTCAAGAAATGGGGAGTAAAAGATGATACAAAATACAAATACGATGATCTATCGATCAAATCAGATAATTACTCCAACTATGATGATGTCAAGTCAGCATCAATGGCAATCATTGAAATTAGAGAAAAAGGACTAAATGACTGGCTAGGTAGCAGCTTAAACACAACCTTATTGGGTGATACATCCAATTATAAAAATACGATAACAAATGGTTTAAATGAACTAGAAGAGTTTTTGAAGGTTTATAATATTCTATGATTGATTTTCATTGTCACTTAGACTTATTTCCCAATCCTTCTGAAATTGTGAGGACCTGTTTGGATAAGGGAATGTATATATTAGCCGTAACAACAACTCCCAGCGCCTGGACAAAATCAAATGAGTTAGGAAAGGGATCGGCAAGGATTAAGACTGCTTTAGGACTGCACCCTCAACTAGCTTATGAACGAGAAAAAGAACTTCCATTATTTGATAAGCTTATAAGAAACGTTAAATATGTTGGCGAAATCGGGTTGGATGGCTCACCTGAATTGCAAGAAACCTGGGATTCTCAATTAAGAGTATTTAATCACATTTTGAATTCTTGCCAAAATGAAGGAGGTAAGATCATGTCTATACATAGTCGCCGGGCAGTAAAAACCGTCCTTGATTTTTTAGAGAAATATCCTAAAGCTGGGGTCCCGATACTACATTGGTATTCAGGAAGTATTAAAGATTTAATGCGAGCGGTGGATTTAGGTTGCTGGTTCAGTGTTAATCCTGCAATGTTTAAAAGTAAAAACGGGTTAAATATTATTCATAATATTCCACCTGATCGGTTAATAACTGAAACGGATGCTCCTTTTACTGGAGAAAATGGTAATTCCTATATGCCTTGGGATGTACAGATTGCTATTTCGGCCTTAACTGAAATTTGGAATGTCTCTGTTTCACAAGTAGAAAAGTCTATTTGGAATAATTGCAATATCCTCTTGAACAAGATTTAAAGACATTGGTTCCTGACTTATTGCACTTGTCCGCTCCTCCATATTTATTCAACAAATGTTCAAAGCAACTGGTGAGGTTTTGCAAACCGCACCGTATAACAGGAGATTTGTAATCTCATCTCAGCATTTGATTATTTTTTTATTACAGTTACTTTCTACTCCAGGCCTTATCCAACCGTTGTTATACCAATTCAGCAGTTGCCCTGTACACTTCGGTGCGTTAGACAATTTTGTCAAACGGTTTCAGGATGATGTCGCTGGTTTTAAATTGTTTCTTAATTTTTTAAATCGTCGGATTTTGCGCGCTTATCGTCCGTTCTATTTTTGCCTCTCGTCCGACTCTCCAGGCCTCTTAACTGATTTTACGGCACCATTACCTGGCGAGCTATCTCACCGTTTGATATACCACATGAATAAACCCATGGAACTATATGGTACGGCCTGCGGAGTTGGGTTGAGGTAAAGCAAATTCCTGCCCGTTTATAGTTCATATTATGGTTTAATAGCTTCGTTGCTAAATTTCACCTCTATATATTCCATACCTTTTGATGTTGCTATTCCACGGAGAGAAATTATTAATATAGTCCTGATTAAACTATCATAATCCTCATTCGATTCCTCGACAAAAAGTTTAATGCATTTGTTATTCAAAAAGCGCTAACGCGAACAAAGCTCCAATTACTGCCACCGGTATTGAAAACAGAACAACAAAAGGATATAGATAAGAGTTGTAATGAACAACCATTAACAGGTACACAAAAATCAATGCAGCAGCAATAGCCGTGAACAAACTGCTGAATGCGTCAGCCTGTCGTTCCATTTGACCTTTAAAGTCAATGGTGATTTCGGGAGTATGTATTTTTTCTTTTATTGAAGTTTTCGTCCATCTTTTAATTAATTGTGTAAAATTACTCACTCTCGGATGTCTGCCGCGGGTTCCTTTGCACAGTTAATTATACACTACCCCCAAAATCTATTTTCTACAAACCACCTTTTAATTTACAATATTTCTCATGTAACCTTTTTGATCTCTCCCGTAAACTTTCCGTAACCCATCCGTAACCCATCCGTAAATCTCCCGTAAATCTTCCGTCATTTTTACCCCATTTCCCGCTTCCGAAATTGCTGCTTTGTGCTATGCGCGCTTTTTAAATCGGCAAATATGCTGTTTTCGAACACCAGTTTTCAATAAAAAGCATATTATTATTGATGAGAAAACATGTGTTTTAAATGCAAAAACAGGGTATATACATATGTTTTTATGCGCAATTTCGCACATATTAACCTTCTATAACCCCCGTCCCCCAATCGATACAGCGCTTTTTATGTGTTTTTTATAATTTTCTCCATTTTATTCATGTTTTGCATATTTTCAATAATATTGATTCTCTTCATTGGGTAAATCGTGGATGCTTTCAAAATATATCAAGCACAATGGACTGCTTGTCGGGAAGATTCTCGTTAAAATTCTTATTTTTGATGAAATAAGCGCAATAAACTTTTAAATGAAATCGATTCAAAACGCCGAAAGTTACACATGGGGTGACGGTTGCTTCGGCTGGCATTTATTAAAAACAGATAGCCTGAGTGTTATCCAGGAGAAAATGCCACCAGGTACTTCTGAGCAACTTCATTTTCATGAACATGTACAACAGATATTTTATATTTTGGCGGGTGTTGCAACTTTTGAAGTAGATGGACAAATTTTTATTATTAATGCTAAAGAAAGTATTCATATTCCAAAAATGACAAAACACTGTATTTCTAATAATGGTGACCAGGATTTAGAATTTCTTGTAATTTCTGAGCCTAAATCGCATGGCGACAGACAGAATATTTAATTGCTAAAATTTTAAAATATTATATTGATAATATTGGCGTACAGAGGAAGGTTTTTGATAAAAAGAATCATCGATTTTAACTTTTGTAGAACCAATACTTAAAATTAATTATAAACAGTTTATTAAAATAATGAATTTCTACCTATCTTTGTAGGGATTATACAAAGGAATAAATTTGAAAACGCTTCTAAAAGACATTTCTTCAATTCAAACCGGGCTTTTTACTAAAACAGCTGGTGTTGGGGATATAGTGTATTTGCAGGCTAAACACTTTGATGAAAATGGGCATTTGAAAAATTCCCTTCATCCTGATATTAAAGCTACGCCTACTAATGAAAAGCATTTATTACAATCAGGCGATGTAGTGTTTGCCGCAAAGGGGAATAAAAATTTTGCTGCTCTTTATGAAGTTCAAAACCAACCTTGTATAGCATCAACTTCATTTTTTGTAATTCGGATAACTGACAATGCTATACTGTCAGAATACCTCGTTTGGTTTCTAAATAATCCTGAATCTCAGAAAATTTTAAAAGCTCAGGCAATAGGAACTTCAATGTCTTCTATATCTAAAACGGTATTGGAGAGCCTCGAAATCACTTTTCCTGAACTAAAAATCCAGCAATCAATTGTTGCAATTTCTAAGCTCAGAAAAAAGGAGAAGGAACTGAAACAGCAAATTGAAAAGTGTCACGAACAACTTGTTCAAAAACAACTTATTAAAGCTATAAATAAATAAAATGACAAAGAGAATCACCCAGGAAGACATCAATAATGCCGTATGGAAAGCCTGCGATACCTTTCGTGGAAGCATCGACCCCAGCGTTTATAAAGACTATGTGCTTACTATGCTTTTCGTCAAGTACCTCAGCGATGTACATGATGATAAATACGAAGCTTACCTCAAGAAATACAATGGCGACCAGGAAAGAGCTAACCGTGCCATGCATCACGAACGGTTTGTAGTGCCTGATACCAGTCATTTTAATTACTTGTTCGACCACCGTAACGAGGTGAATATTGGTGAACTGATTGATATTGCCCTTACCGATCTGGAAGAAGCAAACCGCGAAAAATTATACAGCGAGGATGGAGCAGGTATTTTCAAGAATATTTCCTTCAACAGTTCCATACTGGGTGAAACTAAGGATAAAAATACACGACTGAGAAATCTGCTACTCGATTTCAACAAAGATTCACTGGATTTACGTCCTTCGCATCTCGAAGGTACTGACATTATCGGGGGAGCTTATATGTTCCTGATTGAAAATTTTGCCAGCGACGCAGGGAAAAAAGCAGGTGAATTTTTCACACCCAAAGAGGTTTCAACATTGGTTGCAAAACTTACCAAATCTGCTCCTGGTTCTCGTATTTGTGATCCAACTTGCGGTTCTGCCTCATTACTTATAAAAGCTGGTGAAGAAGTTGGCTCGGATAATTTTTCACTTTACGGACAGGAAGCCAACGGAAGTACATGGGCACTGGCTGTAATGAACATGTTCCTTCATGGCTTTGATAATGCCACCATCCGTTGGGGCGATACAATCCGTAACCCGAAACTGAAAGAAGGCGATGCCCTGATGAAATTCGACACCGTTGTTGCAAATCCTCCTTTTTCATTGGATAAATGGGGCAAGGTTGACGATAAGGAAGAAAACAAGGCCAGTGATAGTTTTGATCCTGAAACGGATAAATACAGCCGGTTCTGGCGTGGTATTCCACCCAAAAGCAAAGGCGATTGGGCCTTTATCAGCCATATGATCGAAACCACTTACGAAGGCAAAGGCAAAGTTGGAGTAGTTGTACCTCATGGTGTTTTGTTCCGTGGTGCCAGTGAAGGGAAAATCCGGCAGAAAACCATCGAAGAAAACATTCTTGAAGCCGTTATCGGACTGCCGGCCAACCTGTTTTTCGGTACAGGAATTCCTGCTGCTATTTTGGTTTTTAACAAAGGCAAAGGCAACAATACGAATGTGCTTTTTATTGATTCAAGCAAGCATTACCAGAGCGGTAAAAACCAAAACAAACTCAGTCCATCGGATATTGACCATATTGTTGATACCTACCGGAGTTTTAACGAAGGCAAACTCATTCGCGGCATTGTTGAAGACAAATTCAGCTATGTAGCCACGTTTGACGAAATAAAAGAAAACGATTTTAACCTTAATATTCCGCGTTATGTTGATACCTTTGAGGAAGAAGCCGAAGTGGATATTGCTGCCGTACAGAAAGAAATTGTTAAACTGGAAGAAGAGCTAAAAACGGTACAGAGTGAATTAGATAAATATTTAGCTGAATTAGGAATTTAAAACCTTGTTACTATGCCATATAAAGACAATCTTAATAAAGCAAGCAGTCTGAAAAAGGAATTAGACAGTTACAGGCCGCTAACTCCTGAAATGGAAAGCCGTATTATGCAAAAATTCCGGCTCGACTGGAATTATCATTCTTCGCATATCGAAGGCAACCAACTTACATATGGCGAAACAAAAGCCTTGCTTTTATTCGGACAAACTGCCCAGGCTAAGCCATTGAAGGACCATATTGAAATGACCGGCCATAACGAAGCAATCAAATACATTGAAGAGGTTATCAGCCAGAAAAGGCCTTTAAACGAAGTATTTATAAGGGAATTACATAAGTTGATTTTAAAAGAGCCCTATGATGTTGATGCTATAACTCCTGATGGCAAACCAACCAAAAGGACGATTTCAGTTGGGCAATATAAAACTGTACCTAACCATGTAAAAACACAAACTGGTGAAATTTTTTATTTTGCATCTCCTGAGGAAACTCCGGCTAAAATGGATGATTTACTTAAATGGTATAAGGAAAATATCAACAATGCGGATTTGCACCCGGTACTTTTTGCTACGGAATTTCATTACCGATTTATATGTATCCATCCTTTTGATGATGGAAATGGGCGCATTGCACGACTGTTAATGAACTTTATCCTGATGCAACAAGGATATCCACCTGCCATTATTAAAACTGAAGAAAAGGATAAATACTTTGCTGCATTGCAGCAAGCTGATTCCAGCCAGATTGAATATTTTTTTAATTACGTGAGTGAGCAAGTTATTCGTTCGCTTGAGCTTATGATAAAAGGTGCTAAGGGTGAAAGCATTGAAGATGAGGATGATCTTGACAAGAAGCTGGCATTGCTTAAACAGGAAGTAGAAGCAGAAGATGATGAAAATGAGATAAAAACCAGGTTGAGTCTTAAAATTATTAATGTTGCAATGGAGCTGTGGGGCTATGACTTGTTTACTCAATTGGCTAAAACTACAGCAAAGTTTAATGTTTTCTACGACAAGCCAGAACATGGCTTTTATATGGAAATAAATAATTCCGGGCAACATGAAAGCTTCAAAACAGAAATATCATTTGACAAGGTCCGTGTTTTGTTTAATCTAAAAGCCAAGGAATCCACATTTAATAGCGCAACCATAAGACTTACTACACTTTTTGGAGCTTTTAAGAAAGGTGGGACAGATCCCTTTGGATGCAATTATACATTTGAGATAAAATTTGATCATTATTCGTATGAGGTATTTATCGGTTATTTCAGTGAAGAAGGTAAGGGGCAGCAAACCCGCAGCTACACTAAGAAACTCTTGCACAAACCAATTACTACTGAAGAGATTAAGGAAATAAACAAAATTTGGGGGGAAACCTTATTAGCCCATTTGGAATATGGGCGTAAAAAATTAAATAAGAATGGAAATGGGTGAAATAGGAATATCTAAAGAATACAAAGACTCCCCTCTTGGTAAAATCCCAGTTGATTGGGATGTGAAACGGATTTCGGATTTTGGCAAAGTACTTACGGGAAATACCCCACCGACAAATGATGTTAATAATTATGGCGAAGAATACATGTTTGTTAGCCCGGGTGATTTAAGCGATAGGAAATACATTATACAAACTGAAAAAGGACTTTCAAAAAAAGGATTTGACCTGTCACGAAAATTTCCTGAAGGCTCCATTTTGTTCACCTGCATTGGCTCAACAATTGGCAAATCTGGTATTGCAACTAAAGATTTGACTTCAAACCAACAAATCAATGCAATTATCGTTCACTCGAAAAATTCAAACGAATTTCTGTATTATCAGTTAGAAAGAAATGCATATAAAATTAAACTTATAGCTGGCGAACAAGCCGTTCCTATAATAAATAAGAGCCAATTTGAAGCAATAAAATTAATATGTCCCCCTCTTTCCGAACAACGCGCCATCGCCTCCTGCCTCAGCATCATTGATGAAACCATTATCAAAACCAACCAGCTAATTGCCCAAAAAGAACTACGCAAAAAATGGCTTATGCAGCAGTTGCTGACTGGGAAGAAAAGGTTAAAGGGGTTTGGTGGGGAGTGGAAGGAAATTCATATTCGTGATGTGGCCAAGGAAGTAAGTCTTAGAAATAATACTGATAAGCAATTGACAGTGTTATCCTGTACAAAATATAATGGTCTTGTTCCATCGTTGGAATATTTTGGCAGAAAAATATTTTCTGATGACATAAGCACTTACAAAATTGTTCCTAAAAACCATTTTGCTTATGCAACCAACCATATTGAAGAAGGCTCAATTGGTTACCAGGATTCATTAGATGAAGCGCTGATAAGCCCAATGTATACCGTGTTTAAAACTGACAAATCAATTAATGATTACTTCTTTTTTAAACTTTTAAAATCGCATCGCTTAATCTTTGAATACAATGCCCGAATGGAAGGATCTATTGACAGAAGAGGTGGCTTAAGATGGGATTCGTTTTCAATTATTAAAGTATCCATTCCTTCCTTTGAAGAACAAACGGCTATTGTCCAGGTATTACAATCAGCCGATAAAGAAATAGAGCTGCTTAAAGCCAAAGCGGAAAAGTTGAATGAGGAGAAGAAGGGGATGATGCAGCAATTATTAACAGGAAAAATAAGATTAACGACATGAAACTTATAAAACTTAAACTTAAAAACTTCCGATGCTATCAAGCAGAAACTATCTTTTTGATTGATGAATTGACAGCCATAATCGGAAAGAATGATATTGGGAAATCAACCATACTAGAAGCATTAGACTGTTTCTTTAATGATAAAATTGACCAAAGTGATTTGGCAAATAATGCTGATAATAATTCTGTTGAATTAACTTGCTTTTTTGAAAACATACCTGAACAGATTATATTAGACACGACAACTCCTACATCTCCAACAGAAGAAGGAATATTAAATAACGAGAATCAATTGGAGGTGAAAAGAGTTTTCACTTTTGCAGCAAAAAAGACAGTTTCTGTATTCTTAGTAGCAAATTATCCAAGTGATGCAAGATTAACAAAGCTGTTAAGTATGAAGAATACAGCTTTAAAGAATTATGCTGAAGAATTGGGTGTTGGACTTGAAGGTATAAATAAAACTAAAAATCCACCTATAAGAAAAAAAATAAGAGACTTCGTTGGGGGAGATAGAAGGCTTACTGAATTTAAAGTTGATGGAAATGTTGATGCTGAAGATAATTTAAAAGCAATTTGGAGTTCACTGAAAAAACTTCTTCCTGTTTTCTCTTTATTTAAAGTTGATAAAACTCTTGATGATAAAGATGGTGACATACAGGATCCAATGAAAATTGCAATAAGCGAAGCATTGGCTTTACCAGAAATTCAGGCCTTGCTTGAGCAGGTAGAAAATAAAGTTAAAGAAGCTTCAACTGCAGTTGCAGATAGAACAATAGAAAAGCTAAAAGATTTTGATGAAGCTATTTCTGAACGTTTAAAATCTGATTTTTCTAAAATTCCCTCTTACAACAAAATTTTTGACCTAACTCTTTTAAATGAAAACAACATTCCCCTTAATAAAAGGGGCAGTGGGATAAGAAGATTAGTCTTGCTTAGCTTTTTTCAGGCACAGGCAGAGAAGCGAAAAGCAGAAGATAATGCTCCAGCAATCATTTATGCAATTGAAGAACCAGAAACTTCTCAGCACCCAAATCATCAAAAAATGCTGATTGATTCTTTAATCAGGTTAAGCCAACAAACCAATGTCCAAGTATTGTTTAGCACTCATAGTGCTAATTTAGTAAGGGAAATCCCTATTCATTCTTTAAGATATATTTCATTGGCTGATGACAGAAGTATTTCAATTGAATACGGAAAAAATATAGCTGATGGATCAGATAACGAGGCAGTTATTGGAAAAATTATCAAAACACTTGGAATATTACCAAATCCAGCTGATAGAATAAAAGTATTACTTTATGTTGAAGGTAATCACGATGTGAATGCATTAAAAAGATACAGCAACATTCTAAATTCAACAAATCCGGCAATTATAAACCTATTAACTTCAAAGGAGGTAGGATATGTGATAACTGGAGGTTCTGCGCTGAAACACTACATAGAACATAAGCATCTAGAAGGTTTGGGTAAACCAGAGGTTCACATTTATGATAATGATGTATCTGAATACAGAACGGCAGTAGCAAGAATAAATGCAGAAGCTAACCCAAACAAGATTGCTTTCAATACAACTAAAACGGAATTGGAAAACTATTTGCATCATGAAGCTATCCTTGAGGCATATGCCGAAAACGGATTAAATGCTCTGGTATTAAATCCCATAATGGATGCACATGATGTTCCGCTTTATGTAGCTGAACAGATATATATTGCAATTGGTGGTGATTGGTCAACTGTTCCAGCCGAGAAACAAAAAGAATCAGCAAGTGAAAAGAAAAAACTACTCAATACAAAGGCAGTTGAGAAAATGACTGTAGCTAGGATTACTGAAAGAGGTGGCTACGATGAAATGTGTCTTTGGTTGAATACTATTAAACAGTTTACAACCTAGACAGATGGATACACCCTCTTTCAAAGAAGATCATATCAGCCAGATTCCAGCCTTGCAAATGCTGCAAAAGCTGGGTTATACCTATTTAAGTCCGGTGGAGGCAGAAAAACTTCGTGGTGGCAAAACCACCAATGTCTTGCTGGAAGATATTTTACGGAAACAGTTAAAAGAGATCAATTCCATAAAAGTCGGAAGCTTGCGCGAAGAAAGATTCACGGATGCCAATATCGAAAACGGAATCCGCGCATTGAAGGAGCTACCCATGAATGAGGGTTATATTGCTGCCAGTGAAACCGTGTACAACCTGCTCACGCTTGGCAAAGCCCTGGAGCAAAGCATTGACGGCGATAAAAAGAGTTATACGCTTAAATACATGGATTGGGAAACACCCGGAAACAATGTATTTCATGTAACCGAAGAATACAGCGTGATGCGCAGCATGAGCCGGGAGCATTACCGCCCCGACCTGGTGCTGTTTGTAAATGGCATTCCCTTGTGTGTGATCGAATGTAAGCGGCCCGATATGAAAAACCCGCTGGGGCAGGCTATCAGCCAGCATTTACGCAGCCAGCAAGAAGACGGTATCCGCAGCTTGTATGTTTACTCACAGTTGATTTTGAGTATAGCCACACAGGAAGCTGCCTTTGCCACCAACGCCACACCCGAAAAATTCTGGGCAAAATGGCAGGAAAAGTTTACAAATGCATCGGACGAACCGCAATACCGGAACACCTTACAGGAATTAAAGAACAAGCCATTAACCACTGAACAGAAAGACAAACTGTTTGAGGAACGTTTCAGGTACGTCCGCAGCTATTTCGATGCACTCGAACAGGAAAATATTTTTCCAACAATACAGGACGAATACCTTTATGGTCTATGCCGTCCCGAACGCTTGCTCGACATTATTTTCAATAATATTTTATTCGACAACGGGGAAAAGAAAATTACCCGTTACCAGCAATATTTTGCTATTAAGAAGGCAATGAAACGCCTGAGTGTTATCGAAGGCGGCAAACGGAAAGGCGGGGTAATCTGGCATACCCAGGGAAGCGGAAAATCATTAACCATGGTGATGCTGGCACAAGCCATAGCCCTGGAGAAATCCATCCGCAATCCCAAAATTGTATTGGTCACCGACCGCACCGACCTCGACGACCAGATTACCAAAACCTTCCGCAAATGCGGGATGTTTGTTGAGAATGCTTCAACCGGTCAGCGGCTGGTTGAACTGCTCGAAAGTAAAAGCGATGCTGTGGTGACCACCATCATCAATAAGTTTGCGGCAGCCGTTAAAAAAATCAGGAAACCACTCGAAAGCTACGATATTTTTGTCCTGGTGGACGAAGGCCACCGCACCCAGCACGGAACTTTCAACATAGAGATGCAAAAGACACTCCCTAACGCATGTTTTATAGCACTCACAGGCACACCGCTGTTTAAGAAAGACAAGAGCACTGCAGTGAGGTTTGGCGGTATTATCGACTCCTACACGGTTGACCAGGCTGTTAAAGATAAAGCCGTTGTACCCTTGTTATATGAAGGACGACTTGCAAGGCAAAAGGTAAATGCCAGCCCGCTGGATACTTTCTTTGAAATGGTTTCGGAGCCTTTGAGTGAATATCAGAAAGCCGATTTTAAACGCAAATTCAGCCGGGCCGACCAGCTCAACAGTGCCGAGCAAAAAATATATGCCATTGCCTGGAATATCAGTCTTCACTTTCGGGATAACTGGCAGGGAACACCATTCAAAGCACAGCTGGTGTGTGATAAAAAGATAAATGCAATCCGGTACAAAGAATTCCTGGATGAAATAGGAATAGTAAGCAGTGAAGTTTTGATTTCCCCATTAGATGAACGCGAGGGCGAAGACAGCGCCTATGAAAGTTCCACGGAAAAGGAAAAGCGTTTCTGGAAACGAATGATGGAGGAACACGGCAACTCAAAAACCTACGAAAAGAATATCATCAACCGTTTCAAGAACCAGAGAGATCCGGAGATCATTATAGTGGTTGATAAACTTTTGACCGGATTCGATGAACCGAAAAATACCGTTTTATACCTGACCCGTAATTTGCAAGGTCATAAATTACTTCAGGCGATTGCCAGGGTAAATCGCATATATCAGGATAAGGAATTTGGTTACATCATCGACTATTACGGCGTTATCGAAAACCTTGATGATGCCTTGTTGTTGTATTCTTCATTTGAAGATTTTGATTCGGAAGACCTTGAAGGAACGCTGGTAAACATAAGCGAAGAAATTAAAAAATTACCTCAGAAGCACTCCGAACTTTGGGATATTTTTAAAACCGTTGCCAATAAACGTGATGCAGAAGCTTACCAGGTTCTGTTGAAGGACGAAGCCATCCGTGTTGTTTTTTATGATAAGCTGGCCATCTTTGCCAAAGGATTGAAAATGGCCATGTCGTCGCTTCAGTTTTACAAAACAGTTGACGAAAAAACCATCAGCCGGTATAAGGAAGACCTTAACATGTTTTTAAAACTTCGGTTTGCCGTAATCACCAGGTACAGCGACGCCGTTGATTACAAACAATACGAAGGGCAGATTCAAAAGCTGATCGACACACATATCACAACCGAAAAAGTGGAAATTATTACCGACTTGGTAGATATTTTCGATAAGGAGAAATTCCAGCTGGAAGTTGAAAAAACAACCGGTAAAGCAGCTAAGGCTGACAAAATAGCAAGCAGGACATCAAAGCATATTTCGGAAAAGATGGAAGAAGATCCGGCTTTCTACAAAAAGTTCTCGGAGCTGCTTAAGGATTGCATTGCCGACTATGAAGCCAGGCGGATAAACGAAGCGCAGTACCTGAACAAGGTCCAGGAAATAATGGATGCTGTTTTATCGCATACCGATAGTGATATACCAGAAGTATTGGCAAATAAAGATATTGCAAAAGCGTTTTATGGTTTGTGCCTCGAAGCACTTTCCGAAAAAGTGACAGACGATCTTGTTCGAAAAGCACTTTCAACACAGGCGGCACTGAACATAGATGAATTGATCCGAAATGCAGCATTGGATAACGGGAAACCTATTATTGACTGGCAGTATAAAACAAACATTACCGGAAAGCTGCAGATAGAAATTGGCGACTACCTGATTGATGAAGTAAGGGATAAATACAATATCAACCTTACTTTCGGCGAGATGGATGAAATTGCAGGCAGGTGTATTGATGTGGCTAAAATCCGTTACAAGTAATGATTGAAAGCATTGAATTTGGATCAAAGCGAGTTGACTTCAAGCTGGAATATGCTGACCGGAAAACATTGGGGATTACTGTTACATCGGATATGGATGTTCTGGTCCGGGCTCCGGTTAATACACCAATCGAATTGATCAGGGAAAAGATCAGGAAGAAAGCACCCTGGATTATCAAACAGCAAAGCTTCTTTTTAACTTTTCATCCTAAGACGCCAGTGCGAAAATATGTAGGTGGTGAAACCCATTTATACCTTGGGCGGCAGTATCGATTGAAAATCAATATTAGCGACGTTGAAAGTGTAAAACTAAAAGCTGGGTTTATTGAAATTGATACGAAAGATAAGGCACGGGTTAAGGAACTGGTAATTGAATGGTATCTACAAAATGCCAGAACTAAGTTTAAATCCATTGCTCAGCCACTTATTGAAAGATTCAAAAGATTTGATGTTGAACCCACATCCATCGTTCTTCGTGATATGCCAACTCGCTGGGGTAGCTGTACTCCCAAAGGAAAAATCATCCTAAATCCGGAACTGGTAAAAGCGCCGAAAGCTTGCATTGAATATGTGATTATCCATGAACTCTGTCACCTGATCCATCACGATCACACTCAAAAATTCATCGACCTGCAGACTAAGGAAATGCCGGATTGGGAAAAATGGAAACTGAAGCTGGAAAGGCTTTTAGCCTGACAGGTGTTTCGCAAGTACAATAATTACACTTCTAATATTTGTTATGGATGTTGTAAGCTTCTACAACTTTATTTATAACATCCCAGACATCGATTTTGGGCCTACGTGCTGCTTCTAATCTTCTCCTAACTGCCAATGCACGATTGCATTTTTGGGGTTCAAGCTTCATTTCAGGTTTCTCCGGTTTTTGGGGGAAATATTCATGCGTATGCTCAGTAGCAGGTATTTCTGCCTCTAATTGAGAGCTCTCATTGTCTGTTTTCTCGATTTCCATTGAAGATTTAAGAACCTTTTCTTCTTTTGCTTTCTTTCGTTGTTCAGCTTTCTGTTTTCTCAATTCAGAATCAATAAGCTTTTGCTGATCAGCTATTTCTTGCTGAGCTTTTGCTGCTTTTTGTTTTTCGGCTTCAAGATGCTCATTTTTCTTACGAAACTTATAAGCGCCGGTTCTGCAACTATTTGAGCAATAGCAAGAGGATTCGCGCTTTGTTTCATATTCCTTTTCGCAATAAAGGCATGTTGTTTTCATGGTTTTGTCGGTTTTAGGGGTTTGGATAAACTATATATTATTTACGAACACTTTTTGGCTGTTCACGAAAAGCCAAATCAATTTCATCAGGCTTGTAATAGACACGGCCCTCTATTTTGTGTCCCTTCAGTTTGCCAGCTTTTGTCCATTTCCGAAGAGTAGGTAAAGTAATATTCAATTCTTCCGCTGTCTTTTTGCGGGTCCAATATTTACTAGTCGGTTGTTTGTTATTTGCGGCAGAATTGAAGTGTTCTTCAAGACCTTTCCGCATCTCCTCGCGGACTATCTCCCTGAGCTTTTCTATAGGAGTTGAATGTAGAATAATGTTCTCCATGAAACCAAGTATTTGTACCATTTTTTTCAAAAGTACACTTGCTTTATTTCGAAGTACTAACACCTTATTGCCGTGGCAGTAATTTTCAATTCTTGTTTTTACGTTTCTTTACTGCTCCTAATTCAGATGCATGAGGAAAATTTTCAGGAAAATCTTCAATTTTTTTGCGTATGCTGTCACCTAATCTATTCCTTTCAGGGTTCAAAGCGTCTTTAAATGAGTTCCAGGAATTTGTGACTTCAAAAGTTTTAAAGAGAATTTCAGCAAGTTTTTCATATGAACCTTCAGCGTTTGAACCAACTGGAAGCTCTATAAAACCTTTCTCTTCAAGTTTTAATATCATCAAACCGAATTCTGATACTCCTCTGAGCCATTTAACTCTTCCGTGGTTCCCAATATTGTCAATTTTCTTGTCAGATTCATTCGCTTTTTTAAATTCTGATATTATGTTCTTTAAATAATCGGTTTTTTTTACAACTAAGAATTGCTCCATAATGCTTTGTTTCTGGGATTCATATCCATCAACATTAAACTTCATTTCCTTGTCGTAAATTTCATTTGTTCGAATGAAATGATTGAGATAGTGTATTTTATATTTTTCAATATTTCTAATATTTGTTTTCTTATTATATCTCTCATTTTCATAATAAAGTAATCGCTTTGCAGTCGTAATTTTATCATCAACTGAGCAATCAAATTCAATATTGACTTGTTCAGGATAGTCATTAAATTTTTCTGATGCTTCATTCTCTGCTTCCCGAAATATCTTTTTTAACTGCTTCTTACAAAGTTGATCTTTGGTCTTTTTATCAGAAGTTTCCATAAATATAAGTTAAAAGAGTTATGAAAATAATTTAAACGGCATTTAAGTTCTTTGAGTTTCTAAAAAATGGGTGATCAATTAGTTTATTAGCATTGTCCTCCTGCGACATTTGGATATACCGCATAAAAGCCTTTTCTGTTTTGTGTCCTGTAATCTTCATAATTGAAATTGCAGAAATACCAGCCAGATACATATTGGTTGCGCCACTTCTCCTTGCAGTATGAGTCGAAATCAGTTCATATTTCGGCAATGTCTTTGTGACTTTTACTCCACCTTCAAATTTAGAAATACTAACAGGATCTTTAATTTCAGCCTTTTGTCCGATTTCTTTCAGGTAGTCATTCATTTTTTGATTTGAGATACTTCTTGGAAGGTCATGATTGTATTTTGTAAGTATAGCTGATACAATCCAATGCAAAGGTAAAATGACAGTTTCCCCGGTTTTTAGTGTGCTTACCTTGAAAAATGTTCCTTTGTCATTATTATAAATATTTTCTGGTTTGATATTGGTAAAGTCAGAAAATCTGAGGCATGTATAACAGCCTATCAGAAAAAGATCCCTTACTCTATCAAGTGACTTAATACCTGACAAATCTAGTTTATATATTCTGTCCAGTTCATTTTCAGTCAGATAAATTTTCTCGACGTCTTCTGATAGTGTCGCAAATTTTGAACTTGTGTATTTAGAATTTGTATTAATACCCGCATCTTTTGCTGCGTTTAAAATGGTTTTTAGTGTGCTAATATGCTTGCCAACCGTATTGTCAGCCATTTTAATTGTGGTTTTCGGATTCGGATTGTTTTTAGTTGACTTCGTTAACACCTGGGTTCTCAGGTAATTTACAAATTCCTGATAAAAATCCAGATCAATATCAGGAAAATCCAGGTCTCTGCGCCATTTTTCAGCAAAACCTTTAAGATGGCGGAGCGTAGTTGCATATCTCTGCCTGGTGCGATTGCTAACAGGGTAGGGTTGGCCTTTAACATAAACATATTGTGTATTTTTGATATACTCTTCAAAAAAATCAATAAGCGCCTTGGGCTTTTCCTTTAAGGCAGAAGCTTTGACAGCTTTTCGTTTCAAATCGGGGAAGACATCGGGCCGCTTATCAATTTCTTCACGGATATTTTCCGAAGTAATTGCAATACCATTATTTATCAGCTTTCGATAAATATCTGAGACAACCATCTCCATATTCCGGATCCTTTGATTCAATTCACCTGGGTCCGGAAAATCTGAGCCGTCTCTTCCTAAGTGCTTTTTTGAATTCCAATGATCAGGTTTCCATTTCAAGCCGGTTGAAAATTTTAATTGTTGATAAGTTTTTTTACCAGCTTCATTTACCTTGTATGCATTAAATCGGAGAATTAAGTAGATCAGCGTTGGCTCACTACTCTTAGGTTCCTTAAGAATAAATGTAATAGAAGAGGCCATACTATGATGATTTAGTATGGTAAAGGTAAGGGAAAAAATTAAGGGGATGAATTAAGGGGATGAAATTTCTTTATTTTAACCGATATTCGTTTACTCTTATTTTACCTTTAAAAAGCAAAAGCCCTGTAAATACAGGGCTTTTGAGTAAGGGCAAATAAGATAAAGTTCATTTTTAGTAGCGGGGACAGGATTCGAACCTATGACCTTTGGGTTATGAGCCCAACGAGCTACCTCTGCTCCACCCCGCAATATATTTTTATAAACAATGAACGTTCTTAATTGGGAGTGCAAAAGTATATTTTGTTTCTTTGTAATCCTAATTTTTACGTAATTTTATTTTTTATGACTCATAAAGCTGGTTTTGTCAATATTATCGGGCATCCCAATGTTGGGAAGTCCACTTTAATGAATATGTTGATGGGGGAAAAGCTCTCCATTATTACTCCAAAAGCGCAAACAACCCGTCATCGTATCCTTGGAATTGTTAATGGCGAAGATTATCAGATCGTTTATTCTGATACTCCGGGTATTGTCAGGCCGCATTATAAATTACACGAATCAATGATGAAATTCGTGAATACTGCCTTGCAGGATGCCGATGTTTTTATCTATATGACCGAAGCCAATGAAACCAGTTTCGATGAAGAAGTTATTGGGAAAATTAAGGCATCCGGAAAACCGCTCATTTTCCTAATCAATAAAGTAGATACCATTACGCCGGCCGAAATGGAAGCTAAGATAAAGTTCTGGCAGGAAAAATTTACGGATGCAATGGTAATACCGGTTTCGGCAAAACTCAACTTCAATACCGATAAAATAACGAAGGAAGTTCTGCGGCTGCTGCCTGAAAATGATCCTTACTTTCCTAAAGATGATGAACTCAGCGACAGACCTTTGCGTTTCTTTATTTCGGAAATGATTCGGGAGAAGATTTTCCTTCTTTACCAACAGGAAATACCCTATTCCGCCGAGGTTGTGGTAGATTCGTATAAAGAAAAACCCGAAATAGTGGTGATCAGCGCAACCATTTTCGTGGAACGTGATACTCAAAAAGCGATCATATTGGGGCATAAGGGTGAATCAATCAAAAAGCTTGGAACACTGGCCCGCAAGGATATTGAAGCATTTATCGAAAAGAAAGTTTACCTTGAACTCAGTCTTAAAGTTAGCAGCGACTGGCGTGAAGATGCCAACCAACTGAAACGGTTTGGATACGAATTTTAGGCGCCCTTTTTAACCAGTATCTCTGCGTAGCATATGTTGAACCTAATTCTGTAATAGTAGTTTCTTCAATGCCTTTGAAATGAAATCAGCAAAACTATTTGTAAATATAGCAAACAAAAAACCCTGCCAGACATAGCAGGGTTTTTGTTTAATTATTTTGTTTTCTCAATTTATTATCGAATTAAAGTTACGGTCCCAGCTTTAGTTTGCGTCAGGTTGTCATTATTTCCGATATTTTGACCATCCCAAATGGTACCATCTTTAAATCTTGCAGAAATCTTCCACAAATATACAT
>CAYQTT010000012.1:0-182077 GCA_964420555.1 uncultured Lentimicrobiaceae bacterium | reverse complement strand
TGGAAGCTGTAGCTCCCGATACCGCGTAATTCACACCCTGGCAGGTGGATCCGGAAGGACCGGCGCTGGAAAGGGGTAGGGGGTGAATCGTTAATGTCATCGCATCCGAAACATCACCACAGGTTGCATTTCCATCGGCTGTTAGCGTCAGAGTTACAGTGCCTGCAGCTATATCTGCAGCTGTAGGCGTATATACAGGGTTTTGAATTCCTGAATTGCTGAATGTTCCGGTTCCCGAAGATGTCCAAAGCAAACTGGCATATTGAGAGGCTGATGAACTTGCAATGGTATAATTTCCTGAAGCACAAATCTGGCTATCAATTCCGGCATTTGCCAATGGCGGCGGAACTATAGTTACCGGAATTGAAAAATTATGAGTACAGTTTTGATCTGTGGTAACTGTGAGAGTTACCGTGTAAGTGCCTCCCACAGCGAAAATATGGCTTACATTTGGATTTGCTGGGAATGTAATTGATTGAGTATTCCCATCTCCAAAATCCCAGTTCCACGTATTAATAAATCCAATACTTGCGCTCGACAGATCAGTAAACTGAACTGACTGCCCAGAGCAGTTATTTGCAAAGCTGAAGTTAGAAACAGGCAATGGATTTACAGTTACCGGAAGTGTAGTTGTCCGTAATCCGCAGCTGAAAGAAGTTGTTTGAAGTTGTAATGTTTGTGCACCGGTCGAAGTCCAGTTTACAGTAACAGTATTGGTTCCGGCTCCTGCAGTGATAACTCCGCCGGTGGGAGGTTGCCAATTATAAGTTGATAATCCGGTAGTTGCTGTATATGAAAAACTTGAGTTTTTACATACAGACTGATTCCCGGTAATAGTAGGCAAAGGATCAGGATTTACAATAATAGTAAGTGAAGGCGAGTCAACTCCGGCACCACAACTTACATTTAAACCATGTACTCTGAGTGTACCACCAGAAGTGAGATTCGGAAAATTGAGATTGATTGTATTTGTTGGTGTTGTAACGGTGCTTCCATCGGGTAATGTCCAAACATAACTTTCAGCTGATGGAATAACAGGAATATTATAGACAACACCAGATTGTCCCTGACACACTGTTGATGGGCCTGCAGGGGGCTGGGCCGGAGTTTCTGGAGTACGTATAAAATCGAGGGCCAATGTTGTATTTCCAGTGGTCAAATAATACCACCATGAATTTATAGTTCTTGTATCACCGTATTGATCTCCCGGACACCAATTTGCTCCGGAAAGCCATTCGTGACAACCAGAAGGAGTTGGTATATCTGTATATATGCATCCTAAAACATCATTTACTGTTCCAAAATTGGTTTTAGTAAATGTAAAGCATGAAATTTGACTATCATCCCAGTATATTGCTAATTTTGAACTTCCGGTCGGACTTGGTGGACGAACCAGGTCAACTTTTATTCCTTCCGGACAATCTTCGATATCACCTAAAGGAAGATTAGTAAGTCCATTTAGGTAATTAGTGACCATTGAAACATTTGCCCCGTTAAGAACTGGTTGTCCTGTTCCATCAAGTCCATTCCAATGAATGATTTCTTCCAGAACACAATTGATATCACCTATAACATCCTGAGTAAGAGTTACATCTTCAACTCCAACTCCGGGAGGATCAAGATCTATTCTAAGTTCAACTTTACCCGGCTTATTTACCCTAATTTTAATATCAATTGACCCATCACAGTTGGCCTGTTGTGTTGTGCCGCATATAGTGCCAAAAGTTCCTTCAGGAAAAATAGTAGGATCATTTAAAAAAAGTTTGTATTGAGCTAATGTGATAGCTTGCGTACCAGACGAGGTTGCAATGGATTTTCTGTCTGTAGTCCATACGCCTGTATTACTTGTTCCTGTTGGATTACAATATATTACCCAAGCTCCTCCTGCGAATCCATTGCAATTAAGTTTAGTGACAATTTGATCGGTGGAATAGATGTAAAAATCTGCATACGACTTTTTTCCATTATTTCCCGAAGTTGTTGTTGATCCGGAACTTAGCTGCCATGCTTTACTCCATAATCGTCCCCCAGTTACCGGAGCAGTTCCAACAGCAACAGTTGCATCAAAAAACCGTAAATCATAATTGCCGAAACCACCAAAACCACCGTCTCTCGAAAATTCAATATAATAATCACCTGTTTGGGTAGGTGTTATAACAAAAGGAGTATAACCAGATGGATTGCTGCCACTAATATTAGGCCCACTGATAGCTTGAGTGTAAGTTGAAATAAACCCAGTGCCACTTGTGGGTACAGGAGCCAATGCAAAACCTGGAACTTCGAGACCATTTGGTCCTCTGACTGCAAATCTGAATGTACCATTTGCAATAGCTGTTGAATCTCCATAATCAGTAAATGATCCAATCCCAATATATATTTTTTCAGTTGCAGGATTACTGATATAAATATTTAATCGTTCAACTTCAAGACATCCCACATTAGCAAAATCAATCCTGTCAGGCGAATCACTGAAGTACATTTTACAATATTGCTTACTTAGTTTAGGAGTTCGATCCGGCTCCAGTTGCTTCGTTCCTTCCGCATAACTTCCAGATGTGGTAAATAAACTTATTACCATCGCTGAAAGGCAATTCCGCAACCATCTGAGAGTGTTTGAAGTAAACGAGTAACGAGCTGATAATGAGTAGAAGTATGTTTGCATAGCGCTTTGTTTTGAAATCAGTAAATAAGGGTTCTTAGTTCCCTAATTAACCTATAAAATTAATAACATTTTTGTAATAATGTAACTTATTTTTACTTTTAAAAAAATATAGTGTTTCACTGTATCATCCGTTGTTACTGATTCTTACTTTAAGAAATTGGTTTTCGCACCCAACAACTCATTCTTGAATGCGAATGGATTATATTGTTTTTAAAAAAGCCAGCCTCACAGGCTTTTTTAGTAATTTTGACGACTTACAACAATACAGGTAAAAATATTTCGCATTCCTGTCAAAATAATTTCCTTATTAATTGCTAATCAGATTACTATGTGCGGCATCGCCGGATTTTTCAATTCCAGATTAAATAAAGAGCAGGCTCTCGAAAGCATTGAGCTTATGTTACAATCTATAGCTCACCGCGGTCCCGATGCTCGAGGTACCTGGTGGAACAACGGGTTAGTACTTGGTCATAACCGGCTGAGTATCATTGATCTTAGTCATGAAGCTGATCAACCGATGCATTATCATGGAAATGCGATGGTTTTTAATGGTGAGGTTTACAATTATCTCGAAATCCGTAACGACCTGATCAAGAAAGGATATCGCTTTACAACACAATCCGATACTGAGGTGGTTATGGCTTCGTACCTCGAATGGGGAACTGATTGCGTGAATCATTTTATCGGAATGTGGGCATTTGCTTTGTACGATGCCAAAAATGATCTTGTTTTTGCTTCGCGCGACAGGTTTGGAATTAAGCCATTTTATTACATAAACAAGGATGGCAGCTTTTATTTTGCATCGGAACTTAAAGGTCTTAAGTCAACACCTGTTTTTAGTAAGGAATTGAACCTGAACCAGGTGAGCCGCGGGCTTCAAATGGGATGGCTTTGCTATAACGATGAAACATTTTTTGATACGATTTCCGCACTTCCGGCAGCACACAATCTTGTTATCAGATTCAGCAGCAATGAGATTGAAGAAATTGAAATCAGCCGTTACTGGGATGTGTATACCGGCGAATATGCGGATGCTTCGTTTGCAGAAAAGGCTTCGCGTTTCAGGGAGATGTTTGCCGAAAGCATTGCCCTTCATATGCGCAGCGATGTTCCGGTTGCAACTTGCCTGAGCGGCGGACTCGACAGCAGCGCCATTGTTTCGGAAGTTCAACAACAACATCCTGGCACTTCTTATAAGTCATTCAGTATTTATTATGATGGCGATGGCGAAGTTGACGAGCGGCCATTTATCCATAAGGTGATTGAAAAATATCCTTCAATAGATCCGTTTTATAAAAAACCTACGGATGAGGAAGTGAGTGCCGAATTTCATAAAGCTTTATATCATGCCGATGTGCCTGCAACAGGTTCCTCCTTTATTTCTCAATATTTCCTGATGAAACTTATTGCCGAAAACGGTATAAAAGTGGTTCTCGACGGGCAGGGAAGCGACGAATACCTTGGAGGTTACATGCATTCGTATTATCGATTGATAGCGGATATGGTACGAGGAGGAAATTTTGGAAATGCCTTTTCAACTACTGGCGAAGTTGCTGCAAATCTGCAACTTGCAGGTATGAAGAAATATTCTCATTTTGCTAAATCCATGCTTAGCTCAGTAAGTTCGGAGCAGAAATTATATGCTATGGAATACCGGAATTATTACCCTTTTTTATTGAATGAGAAACCTTCGCAAACACCATTTTACCTCACTGATACTCCGGGAACCAAGCTTGACAGATTCCTTTACAACCTGATGTTTACAACAAGCCTGCCTTCGCTGTTGCAATACGAAGACCGCAACAGTATGGCTTTTTCAATCGAATCGCGGGTGCCGTTTCTTGATCACCGGCTGGTTGAATTTGCTTTTTCGCTCAGTAATGAAGATAAAATTAAGGGTATCGAAACAAAACGAATTCTTCGCCATTCGTTGAAAAATGTTCTGCCTGAAGCAATCGTGAACCGAAAGGATAAAAAAGGATTTGTAACTCCAGGCGAAACCAAATGGCTGCGTGGTCCGCTGAATCATTTGATGGAAATAAATTACTCAAATCTTCCCTTCCTCCGCAAAGACCTTGTGAAAAACATTATGGAAAAGCACAGCAAAGGCGACAATTCTCAATCTGTGCTTGCCTGGCGTATCGCAACCCTCAACTATTGGATTCAGAATTTTGTATAGAAAAGAATCAATCCCCATCGATCCCCCTCAATCTCCTCAATCCCTTTAACCCAATTCTCACTACCTTTGCCGCTTTTCAATTAAAAAATGTTAGCCAATTTCCGAAAACTCTTTCAACAATCAGCAATCTATGGGTTAGGTACTCTTTCGACCAAACTGGCTGGTTTTGTGCTTATTCCGCTGTATACAAAGAGTTTTTCAGTCGCGGAATTTGGGGTTTTAGGTTTGCTCGAAGTTAGTGCGGCTGTAGTTATTTCGTTTTTTGGATTTTCACTTTATTCCGGATTTTTTCGCTGGTATTGGGATAAAAATTCAGAAGGCAAAAAAGAGTCTCTGTTTTTTACCGTAACAGTATTTCAAATCGGTGTAGTAATTCTTACCTATTTTGCTGCCTTACCTTTTTTAAAAGGATTATCAACATTAATACTCAAATCGCCCGATTATAGCTATTTACTGAGGCTGATGCTGATATCATCGCTTATTCAGCTTGTTCTGGTAATGCCAAATACTTTGCTTCGGTTGCAAGAAAAGCCATGGCTTTTTACGTTGGCTAATCTGATGCAACTGGTTTTTAGTCTTATAGTTACGGTTTATTTTATTGCATTCAGAGGTGCCGGTATCGAGGGCATTTATTACGGACAGATCATAGGAAGCATAGCCTTTGCATCGGTACTGATACGCTATACAATAAAAAACATGGTATTCAGGTTCGAAGTAAAAATTCTTTCCGAAATAATGGTTTATTGTTTTCCTCTGTTTTTGTCGGGGGTTGCGCTTGTAATGCTTAATGTTACCGACCGTTATTCGCTGAATGTGCTGGGAAACCTGGCCGATGTTGGATTATACTCGTATGGGTTTAAACTGGCTAACACACTGAATGTCTTTCTGATAACTTCAGTAAATTTCGCCATTCAGCCTATGATTTATCGGATGATGAATGCACCCGACAACAAACGTTTTTACGCCAAGTTGCTTACGTATTATACATTTGGTACAATGATATTTGCTCTCGGAATGATGGTATTCGGGATGGAAATCACAAAGCTTTTTGCCAAACGGGTCGAATATTTTGATGCATGGTATATTTTTCCGTTCATAATCTATTCTATCGTTTTTGGTATGATGAAAGACGTAGCTACAACAGGATTAAGTATCACAAAAAAAACAAAGGTCATTGCTGTAACGGTTATCATTACAGCGGCTTTAAATCTTTTACTCAATGCCACACTGATTCCCCTTTTTGGAAACCAGGGCGCTGCACTTTCAAAAATGCTTTCGATGTTTGTGTTTTTTGCACTTACTTATTACTATGCTCAAAAAATATATCCGATTCCTTACGAGTTGAAAAGGATTATGTTGCTTTTAATACTGGCAGCAGGAATGTATATAGTCTCCGTTTTGTTTAATTCGTGGGACCTGGTTCCACGAATTATGGCGAAATCTGCTTTAATACTTGCCTATCCGTTTGTTTTGTATATCTTTAGGTTCTATGAACCGGTTGAGTTAGACAGAATTAAAGGTGGATGGGACAAATGGCGCAATCTGTCGCAATTCCGTGAAAACATACACCGACTCATTAAAAAGTAAAATTTTGTTATGAGAAACATGAAAAACATAGTCTTTCTGGGTGCCGGCTCCATAGGCACAGCTTTAGGTAATTCGCTGGCGGCCAGGCAGGATTTGAATGTAAGTTTATTATCAGTTGAACACGATGTAGTCGATACTATTACTTCGTCGCATATCAACCAGAAATATTTTCCGAATATACGTCTCAACCAGTCGTTAAAAGCAACTATTGATCAGAATATCCTGAAAAATGCAGGTGTGGTATTTATTGCTATCCCATCGGTTGCTGTTGTCGATTACATGCAGCAAATCAGGCTGTTGCTTTCCGAAGATGCTCTTTTGGTAAACCTTGCAAAAGGATTTGGTTGCCATCAACAGATTATTTCTCAATGCCTGGCTGAGCATTTGCCCAATCCGGTTTGTGCGCTCAAAGGGCCATCGTTTGCACGCGAAATCATCAATAACAGTCCGACTGCTTTTACACTGGCAGCCAATGATATAGAACTTTGCAAGCAGCTTGAGCCAATTTTTGACGATACCAACCTGTTTGTTGATATTTCCAGCGATTTGCTTGGTGTGGAAATCAGCAGTATTTTGAAGAATATTTATGCCATATTGATCGGTATTGTTGATGCACATTTTAATTCGCCTAACCTCAGGTTTATGATGTTTACCAGGGCTTTCAACGAAATGCGGAATATACTGATCCATTTTGGCGGCCACGAAGAAACCATGTTCAGGTATTGCGGAATCGGTGATTTCGGACTTACAGCACTTAACGATCTGAGCCGTAACCGTACGTTAGGATTATTGATCGGAAAAGGATTTTTTAACGAAGGAATTCCTAACAAAGTAGTACTTGAAGGCCGGATTGCCATGAGTATTATACTCGAAAAATTAGCAGTCAGCAACATGCCCGAAACTGGCTATCATATGATGCTCCAACTCGATAAGGTTTTTGCCGGCAATACTGATATTGCTGAATTCGTGAACAAAATGATTAATGAAAGGTATTAAGTGAAAGTGTAATCAGATTATAACATCTGGTCTAAAATTCCTGCAATTTCTTTTGTAAGTTCTTTGCGTGAATATTTCAACCGGTTGCCGGTATTGCTTTCGAGCCGTTGCTCACTGAATCTGATAAAATAATCATCAAGTATTCGTTTCATAGAATCTTCGTTATGATAATCAGCAGTTTGTCCGGCATCAGCATTTCTAAGAATAACGGCAGCATCACCATCTTCCGGACCAATACTCAAAATTGGCCTGCCTGAACCAAGGTATTCGAATATTTTACCTGTCAGAATTCCTTTTGCATTTGGAGTATTATTGATAAGCAATAAAAGCACCTGCGATTTCTGGATTTCGCACATTACATCACGGTGTGGCATATATTCGATACGGGTGAGATATTGTGCTAATCCGTATTCTTCAATACTTTTTAATACACTAATATCAACTTTCCCCACAAGTTTTATTTTCAATACTTTGGCAAACAATGGTTTTTCTTTAACCATTTCGGCTAATACTTTCCAGAGTTTTACAGGATTCCTTGCAGGATTAATACTGCCAATATGGGAAATTGTAAAATCCTCATCCAGTTGGTTTTGGGGCAGGGGGCTAATATCTTCGGCGTCGTATCCGTTGGTCACCAATTTGTAATTTCGCTCAACTATGCCGTTCAATTCATTCATCATATCCCTGCTTATAACCGTAACTTCTGTAGCCGAATAAAGTACTTTTTTCTCAAGTTTATGATGAAGTTTGTCAGCAACAGAAGTAAGTTTGAGCTGGTGATAAAAATCAATTCCGGTCCAGGGATCACGAAAATCAGCTAACCACGGAATGTTAAACATTTTATTTAGCTGCATTGCAATCAGATGCATGGAATGCGGTGGACCGGTTGAAACTATAGCATCAACAGGATTATCTTTCAGATATTTTTTCAAAAACTTAATAGAAGGATTGATCCAGAACCGGCGGGCATCAGGAATAAAAAAGTTGCCTCTGAGCCATACAGCAAATCCTTCGGCCCGGCCGGGCTTTTCTTTTTCCTGAAGGAAACCGGCATTCACCTTTTCGCCGGGTTTCATACCCACAAAACGCTTGTAAGCAGAATAAGGTTCGAATATCGGCAACCTGATTACTGTTATTCCTTCGGGAATGTCTTTCTCCAAAGAATGATCAATGGCAGGTGCTTCAGGATTTTCGGGCGTGTAAATTACAGGTTCCCAGCCATATTCGCGCAGGTATTTACTGAATTTGAGCCAGCGTTGCACCCCGGCACCACCACTAGGAGGCCAGTAATAAGTAATTATAAGTACTTTGCGTAGTGCGCCTTTGCTGCCCATGTCTGAGCCTTTTAGACTTTTTTGTCAGTTTCGGTGCTGTGTTTTGCCATAAGACCTAGTGTTCCTAACGCAAGCAGAACCAGCAAAATGGAAGATGCATAGGCGATCTTTTCACCTGTGGCGTATACTTTAGGTTCGAATTTAAATTCGATAGTATGACTTCCGGTAGGAACAATCATGGCACGTAATACATAATTCGCCCTGAAATAAGGGGCTGACTTGCCATCAATATAAGCGTTCCACCCTTTATCGTAATATATTTCGGAGAACACAGCCAATTGATCACTACCAGTCTGTGATTTGTAAGTCAGGTGGTTAGGCTTATAATCGGTCAGGGAAATAGTGGCAGTAGAATCCTTGCTGATTATTCGGCCCTCAAGCTGGCTGGCAAAGCGTTTATCATACACCGCTGTTTCGGTTGGAACAAAATCAGTGAGAGCATTAATTTCCTCATCGGCATTATTTACCATGCGGGCATTGTTAACAAACCAAACATTACCAAGTGCTTCCATGTTAATCTGCATCTGAGGTTGCCCTCCTTGTGGATCAGGAACAATAAAATACTTGGTGTTGAGCATGTTATAAACATTCATATTGCCTTTTGCAAGATGTAGGTCAATTAATTCCTGGTAACGGCGGAGTTTTGCTCCATGATAACCACCGAGCGATTTGTGGAAATAGGAAGTACTTGCATCAGCAAATGGATTACCAACAGTTTGGTTGAAAACCCTGAAATTCGGGTCTTTGTCCTTCATTATTATCTCATCAGCAACACTAGGCTGAAAAGGAACGGCATCAACGCTTTTACGTACAAAACTGTCATTATTCAAGTAACGGCGGTTAACTGTCCACATGTCAATAAGGAAAAGCATGATAAGCACTGAGAAGAGCACCAAAGGAGTTTTTATCACTACTTTGTTAATCATAGCCCAGATAGCGGCTCCTGCCAAAAGAATAAATACTAACGAACGGAAAGCGTCGGCACTGAGAATGGCAGCGCGATCCTGACGAAGTGGCTCAATAAGCCATTCAGGTAAATTGGCATCAACCGAAGCTGCAAAACTGAAAATACTGCTTCCTGCCAAAGCAAAAAACAAACTGATACCACCGGTAATGCCTATGGAATAATAAAGATATTTAGAAAGTTTTTTTCTGTCAATATCTCCCGAAATAACTTTCTGTAATCCGAGGATGGCCAGCAATGGAATACACAATTCGGCTATAACCAGTGTCATCGATACAGCCCTGAATTTGTTGTATCCCGGTACATAATGCAGGAAAAAATCAGTAAGAGGCATGAAGTTTTTTCCCCATGACAACAAAATTGAAAGAACTGTAGCAGCTAAAAGCCACCATTTAAACCTATTATCAACAACAAATAATGCAAGTACGAAAAGGAACATAATAATTGCACCGATATAAACCGGTCCGGCTACTCCTGGTTGCGTGCCCCAATAAAGAGGTAATGCTTTGATAATATTTTTAGCCTGGTTGCTGTCAATGTTATTTTCTTTGAGAGTTTTATAAACATTCGATTTCTCAGTAAGTGCTCCCTGCGACGATCCCCCATTGAAATTTGGTATAAGCATGGTGAATGTTTCCATTACTCCATAACTCCATCCGGTTGCATAGTCTTTATCCAGTCCGCTGGTGCGGTTAGTTTTTTCAGACGTCAGTTCTGTTTTTCCACGAATGGTTTCCTTGCCATATTCGTAAGTAGCCCAGATGCTTGTGATATTGGTTGCAAGTGCAAGTATTGATGCAATCAGCAATACGCCGGTTGCTTTGGCAAATCCGGGTAATTTTTTCTCCCTGATACTTCCTATTAATTCGGTTACAACAAAAATACCTGCAATTATCATCAGGTAATAGGTAATCTGCAAATGATTTGTGAGCAATTCGAGCGAAAGAAAAATAGCCGCCATTATTCCGCCGGCAAGATATCGCCCTCTGTATGTGAGTATAATCCCTGCAAGAACCGGAGCCATATAACCAATGGCATGTGCTTTGCTGTTGTGCCCGGCTTCGAAAATGATAAAAAGATACGAAGAAAACGCAAAGGCTACTGCTCCCGCAATAGCAAGCCATTTATCCACCTTTAACACCAAAAGCAAAATGAAGAATCCAATCATATACAGAAATAGCATTCCGGCAGGCTGGGGCAGGTAAAGCTGCATCAACTGATCGAGATACCGAAGAACATTTCCTTTATAACGAACCGAAATCTGATAAGCCGGCATCCCTCCAAACATACTGTTGGTCCACAATGCTTCTTCTCCGGTACTCTCGCGGAAGTCCGAAATTTCTTTCGACATTCCCTTCCATTGGGTAATATCCGATTGTTTGAGCTTTTTTCCTTCAAGCAGTGGGCTGAAATAAGCCAAAGTGATTACTGCAAAAATAGCAACTGCTGAAAGGTAAGGGAGAACTTGTTTGAAACTGA
Organism: uncultured Lentimicrobiaceae bacterium; assembly: GCA_964420555.1. Taxonomy (GTDB): domain Bacteria; phylum Bacteroidota; class Bacteroidia; order Bacteroidales; family UBA4417; genus UBA4417. The sequence goes on along the minus strand of CAYQTT010000012.1, from coordinate 170,876 downwards.
TGTTCTTCATTTGATATTGACTTTAGTTTTGGTTATGATGTAAAAATCGGATGCCCTTTTATTTGATTTCTTCGTAATCCACATACTCTCCGTCATCAGGATTACTGGCATTATTTTTATCCTTGTCAACAAAAGTAATTGAGACTTCGCCTTCTTTTTTTTGCACCGGACTATTGTGCCGATATTGATTTTGTTCGGTAAAACGTTGCTGGAAATCTTTAATGTATTTCTTCATTAACGCAGGGACTAGCAATCGCGTAATAATTTTATAAACGGCATAAACTACCGTAAGAATCAATAAGAGCCGGAAAAGTCCAGAAAAGGAAGCTTCGTAAATGATAAGTTGCATCGCTTGTTAAAAAGAAGGGCTAAATTACTATTTTTTCCTTAATTGGAAACAGGCGGAAGCGAGTTAACCTCAATAATTCGAACCTTTAAAACAATAAAAATTATAAATAAGGAAGAATTGCTTGTTTCGAAAGGAAAAATTGCCTATTTTTGTTCAGGTTAAAATTATTTTATCATGAAAGCTAAAGAAACAGAATTGGAAGATCCGGCAGTTTTATACGGCGTTCCCTGGCGAATCACTGACAGTGAAGTTCTTACTTATCTTCAAACCAAGGATGTAAACTGGAAGTATGTTAACGCTATAAAATCACTTACCAATTTTAACGATGAAGTTATTTCTGATTGGCTGAATATCAGTGTTCGTACGTTCAGGTCGTATAGGCAACCGGAAAATAAATTTAAAGCTAACACGAAAGAGCAGATAATTCTCCTGTTATCACTTATTAGGCATGGAATACTGGTATTTGGATCAGCTAAAGAATTCGACAAATGGCTTCAGGGACCGAATTTTTATTTTGATGGAAAAACTCCAAATTCATTTTTAAGTACAGTTACCGGAATACGGTTCGTTGATGATAATCTAACCGCAATGGAGCATGGAGATAATGTGTGAAATAAATTATGGAAGTATTTAAAATCTGTAAGGAAGAGTATTCCGGGAGTCTTAAATCTTCGGGTAGTGCCAATAGGTGGAATTTGCGGGGTCAGAATGTAATATACGCAGGTTCAACCCGCTCGTTATCTACCCTGGAATTAGTTGTTCGCCGAAGTTCCATTGTTCCTGTTTCCAACTACAAGGTTGTTGTTATCTCTATTGCCAATGATGACTATTTGTTCAAACAAATACATATCAATGAGTTAGTTGAAAATTGGAGGACATTGGCAGCATATTCAAGTCTTCAGGAAATAGGATCAAAATGGTATCTATCGCAGGGGTCTTTAATACTAAAAGTTCCATCTGCCGTGATTCCTTATGATTACAATTTTATTATCAATACCGAACATCCCGACTTTATAAAATTCGTTGATATAGCGAGGGTTGAGGATTATTTCTGGGATAACAGGCTGTTTTGATTTACCGACTTTAGATTCAGGAAGAATAATTTCAAAGATTTACAGTACTGCGCATTAAAATCTTACCAATATAAAAACAAAAGGAGGCAGGCCGTTAAGCCTCCTCCGGAATGCATTTATCTTAAATGGAGCTGTTTTTCAATCAACAGCACTATGTGAAAAAGAATTATTTCCCTTCGTCGGAAACAGTCAGTTTCTTTCTGCCACGGGCCCTGCGTGCTGCAAGTACTCTGCGTCCGTTAACAGTTGACATTCTAAGTCTGAATCCGTGTTTGTTTTTTCTTTTCCTTACTGATGGTTGGAAAGTCCTCTTCATGATTGGTTGTTTTTAGGGGTGCAAAGGTAAGAAATGTAATGGATTTACCAAATGGTTTGTAAAAAAAATCCTTACCCGCTGATATTTCTTTCAACAGGTAAGGATTTTGATATTTAACTATGCAACTGCTCCTTCTTTTAAAGGTGCATCTTTCAGTGTGTTAACCAGGTAATTCCAGAATTTTTCCACCGATGTGATATGTACTTTTTCATCCGGCGAATGTGGATAACGGATGGTTGGTCCAAATGAAATCATATCCCAGTTCGGGTAAACTCCTCCAAGCAAACCACACTCAAGGCCTGCATGTATAGCTTTTATTTCAGGAATACGGCCATATAATTTTTGATATACATCCTGCATTGTGATGAGGATTGCTGAATTCATATTCGGTTTCCAGCCTGGATAGGTTCCATCGAGAACTACTTCAGCTCCTGCGAGTTCAAAGACGTCTTTTATCATCAATCCCAAATCCTTTTGAGCCGAATCAACGGAACTGCGGAGAAGACACTGAACAAAAATTTTGCCATTAACCGATTTTACGCTTGCAAGGTTGGTTGATGTTTCGACAAGACCTTTCATATCGTCGCTCATTCGCATTACCCCATTCGGGCATGCGTTGATTGCTTTCATTACTTTATCGAGCGAAGCAGCATCAATTACCGTTGCCGGCGTTGAAGTTGCTGCAATAGCAAATTTCAAATCAGGTTCAACTGCTGAAAATTCGGTGCGGTAAAGCTTTTCAAAATCACCAACACATTTTACCAAATCATCAGCTTTTGAGGGAGGAACTGTAACAACAGCAAATGATTCGCGCGGAATCGCATTGCGAAGGCTGCCTCCTTCGATGGACGACAAACGCAGATCGTGTTCAACAACGGCGTGTTGCAGAAAGCGGTTCATCAGTTTGTTGCTATTTCCACGCTGCAAAATAATTTCGAGGCCCGAATGTCCGCCTTTCAAGCCTGTGATCGACAGTTTAAAAGCTGCAACTCCTTGTTTAACATCTTCTTCTTTATATTCGAAAGTAACGTTAGCATTTGTGCCACCTGCGCAACCTACATAAAGTTCTCCTTCGTCTTCGGAGTCGAGGTTAAGCAGAATATCGCCTTTCAGAAATCCTGGTTTCAACCCGAAAGCGCCTGTCATTCCGGTTTCTTCATCACAGGTAAAAAGTGCTTCTATTGGTCCGTGAACAAGGTTGGTTGCTTCAAGAACTGCCATTGTTGCAGCTACACCCATTCCGTTGTCAGCGCCAAGTGTAGTTCCGTTAGCGGTAACCCAGTCGCCGTCAATATATGCTTCAATCGGATCGGTAGCAAAATCATGAGCTTTATCGCTGTTTTTCTGTGGAACCATATCGAGATGGGTCTGCAGAACAATGCCCTTGCGGTTTTCCATTCCAGGGGTGGCAGGTTTACGGATAATGATATTACCAACTTCGTCCTTGATGGTTTCGAGTCCATGGGTTTTACCAAATTCAACCATAAATTGCTGAATACGGTCTTCGTGATGCGACGGACGGGGGATTTGTGTAAGGCTGTAAAAGTTTTTCCAAACAGCGGTTGGTTCCAGTTTAAAGATTTCTTTGTTCATTTTTATTTTGGTTATAGTTTTAGGGTACTTGGATAATAAAGTTCTAGAAATTAAGGATCTATTTCTTTGTGATCAAAGTTCAGGCTGATTGTAAATTGACTTCAGAAACCGGGTTGACAAAATTTCTATTTGCAGATGAATTTACTGTGCCAAAAGTAGTAAAAAAGGATATCAGGAAATTGTATATTTCACGATTAGGGAAGTTTATTATGACAGTTTAACATTTAACCAACATGCACTACTTTTTTTGTTTCGAAAAACGCTTCCGAAAAAAAATCGCTCAGATCAAATAGTTTGAATTTTCCATTCAGAGGGGCAAGTTCAGCATCAAGGTCACCTCCTTTTAAATATAGGATCCCGTTAGGTAGACTGTGTGTGTTTCCTTTCCGGATACTGCCCGAAACCCATTTCATGAATTCAGGCAGGGTTGTAACTGCCCGGCTAACAACGAAATCGAATTTCTGCTTCACATCTTCTGCCCGGCAATGAATGGCTTTTACATTCAGTATTCCGGCTGCCTGGGCTACTTCATTTACAACTTTAATTTTTTTGCCAATAGAATCAACTAACAGAAATTCCGTTTCAGGAAATAATATCGCCAGCGGAATTCCAGGAAAACCACCTCCCGTGCCAACATCCATAACTTTTGCGCCGGGCAGGAACTGCATCACTTTTGCAATTCCTAGTGAATGTACAACATGATGTTCGTAAAAATTCTCCATATCCTTACGCGAAATCACATTGATCCGGCTGTTCCATTCATTATATAATGCTTCCAACTGACTGAATTTCTCAATTGTTGCCGAATTCAGGTCAGGAAAATATTTAAGGATTAGTTCCATATGTGATAAAAATATCTGCAAAAATAAGGTTCCTCATTCAATTTAAACTACAGTCCCGAATCTTTAGTCCTTCATTTACCCTGATTAGTTTATGCTTACCTTTATCAACTTCATCGAATTGTCAAATTGTCGAATCGCCGAATTATCAGATTGCCGAATTGCCGAATTACCGAATTGTCGAATTGTCAAATTCCTGACTTGCCGGAATATCAAATTGTCAAATAACGGAATCCCGATTTTTCTCACCTTTGCATTATGAGTAAAGTATTTCCATTAGTTACGGTTTTGGGCCCTACCGCTGTCGGGAAAACTACCTTTGCAGCTAATCTCGCCATTGAACTGAATGCCGAAATTATCAGTGCTGATTCGCGGCAGGTATACAAGGGAATGGATATCGGAACTGGGAAAGATAGGTCCGATTATACGGTAAATGGTTTTACTGTACCTTCTCAACTTATTGATATTGCTGATCCGGGAACGGAATATAATGTGTTTCAGTTTCAGTGCGATTTTGAAGCTGCCCGACTGAAAGTTATTGAAAGAGGAAAAATACCGCTGATGTGCGGTGGAACAGGAATGTATCTTGAGGCAGTTTTAAAAGGATACAGTTTCGCGGAAGCTCCTATTGATGTTGAGTTAAGAAAGGAACTGACGGATTGCAGCGAAGAAGAACTTGTTGCAAGATTACTCCATTCGCGAATCGTTCACAATACTACCGATATACTTGTTCGTGAAAGATTGATCCGGGCAATTGAAATTGAAAAATACCGGTTACAGAACAAATCGGTTCCGAAAGAAAATATTTTCCTTAATACTCCTGTTTTGGGAATCCGTTTCGATCGGAAAATTGTGCGACAACGTATAACGGCAAGGCTAATGCAGCGATTGAATGAAGGCATGGTCGAAGAAGTTCAGCATCTGATTGATAGTGGTATTACTAAAGAACGACTTAAAATGTATGGTCTTGAATATAAATATATTACAATGTTTTTGGATGGAGAACTAAGCTATAATCAGATGGTTGCGCTTCTGAATACAGCTATTCACCAGTTTGCAAAAAGGCAAATGACATGGTTCAGACGTATGGAGAATAACGGAATTAATATCCTTTGGCTTGAAGGAGAAGATGGTATGCAGGTGAACCTGAAAAAGGCAAAAGACTATCTAAAAATTTAATTATGTTAAAAAAGGACGAAAATTCAGGACTTTCGTTTTACTTTAGCTGAAAATTATTTAATTTGCACCCTTATACTTCAAATCGCTTGTTATGAAATCATTTCTGTCAGGATTAAACGTTCATTTGTTTGCAACAGCCTTACTAGTTTTACTGATTGCTGGTTGTAATGATAAGATAACATATGTGCCTGTAATAAAGTCGATTAACGTCACCCCCGACACTATTGAAGTGGGAGGCACCGCAATGATCGAAATTGATGCTACTGATGCTGATGATGATGAACTAGTTTATTATTACACAACTACGGGAGGCTCAATTTCCGGAGTTGGTGATACTGTTATCTGGACAGCACCCGATGTTGAAGGCGTGTATCTTACCACTGTACTGATAGCTGATAAGGATGGTAACCAGGCTAACGACAGCATCAGGCTGGTAGTCGTAAGGAATGACACAACTACGCGAATAACAGGTGTTGCAGCATTTCCATCCGGTATCAATTATGATCTTGTAAATTCGAAAGTACGGCTGTTTACTTCAAAAACCAATTGGGTGAATCATGTCGTTTTTGCCGAAACTGCTACAGAAGGATTTGGACCGATAGTAAGTTTTACATTCGATAATGTGCCTGTCGGGACTTACTACCTCGAATTATGGAAAGATACCGATTTTGGTAATACTTTAAATATTGGCGATTTCTTTGGATGGTATGGTACAGGCGATATATTACATCCCAGCCCTGAGCCTTTTACAATCGAATCAGGTGCTACTAAAGTGATGCAGATTCAGATTTGGGTTGTTCCCGAATAAACTTATCGCTTCAGAGTGATTATATTTTTTTTTGCAAGACAAACATTCTTTTTGATCTTGTGTTTAATAGTTGTCTAATATTAGTTTAAATAGATTAAACAAACCATATACATGCGACTAAAACTCTCAATACTAATACTTTTTTTAAGCATTTCTTTCACGGTTTTTGCACAAACCGGTTCAATAAAAGGAAGAGTGTTTAATATTAAAAATAATGAGCCCCTTCCTTTTACAAACATTATTATAAGTGGAACAACAATCGGGGCCGTTAGCGATTTTGACGGTAATTTCCTTTTCAAAGGATTAGATCCTGGTTATGTTAAACTCGAAGCAACCTCGGTAGGTTTTGAGCGGATATCAACCGAAGAAATTTTGGTAACTAATGCCAAAACAGCTTCAATTGATATCGCTATGAAAGAAGTTGCGGTTCAGATAAGTGGTGTCGAAGTTACTGCCTCAGTATTTAAACGGGTTGAAGAAAGTCCGGTGTCGCTCAAGTCACTTGGGATTTCTCAAATTGAAAAAAGCCCGGGATCGAACCGTGATATTTCTAAAGTAATTCAATCCTTACCTGGTGTAGCATCCTCAGTATCATTTCGTAACGATATTATAGTAAGGGGAGGAGGCCCTTCCGAAAACAGGTTCCTCCTCGATGGAATAGAAATTCCTAACCTTAACCACTTCGCAACCCAGGGTGCCTCAGGTGGGCCTGTCGGTATTATTAATACAGATTTTTTACGCGAAGTTGATTTTTATTCCGGTGCTTTTCCAGCCAGCCGTGGTAACTCGCTGAGTTCGGTAATTGATATGAAACTTATTGATGGCAATCCCGACCGAATGGTGTATCGTGCCACGCTCGGCGCAAGCGAAATGGCATTGAGCGCCAACGGTCCGGTTAGCGAAAAAACGAATGTGCTAATTTCAGTTCGCCAATCGTATCTTCAATTTCTGTTCAGTGTAATTGGTCTGCCATTCCTGCCAACTTTTACTGACTATACAGTTAAAGTTAAAACCAAGTTTAATGTTAAAAATGAGCTAACTATTATCAGTATTGGTGCATTAGATAACTTTAAGCTTAACACAGGGTTGAAAAACCCAACTGAAGAGCAACAATACATTCTTGATTATCTTCCTGTTAATAACCAATGGAATTATGCTATCGGTGCCAACTACCGCCACTATCGCGACAACTCTTACAGCACCTGGGTCATCAGCCGCAATATGCTTTATAATGAGGCATATAAATACTTGAATAATGAGGAGAACAAACCGGAAAACAAAACCATAGATTATACGTCCTATGAGATTGAAAATAAAATAAGGTATGAAGAAGTTACACGTTTAAATGGATACAAAATAACTTACGGTGCCGGCGCTGAATATGCTAAATATGAGAATACTACTTTTCAAAAGGTCTTTATTCCTACCGGTGAGGATACGATAACTGAAATCAATTATTCTTCGGATCTCACACTGTTTAAGTGGAATCTTTTCGGGCAGGTGAGCAAAAGTATATTTGATGAGCGGCTTTTACTTTCCTTGGGCGTCCGTTCCGATGCAAACAATTATTCAAAAGATATGTCGAACCTTTTCAGGCAGATTTCGCCAAGGTTTTCTGCGTCATATTCCCTTACGCCAAAATTGGCTCTCAATTTTAATACCGGAAGATATTTTCAGCTGCCAGCATATACAACATTAGGCTACAGGTTGCCTGATGGCGAATTGCTCAATAAAACCAATGGTATACGATACATTCAGGCTGATCATATTGTTGCCGGAATTGATTACAGACGTAATGACCAATCAAAAATTACACTTGAAGGATTTTTTAAATACTACAATTACTATCCTTTTTCGCTGCGCGATTCTGTTTCTCTGGCTAGTAAAGGCGCTGATTTTGGTGTGGCTGGCGATGAAGGTATAATTCCCGTTTCGAAAGGCAAAGCCTGGGGCGCCGAATTGTATTTCCGTGAGAAACTTACACGTAATATTGATGCTACTGTTTCCTACACCTGGGTGAGGTCATCTTTTGAAGATAAGCGTGGCGAATTTATCCCCTCGGCCTGGGATAACAGGAATATCCTGAATGTTTCGGCCCTGGCAAGCCTGAAGAGGAATTGGGAAATTGGTGTAAAATGGCGGTTTGTAGGTGGCGCTCCTTATACTCCTTATGATGTGGACCGTTCATCTCTTATTGAAGCCTGGGACGCCAAAGGTCGCGGTTACCTCGATTATAATAATTATAATTCGGAGCGATTACAGGTTTTTCACCAACTCGACATCAGGGTTGATAAGGAATACTACTTTAAAAAATGGTCGCTGAACCTTTATCTCGACATTCAGAATCTTTATAATTTCAAAGCTCAGCAACCTGACGAATTATTGCAGGAACGCGATGTAAACGGCCAGGCCCTTATTAATCCTGAAGATCCTACAAGGTATGTGCTAAAGTACATTCCAAGCGAATCAGGCACTGTTCTTCCAACCATCGGAATTATTGTTGAACTTTAATATTTAAACCTCCATGACAAAATATATATTTGCAGCAATTGTTTTGGGTAGTTTTTCACTTGGTTTCTTAATCTCGTGTAAATCAGGAAGCGAAGGGAAAAGTTCCAAGTCCCGAAAGGCAGATAGTGTTGTTTTGATAACCAGCAATGCAGCAGGAGCCGGTAGAACTTTTGAGATTGAAATGCGTAAAGGCAAATCACACAACCATCCCACATTTGCAATTTGGCTTGAAGATACTAACGGATCATATATTCAAACCCTTTTTGTTACCAGTGCTATAGGCCAGGGGATTTTTAAATATGGCGATAAATCGGATGGTAAATGGAAACCCGGCGAAGTTAGAAGACCAGCAGCTATACCGTATTGGGCTCATAAAAGAGGTGTTATAGCAGAAAATGGTTTGTTGCTGCCAACGCCCCGCTCCAAAGTACCGGATGCATATTCTGGCGCTACTCCCGAAGGTAGTTTCCGACTTACGACAAAACCGGATGATTTAACAAAAGGGAAAGTGAAACTTATGCTTGAGATCAACCAAACCTGGGACTTCAATGAGTTCTGGACAAACAGTCTTTATCCTGATGATGCGGATTACAAAACGTCGTGCCAGCCGGCTTTGGTTTATTCAGCAATTATTGATCTGGATAATCCGGGTTCGGCAATCGAAATGAAACCGATCGGTCATAGTCATTATTCAGGAAAAACCGGGGAATTATTTCCCGACCTCTCTACAATTACATCAGCACTTTATATTGTTGATAAGGTTACAGTTACGGTAAAGTAGATAATATCTTTATTCCTAAATTCTAACTCCTTACTCTCAACCTCTACTTAAACATCCTGCGCTTTATCTGTCAGCATTGGTACAAACCGGAAAGTGCCATGAGTTTCTGTCTTAACTTCTGATTCAGAAATTTTTGTAATCCGTGTCATAATCTGTACATCGGTTTCACCGACAGGAACAACCAGTATTCCACCGGTTTTTAACTGATTTATCAGTGCCTGTGGGATGTAAGGTGCTGCGGCAGTTATGAGAATCCTGTCGAAAGGCGCATGAGCAGGCAATCCTGCATAACCATCGCCATAAAAGAGCCTGATACGGTAGTTCAAAGGCGGATTCAGTGCTTTTAATGTATCGTATAAAAGTTTTTGTCTTTCGATTGTAAATACACGGGCGCCCATTTCGGCAAGTATGCTGGCCTGGTAACCCGAACCGGTTCCGACTTCAAGTACCCGCATTCCCTTTTCGAGTTGCAGGAGCTCACTCTGAAAGGCAACAGTATAAGGTTGTGAAATTGTTTGGCCTGAGCCAATTGGAAATGCTTTATCTTCGTATGCAAACTCAAGGAACGAAGAATCGAAAAAGAAATGACGAGGTATTGTGTTGATTGCATTGAGTACATTTTCATCCTTTATGCCCTTGGAGCGGAGCAGGTCGATAAGTTTTTTACGCAATCCTTTATGCCGGAATGTATCGCTTAATTGTAGAGAAGTCATAAGGTGAAATGGAAAAATTGAAAGCTGCGAAATTATGTAACTATGGGTCGTTTTCACAGTTTTGTTTGAAAAAAACTTTTTTCTTAATGTTTCGTAAGAAAATGTAATCAAATGAATCAAATCCAAAAAACATTTATATATTTGCACAGTTTTAATACAATCCCTCTGAATTTTCCTGAATCTTCGCGGTAATTATTCAACATCCCTACTTCAGGTTTTCTAATGATAAGTATAATTTTAATTCATACGATTTAAACTCCCATTTATTCGTTCCAATCAATCCCATTCGCATGTACGATAAAAGCGAACTCGAAGGTAAGCTGCTCAATGAATTGCGCGACATCGCAAAGCAGTTTAACATCCGCAAAAGCGAAACAATGAAAAAACAAGACCTGGTTTACATCATACTTGATCACCAGGCTGCAAATCCTACTCCTGATATTCTGGAGGCTGAAAAAAAAGCACGGGTTTTCCCGCAGAAAGGTCCCCGGCAGCGTATTCCGCTCGATAAAATTAAGGACACCAGGAAAGTCGATGTAAAGCCAAAAGAGGTTGTGCCTTTAGTTTTAGGATCGGAAACAAAACTGTCCGAGACAAAACTACCTGATGTAAAAATACCTGAAACCAAACCCGTTGTACCGACTATAGCAAAAGAAGCAGCAACTGTTGCTGATTTCCCTAAAGAAGCTGTTAAACCTGTAGAACCGGGCATTTTACCAAGACGGCCCTACGAATCGAGCAGACCTTATAACAGAGATTACAATAAAAGTGACGACGATACACCTTCGGAAAAGTCATTTGAACGGCCTGCTTCATCAAATGTTCCCGCCTGGGAAATGCAGGAATTTCATGAACGCCGCCGCCGTGGTCGCCGTCCGCAGGACAGAGACCGTGACGATGACAGGACTAAACCAGATACAGGCGGCGAAGAAACTGCAGCCCCGGTCCGTGAAGAAAGACCTGTAAGAAGCAATGACTGGAAACCTACGCCCAGGGCCGCTGTTCAGGAAGACGATGCCGCAATCATTGAGGACAAGGTTGTTATTCCTGATGAATTCATTCCTGCCTTCGATTTTAAAGAGCCTGATGTTGAAATCCTGAATACCCACGAAATGGTTTCACAGGACGATGCTGACGTTAATGTTGATCCGAATGGAAATACACGTGCAGATCAGCAGCGCCCTAATGATATTAACCGTGATATGCAACGGTATGGCCGCGGCGACCGCAACGATCGTATTGCCGACCGTGGAAACGATCGTCGTCAGCAGCCGCAGCAGCCGGTTCGCGAAGATTATTCATGGGAATTTGAAGGAATTGTGTCCTGCGAAGGCGTTCTGGAAATGATGCCTGACGGATATGGTTTCCTCCGCTCTTCCGATTATAACTACCTGAGCTCGCCTGACGACGTTTATGTTTCGCAATCTCAGATTAAACTTTTTGGGCTCAAAACCGGCGATACTGTTAAAGGTACCATCAGACCTCCTAAAGAAGGTGAAAAGTATTTTCCTTTGGTGAAAGTTGAGACTATAAACGGCAAATTGCCAGAGGAAATCCGCGACCGTATCCCCTTCGATTATCTTACACCCTTATTCCCTGAAAAGAAATTTAAACTTACAGGTCATCCTGGCTCAAGTTTGAGTACACGTATCATTGACCTTTTCAGTCCTATTGGTAAAGGACAGCGCGGACTTATTGTAGCTCAGCCAAAAACCGGTAAAACGGTGTTGCTTAAAGAAATTGCAAACGCAATCGCATATAATCATCCGGAAGCTTATCTTATCGTTTTACTCATCGACGAACGTCCTGAGGAAGTTACTGATATGGCGCGTAACGTAAAGGCTGAAGTTATTTCGTCAACGTTTGACGAACCTGCTGATCGCCATGTTCGCATTGCCAACCTGGTTCTCGAAAAAGCAAAACGTCTTACCGAATGCGGACACGATGTTGTTATCCTGCTCGACTCAATTACCCGTTTGGCAAGGGCATACAACACAGTGGCTCCGGCTTCAGGAAAAGTTCTATCAGGCGGTGTTGAAGCTAATGCGCTTCAGAAACCAAAACGCTTTTTTGGTGCTGCCCGTCAGATTGAAAACGGTGGATCGCTTACCATAATTGCAACAGCACTTACCGAAACAGGTTCACGAATGGATGAGGTTATCTTTGAAGAATTTAAAGGTACCGGTAATATGGAACTTCAGCTCGATCGTAAACTTTCGAATAAACGAATATTCCCTGCTGTTGACATAGTTGCTTCCAGTACACGCCGCGATGATCTTCTGCTCGAGAAGGATGTTCTGCAGCGCTTATGGGTGCTGCGTAATCACCTTGCGGATATGAATCCGATTGAAGCAATGGATTTCCTGAAAGATAAAATGAAGTTCACGCAGACAAATGAGGAATTTCTTATTTCGATGAATGGATAAAATTTGAATAATAACCGGGAAACAATCCGGATAAAAAAAGAAGGTTGCCCGTTTCCGGTAACCTTCTTTTTTTTGAAATAGTGTGAAGCTTTATTTTTCTGATGGTGAATTTACATTTTGTTTGTGTTGTCTTAATCTTTCGATCAGCATTTTCTGAAATTCGCGTTCGGCATCATACAATTGCAACACTTTAACTGCAGGTAACACTGATTTAAACTTAGCGTGATACTCTTTTCTCAAATCGAGTAATTTCTGCGCTTCAATAATCTGATTGTCAAGTATCAGGGAGGCTTCTTTCTCGGTTAGTTTTTCGATCTCAGGCTTGTGAAGGTTTTCATTGTTTTTAAATGTCTTTTTAAGCTCATGGCGCTTGGCATCATATTCGTTATATACAGGCCAGAAAACTTTAGCCTCTTCAGGTGTAAGGTTTAGCTCCTGTGTTATAAATGCAACGCGCTGTGCTTCAATTTTTTCGTACTTAGAATTGCCTTGTTGTCCGTATCTGTGCCTTTCCTGTTGTGCGTTTGCTGTTGTGACAGTTATCAAGAGTGATGCTATAAAAAGCAGGAGGATGACAGATGATTTTGTGATTTGTGTTTTCATTTGTTAATGTATTAGTATTCAATGAGGATTTCAATTTCTATATCCTGATCTTTCAGGTATTCTTCGATTAAATCTTCGGAAAGTTCACTATTCCCGTTAATCGGTGTGGTTGCCGGAATGGTGTTTACAGCAACTTCGATTTCTTTGTCGCGGCTGTAACTTTCAGCTAACAGCACTTCTTCAGCATATGAAGCATCGTAAGCCATACTAATGTCAGCCAATTCGTCGTACACTGGTATGATCTGATTGGTTTTTGATGGGACAAAAAATATCAGAAGCACAGCCGCAACAGCAACAGCCATAATTGGCGCCCAAACAACAGGTTTCTGGAAAACAAAAATTCCCGATTTTGACAAAGCTCCGTTTTCCTTTTGATTTATCCTGTCAATTATCCGCGGGCTTAATGCATCAAAATAGCCATCAGGAACTTTATAGCCACTTTCTTCGTGCCTCAGCATTTCGAGTTGAGGTGAAAGCTGGTCCGTTTCCTGGCCTTGTTTCGAAATGGTGTGTTTTATTTTCATAACAGTTATATGACTGATTTAAAACTGTAAAGTTTAAATTCCTGTAACAGATTGTTCAATTTTTTTTACAGCAAAATGATAGGATGCCTTTAATGCTCCTACTGTTGTGCCAAGTATTTCCGACATCTGGTCGTAGCTCAGATCGTCATAATACCTCATATTAAATACGGCCTGCTGCTTTTTAGGAAGTTTGATTATCGCTTCACGCAAACGTTTCTGAATCTCTGTTCCGTCAAAAAAGCTGTCATCGCGCACAGCCCTGATCATTGAAGCTTCAGGGGATGATAATGACAAGTAGCAGTGGATCTTTTTACTTTTAAGGAAACTCAGCGACTCATTAACGGCAATGCGATACAGCCAGGTGTAGAATTTTGAGTCTTCACGGAAGGAGTCAAGGTTATTCCAGACTTTTATAAAAATATTCTGTACAACATCGTCAGCATCATCATGGGTTACAACCATCCGGCGCACGAAATAGTAAATCTTTTCCCGGTATTTATGTACCAAAAGATTAAACGCATAATGCTTTCTGTCAGCAGTATGGAATAATTCAATTAATTCTTTATCAGTGTATTCAGGCATGGGAAGCACACAAAGCTTTAAACAGCATCTAACGATTTAAAATACACTAAAATTCCGGTGATGTAACTTTGCGGACCGCTTTTCGGACAGATCAGAAGCCCGGAGTATAAATTCAGGCTATATTTCTGATTTTGTTTCTCTCAGCTTTTTCGGCTAATGACCTTAAGGGCAGCAGCTATTATATGCGGAACATCAAGTCCGTATTTTACAAGCAGTTCCTCAGGTGTGGCGCTTTCGCCGAATTTGTCGTCAACAGCTACCATTTCCATTGGTGTGGGCAAGTTAAGAGCTAAAAGCTGGGCTATACTGTCGCCAAGGCCTCCGTTCATCAGGTGTTCCTCAGCAGTTACAACGCAACCGGTTTTTTTAACAGAATGTAAGACTGCCTCTTTATCCAAAGGTTTAATGGTATGGATATTAATAATCTCAGCGTCAATTCCTTTTTCTTTAAGTGCAATACCAGCCTGCAATGCATGCCATACCATATGTCCTGTGGCTATGATAGTTACATCTTTGCCAGGAGTAAGTAAAATTGCTTTCCCGATTTCGAAGGGTTGGTCCACCGGCATGAAATTTGCAACTTTAGGCCTGCCAAAACGCAGGTAAACAGGGCCAACATGATCAGCAATAGCGAGGGTGGCAGCATACGTCTGGTTATAATCGCACGGATTAATAACAGTAAGGTTGGGCAGCATCTTCATCAAACCGATGTCTTCCATGGTCTGGTGCGTGGCTCCGTCTTCACCCAGAGTCAGTCCTGCATGTGAAGCGCAGATTTTTACGTTCGTATTCGAATAGGCAACTGACTGTCGGATCTGATCGTAAACCCTTGCTGTACTAAAATTGGCAAATGTTCCGGTGAAAGGTATTTTTCCTGCAATTGCTAGACCTGCAGCTACTCCTATCATATTCGCTTCGGCAATACCTGCCTGGTAAAAGCGCTCTGGAAATTCTTTTACAAAAGCATCCATTTTCAATGATCCGATAAGATCAGCACAAAGTGCAACAACATTCGGGTTGGAGCGTCCGAGTTGAAGTAAGGCAGCTCCGAATCCTGAGCGGGTATCTTTTTGTTCAGTGGAAGTATACATTGTCATAGGGATTGCTTTTGCAGTGAATTTCTGATTTTCGTTTAATTAATTATTGTTTGTACATCTGAATATCGGTAGTTTTACCTGATTCAATTATAAAGCTTTGCTCAACAGAATAAAGCGTTGCGCGCGAATTTTTTGGTCGGAACACAATCCGGTAACTACCAGGTTGCAGGTATAGGGTTTCGAGAGTGAGATTATCATTGAGGTCGTAGATACGGGTTAGTTTGTTCTTATCGCTTAGCAACAAGGTTCCGTAACCCATAAATGATTTCCTTATTACAGCAATACCAGGCTCAGGTATTTCGATGGTGGTAGTATGACTTTGGCTTATATCGATGTCAGTCAGCATAATACGAGGTAATGATAAAACTTCCAGATCGTATTTGCCGGTAATGTATTTTTCGGTTTCACCAAAATTCTGAACATTCAGGGTTTGGCTGTTACCACTTTTCCTGATGATGCATTGCAACCCTTTTGCTGCATTGCTGCTGCCGGCCATTTTAAGTTGCAGGTAACCTTGCGGTGCATTGGCAGCAACTACAGTATGTTTGCCGGGTATTATCCGCAAAGTGTCAATGGATACTGGCGGAATAGTATGTATATCAACCCGATAGGTTACCAGCGGATCAACAACTAAAGTATCCGGAAGTCCACGGTTATTCATAGTGTGTATGTAATTGTACATCACCTTGCCGGAAGAAATATCGGTAAATGTCATACCTGCATCCGTTTCGGTAGGCCTGCCAGCTTCATCAAGCAGGTTCACCTGCATGGTAGTTGAATTAAGAGCCTGTGATATTACGATGTTTAAGGCTTTCCGGAAATCCTTTTCATTGGTTGCATCAAAATAAGTTCCCACACAATTGAATGCCAGGTTAAAATCCTGACCGATTCCGATGATAAACGGTTTCAGGATAATTCCGTTCTTCTGGAGCATCCTTGAAACGGCGCAGGGATCGCCACTGCATTCCTCCATACCATCAGTGATCAGTACAACAATATTGCGGCAATTGGCGCAGGGAGGGAAATCCTTGGCAGATTGTTCGAGTGAAAAGGCCAAGGGTGTAGTGCCACGCGGAGTAATAGTTCGGAGACGGGTTTTAATTTTATATGCGTTTCCGGGCGCAAAAGGCACTTCGAGTTTTGTATCGCTGCATACCTGCGGTGGATATTGATGCTGATGACCGTAAACGCGCAATGCAAATTCAGTATTTTTCAAACCAGCAATACTATCCATCATTTCGGACATTATCCGTTTTGCAATATTGAATTTGGTATCGCTCTGCCAGCGGCCAAGCATACTTTGTGAAGCATCGAAAATAAAAAGTATACGCGTAAGTGGTACCGTTTTATTTATCTCAGGCGGCTGATTCTGGGCATAAACACCCGCTGCAAAAAAAAGGATGCAGACAGATGTTATGATTTTATTTAGTAAGCCTGAGTTTTTCAATTATATGGAGGATTTAGGGTTTGGGTTTTAGGGGTTTGGAACTTTGGATGTAAGATTTGCGAGATAAGTTTTGGAATTTGGGACTTGGATCTTTTCATTTAGAAATGGGGCCTTTTTCTACCCTTCTACCTTTCCTGATTCATCCCCAAAACCAACCACTAAAACCTATCCCCTGATTCATAACGCTTATTTAAGCGATTTATTTAATAATCTCCCAATGTTTCTTCCAATTGCGAAAGGGCTGATTCAAGATCTTTGTCGCTTGGAGGTGATCCGTGCCACTGATGTTTATCCACCATAAAATCAACACCTTGTCCCATATGGGTATGCATCAGAATCACAATTGGTCTACCCTGTCCGGTCAGCGATTTGGCTTCAGCCATTGTCGAAAGAATATCATCGAAATTATGTCCGTCCATTTCCAGAACTATCCAGCCGAAAGCTTCCCATTTGGCCCTTAGGTTTCCTAAAGTCATTACAACATCAACGGGGCCGTCAATCTGTTTTCCATTATAATCGATGGTAGCAATTATATTGTCCACTTTTCGTGCATTCGCAAACATGGCTGCTTCCCATATCTGGCCTTCCTGCAGTTCGCCGTCGCCATGAAGCGAATACACAAGGTTTTTATCGTTATTCAGGCGTTTGGCAAGAGCGGCACCAATGGCAACCGAAAGTCCCTGTCCGAGAGAACCTGACGCAACTCTTACTCCCGGCAAATGTTCGGCCGGAGTAGGGTGACCCTGCAGACGTGTATTGAGTTTCCGGAACGAAGCCAGTTCGCTAACCGGGAAATAACCGGTACGTGCAAGTAAGCTATACCAGACTGCTGAAATATGTCCGTTCGACAGGAAAAACATGTCCTGACCATTACCTTCCATTGTAAAGTTTTTGGGGTCGTGGTTTAATACCGAAGTATAAAGCGCAGTCATAAAATCAGCACATCCGAGCGATCCTCCAGGGTGTCCCGATTGCACAGCGTGTACCATTCTTACTATGTCGCGGCGTACCTGAGTGGCCAGTTTCTGCATGTCAGTTGTAGTTGTCATAAGTTGTTTATAAATAATTAGCTAATTTATGGCATTAGTGTTCTCACTGATTAGATTGTTAATAATTTTGGAAAACAAATTTTATGTTTTCACTCATTCATTAACAGATTATACGAATCGGAGGGAGGTTTCCGTTATACCACTTCCCCCGTGTTTTCCGGCAATGATTTTGTGAAGCTTCTGAAATTGTTATGTATCACATGATAAATCTAATCCTTTTTAATGGCTTTTATTAAAATAAAAATTTTCCGTTTTAACTTACTATTGTTTACTTGCTTTTTGCTTGCCGGTTATTCCGTTGAGGCACAGCCGAAAGTTTCATCATACCAATCTGAAAAACAATGGGTTGATTCAGTTTACACTGCATTAACACAGCAACAGCGCATCGGACAGTTATTCATGCTGCGTGCTAATTCTGACATTGACTCAGCTGAAATCCGAAATCTTTCGCGATTGATTAAAGAGTATAATATTGGAGGTTTATGCTTTTTTAAAGGTGGTCCGGTCAGGCAGGCTATCCTTACCAATTATTATCAGCAATTGGCGTTAACTCCTTTGCTTATATCGATGGATGCCGAATGGGGATTGGGAATGCGGCTCGACAGCACTATTTCGTTTCCCCGGCAAATGACAATTGGGGCAATGCAGAACGAAATGCTGATAACTGTTTATGGCCAAACTATTGCATCGCAGCTGAAACGACTAGGTGTACATATAAGCTTTTCACCGGTAGCCGATATTAACAGCAATCCGGCTAATCCGGTTATCAATATCCGCTCTTTTGGCGAACATAAGGAAGATGTAGCCCGGAAATCCATTCTCTATATGAAAGCACTGCAGAAAAGTGGAATTATTGCGGTTGCGAAACATTTCCCCGGTCATGGAGATACTGATACCGATTCGCATCACACATTACCTTTTATCGGACATCCGGCTGCTGTTATTGATTCGCTCGATTTATATCCCTTTAAGGAACTAATCACAGCCGGCATTGATGGTATGATGCTGGCTCACCTTAATATTCCTGCTATAGACAAAACTAAAGACCTGCCTTCAAGTCTTTCTCCAATTATAATTGATTCGCTGCTGCGAAAGAAACTTAGTTTTGAAGGGCTGGTTTTTACTGATGCTCTTGATATGAAAGGCGTTTCAGGATATGATGCTCCCGGTTTTGTTGAGTTAAGAGCACTTAAAGCCGGAACTGATGTTCTGCTGCTTTCCGTTTCGGTCGAAAAAGCAGTGGCAGCCATCCAACAGGCGATTGACAGCGGATGGTATTCGGAACCGGAACTGGAAATACATTGCCGCAAAGTGCTGGCCGGTAAATATAAGGCCGGACTTCAAAATCTGAAACCTGTGAGTATAAAAAATCTGTATAATGATCTTCATACTCCCTACGACGAGCGGTTGAAACTCGAATTATACCGGAACTCAATTACTGTTCTGAAAAATGAAAATAACATTATTCCTGTTACAATTCAGGATACAACAAGGATTGCCAGTCTTTTGATTGGATACGATGATATTCGTGTTTTTCAGCAGCGGATCAATGATTTCGCTCAGGCTGATCATTATACTTTACCACGAAATGCAGATAAAACTGAGATCGAAAAAATCTACAAAGCGCTTAAAGCTTATAACTTAATACTGATTGGTATTAATAATACTATTCCTGCTCCGGCGCGAAATTTTGGTATTTCTGACGTTACTGTTAAACTTGTCGATTCGCTGCTGGTATCAAAAAACTGTATTCTTAATTTGTTTACGATTCCATACAGCATTAATCTCTTCAAAAAGACCGATCATGCAAAAGCCCTGGTTGTTGCTTACCAGGATAATGCCGATGCGTATGATGCGGTTGTACAGATTTTGTTCGGGGCTTTTGGAGCATCCGGCCAGCTTCCGGTTTCAGCTAATTATAACTTCCCGGCTCATTCGGGGCTTACAACATCGGTTAATAAAAGTTTACGTTACAATCAATTTGAAAACACCGGGATACACGACGAAGACCTTGCCGTAGTTGATTCTATTATTCAGTCGGGGCTGGATAAAAAAGCATATCCGGGTTGCCAGGTACTGATTGCAAAAGGTGGTAATGTGATTTACCGGAAAGCGTTTGGTAATAGTGATTATGTTAATAATCAACCGGTTAAAAATGATGATTTGTATGACCTGGCAAGTGTTACCAAAGTAGCGGCAACAACTCTTTCGGTAATGAAACTTTACGATAGGGGCGAAGTAAACCTCGACGAGCCTTTATCACATACTTTAAAATATCTTGAAAATACCAACAAAAATAAAATCACAATAAGGGAGATTATGACTCACCAGTCGGGGCTTGTTGCATGGATTCCTTTTTATCAGAAAACATTGCAAAACAATAATCCGGACAGTGCTTTATATGCTTCGGCATATTCTGAGAAATTTCCTTTCAGGGTTGCTGAAGGAATGTACCTGAGGAAAGATTATAAACAGATTATACTGGATTCGATAATCAGGTCGCCCCTTTCGGAGAAAAAAGAATACCGCTACAGCGACCTTGGGTTTATTCTCTTACAGCAATATATTGAACAAGTTACACGTCAAAGCCTGGATGTATTTGTTAACGAGCAGTTTTATAATCCACTGGGTCTTCATACTTTAACCTATGGGCCCCGCGATCATTTCCCGCTTTCAAGAATCATCCCGACTGAAAAGGACACAATATTCAGGCACCAGATGGTGCATGGCGATGTTCACGATCAGGCAGCTGCCATGTTCGGCGGCATTGCCGGACATGCCGGTTTGTTTGGTACTTCCAACGATATGGCAGTGCTTTTGCAGTTGCTGCTCCAAAATGGTTTTTACGGCGGCAAGCAGTATCTGAAGCCGGAAACAGTAACTTTATTCACACAACGACAATTTAAAGGCAATCGCAGAGGTCTTGGTTTCGATAAGCCACAACTGATTCCATCGGAAGCCGGACCAGCTTGTGAGGAAGCCCCAGGAAGCAGTTATGGACATACCGGTTTCACCGGAACCTATGTCTGGGCTGATCCTGATAATGAACTTATTATCGTATTTCTTTCGAACCGGGTAAATCCGTATGCTGAGCCCAATAAGCTGGTGCAGTTAGGGATACGGACCGAAATACAGAAGACCCTGTATAAATCATTAACTAAAAATCTGAAACCCGGGCAACATATGCAACGGAAACCTGTTAATAGTACAACGGAGTAAATGTGATTTCAGAAATGAATAAAGCTGCAGTTGATAAAATATCCTTAAAATAAGCTTGGAAAGTATTTGAGCATTTTGACGAAACAATCGTAAATTTTTAGCCTGAACAAGTTAACTTTGTACTTCCGGACATCGCACTCTTTAAACCAATTAATAATTTACAATTTTTTAAGTATCAATTCAATAAACAAGTAGAACATGTCAAAAGTAACTTTAAAAGGTAACCCGGTTTCAACAATCGGCGATTTGCCTGTAGTAGGATCGAAAGCTCCTGAATTTTCGCTGGTTGGAACAAATTTAGCCGATGTTAAAAACACTGATTTCGCAGGTAAACGAGTGGTACTGAATATTTTTCCAAGCCTCGATACCGCAACTTGTGCAGCTTCGGTAAGGCGGTTTAATGTAGAAGCTTCAATATTGCAGGACGCTGCCGTAGTTTGTATTTCGAAAGACCTGCCATTTGCCCATAGCCGCTTCTGTACAACCGAAGGGATCGAAAATGTGGTTTCAGCATCAGAATTCCGCAGCAATTCATTTGGTAAAAATTATGGTGTTATGATCACTGATGGCCCATTGCAGGGTTTAATGGCACGCGCAGTTGTGGTTCTTGATAAAGATGGCACTGTTATTCATTCGCAATTGGTACCGGAAATTACAGAAGAGCCTGATTATGAATCAGCATTGAATTCGCTGAAATAATCGTGGTCTTTTTTTTGCCAACCCGAAAATAATAGTACCTTTGCGCCACAATTAAGCAACTGCGGATGTGGCGTAATTGGTAGCCGCGCCAGACTTAGGATCTGGTGTCGTGAGACGTGGGGGTTCGAGTCCCTTCATCCGCACAAAATTGACCAGGACTACATTCATGTAGCCCTGGTTTTTTCGGTTTTAAGGAAAAAAGTTTGCATTCGTTCAGGCCGGACAATTAAAAATTACAAACGGGGAGAATTATTGACTCCCGCAACTCGCTGTTAAAATGGCACTTAATAAATCAGGAAACACACTTTTCGAACACCTCGATTATTCGGGCACGAAACTGGTTCATAAGGAAATGGAGGACTGCACTTTTGTTCATTGTAATTTTTCTGATGCCGATTTATCGAACACTTCTTTTAGCGATTGCGAATTCGATAACTGCAATTTCAGTAATGCGAAAACCAGGAATACATCGTTTAAAGATGTGAAATTCAGAAATTGCAAGTTGCTGGGCATCAGTTTTAACGAATGTAATACATTCCTTTTAATGATGGGTTTCGAAGATTGCCAGCTGAATCTCTCATCGTTTTTTAAACTGAAACTTAAAAATACCCGCTTTATTAAAAGCAGCCTGCACGAAGTTGACTTTACGGAAGCTGATTTAACAGCCTCAGTATTCGGAAACTGCGATCTCCAGCGAACTATATTTGCCAATACTAACCTCGAAAAAGCTGATTTCCGCACAGCTTATAATTACTCTGTTGATCCGGAGCTGAACAGGGTGAAAAAAGCGAAATTTTCGATGCCTGGCGTGCTGGGTTTGCTTGCAAAATATAATATTGATATCGAATAAATTTCCCTGAGTAGTTTCATTTAGACATTGGGCTATATATTTTTAATTATTGTACGATCAGCTGTTTTAAACTTTCGAAAATATTTGTAAATTTGTATTAATACACTGACCATGAATTAATTGTTTGTAGATCTTTTAGATCACAATACTAAAGATGGAGGCTCTTATGAAAGCAGTTGCTAAAAATGAAAAAGAATGTTGCCCACGTTTTCATCCGGAAGAGTGGAATGATAAAATCCTACAATGGGAAAATAAAAAGTTCATTAAGGATAGAGTACGTACCTTCTTTTATATGCCGGTAAATTTTGGCATGGTCATGAAAAGGCTTGATAAGAAACTCACTGAAGCTAATACAGCTATTAGTAATGGAATTTGCCTGTCGGATCATACATCGAGGTGGAATATGGATTTGTATATCGCGGTGGATAAGGACATTCCAGGGTATAAGAGTTCGGCAATCAGCGGGAATTTTTTTAGTAAAGTTTACGAAGGACCATTTCAGGATACTAGAAAATGGTGTAAAGATCTCGAAACTCATGCAACAACGAAAGGCCTCAGGATTAAGAAATGGTATATGTGGTACACAACCTGCCCTAAATGCGCAAAAAAATACGGGAAGAACTATGTTGCCATTATTTCGCAGGTAGAGTAAGTATTTTCGAAACAATGTAAACGTGTTTATTTAAATACAAAAAACATCAGTCATGAAAAAATCAACCCTTGCGATACACTGGATACCACGTATTTTATGTATCCTGTCAATATTGTTTGTAAGTATGTTCGCATTGGATTCTTTCGAACCCGGGCGAACTATCTGGCAGCAACTTGGGGCTTTCGCAATGCACCTGATTCCATCCTTTATATTACTTGCTTTGCTTATTGTGGCGTGGAAATGGGAGTACGTTGGCGGAATAATATTTGTTTTGATCGGACTTGGTTTCAGTCCATTTATCTTCTCTCATAATTATGCCATGAACCATTCGGTGTGGATGAGTCTTAGTATTATTCTGATGATAACCTTCCCGTTTGTAATTGTCGGTGTACTTTTTATTGTAAGCAATTTTTTGAAAAACAGGGAATTGGCTAAATAATTTTTCAGTATCAGTATTCAATCATTTTAGTACTTTTATCCGCTCAGGCATTCATTAACCGGGCGAAATGAAGGAGTATATTTTTGATGCAGTGATTATCAGGCACGAAAAAGTTAATTCGGGCTATATCGAATTTCCTTTCGATGTAATGAAAGAATTTGGTAAAAAAGGCCAGGTAAAAGTCAAGGCATATTTTGATGGTTTCGAATACCGCGGCTCATTGGTAAAAATGGGTACTCCTTGTCATATAATCGGCCTGAATAAAACAGTGCGCGATGCCATCGGCAAGTATCCGGGCAATACTGTTCATGTTGTTATAACTGAGGACACCGACGAAAGACTGATTGATACTCCGGATGATCTTGGCTTGGCTCTTAAAGGAAACCCGGCTGCCCGGTTAGCTTTCGAAAAACTTTCGTTTACAAACCGCAAGGAATATATCATATGGATCACTTCCGCTAAAAAGCAGGAAACGCGTGCGGCCCGGATCGGAAAATGTATCGAAATGCTCGCATCTGGTAAACGAAATCCATCTGAAAAATGAATTGTATTTCGAGGAAATCCGGTTCAGCTTTTTTCGAAATTACAGAATCCGAATGTTTAATAAAATGTGTTTAAAATCAATTGTATACAAAAAAATGAAAATCGTTATTGCTATTGTACTTCTGATTGCTTCCGGTATTAATGTCTTTGCACAGGACACTGCTTTGCTAATTCACAAAAACTCTGGAAATCCAATTATTCCGGGTTGGTATGCCGATCCGGAGGCAATCATTTTTGGAAATGAATATTGGATTTATCCTACGTATTCCGATGATTATCTTGTTCCCGACCGATCAGCAAATTTTTCGGCTAAGCAACTGGAAATGCAACAACATACTATTAACCCTCAGTATCTGAAGCAGACTTTTATTAATGCTTTTTCATCCACCGATCTCGTAACATGGACGAAACATCAGCATGTGCTTGATATTAAAAATGTTTCGTGGGCAGCCTATTCCGTTTGGGCACCATCAATTATTCTTGCTAATGATAAGTATTATCTCTTCTTTTCTGCCAATGATATTCAAAGTGATGAAGAAACCGGAGGTATTGGTGTAGCTGTGAGCAATACTCCTGGCGGCCCGTATGTTGATGCAATCGGGAAACCATTGATTAGTAAGTTTTACAATGGAGCTCAGCCTATCGACCAGTTTATTTTTCGTGATACCGATGGCGAATTATATATGTTCTATGGTGGTTGGAAGCACTGTAATGTTGTGAAATTAACTTCCGATTTGCTTGGCATAGTGCCATTTAGTGATGGAGAAACTTACAAGGAAATTACTCCCGAAAACTATGTGGAAGGCCCTTTTGTATTCAAACGTAAAGGAAAATATTACCTGATGTGGTCCGAAGGTGGTTGGACCGGACCCGATTATAGTGTTGCCTATGCAATCGGTGATTCACCAGTGGGTCCTTTCAGGCGTATAGGTAAAATTTTGCAGCAGGATCCACAGATTGCAACCGGCGCAGGGCATCATTCAGTAATTAATATTCCGGATACCGACGAATGGTATATCTTTTATCACCGGCGTCCCCTCAATACTACAGATGGAAACCACCGCGAAATTTGTATCGACCGTATGTATTTTGATGACAATGATTTTATAAAACCGGTTAAGATTACTTTTGAAGGAGTTGGCATGAGGACGCTTGATAATTGATTCCGTTAAGCCTTTTGCTATGATAACATTATTTCATTAAATCCATAGTTTAAATCATTAAAAATAATACCTTTGCAAACTTATTCGTCATACATTTAGAGTGGCAATAAGTATCAGGTAATCAAATAAATACACTATATCAAACTCATCTTTTTTTAATACCATGGAAATTACCAGGGAGAATACAGGCGAATTGACCGCTACCATTAAAATGGTGATCAGCCCGGCTGACCACAAAGAGAATGTAACAAAAATTTTAAAAGACTATCAGCGTAAGGCTAATGTGCCGGGTTTTCGTCCGGGTCACGTACCTTTTGGTATGATCAAAAAACTATACGGACAGGCAGTATTCGCTGAAGAAGTGAATAAACTTGTTTCGGAGAAACTCAATAAATATGTTGTTGACGAAAAGCTCGATATACTTGGTCAGCCTTTGCCAAATGTTGAACTTACACAACAGTTCGATCATGAAGGGGATAAGGATATCGAATTTTTCTTCGATCTCGGCATAGCTCCTACATTTGATGTTGTACTTGACGAAAATTTAGCTGTCGATTATCATGTAATTAAAGTCGATGACACCATGATCGACAAATATGTTGACGATATGCGCCAGCGTTTTGGTACCATGGAAAATCATGAAGTTGCGGGTGAAAAAGATATGCTTTCAGGCAATTTCAAACAGCTTGATGCTGATGGGAATATTCTCGAAGGAGGCATTTCACATACCTCGCGGTTATCAATCGATACCGTTGCTGATGCCGACTTGAAAGCCAAACTTATAGGTTCAAAAGTATCGGACACAATAGTTTTTAATCCTGGAAAAGCCACTCGCACTTCGGTTGAGGTTGCTGCACTTCTTGGAATTGATAAATCAGAAGCAGAAGGACTTGATTCCGATTTTAGCTTTGAGATTACCGAAATTACTATTGCTGCTCCGGCTGAAATGAATGAGGAATTCTTCGAAAAAGTATTTCCTGAATCTGGCATAACAACCGAAGAAGATTTCCGCAGGAAAATTCAGGATGAATCAGAAAAAGCATTTGTTGCTGACAGCGATCATCTTTTTGCACATCATTCGCAGGAAAAACTTGTCAAAACTCTAAACATTCCGCTTCCGGATTCGTTTATGAAACGTTGGCTTGTCGAGAGTAACGAAGGAAAAATTTCGCAGGAAGAAATTGACCTCAATTACGATAAATATGCCGAAGGAATGAAATGGCAGTTGATTGAGAACAAAATTATCAAAGATGCAGGAATTGAAGTTGCTGATCAGGAAATCAAGGATTATGTAAAAGATTATTACCTCCAGGGGTGGCGTACCATGCAACTCAACGAGGACCTGATGAAAAGACTCGAAGAGATTGCAGATTCATTCCTTAAAGATAAGCCAAGCGAAACCCGTAGAATTGTTGATTCCCTTTATGGACAACGGGTTACAGCTTATATCAAGTCGAAAGTGAAACTTGTTGAAAATGAAATTACTTACGACGAATTTGTCAAAATTGACGCTGAAAAACACTAAAATATGAACATGCACAACGAATTCCGCAAATACGCCGTTCATCATCGCGGTATAAGCAGTACTTCACTCAACAGGTATGCTTCCGTTTCGCAGGGGTATATTTCGCCAACCATTATCGAAGAGCGCCAGCTGAATATTGCCACAATGGACGTTTTCTCTCGTTTAATGATGGATCGTATTATTTTCCTTGGTGTTCCGATTGATGATTACGTTGCAAATATCATTCAGGCTCAGTTGTTGTTCCTTGAGTCTGTTGATTCGAAACGCGACATCCAGATTTACCTGAACACTCCAGGTGGCTCGGTTTACGCCGGCTTGGGAATATACGATACCATGCAGTATATTGCTCCCAATGTAGCTACCATCTGCACTGGGATGGCTGCTTCGATGGGTGCAGTTTTACTGTGTGCCGGTGAAAAAGGGAAACGGACCGCTTTAAAGCACTCCAGGATACTTATCCATCAGCCTATGGGTGGTGCCGAAGGACAAGCTTCGGATATTGAAATCACGACACGTGAAATTCTGAAACTGAAAAAGGAATTATACGATATCATCGCCTCACATAGCGGACAACCTTTTAAGAAAATTGAAAAGGATTCGGACCGTGATTACTGGATGACAGCTGAGGAAGCAAAGGCTTATGGTATGATCGACGAACTGTTGTTCCGGGAGCCTAAATAACATATATTCAGAATTGATTTTCCGGCGGGGGTAAAACATTTTTTCACTCTCGCCGGAAATTTTTATAACTTTACATCTCAAAGGCTATAAATAGTATGATAGCTTCAGAGGCTGAGAAACAGTTTGCCTGACGGGCAGTTTCGCAGCGAGTTTTTAATACCACAGTTATGACAAAAAAAGAAGAACGTTGCTCCTTTTGCGGACGCCCGAAACGGGAAACCAATATTCTGATTGCCGGCCTCGAAGCGCACATCTGCGATTATTGTATCGACCAGGCTAAGGATATTATGCGTGAGGAGATCAAACATACCAAACAATCCGATCATAAGGCGCTTGAAACTCCAAAACCACAGGAAATCAAAACCTATCTCGATAAGTTTGTTATCGGTCAGGATGATTCAAAAAGGGTTCTGGCTGTTGCCGTTTACAATCATTACAAACGTATAAATCAACCCCCATCAAAGAATAAAGATGATGTAGAGATTGAAAAATCGAATATTATCCTCGTGGGTGAAACAGGTACCGGTAAAACATTGCTGGCACGCACTATTGCAAAACTTCTCCAGGTACCGTTTTGCATTGCCGATGCAACCGTGCTAACCGAAGCCGGATATGTAGGCGAAGATGTCGAAAGCATCCTGAGCCGTCTTTTACAGGCAGCTGATTATAATGTAGCTGCTGCTGAAAAAGGTATTGTTTTTATTGATGAGATTGATAAAATAGCGCGTAAAAGCGATAATCCTTCTATTACCCGCGATGTATCGGGTGAAGGTGTGCAACAGGCTCTTCTGAAATTGCTCGAAGGGGCTGATGTGAATGTTCCTCCACAAGGTGGACGTAAGCATCCTGAGCAAAAAATGATTTTAGTTAATACCCGTAATATTTTATTTGTTTCGGGAGGTGCATTCGATGGTATTGATAAAAAAATTGCATCGCGTATGCAAACAAGCATTATCGGATACTCCACTGACCGCGATAAAGATGTAATTGATAAAAATAATCTTCTGCAATACGTTGCTCCCCAGGATTTGAAAAGTTTCGGACTTATTCCCGAACTGGTAGGCCGTTTCCCGGTAGTAACTTATTTGAATCCGTTGAGCCGCGAAGTGCTTATCCGTATCCTTACCGAACCGCAGAATGCGCTTATAAAACAGTTCGTCAAGCTGTTCGAAATGGATAATGTGAAGCTGACTTTTACCGATGATGTATATGAGTTTATTGTAGATAAAGCAATAGAATTCCGTACAGGTGCCCGCGGTCTGCGTTCGATTCTCGAAGCTATTCTTACTGATGCCATGTTCGAAATCCCTTCGCAGGGAAAACACACGGAGCTACTTATCGATAGGGAGTATGCTGCTGAAAAACTTGGAAAAACCAATATCGCAAGGCTTAAGGTAGCTTAATCTTTTTTTTGAACACGGAATGCGGATTTGAGAAATTAATGAAAATGATTTCCGTTCTTTCTCTTTTCCTGATTCTAAATCCTCTTTTTGCTTTACTTTCTGATAGCCGTTCTTACATTCAGTATTCATTCGGGAATCTCTTTCCAAACTCATCAGTTTGTTAAATTTTAATGATCATCCAATAAAATTGTCATCTTGATTGTTATTACTATGGCATAATTATTGAA
The DNA here is from genome assembly GCA_964420555.1 of uncultured Lentimicrobiaceae bacterium. Lineage (GTDB taxonomy): Bacteria > Bacteroidota > Bacteroidia > Bacteroidales > UBA4417 > UBA4417. The sequence goes on along the minus strand of CAYQTT010000012.1, from coordinate 141,585 downwards.
ATGATTCAATTAAAAAAAACTGCACCATGAAGTTCATTTTGGTTGGTTTGTTAGCTTTAGCACCCTTTCTTATTTCTGCACAGGGAATATTGAATCCTCACTCTGACGAAGGTTACCACTGTTCGGCTATAGTTGTGGATGGTGATACTATTCCAGTTATTTACTATGACGAAGTTTATATTTGGGGTAACAAATCCTTTCGAAATTCAGCCGAATCGAGGCAATGGGAACGCCTTGTGAGAAACGTGAAAAAAGCGTATCCTTATGCTAAACTGGCTGGTATAAAGTTCAATGAATACAATCAGAAAATGGTTGGTATTACTAGCGAGAAAATAAGGAAAGATATGATGAAACAGGCTGAGGCTGAACTGGAAGCCCAGTTTGGTGATGAGCTAAAAGATCTTACAATTACGCAGGGAAAGATTCTGCTGAAACTGATTGACAGGCAAACAAGCAATTGCTCGTATGATATTGTAAAGGATTTCAGGGGGCGTTTCCGTGCTTTCTTTTACCAGTCTTTTGCCCGTATTTTTGGTTATAATCTGAAAGTTAAATACGATCCGCTTGGCGCTGATGCTGATATTGAACGCATTGTGCTTATGATTGAAAATGGGGTGATTTAACAATTCGTGCCTAAAAAAAATCTTTAAGGATAGCTTTCAATTTCAATATCAAAACTATATTGACTGAACAGGTCTTTAAATATTCGTGCAAAGTATTAGTTTGAACTCAAACAATATACTATTATCCAACACGCTGTAAATTATTGGATTTCATTCCTTTTTCAATTCTTACAAAGAAATAATTTTAAATAGTACAATCAGTAACTTACTGCCCGCTACCTTTCATTACTGTCAGCAGTGTGTAAGCCATAATCTTAATATCCATAGCAAGCGACATATTTTCAAGGTAAAGTATATCATATTTCAGGCGTTCAATCATCTGATCCACATTTTCGGCGTATCCGTATTTTACCTGTCCCCACGAGGTAATTCCAGGTTTAACTTTCAGCAGTAGCCTGTAATGTGGGGCACGTTGTGTGATCTGATCAATAAAGAATTGCCTTTCGGGGCGTGGTCCAACGAGTGACATGTCGCCTTTGAGTACGGAGAAGAATTGTGGAATTTCATCAAGCCGTGTTTTACGCATAAATCGTCCGAAAGAGGTAACACGGTTATCATTTTTGGATGAAAGCATTGGTGTCCCGTTTTCAGCTCCTGTAACCATCGACCGGAATTTGGGTATCATAAATGTACGTCCGCTGATCCCGATTCGCTCCTGGGTATAAAATACAGGTCCTTTCGACGACAATTTTACTCCAATAATACAAAAAAGATATACCGGTGACAATATAATAATTGCTATTGCTGAAAGAGCAATATCCATAACGCGTTTCAGGTTGAGCTGCCAGGGTGGCATAAAGTCGAAGGAAACCTGGATGAGTGGCGTTTGATAAATGGACGTCGTTTTAACAGTACCTAGTAAGAAGTCTTGCATATCCGGTATTACTTTAATGAGTACATCTGTGTCTTCAATTTCGGAAATTATCTGTTCGATGGTATTGTGTTCGGAGCGTTCAGTAGCTATAATCACTTCTTCAATATTCATTTCGCTAATCAGGTGGCGAAGGTTTGAGAAGTGGCCAAGGTTAGGAATATGCTTTTCCAGTTTGTAGCTGGGGTATTTTACAGCATGCACAAAGCCGACAAATTTGTTAAAAGCGGCTTTGGGCTGGCTTTCAATTTCATTGTAAATGGATATCGCATTGCCATTACTACCCACGATAATAGTGTTAAATCCGATTACACGATGCCGGAGTTTATAAAGATTGCGCGAAGTGAGAATTAGCCTGAAAGTAACCGTGATCAAAAAATGAAGTAAGAAAAGGTTAGCGAAAAGCTTGTAATAGTTTCTATAGGTTTGTATTACATCATCGAGTATAAGTGCGAAAAATATGATGATAACACCAATGAGCGAAAGGAGCAATGTTTGTCCCAGTTCGCTCATGCGTGCTTTACGGTAAACATTATGGTATGATCCTGTTAAAGTATAAAGTGAAAGCCAGAAAAGTGGTATTGCTATTACTCCGAAGTAAAACTTATTATCGTTGATTACAACCTGCAAAGTATCGTTCATGGCCTGTGTTTCAGCTGATTTACGCAGGAAGAAAAAGATACTCCAAGCGATAGCGGCCGAAAGAAGGTCAGCAATTACGAATTTGGCAGTTTGTAGTTTTCTATTCATCATAGCAGAGGTATTCGTCAGAAATGCAGTAGCTTAATATTATCAAAAAATATTTCAGCTTTAGGAACAGTGGTGCTTTTCATAGCTGTAAAAAACACTTTGAAATTAGTTACATCATTATTAGAGGCAAGAGTAGGTGTGAGGTTAATATATATCTTATTCCAGTTACTGCTTGGATTTACAATTAAAACCGATCGTTGTGCTGTAACGGAGCCGTTTAAAAACAGACCTACTGTAAACGCATTGTTCGATTTGTAGTTGAGTTCAAGGAAAACCGAAGTCCCGTCGGTAGGAAGTTTAAATGAATCGTGGCTGGCGCATTCAAAAACCAATGAATCTGATGGGATTACAACTTTTGCAGCATACTTGTTATTCTCACCTGGGAAAACGGATTCCAGCTCCGGTAAAGTAGTTCTAATCAGGTTTACTTCGCTGCGGGCTGTTGAATCTAATGAATAGTTGGCATATTCAAATTGTTCCTGCCAGGCAAATTTTGTAGCACTGGCATATGCAAATTTCATATGACCGAGGTCTGTTATTTTTTCGCGTTCCAGTTCGACTGATTTGTTGATTTGATTATAGAAAGGATAAGGAACCCTGAGTTCGTTCATGCCATTTAGTTTAATGCCTGCGAAAATGGATAGGTTCGCCTGACCGCTCTTTAATATTGGAACCTGAACTGGTAACTCAAAACCCCCGATAAGATCGTTTTCAGCATAAATCCATGCATCGGTTATTTTTTGCGAAGCTGTTCCCTGAATAGATGTAACATTTATGCTTATCGAATCAATAGCAATGTAGGCAGGAATTTCGTCGATGGAAGTTTTTGCGCAGCCGGCAAAAATTACCAGAGTTGCAAGGATGAGAAATTTGTGGATATATTGGGTAATGTATGTCATTTGTAGTATTGGTAGTTAATTTCTTATTCAGGATTATTGCTGTTTCTAGCGGCATTCACTTTTTCTATGATCTGGTATGCTACTTTAAGTGCCTGGTATCCATCGTTTATGGTAACGAAAGGTGTTCTGTTTTCGATGATCGAGCGGGCGAAACTTTCCAGTTCAGTCTGTATGGCATTGGTCGGCTTTATCTCCGGTTTTTCGAAATGCACCTGTTTTGCTTCTTTTCCATTTCCTGGATCAATTATAGGGAAAAGCGGATTGGTAATACCATCAGCTATATTTTTTAACCGCACAATCTCTGTTTTCTTATTCAGGAAATCGACTGCTATGTATGCGTTGTGCTGAAAAAACCGTGCTTTTCGCATTGGGCTTAGAGATATGCGGCTTGCGGTGAGATTTGCCACACAACCATTATCGAACTCAAGCCTTGCATTAACAATGTCGGCTGTATCTGTAACTACTGCAACACCGCTTGCGCTGATTTTCCGGATGTTTGCCTGAACCGTATGCAGAACAATATCAATATCATGAATCATCAGATCCAGTATTACAGGTACATCTGTGCCGCGGGGATTGAAACTTGCAAGGCGGTGCACTTCAATAAACATAGGATTTTCAATGAACGGTAGTGCTGCCACCATGGCCGGGTTAAAACGCTCAACATGCCCGACCTGAACTTTAACATTGGCTTCATGCGCTATTTCAATAAGTTTCAGCGCTTCTTCCGGAGTGGTAACAATAGGTTTCTCAATAAAAACATGCTTAAATTGTTTTAAAGCCCGGGCAGCAGGTTCAAAATGTTCGATGGTCGGTGTTACAATATCAATTACATCTGCTTCGCCAATGAGTTCATCGATAGAGTTAAACTTCCTGATTCCGAATTCTTTGGAAACCGAATGGGCATTTGTTTCATTTGTATCATAAAATCCGATAAGCGTAAACTCTGGTATTTCGTTGATGCATTTGATATGTATTTTCCCAAGGTGTCCGGCTCCAATAATTCCTACTTTAATCATATGTTAATTTTTGTGCAAAAGTAGAAAAAAGCCACCCGTAATCCCGATAACTTTTAAACTGTTTATTAAGATGTGTTAAAGGGTTCATAACTTCGGGAATGGTTGTACCGCATTCGAAAAAATAAACTCTTTTTTACGATTTTTTTTGCCTTGAAGCATGGCATACATTTACTACTGATTAATTTCCAAAACTTAATCCTGTATATTGGATTAACATGCATTCAATTTACTACTTTTGCCACTTGGTACAATGATTTTTTTTAACAGGAATTTGATAGAAGTTGTATCATTTCCTCATCATAAAAGCCTGATTTTATCAATAATACATATAAAAACTTAAAATGAAAAATACCGCTTTTACACACATTCATGAAGCGCTTGGCGCTAAAATGGCCCTTTTCGCCGGTTACAATATGCCTATTCAGTTTTCGGGCATTAACGATGAGCACGAAACCGTTCGCACTAAACTTGGAGTTTTTGATGTTTCCCATATGGGCGAAATATGGGTGAAAGGCCCCAAAGCTCTTGATTTTATTCAGTATGTTACCACCAACGACGCTTCCGTGCTTTTTGATGGTAAAGTTCAGTATTCGTGTTTCCCGAACGGTAAAGGCGGTATTGTTGATGATTTGCTGGTTTATAAAGTAGATAATCTAACATATTTGCTTGTTGTTAACGCTTCGAATATCGATAAGGACTGGGCCTGGCTCCAGAGCCAGAATGCAATGGGCGCTGAATTGTATAATGCTTCGGATGAAATTGCACAATTAGCTGTTCAGGGACCGCTGGCACTCAAAGCAATGCAAAAACTTACTGATACTCCGGTGGTTGATATGGAATATTACACATTTAAAAAACTTGATTTTGCAGGTGTTAAAGATGTGATTTTTGCTACCACTGGTTACACAGGATCAGGTGGTTGCGAAATTTATATGGCCAACGAAGATGCTGTAAAAATATATGAAGCAGTGATGGAAGCCGGTGCTGAATATGGTATAAAACCAATCGGTCTGGCTGCCCGCGATACCTTGCGCCTCGAAATGGGTTTCTGCCTGTATGGTAATGATATCGACGACACCACTTCACCTATCGAAGCCGGCCTTGGTTGGATCACTAAATTTACAGATGCCAAGAATTTTATTAATAAAGATATTTTCCTGAAACATAAAACGGAAGGCACATCACGCCGCTTAGTTGGTTTCGAACTTATAGATAAAGGTGTTCCACGTCATGGTTATGATGTTGTGGATGCTGAAGGCAATAAAATTGGAATAGTTACCAGCGGCACAATGGGACCATCAGTAAAAAAAGGAATCGGAATGGCTTATGTTCCAACAGCTTATATGAAAACCGGAAGCGAAATATTTATCAGCATACGCGATAAAGCTATAAAAGCCCAGGTTGTAAAAATGCCTTTTTATAAAGGATAGTTCAGTAAATTAACATATTATGCGCAGCGTAACGTGAATTTTCGGCGTGCGCTGCGCTTTTTTAATACTACCACTCCAAAATGAAAACCATCGAAGTTTGCCTTTCGCCGGCATTGTATAAGTATAAAAATACACATGATAATTTCATTGTGGTGATTGTGGATGTTTTGCGCGCAACTACTGCTTTTTGTGCTGCCTTCGATAGCGGGATTGAAACCCTTATACCTGTTTCGGGGCTTGATGAACTACTTGAGCTTAAAAATCAGGGATATCTTACCGCCGCCGAACGAGATGGTAAAAAAGTTGAATTTGCTGATTTCGGGAATTCTCCAACAATATTTCTTCAAAACAATCTTAACGGAAAAAATCTGGCATATTCTACTACTAACGGCACTCAGGCAGTGGAAATGGCTAGAAGCTCAGGGATAATTGTAGCGGCTGCTTTTACAAATTTAAACGCAGTTTGCAGTTGGCTGATACAACAGGAAAAAAATATTGTCATCCTTTGTTCGGGGTGGAAAAATACTTTCAGCCTCGAAGATACTCTTTGTGCCGGCGCATTGGTCGAAGAACTTGAGATTTCCGGCAGGTATGCACATTCCTGCGATGCTTCTTTTTCAGCTTTAAAACTTTGGCAACAATCAAAACCGGATTTTTTGAATGTTGTGCAAAAAGCAAATCATTTTCAGCGGTTGTATTCTATGGGTTTGACCGAAGACCTGAAACGTTGTTTCGTGTTGAATAGTTCATCTGCCGTTCCGGTTTGGGATGGGCTGACATTCAGGAATGCGGGAATAGAATAATTCTTTCATACATCAAATTCTTTTTATATTGATCTGTGAATTTCGCAAACCGTTTATTATCAGTCTACTGTAGCTTGCTATCATTCAAAACTATTACCTCCTTATTCTGTTAATCTGCTTTGAGAATTGCATTGATTTTATTTTCATCAATTCCTTCCGGTTTTCCTTACTTATGTACCTTTGATGTGTTGATTTAATCAAAAAACATATCTCATGAAATCACGTAAAATACTAAGTATCATTGTTATGACCATTGTGCTTTTCTCCTGTAAATCAGGAAGTGAAAAAACGGAAAACTCCGCTAACGAGGATTTCAAATACCTGGTTGAGCAATTTGCCGATCTGAAAATTATGCGCTACCAGGTTCCTGGTTTCGATTCGCTTACGCTTCAGCAAAAAGAACTTGTGTATTACCTTAGCCAGGCGGCTATCTGCGGTCGCGATATCATTTTCGATCAGAATGGTAAATACAACCTGGCAATCCGCCGTACGCTCGAAAATATTTATCAAACCTATTCAGGTAAAAAGGAAGGAGAGGACTGGCAGGCTTTTGAAGTGTATCTGAAAAGAGTCTGGTTCTCAAACGGGATTTACCATCATTATGCTTCCGAAAAGTTTTTACCGGGTATAAGTATCGAGTATTTTAATGAGCTTGTTGCAAAAAGCGATCAAACCAAATTTCCTCTGCGCGAAGGACAAACCGTTGATCAACTGATAGCTGAGCTCACGCCTGCTATGTTTGATCCTTCATTTCTGCCAAAAAAAGTAAATCGTGAATCCGGTGTGGATATTGTGCTTACATCGGCTGTTAATTTTTACGAAGGTGTTAATGAAGCTGAGGTCGAAGCATTCTATAAGGCAATGAAACAGGCTGATCCTGAGCATCCTTTATCCTACGGGTTAAATTCGAACCTGGTGAAGGAAAATGGCAAAATAGTTGAGAAAACCTGGAAACTGGGAGGAGGATATTCCGAAGCCATCGAAAAAAATATTTATTGGCTCGAAAAAGCTTTACCAGTTGCTGAAAATCAGGAGCAGAAGGCAATACTGTCCAAACTGGTTGAGTATTATAAAACCGGAGATCTGAAAACCTGGGACGAGTATAATGTTCTGTGGGTCAGTGATCTGAAAAGTGATATTGATGTTGTAAACGGTTTTATCGAAACGTACGAAGATCCGCTTGGAAGGAAAGCAACCTGGGAATCGGTGGTTAATTTCAAAGATAAAATTGCTACCAAACGCGCTGAAACTATCAGTGCCAACGCACAATGGTTTGAGGATAATTCGCCTGTCGAAAGCCGTTTTAAAAAGGAGAAAGTGAAAGGCGTTACCGCAAAAGTGATTACAGCCGCACAACTTGGTGGCGATTGCTATCCTTCAACGCCTATTGGTATCAATCTGCCAAATGCCGACTGGATTCGCAAGGATCATGGTTCGAAATCCGTGACTATCGAAAATATAACTTATGCCTATGATCAGGCCGCGCTTGGCAATGGGATGCTCGAAGAGTTTGTGCTTTCGCAGGAAGAGCGTGAGCTTTCGAAAAAATACGGTTCGCTGGCAAGCAATGTGCATACCGATCTGCACGAATGCCTTGGACATGGTTCAGGACAACTCTTGCCCGGAACAAGCAGCGAAGCCCTCCGCAATTACCAGAGTGCGCTCGAAGAATCGCGTGCCGATCTTTTTGCGCTGTATTATATTATGGATCCGAAAATGGTCGAATTAAATGTACTTCCCTCAGCCGATGCTGCTATTGCCGAATACAATGCCTATATCCGCAATGGACTGTTGACACAATTAACACGTATCGCTCCGGGAAAAAATATTGAGCAATCGCATATGCGTAACCGGCAGCTTATTGCCAGTTGGTGCATGGAAAAAGGCGCTGCCGACAAAGTTATTGAGTTTGTAAAACAGGATGGAAAAACGTATGTTAAAATTAACGATTACGGCAAACTTAGGAATTTGTTCGGTACGCTTCTGGCTGAAATACAGCGTATTAAATCGGAAGGCGATTTCGAAGCCGGTAAAAAGCTGGTAGAAACATTCGGTGTAAAAGTGGACAAAGCCTTACATGAGGAGGTTCTCGCCAGGTTCAAAAAACTGAATGTAGCTCCCTACGGCGGTTTTATGAATCCTGTTTTTACCCTTGTTGAAGAAAAAGGCAAAATAACTGATGTGAAAGTGGAATATCCTGCCGACTATGCTGGTCAGATGCTGAACTATTCGAAAAATTATTCGTTTCTACCAAGTTGGTAATACAATAGGAATACAATAAACCACCTCATCCTGAAACTAAAATCGCAGATAGAGGTGGTTTTTAATTCATGTTCTTAACAATTTTTAAAGGATAAACTTAAATTTTACAGCTCTAAATTTTAATGGCAATTGAGTAAACTGAAATCACTTTTTCATCAAAACGATGCTTACGCGGTATGGCATCTCGGAGCCTTCCGAAGGTTCATCACCGGTCGTTTCTTTCTTACTTTCGCCATACAGATGCAAAGCGTTATTGTCGGCTGGCAGGTTTATGATCTTACCCGCGATCCTTTTTCACTGGGATTGATCGGATTGTCCGAAGCAATTCCTTTTCTTATAGTTGCTTTGTTTGCCGGCCATGTTGCTGATCTGTTCAACCGCAAAACAATTATTGCTGTAACAGCCACCGTTTATGTTGTCAGCGCTCTGGTGTTGTTTTACCTGAGTTACGCTATGGACGACCTGTATAAAACTTCCGGCGTACTCCCTTTATACGCAATAATAGCTATTACAGGTTTAGCAAGAGCTTTCTTTTATCCTGCGCAATCAGCATTTATGGCGCAGATAGTTCCCCGCAATCTATATGCAAATTCATCAACATGGAATAGTACTGTTTGGCACATCGCCGCAGTTTCGGGGCCAGCAGCAGGTGGATTGATATATGGGTTTGCCGGAATTCATGCAGCTTTCTTTTGCGTGGTATTTTTCGCTACATTGAGTTTGTATTTCTTCTATTCATCCAAATCAATTCCATTGCCTTTGCGTGCAGCTAAAGAAGGCATTTATACAAGTCTCTCGACAGGGATAAAATTTGTTTTCGGGAACCAGGTTTTGTTGGGTGCCCTGGCGCTTGATATGTTTGGCGTGCTTTTCGGGGGTGCAGTTGCATTATTGCCGGTTTTTGCTTCCGAAATACTGCATACAGGTCCGCAAGGACTTGGTTTTCTGCGTGCTGCACCCGCATTAGGTGCCGTTCTCATGGCACTGATACTCGCTTATCATCCTCCTGTCAGGCGATCAGGTGTTAAATTGCTTTGGGCTGTAGGAGGTTTTGGCGCATGTATAATTTTTTTCGCATTGTCGCAAAATTTCTGGCTATCGCTGGTTTTACTTGCACTCAGCGGTATGTTCGATAATGTGAGTGTTATTATCCGCGGAACAATTCTTCAAATGTACACTCCCGACGAAATGCGCGGCCGCGTTGCTTCCGTCAACAGCCTTTTTATCGGATCGTCTAACGAGTTAGGCTCATTCGAATCGGGACTGGCTGCAAGGATTATGGGGCTGGTTCCTTCCGTTGTTTTCGGTGGAGCTATGACAGTTTCGATAGTGTTGGCTACCGCCGGTTTTGCTCCTAAACTGAGAAAAATGGAGATTAAAGGGATGAAGTAGGAGACCATGGGGAACACAGAGAGTGGAGACAAGGAGAAGGAAGACAAGTGGAAAGATGTTATAGTCAGGCTGGTATTTTGTGACCTTGTTTTTAACTGAAATAGTTGAAATGAAACAGCAGATTTAACTGATTCTATGTTGGTATTAGTGCTTTTTTGTCTTTGTATTGATAAAAAAATGTTCTGTATTTTTCTCCTTTGTGGTTGTATGTCACTTCTCTGATTAATTGCCCCCTGTGGTTGTACTCATAAGCAGTTGTATTGTTACTTACACTATAAGAGGTGTTTTCAGTCAAAGGATTTTCGTTACTGTCGATGGTCCAATTTATTAATCTATTCGATTTATCGTATTCAAATTGTTCATTTTTATATTTTTCTCTGTTTTTGCGATTGATTCTGATTAGATCGCCACTTTTGTTATAATCATATGTTCCAACCCAGACGGTATCACCATTTCTTGTTTCAATTGCTGATAATATTCGTTCATTCTCGTATTGATAGAATTTCCAATATTCAAACTTATCGTTATTTACATCGGTTCCTCTGTCAGAAAGTTCTTTTATAAGACGTTTTTTGTTGTCGTAGAACTTTACCTGCTCAACTTTCACCGTATCCATATTGACAAGAGTGTCCAATGTTGTGTAAGTTCCAACATGATTTCCGGAACTGTCGTACACCAGAATTGAGCGCCAACCTATATCGCAGTTATACATCCGACAGCTAAATGTCTCTGTCAGGTTTCCCTTATCGTCATAGGTGTATTTTTCTCTAAATTCATGTCCGATCTGCTCGATTAACTGGTTTTGCTTGTTGAAGTACTTTATTGAGACAATATGTTCTTCGCTGTTATGATTATCCATATACTTGGTCTCACTGTATTGATAGTCAATGTTATCGCTAAGGTCGGGTACCCGGTCCTTATTCGATTGACAACCAAAAAGTGCCATTAAGATAGCTAATGATATCAGATGTTGTTTCTTCATTTATAGCATTAATGCCAGAAGTCTCTGTTATAGAAAGTTTAATTATACCGTTTCCCGAAATGGAAACTCAGGTAACCTGTAATAAAAAAATAGTTGGCTTCCTGGAAAGCCATTACCGGAACGGGTTTTGGAAATACATCTACAGCTAAACCGGCTTCAAGTGATTTGATACGATCGGTTTGGGTACTGAATTCGAAGTTGAAACCACCTTTTGCATACAGGCCGGGGTAGAGTTTTATTTTCTCAAAACCGCTAAGTATTGGCCCTCGTCCGTAAATATCACAGAGGCAATTTGGATTTTGTCCGATGTAAGGATAATGTTTTTCAGGATCATAACGTTCGAGGGAAGTACGATCGACAATGATCTGATTATCAATAACGGAATAATAGGCAATATATAAATAACTGGGCTTAGCTATTCCTACTTCAGCACCGCCATAATAAAATGCCCTTACTTCGACGCCTCCCCAATATGGTTTGCGGTTAAGTAAATGCTGGCGTCCGATACCGGCCCTTAAAATGTATAAACTGTTGAGCTTACCATAAATATAGCTCCGTGGATTCGGGAAATTCTCGTTGTAGCGCCTTACCTGATTAGGAGCCTTCATTTCGAGTAAATCAAACTCGAACATGCGATTCTTGTAATACGTTTTATTGGTACCGATCCTCAAGCCAAATCCGTAGCCCAGCGTATGCATCATCACATTGCCCGATTTCTCCTTTCGCAACAAAAAACCCATGTCAACAGTATCAGCTTCAGCTGCATCCTGCGCATAAAGTGCTGTTGGAAAAATAACAGCGAAAAATAAAAAAAAGATTAGTTTGGATAACCGCATGGACTGTGTTTATCATAAATTAACAACTATGCCACGGTTTGGTTGCATTCAATTGGATGTAACTTAATCTCTGCCGGCAACAGTAATTGTTATCTGCTCTCGACCCGATATTGTTTGTATTCTCCGTATGCAGCACAATTTTCGGTAGAGCCGCAGGAAGTGAGCAGAATTGAGAGAATGACAATTGTTGCGAGAAGAGCTGCTATTTTCTTCATAGTATCAGGTAGAAGTTAAGTTAAACTTTGAATTGTAAACACAAAAGTATTCACATTTTTCATAAGTATAACAAACAAACTTCATAATTATTGCTTTTTATTAACGGAGTATTGTTAATAAGTCATGAAAAGTATTTGAGTGAATTGCATGAAGTAACTAAACGCGTTACTTGCTGAGGGTTTTAATGGTTTTTTCTTGTACACTTTCTAAATTTGAGTGGTGAGCTGTGATCGAGTTACAGAATCATCATATTCTCACATCTAAAAAACATCCTAATATCTTATTCCCCAGAACCAGGGTTCCTCAGCAGTTTTCCGGTCTTTGATCTGTTCATCAATCAGTTTCTGATATTCGGCGGAATTTATTTTTTTCCCTTTTATCTTTTCAGGAACAGCAAGTTCGGTGGTTAATGGTTTCAGATCGATTTTGTCGGCTGTCATAACAAGTGCTCCGTTGTTGATGTCAACTTCAAGAATAATGCCCGGTAAGCCAATAAATCTTTCGGGACCGGCACTATTCGGCATATCCAGTGCAAACCAAACAATAATATCCTGCTGCCGTACGGTGTCTTTCAGGGAAGCATTCATACAGATATGCCCGGCCACTTCTTTCATGTCGTTCAGAATTTTCCAGGCAGGAGGAGTTATTGTGTCGTGCACAAGGTAGGTTTTTCCAAGCATGGTAATTCCGTCGAAAAGAGTGTTGTCGTTGAAATTGCGTTTCATGAAAAATGTTTCCTTACGGTTGCTCCAGCCTTCCATGCCGGGTTCAGCTTCTTCTTCCGAATCTTCATATTTCGATTCGGTTGCATTAAAATGGAGTAGTGCATATGTTTTCCATTCGGAACGGGTGCCCCACATATACATCATTCTTTCGCGCTGTTGCTTGCTTATATAATCAACCGAAGCCATCATTTTTGCCCAATTCTGTGTACGCAGATAACGAATTGTTCCTTCCTGTGTTTGCGCTTTCAATCCATTGGAAAACAGGATTATAAATGTAAAAAATGCTATTATTGTAATCGGAATACTTTTTTTCATTCTGATCAATTTGTGTGGTTGAAATCTCCCTGTTTATTTGAAAATTGTATTTATGCCGGCATTTACCAGAAACGGTTCTTTTGAAGTTTATTTTCAAACCCTTTCATATTATAGGTAACACTAAGCATAAAGTAGCGGGCAAGTGTATTGGTTTCGCTGGTTTGAATATAATTTCGGGTTGCGTATTGGCTGATATTTACATTTTTATTAAAAATATCGAATGCAGCCAACCTCATTTCCACTTTATTCTTTTTGCCAAATATTCTTCGTACCGATGCATTCCATAAAGGAATTGATTGGTCGAAACCAAAACTTTCATTTACGTAAACCGAATAGTTGAAATTGCTTTCGAAAAACATTCGGGTTGCAAACTGCCATTTAACTGACGAACGCACTGAATAATTATAATAATCCTGATCATGCTCTGTGTTTTCGATATACCGTATAGTGCTGAAGCTTGACCAACCACCAGCCGAGAGTACAAGTTTGGTGCCGGGAGTAAAATTAATATTGCTTCCCAGGCGGTAACTATTCGATTTGGCTTTATCAAGGATTTCATTTATTCGTGTTGGCGAATTATCAATATTTACACCTCCGTTTATATCGATAGTAAGTTTTGTTTTAATAATCGGGATATTCGACCATAACCACAAATCGGTACTGTTGCTCTGATCCATATTTTCGGGTGTGGTAATGGTTATATTACCTGTTCCGGGTTCAAACTCCGTTGTTTGGGTATAAACTATCGGATTGTCGGTAATGCCGTAGCTAACGTTAAATCCAATGTTGGAAAATGACGATGGATTCCAGTAATACAAGCCGGCATTAATGTTATGATTATTTTCGGGAGTAAGTCCCGGATTTCCAACTACCAGGTAGGCAGGGTTGCTTGTGTTTTTTATAGGCTGTAAATCGCTGAACTGAGGCGAATTGACCGAATTGCTGTAGCCAACTTCCAATTGGATGTTGTTCTTGAATTCGTAGTTCAGGCTAAAGTTGGGTGTAATATTGGGGTAGGTTTTGGTTACACCGGCTGAATCCCAGGGAAGTCCTTCGTCGAGAGCATATTTTCCGGTAAGTTTCAACTGCTGGGCAGCCAAACCAATTGAAGCATTAATACCATTAAACGAATATCTTACTACCGAGCCCAGGCGGTTGTAAATGGTTTCCTGGTTATAATAATTACTCAGGCTATCAATGTTATCCTGAACCTCGAAGGGATAAACCTGTCGGTTACTGTTATTGTTAAGTTGGCTGAAATTGTAAAATACTTCAACAAAAAAACGTTTCGAGAGGGGCTCGGTAAACAGGGCACTTCCTTTCATTTCAGTTACATTGTTGTCGTTATCAATCATTTGCCTGATCTGTTCAGTTGGCGTGGTAGCATCAAAAAAGGTATTCATTGATTTGTACTTCTCCTCACCATAACCCAGGTTGGCATTGTATCCTCCGCTTACAGCCACCGAACGGCCTTTCTTTTTGAACAGGTGCCTGTATATAGCGGCTGAGGTGACTTTAAAGGAGGTAAGCTCGTTATAGTTGTCGAGATTGAGCGAATTGTAAGGTTGCAGTTCGTAATCGGTAAAAAACTGATTATTAAGTTTATTGTTTTCGTTGCCCGAAAACCTGAAATTAGCTTTCACAATCAGTTTGTTACTTGAGTCGAATTCTCTTTCGAAACGGCTTCCAACGCTATGACTCGACCGGAAATCATCGTTTGTAAGAGTATCGTATTTATTAAAAGTTGTATTTTCATCAACAAAAGTCTGGCGGAAACTACGCTGTAAGAAATCGAGCTGCGTCTGGTTATAAAAATAACTCGCGTTTAATTTCGTGCCTTTATGATCGTAATTGAAATTGGTTCCGCCACCGAAATTCTTCGTCATTCCCCTTCCATCATAATTACTTACTGGTGAATCATCACTGCTGAAGTAGTACATTCTTCGTCCGGAATTGTTAAATCCAAAGTCGCCGTTATCATAATCGTTGAACGAATTATTGCCTTTAAACTCTCCGTAATCCTCCCAGTTTACACCAGTTTGGTTAATATTATTGCCATACCCGATAACCGAAAACTGTGTTTTGTCGTTAAACCGGTTGTAGTTACCGCGGGCTGCCCAGCGCTCTTCGGTTCCGGCAGCAACTGTTGCTTTACCAAATGATCCTTTTTTGTATTCTTCTTTAAGTTCGAGGTTCATGGCCTTTTCTTTTGAGCCATCATCCACACCGGTAAGTTTCGATTGTTCCGATTTTTCGTTGTAAACCTGTACTTTCGAAATGGCTTCGGCGCCCAGGTTTTTGGTTACGCTTTTCGGATCGTCGCCAAAAAAGGTTTTACCATCTACATACAGTCGTTTCACATCTTTTCCCTGTGTGCTAATATTTCCATCGGCATCCACTTCAATTCCGGGCAACCGGCGCAGTAAATCCTCAACTGTTGATCCAGGCGGAACTTTAAAAGTAGTAGCGTCGTACTCAACCGTATCGCCTCGTATCCGCAACGGCGCTTTTGCGGCCCTTATCACAACTTCCAAAAGCATTTGCGAAATGGGTTTCATTTCAACTGCTTGCAAATCATTTATTTCGGTAGCTGATGGCTGAATCATCCTTTGCAATGGCAGAAAACTGACATGCGATACCTTGAAAAGATATGTGTTGTTTTTAACATTATTAAAAGTAAAATCACCTTTATCGTTGCTGGTGGTGAAATTAACCAGCGATGAGTCGTTCGGATTAAGCAACATTACAGTTGCAAAAGGAATTGCTTCATGAAGTGTATCCTGCAGAGTTCCTTTAATGGTGGTTCTCGAAGGTTTTTGAGCTAGTATAAAACTGTTGGCTAACAGTAAAAAGAACAACGGCAAAAGGAGCTTAATCCGCATGATTAAAATAGTTAATTTATAAATGTAATTAAGAACTATATTTATGATCAAAGTAACGGCGAAATACTAATTAGCGTATCACAAAAAAATTAAAAATATGTTAAAATCTGTGTAATGGGTAAATTAGCGCCTGAAGTGCTGGTGTTTGTCGGCAAATCCAATGCCAAGCTCAGTTTAAAACCTTAGTAGCCTTATAGATTTTGCCAAAATTTAGATCACTTTTCAAACCCAATTAAATATTGAAATTGGTTCAGTCATATTCACTTTATGAATTGTTGGGATTTGTCATTTTTACAAAGTTCATATTAAAATTACTTGCTTAATCTGAACGTAACAACTTAGTATTGAAATTTCAGTTTGTCGTCTGCTGAATCAAAAATATTTTATTTTTAAAAGTACTTGTTTTGCTCTCTGTTTTTCGATACTTTAGCATCATATAACTGCTGAAATCGATAAATACAGCTGGAAAAGCCTAAACGAAAGCTTATTTCCTTATTTAGGGAAACAATAAGTAAATTGTTTTAAATATTTAAATTATCGAGCAGGCTCAAATTTTATTAATTGATCATTAATTCAATTACCAAATTTGGGATAGGTTTTGTTCTTTGTTGCGATTCATTTAAAGCTAATGGGTTGATTTAGAAAATTATACAAATATTAGTTTTGCAGATTACTTATAACAACTGCTGTAGTAATTAAATTCTTTGTGTAAAGTGTATTTAAATGAAGAAAAATAGTAATACCAAAGCCTCCTACCTTCGTCAGCAAGCTGAAGCACTGTTGGAAAGCCGCAGAATTGGGTTACATACTGACTATTCGGAACCAGATGTGCTCAAACTTATTCACGAAATGGAAGTGTTTCAGATAGAACTGGAAATACAAAACGAGGAACTTATTCTGGCAAAAGAGCAAGCTGATATTGCTGCGGCAAAATATGCCGATCTTTATGATTTAGCCCCAACAGGGTATTTTTTATTATCCAGGGATTTCGAAATTATTGAATTGAATTTAACACTTGCCAAAATGCTCGGCAAAGAGCGTTCATTGCTTCTTGATAAACGTTTTGGCTTTTTTATTTCGGATGAATCCAAGCCTGTTTTTAACCAATTCGTTAGTAACTTATTTAAAACCAAAGCGACAGAATCCTGCGATGTTACAATTCAGGTTGATGGTCGTTTGCCATTGCACGTATCGCTATCTGGTATTTACGACCCAATCAGGGATCATTACAGGCTTACTGTAATTGATACAAATGAACTCTTCAATTCCCAGAACAGACTCTTTAGAAGTGAGCAAAGATTCATGAATCTTGCTAAAAACTCATCGATAATAATCTATCGGTTGCTCCTCAAACCTGAACTTAAATTCGAGTATGTTAGTCCATCGGTTACTGATATTATTGGTTACACCCCCGAAGATCATTACAACAATCCTGACTTAGGTTTCAGGCTGGTTCACCCTGACGATAGAAAACTGCTTGAAAATACAACCAGCTATAGCAATGGCGATCCTCTGGTTCTTCGGTGGATAAAAAAAGATGGAACTATAATATGGACTGAACAAAGAAATGTATTACTCTTCGACTCTCTGAACGAACCATTTGCTCTTGAAGGTCAGGCAAGGGATATTACAGAAATACTACATGCTCAAACAGCTCTTCAAAAAGATGTTGAACGAAATACCTTGCTGATGGATTTATTCGCTCAGGCATCTGTGCTGTCTGACGATGAGCTATATGCTAATGCACTCGATATTGCAATTAAAATTACGGAGAGCGAAATTGGTTTCTTCCACCAGGTTAGCGAAAATCAACAGGAAATTATACTTACTACCTGGAATGATGTAGCAAAGAAAAATTGTACTACTGTATATAATAACCATTATCCCCTCGATAAAGCCGGGATTTGGGCTGATAGTGTCAGGCAGAAAAAAGCAGTTATATGTAATGATTATAAGCTCTCTCCAGGCAAACATGGATTACCCGTGGGTCATTCATCTGTTGATCGCTTCATGACTATTCCTGTAATACAGGATGATAAGGTTCGGTTGATCTTTGGAGTAGGAAATAAATCAGCAGATTATACGGATCTTGATGTTTTTCAGATTCAGTCGGTTGCCAACGAACTGTTTAAAATTCTGGAAAAGCGAAGTGTAGAGTTAACACTACGCAAAAGTGAAGAACGCTGGCACTTTGCGATAGAAGGAAGCAATGATGGAATATGGGACTGGAATCTGATTACCGATGAAGTCTTTTTCTCCAACCGCCTTAAAGAAATGCTTGGCTATACCCCCGAAGAATTTAAAGGGCATATTAGTGATTGGAGAACCAGGATTCATCCGGATGATTTTACATATGTGATGGAAACCCTGCAGTTGCATTTTAAAGGAGAAACCCATCAGTATGACACAGAACACCGGCTGCAATGCAAGGATGGATCATGGAAATGGATTGGCGACAGGGGTAAAGTGCTGGAATGGCTGGCCGATGGTAAGCCTGCCCGCATGGTTGGTACTCACACCGATATCACAAACCGTAAATTACTGGAAGATTCGCTGTTTTCAAGTGAAAGGCAATACCGTACAACGCTGGAAAGTATCAGCGATGCCTTTTTTACACTTGACAATGACCTTAGATTTACATATTTTAATAAGAAAGCAGAAGCACTGCTGCTGAAAAAAAGCACTGAAGTTTTGGGCAAACAGATATTCAGTGAAGTGTTTAGTGAGGCAAAAGGGAGTGTTTTTGAAGAAAAGTACAACCATGCAATTGCTACAAAACAAGTATCAGCATTCGAAACCTATTTTGGCATCGAACCATTAATAAACTGGTATGATGTACGTGTATATCCGGGACCGGTAGGGATTTCGGTATTTTTTACCATAATTACGGAACGGAAAAACAACGAAGCTCTCATTTTAAACGACCAGAAGACTTTTCGTGTTCTGAATGAACTGATGAGCGACTATATTTTTAAGCTTTCAGCAAAGGCAGACGGGGATTTTGAAATGTCAGTAATTGCCGGAAACTATACTCAGGCAACAGGCCATTTGGTGCAGGACATGAATACTCCAGCCGATTGGTATAAGATTATTCATCCTGAAGATATCCAAGAAATCAAAGCAACTTTTAAAAGCATTCTCGAGCAAAAAAAACCTGTGAGCCTCGTATGCCGGTCTTTTACTGCAAACGGTGCTTTACGTTGGCTTGAAGTTATTGCTTCTCCAGATATTGATGCCACGACTCAAAAAGTGAAAGAGATTTTTGGCAGTGTCAGAAATATAACACAACGCAAACTGGCCGAAGATAAGCTTAAGGAAAGTGAAGTGCAGTACCGAAACCTTGCTAACTCAGGCGCCGCGCTTATATGGATGTCAGGCAACGATAAACATTATTATTATTTTAACACGCCATGGCTGAAATTCACAGGCCGCACATTGGAACAGGAAAAAGGAGTCGGCTGGATGGAGGGCGTTCATCCTGACGATAAGACAAGGTGCTTAGAAGCCTACGTCAAAGCTTTTGATAAACACGAGCCATTCGAAATGGAATATCGTTTGCGCCATGTCAGTGGCGAATTCAGGTGGCTGCTCGATATGGGAATTCCGAATTTTAACAGTTCAGGATCATTTATTGGTTATATAGGTCATTGCTTTGATATAACCGAACGTAAGCTCACCGAAGAAGTACAGTCTTTTATGCTCAGTTGTGGCTTGCCTGGAACAGGGGAAGATTTTTTTATGTCGCTGGCACGTTTCCTCTCTCAAACACTGAATATGGAATATGTTTGTATAGACAGGCTCGAAGGCGATGGACTCACAGCCCAAACTGTTGCTATATACAATGAAGGTGAATTTGAGAGCAATGTTCGGTATGCCCTCAAGGATACCCCTTGTGGCGAGGTGGTTGACAAGAGTGTTTGTTGTTACCCTAATGGTGTGCGAAGGCATTTTCCCAATGATGCCGCTCTTCAGGATCTGAATGCAGAAAGCTATGTTGGAACCACACTGCTTGATTCAAAGGGGAATGCAATAGGATTAATCGCTATTATAGGGCATAATTCTTTAAATAATGAAAGAAGGGCCGAAACGCTTTTGAAGATTGTATCCCTCAGGGCTGCCGGCGAACTGGAGCGACGAGAAGCCGAAAATACTTTAAAAGAAACTCTGGATCAGTTAAACAAAGTAAACCTTCATCTGGAAGAGCGGGTTGAAGAACGTACCTGGGAAATCCTTATGTTATCGGGGCTTCAAAAAGCTATTCTTGATAATGCTCCCCTCGCAATTATGACTACTACAGTCGAGGGCATATTTCGATCCGTTAACCCTTGCGGTTTGCAAATGCTTGGCTATTCCTTAGAAGAGCTGGTTGGAAAATTTGATCCGCTGCAGCTTCACGACAGAGATGAATTGGCTCGCAAATGCACTGAATTAACAGGCATTCAGAATCCTTCGGATGAAAAAATGTTCACCACCGCACTTGATTATATGCATCACAGAACAACTGAGTGGACATGGATCAAAAAAAATGGTGATAAATTTCCTGTTAGGATCAGTCATAGCTCAGTGGTTGATTCCGATGGCTCCTTGCTTGGTTATATGGGATTAATAGCCGATATCAGCCAGGAAAGACAAGCTTCCGAAGCTCTCCGGCAAAGCGAGGCTATAAACCGTGCCATACTTTCATCAGTTCCGGATTTAATGTTCAGGCTTAGTAAAAAAGGTGTCTTTCTTGATTCTCATACCGGTTCTCAGGAAGGGCTGTATGTGCCTCAGGAAGAATTTCTTGGTAAAAATATTGAAGATGTTCTGCCTCCTGAAGTTGCTGAATTAGCATTAAACTCATTGGAAAAAGCTTTCTTGCAACCTGAAACTATAACTTATGAATATGAGTTGGAGTTAAATGATGAATCCCGCTTTTTCGAGAACCGTGTACTGGCTATAAACGACGATGAAGCTCTGTCAATTATTCGTGATATTACTAATCGTAAACTGGCCGAAGATCAGTGGCAAAAAACCTTGCAGAAACTTACCATCCTGATACAAAATCTGCAGGCAGGTACATTATTCGAAAACGAACACAGGCAGATAACCCTGGTTAACCAATCATTTTGCAATTTATTTAACATTTCGGCTACACCTGAGCAGTTAATCGGATTCGATTGTGTTGTTGCCGGCCAAAGCAGTAAGCACTTAATGAAAAATCCGGATGGATTCATCCAACGAATTGATGATATCCTTTCGGGCAGAGAAATTGTTGTAAACGATGAATTGATTTTACTCGATGGGCGTGTTTTTGAGAGAGATTATATTCCAATCCTAAGTAATGATTTGTTACTCGGACATCTATGGCAATACCGCGATATCACCCAGCGAAAGAAATCAGAAACAGCATTAAAAATGCAAAGCGCAGCTTTGGAGTCGTTTGCTTTACCAATTATTATAACTGATATTACAGGACGTATTCAGTGGGTTAATTCAGCTTTTACATTACTTAGTGGTTATTCTGGTGACGAAGCTATTGGGAAAACACCCGGCGAGTTGGTGCAATCAGGAAAACATGATGCAACATTTTATAAAACATTTTGGAATACCATACTCAGCAAAAATGTTTGGAGCGGAGAAATTATAAACCGCCGAAAAGATGGCAGCCTGTATTTTGAAGAGGAAACAGTTACTCCTGTTTTAGATTCGGAAGGCAATATTTCGAATTTTATTGCAATAAAAATCGATATTAGCGACAGAAAAAAGGCCGAAAATGAATTAAAATTAGCCAGGGCGCAGGCCGAAAAAGCAAATATTGCGAAAAGTGAGTTTCTGTCGCGTATGAGCCATGAGTTAAGAACGCCTTTGAACTCAATACTTGGTTTTGCTCAATTAATGCAGATGAATGAACTAAAACCAGTTCAAAAAAAAGGTGTGAATCATATACTAAACAGCGGTACACACCTTCTAAATTTAATAAACGAGGTGCTCGACGTTTCAAAAATCGATGCAGGCCGTATGGAGTTTAGTCCCGAAACAGTTGATATAATTAGTGCAATAAGCGAAATGATTGATGTTGTTCGGCCAGATGCCATGAAGCGGAATATAAAAATTGAATTGGAACAACTATCCGATGAACCAATATGTGTAACGGCTGACCGCCAGCGATTTAAACAGGCATTGCTAAATTTAATCGGAAATTCAGTTAAGTACAACAGGGATGGTGGTTCGGTATTAATAAAAGCTGTATTGCGACAAGGCACAACCCTAGGTGCAGGGGTAGTGCGTATACTGGTAATTGATTCAGGTTATGGTATCAGTGGTGGGGATTTAGAAAAACTTTTTATACCTTTTGAGCGGATTGGAGCCGAAAAAACCGGCACCGAGGGCACCGGCCTTGGGCTGTCAATTACAAAAAAGCTTATCGAAGCTATGCACGGAATTGTTGGAGTGGAAAGTAAACCTGGCAAGGGAAGCACTTTTTGGGTGGAACTGCCACAGGTTGAAAGTAATAAAATAAAGGAAACTCATGCTTTATTTGCCCCTGAGCCTGAAGCAATTTCATTTGCTAAAACAGGAACTATCGTTTATGTGGAAGACAATATTTCGAATTCCGAACTTGTTCAGGCAATTCTCGAAAATCATCGTCCTGCAATACACCTGATTACAACCCGTTATGGGGAACAGGCAATCAGACTTGTGGCAGAATATAATCCTGATCTGGTATTACTGGATCTGGATTTACCTGATATGCATGGCAGTAAAGTAATGGAGGTACTCAGCGCAAACGAAACTGCAAGAAAAATACCCGTTGTTGTAATCAGTGCAGATGCCATGCCTGGTCAGATCGACAATTTAATGAAAGCCGGCGCAAAAGATTACCTGACTAAACCTATTGATATTGAAGTATTCCTCAAGGTAGTAGATGAGTGGCTTGGAAACAGGCAGCAATGGAATTTATAAAATGTACTATACAATGAAGAAGAAAATCTCCCTTTTTCAAGTTCCTTTAAGTAAAGCTATTTTCCGCGACAGCTGGAGGTCAGTACTTTTATTAGTAGCAGGATTTAGCATTACGGCTGCAGCAGTGTACTATACCAGCATCGAAGAACGGGAAATCAGGAACAGGGAGTTTTCGTTAGTTTGTAATGATATCAGGACTAAAATTATTACACGTCTTCATTCGCACGCCCAGTTACTAAGAGCGGGTTCAGCTTTTTTTGCAGGTACTGACAGCGTTAGTCGTACCGATTGGAAAACGTTTATTCAAACTGCAAAAATAGATAGAAATCTGCCCGGCATTCTTGGTGTAGGTTATTCAAAAATTATTCCCGAAACCCAATTGAAGGAGCATATACAGCAGGTACGCAGTGAAGGCTTCCCCGAATATACAATTAAGCCTTCGGGAAGCAGAAAATTTTATACTTCCATCATTTACCTTGAGCCATTTTCGGGGCGTAATCTGCGTGCGTTTGGTTATGATATGTTTTCGGAACCCATCAGAAGAAAAGCTATGGAGATAGCACGCGATTCCAACGTTGCAATGTTATCGGGGAAAGTTGTTCTGGTGCAGGAAACAAGTAAGGATGTTCAGTCAGGAACACTTATGTATGTACCTGTGTACAAAAACGGCCTGCCAGACAGTACCGTTGAACAACGAAGGGCAGCCATTATTGGTTGGGTTTACAGCCCTTATCGAATGAATGATTTGATGCACGGCATTTTAGGACAATGGGATGAGAAACTGCCGGACAGAATTCATCTTCAGGTATATGATCATTATATTTCCGAAAAGTCTTTACTTTACGACAGTCAGAATAATGAAATATTAGCCGGTGAAGATTTATCATTTCTGAAAGTGATACTTCCCGTCGAATTTAATGAAGAAAAGTGGATACTGGCTTTTACAAAGTCGCAGGAACAAACGGTATTTTTCAGCAAAATTAATACTTTGGCTGCTAGTGGAATAGCAATAAGTTTGTTATTATTCGCTTTGTCATTATCCCTTTTTCACACGCGCTCGAGGGCAGAACTAATAGCTGCAGGATTAACAAAGGACCTGAAAGTAAGTGAAGATCGCTTCAGAGCTTTGCTTAATTCAACCACTGAAGGAATATATGGTATCAACCTTCAAGGTTTATGTACTTTTTCAAATACAGCATGTCGTCAATTAATCGGATTTAATGACACAGAACAGCTGATCGGAAAAAATATGCACCAGCTCATTCATCATTCCCGGTCTGATGGTTCCATTTTGAATGAAAAAGAATGCCAGATTTATAAATCTCTATGGCGGGAAGAATCGGTTCATGTTGCTGATGAAGTTTTCTGGCGGGCTGACGGTACTTGCTTTCCTGTTGAATATTGGTCGAATCCTATTTTTGTCGATGGAAAGGCCGAGGGTTCGGTTATATCTTTTTTTAACATAACAGAACGAAAACAGGCTGAAGAAAAAATCAGGGAAGCCAGCGCCAAGGCAGAGCGCGCTAACGAGGCTAAAAGTGCTTTCCTCTCGCGGGTTAGCCACGAACTGCGCACACCTATGAATGCAGTGCTGGGTTTTGCTCAATTAATGGGTATGGGCGAACTCTCCCCTTCGCACCGTAAAGGAGTAAACCATATAATAAACAGTGGTAAACATCTGCTGGGACTGATAAATGAAATACTTGATATTTCGGATATCGAAGCAGGTAAGCTCCCAATAGTGACAGAACCTGTTCAGTTTAAAACCATTCTTAATGAAGTACTTGATGAACTCAGGCCCGAAGCTACAGCCAGATTTGTAAAAATGGAACTTATTGATTCGCCGGCAAACGAGCATTCATTAATGGCCGACCCCAACCGTCTGAAAAAAGTGTTGTTAAATTTAATCGGTAATGCAATTATTTTTAACAATCAGGGAGGCGAAGTGATTATTAAGAGTGAACTCCAGCATTCACTATCAGGCGATTTATCCCGGGTACGGATTTATATTGTTGATAATGGTATTGGAATTAAACCTGAGAATATTGAAAAGCTTTTTCAACCGTTCGAACGTATTGGAACAGGAAAAAATGAGAGCGAAGGCACAGGACTAGGGCTTACTGTGGTAAAAAGAATAATGGATGCCATGCTCGGAAATGTTGGAGCAGAAAGTGTTTATGGTAAGGGCAGTACATTTTGGATTGAACTGCCGCTGGCAGTAGAACAGGTAGATGCGGTATAAAAAAGTATTAAAAGAAATGATATGGTTGATTCAACTTTAAAAAATGCACGAATTCTGATCGTAGATGATAATCAGGCAAATATTGACGTCCTCACCGGTTTGCTCGATGTTCATGGATATGAAAATGTAATGACTCTAACCGACCCTCGTTTGGTAGAGAATATGATGAAATCGTTTGAGCCTGATTTGATCCTGCTTGATCTGTTAATGCCTTATCTTTCAGGATACCAGGTGATGGATCTTATCAAATCGATGATTCCCGCTGATTACTATCTCCCGGTATTAATACTAACGGCCGATATCACGCTTGAGGCGAAACAACTTGCATTATCGCAGGGCGCAAAGGATTTTCTTTCCAAACCTTATGATCTCATAGAAGTAAGCCTTCGGATAAAAAACCTGCTTGAAACAAAATATCTACACCAGCAATTGCAAAAACAAAACCAGATTCTGGAGGAAAAAGTCAAAGAAAGGACACTGGAGCTTGAAAATTTGAATTCTGAATTAATCGCTTCTATAAAGAAAACAGAACACAGCGAAAAGGAATTATACAAATTGAATCAGGAATTGGAACAACGCATTGCTGAACGAACTTTGCAACTCGAGACAGCCAACAAGGAGCTGGAAGCGTTTTCCTATTCAGTATCGCACGATTTAAGGGCACCTTTACGACATATCAGCGGATTTATTCAAATATTGAAGGAGATTAACGCTGGAAAGCAAACCGATGAAGAACTCCGCTATTTGAAATTAATTTCCGATGGAGCCATTGCAATGGAGAATCTGATTGAGGCCTTGCTCACGTTTTCCAGGATTAATCATTCGGAATTACAAAAATCAACCGTCAATTCTGATATTCTTGTTAATCAGGTAATAGAAATTCTATATCAGGAAGGTGGGAACAGGAAAATTACTTTTAACGTCGGACAGATGCTTGATTGTGAAGGCGATGAGCAATTGATCAGACAAGTCTGGATTAATCTCATCTCCAATGCAATAAAATATACCGGCAGGAATGCAGAAGCAACCATCGAAATAGGTAGCTACCTGAACGATAATGAACTGACATTTTATATAAAAGACAACGGTATAGGCTTTGATATGAAAAATGCCGAAAAATTGTTCGGTGTGTTTCGCCGATTGCACTCTAACCGTGATTTCGAAGGCATCGGCATCGGCCTTGCCAATGTGAACAGTATAGTAACCCGGCATGGTGGCCGCTGCAGTGCAACTGGCGAAGTAGGTAAAGGAGCAACTTTCCGGTTTACACTGCCCTATAATTCCATACTTGCCAATTTATCAAGCACATAGAATTAATTTGGAATAATAGTTGCCAGGCATGAAATCATTCGGTTATGCCTGTTTTGTTACAATGGATAGATAATCATGCTTTCCGGTTGTATTAACCCCTGCCGATGAAATCTGAAAGCGAAATTTTAAATGTTTGTGAAGCAAAGTTCAGATTTGCTTTTTCTATTCAGTATCATCTAATTCTGAATTTGGGTTTAAATGATTAGAGTTTATCCTGTCAACCATTTAGTTGCTTTTTTTGTATGTGGCAGGTAGTTGTTTTTTAAAATTATCATCATGTTTTTCTCATAACAATAAAAACTAATCAAAATGACAAAAGCTGAAGTTGCTTAATGATTCGCACTGAAAACCCAAATCTCCTAAGAAGATGTTATAATAACTTTGAAGAGTTTATGGAATCTTTGAAATTAGCCATGATAGACAGCGAGAATGTTTATTTGCGAGGCTTTGGTACGTTCCATCAGCAAAAAAGAGTTGAAACCGGACGAAATATTCTGGCAAAAACTACAATTTTTATTCATGAACTCTTTGTAACTTTTTTCAGACCATTTCCTGAGTTTAAAGAAGAAGATAGAAATCCGAAGAAGTAATAGTTGTCATTTCTTAAGAATACCGAATTTATTGTTAGCTGGTTCCACTGTTCTGAAATGTTTAGGAGCAGGTTTCGGCAATTATTTTATATCTATTAACCTGATTTAGTTTTCGTAACTATTAATAAATAAAGTTTTAATACTTTAAATGATTACTGTTTATATAATAAATGCAATGAAGGTGTTACATTTTTTTTAATGTAAACGAAAACGTACTTCCAACTCCTGGTGCGCTGCGTACATTTATGGTTTGGTCGTGAGCTTCAATGATATGTTTAACAATAGCCAGTCCCAGTCCCGATCCACCCTGTGCGCGTGAGCGGTGTTTGTCGACCCGGTAAAAGCGTTCGAAAAGACGCGAAATATGCTGTTCCTCAATACCCACGCCGTTATCCGAAATTTCAATCAGGTAGTTCTCATCCATATCATAGAAACTTACCTTGGTACGACCGTTGTCCTTACCGTATTTTATCGAATTCAGCATCAGATTGGTAAGTACAGTGCGAATTTTTTCCTTATCGGCACGAACCAACATATTGTCGTTATACTCAGCGGCAAATAAGAGCTTTATGCGATTTTCGGAGGCTTTAGGTTCCAGGAATTCCATAACCTCCCGTGCCAGGGCCGTGATTGAGAAATTTGAAAGCAGGGGAGAAGCTTCACCGGTTTCGAGCCTCGAAATCACTTCAAGGTCCTCGACTATGGTAATCATCCTCTCAATATTCTTCTGCGATTTCTGAAGAAAATCAACATTAACATCAGGATCATGTATGCCTCCATCCATCAATGTGAGAATAAATCCCTGCAGGTTAAAAAGCGGGGTTTTCAATTCATGTGAAACATTGCCAAGGAATTCGCGGCGGTAAACTTCCATTTTTTTTAGCTCATCAATCTCTTCTTTACGGTCGTTAGCCCAGTTTTCAACTTCTTCATTTACTTTCCCAATAATATCACCATGTATGTTGGTTATTTGCTCCCTTTTATCATCTTTATTTAGTTTCTGCTTGTGTATTGATTTGTAAACCAGTTTTATACGGCTATAAATAAAACGTTCGAGCGAATACCTGAGTACATAGTATTGTATTACTATCAAAATAACCAATGCTGCAGGAACAAGCAGCCCATAATAAGGTTTACTTTCGATAACTTCGAACATTAAAAACAACGCAGCAGCCAGCAGCGAAAGGATTACTGAAAGAATGATTGCAAGTCGTTTAGGGGTGGTTTCGGCCATTAGGGATTTGGGATGTGAGATCTGGGATGTGGGATGTTTGATGTGGGGTGTAGAGACGCGCTATAGTGCGTCTGTTCAAGTCGAAGTGTTTGAAAGGTTTGAAGAGTTTTGGAATTTGGGTCTTGGAATTTGGAATTTGGGTCTTGGTTTACCGCGGATCAAATTTGTATCCCACGCCTTTTATCGTTTTAATATGATCAGTGCCGGTTTTTTCGCGGATTTTGCGGATATGCACATCGATTGTGCGTTCACCAACCACAACATCATCGTCCCAAACCCGCATCAATATGTCCTCGCGGGTGAATACTTTTCCGGGTTTTGCAGCAAGGATACTCAATAACTCAAACTCTTTACGTGCCAGCTGAATTTCTTTTCCTTCAATTGTAATGAGGTACCTTTCCCTGTCGATGATAATATCACCTGATTGAAAAACCTTCGACTCTTCTTCCTGTACCGGAATCCGGCGAAGTAGTGAGTTTACTTTACTTATTAATACTGAAGGTTTTATAGGTTTGGTAATGTAATCGTCAGCACCGGCATCCAACCCGAGTATCTGGGTGAAATCCTCGCTCCGGGCGGTAAAGAAAACAATAATACTATCTTTTAATTCAGGGAAGCGCTTCAGTTCCTGGCAGGTTTCTATTCCATCCATTTCGGGCATCATCAGGTCGAGCAGGATGAGGTGAGGAATGTCTTTCTGAGCTATTTTCAATGCATCGCGGCCATTTAAACTGGTCATTACATTAAATCCTTCCTTGCGCAGGTTGTAGCCAACAAAGTCGAGAATATCCTCTTCATCGTCAACAAGCAGTATAGTATATTTTGATTTGTCCATTATTCAGGGATAGATTAATCTGGATTTGATTTGTCCAGTTGGTGTTTGAATTAAAATGCATCGGAATCACAGACTTCAGTCATCGGAACTGAGCATTCTGAGCCTTGGGAGCGAAAAAACTATTGTTGATTTTTGTGCAGTTTGCTGTGTTTTACAACCTGGGCATCAAAATAAAAAATGAGTTCCTCCGCAATGTTAAGTATATGATCGCCTGTTCGCTCAAGTTTTCGCATTATCGACAATGCTTCAAGGATCAGGAGTGTGCTTTCAGGTTTTTCGCTGATGAGTTTTGCGATAATTGCATTGGCATTGTTATTATTTTTATCAAGTTTTTCGTCCATCCCAAACAAGGTATTTACATGTTCGCGATCAACTTTTTCGAAAGCATTCAGCGATTCCTGCAGCATCGACTGTGCAACAAAAAACATTTCAGGTAAATGGGTGCCATCTATTATATCTGAAGGCATGGCGCCTTTGGTATGTTCTGCTACTTTTGCAATAGCATTGGCATAATCGC
Source organism: uncultured Lentimicrobiaceae bacterium (assembly GCA_964420555.1). GTDB lineage: Bacteria > Bacteroidota > Bacteroidia > Bacteroidales > UBA4417 > UBA4417. Next base: position 111,906 of record CAYQTT010000012.1, on the reverse strand, counting down.
CTATCCGTTCGAGGTTATAATTAATTTTAAGTACCGATAATATAAACCTCAAGTCGACAGCCACGGGGTTTTTAAGCATCAATACATGCTCACTGTCCATATCAAGCTTTAATTCGAAGGCATCAACCCGTTTTTCATTCATCCGTACTTCGCGGGCCAGGTTTTTATCACCATTTACAAGTGCAAGTCTTGCTTTTTCCATCTGGTTGATAACCAATAACCACATCTGTATAAGATCGGTCCTGATTTGCTGAATGTTATTATCTATTACAGTCATTTTTTTTGAGATTTGGGGATTAATTTTTAGGTTTTAATGATTGGGGTGAATTGATAACCAAAGACATACGATGAAATGCATCCTAATCAAAAGCAGAAATCCACCTTCATTTTCTCATCCAAACCTTCCTGTGATATAGTTTTGTGTACGTTCGTTGTCGGGATTAAGAAATATTTTACTGGTTGCATTGTGTTCAATCAGTTCGCCTAGGTAAAAGAAAGCTGTTGAATCACTTATACGGCCGGCTTGTTGAAGGTTGTGGGTTACAATAATGATAGTGTAATCTTTTTTGAGTTCGAAAATGAGTTCTTCGATGCGTGAGGTTGATATGGGATCAAGAGCCGAAGCCGGCTCGTCCATCAGTATCAATTTCGGTTGAACTGCCAGCGCGCGTGCAATACAAAGCCGCTGCTGTTGTCCGCCCGAAAGGTCCATTGCCGATTTTTTGAGAGAATCCTTTACTTCATCCCACAGAGCTGCCTGCTTAAGCGAATGTTCAACGGTTTCGTCGATCACTTTTTTATTGTTGGTTCCATTAACCCGCAATCCATAAGCAACATTTTCATAAATCGACTTAGGAAAAGGGTTAGGTTTCTGAAAAACCATTCCCACATTTTTACGCATTTCATCGAGCCTCACTTCCTTCGAATAAACATTCTGCCCGTTCACGGTTACTAATCCTTCGAGTCTGAATGCAGGAATCAGATCGTTCATGCGGTTGAAAAGGCGCAGGAATGTCGATTTTCCACATCCTGACGGACCTATAAGTGCCGTTACAGTATTGGGTTCAAATGTCATGCTGATGTCCTTCAACGCGTGAAAGTCGTCGTACCACACATTTACTATTTTTGCTTCTGCTTGTGTCATATATTAGTTAGGCTTTAGGCTTTTTGGGTTCAATGTTCAATGTTCAAGGGTTCAATGTTCAATAAATATAAGTAAGGCGTTCATAATAGGATTGGGAATTTGAACTATTTTGAACATTGTACTATTTTAAACATTGAACTTTTTTTATTTGCTTTTATTAATGCATTTTTACTTTTTTCTGTATCCGGCGGCGTATCAAACTGGCTGATACATTTATGATTAGTACTATCGAAACCAAAACAAGGGCTGTGCCGTACGCCATCGGCCGCGACTCTTCCATATTTGTTCCGCTGGTTGCCAGCACATACAAATGATAAGGCAAAGCCATTACCTGATCGCTGATGCTTTCGGGAAGCCGGGGAAGAAAATAGGCTGCTACAGTGAAAAGTATAGGTGCTGTTTCGCCCGAAACGCGGCCGATTGAGAGTATGAGTCCTGTTAAAATATTAGGGAACGCTACCGGAAGTACTACTTTCTGTATGGTTTGTATCTTTGTGGCTCCCAAAGCATAACTTCCAAGGCGCAAACTGTCGGGAACCGTTTTTAATGCTTCTTCTGTTAGTCGGATTACCACTGGCAAGGCCAGCAACCCAAGCGTTAAAGAACCTGCCAGGATAGAATCACCGAAATCGAGATAATTCACAAAAAGTGCCATGCCGAAAAGTCCAAAAACAATGGATGGTACACCGGCCAGGTTATTTGTCATCATGCGGATAAACTTTTTCAAAAAATTCTCAGTAAGGTATTCGTTGATATAAATGCCCGACAACACGCCAATCGGGAATGCAAATATCATACTACCGAGTACCAGGCATCCTGTACCGACGATGGCCGGAAATATGCCTCCCTGTGTCATTCCTTCTTTTGGCATAGCTGTGAGAAACTCCCAGCTAATTGCACTCATTCCCCGTATTACAATAAATCCCAGTATGATAACCAGAATGGCTACCACAATGAAACTCATGGTTCCAAAGATGGTGAAGGCTATTTTTTGTTTGATTTGTTTTGTGTTCACGTGGCAGGAATGGGTTATTCAATTAAGGTTATTCTGTTAATGGTCAGTGCGTTCCAATCTGGTTAAAACAACCCGATTTTTTCACTATTCACTATTCGTTTTTCACTTTTCACTCTTATTAAGCTCTCCGGCTCTTGTTTTTAATTATTTCAACAGTTAAATTTATGATGATGGTGAACAGGAAGAGTATAATTGCAAGAGCAAAAAGTGCGCTGAAATGCAGTCCGCCATAGGGTGTTTCTCCGAGTTCAGCCGCTATGGTAGCCGGTATTGTTCGGGTTGGCTGCAGAAACGAAGTAGGGATATTGGAAGAGTTTCCTGTTACCATTAAAACAGCCATTGTTTCGCCAATAGCACGTCCGATACCAAGAATTACAGCTGTTGATATCCCTGATTTGGCATAAGGAATCACTACCCTTACCAGGGTTTGCCATTGCGATGCGCCTAATGCCAGGCTGGCTTCTTTCAATGCCCTTGGAGTGGTCCGAAGCGAATCCTCAGCAACAGTTACAATGGTGGGTAAAGCCATGATTCCCAATACAATACTGCCTGCCAGCACAGTTTCGCCAACATCAAGCTTAAAAAGTTGTTGAATAAGCGGAACAAGTACCACCAAACCGAAGAATCCGTAAACAACCGAAGGAATTCCCGCAAGCAGTTCAACAACTGGTTTCAGTATATTTCGCAGGCGGATGTCGGCTACTTCCGACATAAAGATCGCGGTCGCCATTCCGAATGGCAATGCAAATAAAATTGCCCCGAGAGTAACCATTAAAGTACCGACAATCATAGGCCAGATTCCAAACTGGGGAATAGGTTCAGTAGTCGGATACCAGTGCTTGCCAAAAACAAAATCACTGACTGTTATCTTCTTTACCGGTATCACCCTGCCAACAAAGTCTTTGGGGAGCTGAGTTTTCGAAAGATAGAGGATAACTCCTGGTGTAGCTTTAACATACTCATTTACCTTCAGTGGAAGATATTCAAGTTCAGGTCCCAGTTCTTCTTCGGTAAAAATACTGGCCAGATCATTTATGGTAAGACGTACAATACTGTCGTTACGGCCGCCAAGCTGTTTCCAATTTGTAATATCCTGATTAAAGATATCTGCCAGTTCGTTAGATGAAATAACCGGTACGGTATTTTCCTTACTTACGGCAATAACATAATTTTTCTCGGTAGGAGTGCTGTTAAACAGGCCAATCCCTTCACGGAAAAGAAAAATTATGATCAGGATGACAGTTAAACTAGTGATGGTGCTGCTCGAAAAAAGCACTCCTGTTACTATCTTTTCGTATATCTTTCTGGATTTAGCCATTATTTTTACAATCTACCTGGATGTTATATTTTCGGATGACACTTCTTTATTCACGGGTTTAATTACTACTTCACAGGAACATAGCCCGATTTCTGAACCAGCTGTTGTCCGGCAGGTGAAAGTACAAATTTAATAAAAGGACTGACTGTTTTTTCAACAGAATTTAGATAATAGTAATACAACGGTCGGCTGATAGGATAAGAATTATTTTTGGCAGCAGCCACGGAAGGAGCAACATAAGTTTTTCCTTTATCGTATGAAACCTTTATAGCTTTTATTTTTTTTTCGAGGTATGCCAGTCCGACATATCCAATAGCGCCCTTGGTCTGACTAACGCTTTGCACAATGGCACCTGTAGCCGGCATAAGAAGAGCTGAGGGCGCAAAGTTTTTCTTATCAAGTACATGTTCCTTGAAGAACTCATAAGTTCCCGAACTGGTTTCGCGCGAATAGGCAACAATTTTCATATCAGCGCCGCCAACTTCTTTCCAGTTCTTGATTTTACCTGTGTAAATGCCTTCGATCTGCTCGCGTGTTAGTTGTGTTACTTTATTGGAAGGATGTACAATAACAGCCAGTGCATCAAATGCTATTACCACTTCTTTATAAGCTTTGCCTGCGTCTTTAAGTTTTAACTTCTCATCCATTTTAAGGCTACGCGATGCCTGAGCAATATCAGTTGTTCCGTTCATCAGTGCAGCCACTCCAACTCCTGTTCCTCCACCGGTAACCATAATTGAAGCACTCTTATTGATTTTCATATATTCTTCGGCTTCAGTTTGGGTAAGCGGCAAAACAGTATCACTTCCCTTGATCTTTAATTTTTGCGCAAATATCTGATTCACAGATATTAAAACCAGTATTATTAGTGCTATCTTTTTCATTTTGAGTTAGTTTTGAATCAATATTAATTTTATGTAAAGTAAGTACACCTATATTAAGTACTAATTACTCCAATGTTAAATAATTGTTAAGTCATTTGGAGATATCAATGATTAACTGCTGATTGTTAAAGTGTTGTGATTAAAGTTTATGAACTAAGGAATAAAACCTGCTTTGTATCCTGAAAGTACAAAATTTCAGGATTGTCATTTCGGAAATGAGAAATGAAAAAAATGTCCACCTCAGGCATCTCCAGAATGAGAATACATATCCGAAAATGGCAATACACTTTTTCTGATGGCAATTCAGTCCGTCAAAACCACTTAATACTCAAAATTAAAACAATATATTGATGTTCCATAACCAATACGCGAAATTAAGTATCCATCAAAAAAATACCGTCAGATACAGATTTCTGCACTGACGGTATTTAGTAAAGTTAAATTAAATTTTTACTGCCTAATATTTACTTTATTGGAACATAACCTGATTTAAGAACCAGTTGCTGACCTGTGGGTGAAAGTATGTAGGATACAAAGGGACTAACTGTTTTTTCAACTGAATTAAGGTAATAATAATAGAGTGGTCGTGTTATGGGGTATGTTTTGTTTTTTGCAGTTTCTACGGTAGGTGAAATAAAGGATTTACCTTTGTCGAAGGACACTTTGAGTGGTTTAACGTCTTTTTCGAGGTAGGCTAGTCCGACATATCCGATAGCTCCTTTAGTTTGGCTGACACTCTGCACAATTGCTCCGGTTGCCGGCATTAATAGTGCCGATGGAGCAAAGTTTTTCCCTTTTAATACATGTTCCTTGAAGAATTCATAGGTACCAGAACTTGTTTCGCGCGAATAAACCACCATTTTCAAATCATCGCCTCCTACTTGTTTCCAGTTTGTGATTTTTCCGGTGAAAATTCCTTCAAGCTGTTCGCGGGTCAACTGCGACACTTTGTTTGACGGATGTATAATAACAGCAAGAGCATCATAAGCAATAATGGTTTCTTTAAAGGCTTTGCCCGCATCCTGGAGTTTTAATTTTTCATCGAGTTTCAGTTTACGCGATGATTGTGCAATATCAGTAGTTCCATTCATCAAAGCAGCTATTCCAACACCCGAACCACCGCCGGTAACCATAATTGAAGCCCCTGCATTCTTTTTCATATACTCTTCAGCTTCCTTCTGAGTGAGTGGAAGCACGGTATCGCTACCTTTAATTTTTAATTTTTGTGCATTTACCTGTATTACGGCAATTAACACGATTAGAATCAGAATTAGTTTTTTCATTTTTATCTTTTTTAGAATGTTTAAATTTTCTTAATGCCTGTAATTAGAATTTATACTGGACTCTCAAAGTTAACACATTATCGGTTAAATCTTTTGTGAAATTGTTTGTTGAATTGCTACCCGAGATACCGGTTTCTTCATTTTTAACAAATTCGTAGTAAGCCATAAATTTAACCTGCGAATTAAACCTGTAATTCCAGCCCAGGCCAAGTGTGGTATACATAATGTCAGCTGAAGTGAGATAGGTTTTATTTCCTGCTTCGTTTTTTAATTTTATCTCATCACCACTTACTTTCGTATTTGGATCATACCAATCGTATTTTACTACCAGCTGATTTTTAGTTTCACCAATATTTTGAATCAGATAGACATAACCTCCTGTAAAATTTCTATTATAGGTATCGTTTGGAACTGGCACACCTGTATTTGGACTTTGACTCGTGATACTTGCTGCCGGCTGTTTCCCGAGTAAATATTCGCCTCTGATTGAGGTTATGCCTATCCCGGATTGAAGACTGAATTGTGCGTCGACACCCATATATTCGCGTTTAGCGTATTCGTTCTTGTTGGTGGATGTTGAATCAACAATAAATCCGGCACTGCCATCGGGAAGTGTACCATCATTGTATACATATTTATTGGCTTGTAATACGCCTCCGTTGTAATAACTAACTCCAAATCCATATTTGAATGTTTGAGCAACGTTGGCCTTTGCAACACTTAAATGACTTATAAAATCCTTTCGGCTGTCAGTTTCAGGATTGATGCCATTTCCGGCAATTAATCCGGCATCCAGTTTAATGAAATCAAAACGGGTGCCTTTACGCGGTTGCAAAGTGATTTTTGCACCCAAATCCCGCTCACCGGGAAAAAGAGTTTGAAAAGATCTTGCTCTTTCAGGGGTTTCACGCGTACTTGATGAATAGCCTATTTCGTAGCCAAACGGACGATCGAAAACTCCCGCAGTAAGTGTTACAAAATTGGCCCATGGATCCAGTATGGCAACGTAGGCATCTTTAATCGAAACTCCTTTTTCGGTAGCATCAAGTTGCAAAACAAATTGGGAGAAAGAATAATCATAAGTAAATTTAACACGACCGCGTCGGATCATAAACCGGTTATCAGCGTTTTTTGGGAAATTACCACCCGAAAAAGAGTTGATTCCTGCAGTGTCGGCTAATTGCCACTGTGCCTGGATATAACCGGTTACTTTCAGCCTTTTCATGAGCTCAATATCGGCTTTCGTATCGTCGTGGTCAGCCTGCAGCAATTGAATTGCCTGCACAAGGCTGTCGTTGGTTGTTTGTTGCGCATAAGCCTGGTTAGTGATCGTTGTAATTGCCAGGAAAGCGATGATTGCAAAGTAATGATTCCTTATCATAAGAGTTTTTCAGTATTAATTTTGTGCAAAGAAATTATTAACGCGTTACCAGATGGTTACCACAATATTAATTAATTATTAAGTAATATTTGCATTTGGCATAATTATATGATTTGTAGATGGTTGAACTGGTCTAAGGGCTTATGCTCTATGAAAAGTATTTCAAGTCAAGTACATGCCAAAAAGATATTAATATATGTTAGGCTTTAATATGATCAAAGATATACCGATTTTCCATCCTGAAGTAATTCCAAGTGTTAGTATAATATGTGCTTTTGAAACTGAACCGAAATTATAAACTGGCTTTTCACACAATACCGTTGTCGTTATTGTTGAAATGCAGAAATTTGGTTAAATGTGCAATATCCGATCAGGTATTTAATAGTTTGATTTAACAATTAACCTGTCAGCAATTTAATAAAAATAATTATTAGCTGAGCCGAAGTGATGATTTTTACGGTTTAGTCTGCAACATCTGATACTGAATAATTAAACAGTCCATCCCATCAAAACAAAGAAATAATAAACCAAAGCAGCAATAATCATCGAAACCGGAATAGTAAGTATCCAGGCATATAAAAGATTAATTGTTACGCCCCAGCGCACTGCAGTGATGCGCTTTGTTAGCCCGGTTCCCATTATAGCACCAGTGATGGTATGAGTTGTGCTTACAGGAATTCCAAACGCCTCAGTTCCAAAAAGCATCAGCGCACCTGCACTCTCAGCCGCAACTCCTTCGAATGGTGTGAGTTTGGTGATTTTGCCACCCATTGTTTTAATAATCCGCCAGCCGCCCATAAGGGTTCCGGCAGCGATTGCCGCATGACATCCAATTACAATCCAAAATGGAATGGTATGAATTTTTCCGGCCTGGGTGAAAGTGATGTTTGCCCAATCAGGTATCTGAGCAGGATCAACACCGTTATAAAATACCAAAAGCGCGGCAGAAATAATTCCCATTACTTTTTGAGCATCATTGCCTCCGTGTCCGAGGCTGAACAAGGCTGATGATGCTAACTGTCCGACTTTAAAAAATTTAGTGAGCTTTGATGGACTAAAAAACCGGAAAATCCATAAAAGACCAACTGATAGCAGGTACGACATAATCATTCCTAATAGAGGCGCCAGGAAGATGAATGCTGCGATTTTAAGTATTTTTCCGGTATGAACTACTTCCCAGCCTGCAAAAGCAATGGCTGCACCGGCAAAACCTCCAACTAATGTATGCGACGAACTTGAGGGTATGCCCAAATACCAGGTAAACAGGTTCCAGATTATGGCAGCAATTAGTCCGGCAAGTATCACGTGCAGATTTATAGCAGAAGTATCAACCGTTTTGGCAATGGTATCTACAATATGAAGTTCGAAAACCAGAAACGCAATAAGGTTAAAAAATGCGGCCCACACAACTGCCTGCAATGGTGTCAGTACTTTTGTAGATACAACCGTTGCAATTGAATTGGCAGCATCGTGAAAGCCATTGATGAAATCGAAAATGAGGGCAAGAGCGATAATAACGATCAGCAGTGTGAAACTCATCCTTAGTAAATTAATTATGGTTGGCTGGATACCAGATTTAAGAAAGAATTAATTAACCCATTTTAACAATGAGAGTTGAAAAAATATTTGCAACATCATCGCATTTGTCAATAGCTTTTTCGAGAGCGGTAAGGATATCCCGTTTTTTAATCAGATCGATTGCATTCGATTCCTCTTCAAAAAGATTGGTAAGGTATGATTGGTAAATGTCATCAACCTGTGTTTCGAGTTTACTTATTTTGCTGCAGGAATCAGCATACAATTTAAAATCATTTACATTTTTAACATTCCTCAATACTTTTTGGATCTCTTTGTTTGCTTCGAGTATTAAATCAGCAATCAAAACAAACTCTGCCGGAAATTTGGGTAATTTGTAAAGACCTATCCTTTTGGCAGCGGAGTTTATATAGTCGATAACACTATCCATAGTATTTACCAGGCTATGAATGTCTTCGCGGTCAAATGGAGTTATGAAAGTGCCATTTAACTCATGCATTAGTTTATGCGTAAGTCTGTCTCCGACTAATTCAGATTCCTTTATAGCTTTTACATATTCTAGTCTTTTTTCAAACTCATTTTCCCTGGTAAGCTTTATCAGAAGTTCTGAGGAATAAACCATATTATCAGCTGCTTCGTTAAATAGAGGGAAAAATTTTCTATCCTTAGGAACCAGGAAGCTAAAAACAGTATCAAGTTTCATTAAATTGGAATTAGATTTTTTATTTGAAAGTGCAATATTAGGCCTTCAGTATTAATAATGTGTTAAGTTTTCATTAAGTAATTGTTAATACTATTTTTTTTAAATTTGGTTAATTGATTGAAATTAAGTTTGTTATCTTATTTTTAGTTTTTGACAACAAATCCTTACTAGTACAATGTTCCCTCTTTCATTTAAAGTGTCTGCTCTGCCTGTTATTGGATACATAAATAAAAAGCCGCCCCTGAAAAAGAGGCGGCAATACATACGAAAATGCGATATCTGATAATTATTTTACAATCATTTTTAAGGAAGTACTTTTTATTCCATCCGTTACCTGAATAAAATACATGCCTTTTGTAAGAGCTGAAGCATCGTACCTGATTGTGTTTTCGCCTGTACCATACTGTGCTTTTTCAATTGCAGCAATTTTGTGTCCGGTTAAATCATAAATATTAACCGAAAGCTCCTGCGATTTATCAAGTGTTAGCGAGATAGTCGCATAGCTCGAAACCGGGTTTGGATAAACTGATGCTGCGAATGCATTAATGTTTCTTTCCTTAATACCTGTCTGTGGCCAGATTGAACCTGAATTAAGTTCCGAACCGCTTTGTAGCTGGAAATTTGGTTGTCCGAGGTTGAAAGGATCAATATACATCAGTAGATCATTGGTAGCCATGGTGTCGTTACCAAAACTTACGGTTGTAAAGAAACTGCGCTCGAACGAGCTGGCAAAAAATGTACCCATTCCCGAAAGAACGGTACGCTGCATTTTCATGTCACCGGCTGTAGCATTGCCCTGGGCTGCAGTCCCATCAATAAACAAACCGGTTGGCCAGCCTGCAAAAACGGAATTGTAAACCGTTGTCCGGGTATTACGGCGAAGGTGCATGGCACGTTTGAAGTTTGAATTTATTGAAGTTCCTGCGGTATATTTAGGGCCGAAACTCGAAACATTACTAAAAATGGGTTGCGTAACCGGTGTGTTGGTTGATCCTGCGCCATCATTATCCGATTCAAAACTGTTTGAACCTGAACCTGGATCAGCTATGTCTTTATCACGAAGTGAAACAGCATATTGAATCATCCCACGATATCCGAAATCTGTATCGAAATCATCGTCCCATCCGCGGAATGCTATAAGGTGTTTAGCATTTACTTTACCGCCAAACCACTCGTACGAATCATCACCACAGTATGAAACCTGGATATGATCGAGTGTTGTACCGCTTCCTACGGCTCCCATGGTCAGTCCGTTTATTTCTTTGTCCGGAACGAAAGGAATACCCGGGAACTCAATACGTACGAATTTCAGGCTTCCGCTGTTGTCAGCATCATCAGGATTTGCGCCACCTCCATACACTGAGGTTGGTCCACCTTCGATTATAGCTGTACCACCGGGAACATTAATCGTCGCTTTTCCACAAAGTACAACTCCGCCCCAGTCGCCATAAGCGCGGCTGCCGGCAGCTATGTTGGAAGTAAATACAATTGGTTGAGTCTCGGTTCCGTTGGCAATTAGTTTTGCTCCGCGCTCAATAAGCAAGGTGCCTTTGGTATTCTGATCGCCACGGATTACAGTACCAGGCTGAATGGTTAATGTTGCGCCATCGCGAACATAAAAGAAACCCTTAATAAGGTATACATTATTTGATGTCCAGGTTGTGCTCGAAGTTAATTCTCCTTCTACAGTTACGGTTGGAGTGCCATAATTGGTATTCTGAGGATCCCAGTTAGCCCAGCCTTCTGTCCAGTCGTTACTGCTGCCGAAAGCTCCACGGAATGAAACCTTGTCGAAGAATGGATCATCGATTGTGTTCTGACTGATACCGGCCAGTGCCAGGCATATCAGCATAAAATTTACGAGTAATAATTTTTTCATCTTTTTTAAAATTTGATTTGCAGCAAAATTAGTTTGCGGCATCCACATGCCTGTTAAGATACTATTAAGGATATTGAATCAAATTGTTATTGCGATATACGGTAAGCTTTATATTACTTTTCAGTGTTTACGGTTGTTCCCTTCATTTTTCAGTAGTTGCTCAATCATAACAGTTAGTTAATATTTAATTAATAATAAGAGTGGAATTTTGCCGCTGTTAACAAGTACTTAATATTGGATTGAATGAGAAATAAATGTATAGCCTTTCTGTTGTTGCTGGTTTCAACTGTTACTTTGGCTCAAACCGGAATTAAAGGTGTGGTATCAGATAAATTATCCAAAGAAACCCTGGTAGGCGCAACTGTAATAATACAAGGTACTACTACCGGATCAACCACCGACCTCGACGGAAACTTCCTTATAACAGCACTCGCCCCCGGCAGCTACAACCTGGTAGTCTCCTACATTTCTTACAAAACTCAGATTATTGAAAAGGTAAAAGTGGAAAAAGATGTAATAGTTGAAGTTAATATCGACCTTGAAGGTAATAGCGTTGCACTCGAAGGAGTTGTTATTTCGGCCAACCGGCGCGCTGGATCTGAAATTTCGATGTTATCATCAATGAAAATGAGCAGCCTGGTAGTTAGTGGTATTTCGAGTCAGCAAATAAACCGCTCGCAGGACCGCGATGCCTCCGAAGTCATACGCCGTGTTCCGGGTATTACTATAATGGACGATAGGTTTGTAATGGTTCGCGGACTAAATCAGCGCTACAATACGGTATGGCTCAATAATGCGTCAACACCCAGTTCGGAGTCGGATGTGAGGGCTTTTTCCTTTGATGTGATACCCAGCTCAATGCTCGAAAATATTATGGTGTATAAAAGTCCGGCACCCGACCTGCCTGCCGATTTCTCGGGGGCCGCCATTAAAATTTACACCAAAAACAATGCTGATAAAAACAGCCTGTCTGTAAGTTATGCAACTTCTTTGCGACCGGGAGCTACTTTCAACGATTTCAGTAACTACCGCATGAGCAAATACGAATGGTTAGGATTTGATGATGGTAGCAGAGATTTACCCGACGATTTCCCCTCTAATCTTAAAGATGTAACTGAAAAAGATGAAATTCAACGTCTAGGCCGCGAACTTAATAAAGTTTGGACACCGGAGTTAAGTAAAGCAATTCCCGATCAGCGTTTTCAGTTAGGCTTAACCCGCAGGTTCCTTATTGATAAAGTATCGGTAGGTTCTATCAATAGTTTTACCTACAGTTATTCGCAGGATATTGAGGAGGTGTTTCGGGCCGATTACCAGCGTTACGATACTGTAAATGATGTTTCGGATACCAATTATTATTTTAATGATATCCGCAACAAGGCTACTGCCAAAATCGGAGTGTTGAGCAATTGGTTGTTTATTTTTGGTAACAACCAGAAAATCGAATTCCGGAATTTGTATAATCATCATGGTTATACTCAGGTAATTGACCGTAACGGACGCGATAATTACGGCGGTTTGACAATACGCGCTAACGAACTGAGCTTCAACAGCCGGAATACCTATTCGGGGCAATTAGCCGGCGATCATAATTTTAGTAACAACCAAACTCATTTCGACTGGACACTTGGATATTCATATGCTGACCGCGATCAACCTGATTTAAAACGACTTTCTTCCTCATTGGTCGAGGATCCTGATAATCAGTATTATGGTCAATATGGTGTAAATTTTTCGTTTGCTGCTACTCCGGAGTTATCGGGAAGGGTATATCAGCAACTGAAAGAGAATATATATAATGGTAATTTGAATTTCTCTAATACATTCACTTTCGGCAATTTTAAACCACAACTCAAAGCTGGCGCTTATCTCGAAAAAAAGAATCGAGATTTCGCATCCCGAAATATTGGTTACGCAATTGCAAACTTCTCAAAATTCAACTGGGGATTGCCTTTTGAACCAGTCGATGTGATTTTTGCCGATTCGAATATCAATTCCACAACCGGTATTAAAATAGACGAAACAACCAATAAAAGTGATTCGTACACTGCTTCGAATGATTTAATAGCCGCTTACCTGGCTTTGAAACTTCCGATTACATCAAAAATAGATTTATATACAGGAGTGAGGATGGAGAAAAACCGCCAGCAGATGCACAGTTTTTCGAGCGACAACGCCAGCGAAGAAGTTAATATTGATATTGACGAAACAAATTACTTCCCTTCGGCAAACCTGAGTTATAATTTTAACGAAAAATCTTTATTGCGATTGTCATACGGGCTTACTATCAACCGTCCTGAATTCAGGGAAATAGCACCTTTCGCTTTTTACGATTTCGAAATGAAGAAACTGGTTCGTGGTAATCCGGACCTTGTAAATGCGTTCATAAATAATTACGATTTCAGGTACGAATACTATCCAACCCCAAGCGAGACATTTGTATTTGGGGTGTTTTACAAGGATTTTAAAAAACCGATCGAAACCATCGAAATTAATTCGGGCAGCGGTAAGGATTATACATTTCAAAATGCACTTGGAGCTCAAAACTATGGCGTTGAAGTTGAAATTCGTAAATCACTCGAAAGCCTCGGCTCAAAAGACAATTTTCTGCGATGCTTTAAAAACTTTATGCTTGTTGCCAATGCTTCGGTAATTAAAAGTGAAATTAAAATTGATACATCTCAATTCTTCGCTTCTGAAGCCGTACGTCCTATGCAGGGCCAGTCGCCATATATCGTTAACCTTGGTTTGTATTACCAGGATAATGACCATGGCCTTATGGTGAGCCTTTTGTATAATGTTATAGGTAAAAGGCTGGTTGTGGTGGGGCTTGATAATCCTGATGTGTACGAAATGCCCCGCAATGTTTTCGATCTGATGATTACAAAAAATATTGGCGAACATGTTCAGCTTAAAGGAGGCATTCAGGATATTTTAAATCAGAAAATAGTTGAAAAACAATTTGTGGAATATAAAAATGAAACCGGTGCAACTATAAAGCGCGAACAATCAACACTTGAGTATAATCCCGGAAGTATAATCACTCTTGGTGTTACGGTAAATTTTAACCAATAATTGAATTAACTTTAATGTGTTCGACCACCTAATTTAATCATCAATAAAACTAAAATGAAAAAGATATATATACTTGCACTGATGTTGTTTGTTTCGGTCAGCCTTTTCAGCCAGTCGCTTGAATATAGCGAAGGGTTCTATTATAAAAACGGTATGCTGTATTCCGGTACTTATACTGAAAACTGGCCTGATAACAAGGTGAAAATAGTTCAGACCATCAGGAATGGACGCGAAGATGGAATTACTGAAATTTACTTTGAGAATGGTAAATTGCAGGAACAGCGTTCATACCTCGAAGGGCAAAAACATGGCATTTGGAATACCTATAACGAAGCCGGAATAAAGCTTTCCGAGGCCTATTACCGCCACAATAAAAAGGATGGAATATGGCAGATATGGGACGAAAACGGCAAACTCCGTTACGAAATGTATTACAGTAATGGCGAAAAAACCGGCATCTGGCGCATATGGGACGAAACAGGAAAACTAACCAGCGAAAGAAATTATAGTCAGGATTAAAAGTAAGTATAAAATAAACGATTCTGACTTATAGTAGATGCGATGGGCGACAAGGCGAGGGGCGAGAGAGTATTTCAAGTTAAGTTTTAAGAGTAAGGCTGTCGCTAAACCGGCAGCCTTTATTCGTTAATATATTGGTAATGTTGTATTTATATTCCTTTTACATTATAGGGATACATTTGGGAAACTTATTACAATGAAAACGAAAAAACAAAACCTCCAATCCCCGGGTAAATTTCCGGATGAAATTGATAGTTTCCATTTTCATGCTCTTGAATTTCATCGGCTTAGGTTCCTGAATAACAAAGTCATCAATATTTTATCAAGAGTTTTAATCTCGCTTTTTGTGGATTTTCATCCATCGGTTAAGCACTAGCTCATTTATGAAGAAACCAAAACGGAGTATTGATATACTTGTAGTCTCTGATATACACCTTGGTACATATGGTTGCCATGCCAAAGAACTCCTGCATTATCTAAAGAGCATAAAACCCAAAATTGTAGTGCTTAACGGCGATATTGTCGATATCTGGCAATTCAGTAAAACGTATTGGCCCAATAGCCACATGAAAGTTATCAAACACCTGATTAACTGGATGGGAAAAGGTGTTAAAACCTATTATGTTACCGGCAATCACGACGAGATGTTGCGAAAGTTCGAAGGTCTTAAAATGGGTTCGCTCCAAATTGTAAACAAAGTTGTTCTCAATCTTCCCGGTGATAAACGGGCCTGGATATTTCATGGCGATGTTTTTGATGTAACCATGCAGCATTCCAAATGGCTGGCAAAGCTCGGTTCAGTTGGGTATGATATGCTTATACTTATCAACCGCTTTTTTAACTTCATTTCCGAAAAAGTGTTTAAAAAAGGAAAGCTGTCCTTGTCGAAGAAGATAAAGGAGAGTGTGAAATCAGCAGTTTCGTTTATCAATAATTTTGAACAAACAACAGCCGATATTGGCATCAGCAATCATTTTGATTATGTAATATGCGGCCATATCCATCATCCAGAAATCAGGGAAATCAGCAATTCAGAGGGTAGTATCTTCTATCTTAACTCCGGTGACTGGGTCGAAAACCTGAGCGCTCTTGAATTTGTTGACGGTAAGTGGTCAATTTACAGATTCAGCGAAATTGACAAAGCAGAAATGATTAAAGAAACAGAAGAAGAGGCTGTTGAATTGA
Source organism: uncultured Lentimicrobiaceae bacterium (assembly GCA_964420555.1). Classification (GTDB taxonomy): domain Bacteria; phylum Bacteroidota; class Bacteroidia; order Bacteroidales; family UBA4417; genus UBA4417. Next base: position 95,984 of record CAYQTT010000012.1, on the reverse strand, counting down.
GCAACGATCAGCTTTTCGATAATATGTTACACGAATTCAATATGATGCGCCAATGAAATAGCCATGATAAAAAAAAAGAGTTAATGGCTTTATTAATCTTAATCATGGCGTATTACATGCGCCCCGTCAAAATAAGTAAGAACGCATGAATATTTTATATGCAATACAAGGCACAGGCAACGGGCATTTAAGCCGGGCCAGGGATATTATTCCCATACTGAAGGAAAACCATAAAGTAGATCTGCTCATCAGCGGCACACAGGCTGACGTTGAGTTGCCGTATGAGATAAAATACCGTTATAAAGGACTTGGATTTATATTTGGTTCAAATGGCGGCATTGATCTGGTAGCAACGTATAAGAAAAACCATATTAAAACTCTGCTGTCTGAGATTAACAGTCTTCCTGTTCTGGATTATGATCTGGTTGTCAATGATTTCGAACCTGTTTCGGCATGGGCTTCCCGTATTCATAATGTAAAATGTATTTCGGTCAGCCATCAGGCTGCCGTTTTAAATAAAAAGGCTCCGCAACCCCGCGAAATTGATATTATCGGTAAAGCGATACTTAAAAACTATGCACCTTCCAATGCAAAATACGGTTTTCATTTTGCAGCATACAACGACAATATTTTTACACCGGTTATCCGTTCGCAGGTGCGAAAACAAATTGTTAAAAAACTTGGCCATTACACGGTTTACCTTCCTGCTTACGACGATAAAAGGGTGCTTAAAGTGCTGAAAATGATCCCTGAAATACAATGGCAGGTGTTTTCGAAACACAATAAAAAGTTATTGGGGGAAAAGAATGTAACTATTCAACCCATTGACAACGATGCTTTTGTAGCAAGTATGGCTTCGTGCGAAGGAGTGCTCTGTGGTGCAGGATTCGAAACACCGGCCGAGGCACTTTTTATGAAGAAAAAACTTATGGTTATTCCTATGAAAGGCCAATATGAACAACAATGTAACGCAGCAGCACTCAAAAATTTGGGTGTGCCGGTACTCAAAAGCCTCAAACAGGAGAATATAAGTAAAATAGAAGCCTGGATTAAAGAAGGCGAAGTTATTGAAGTAGATTATCCCGATGTTACCGAAGAAATTATTAACCGTTTAATTGCTCTACACGCAGATGCTGAACCTGTTGTGCAAAAGGTAGAAGTTGAAATGTATAGTGTTAAGAAGTTCAGGAACCTTGTTCTGAAAAAAATTGTAGCACAGTTGTAAGTAGCATTAAATGGAATTTGTGAAGAGTGAGTTTGGCCCTGATTTTACGTGGGGAGTATCCACTGCGGCCTACCAGGTCGAAGGAGCATGCAATTTGTATGGGAAAGGCAAATCGATATGGGATGTTTTTACACATGCAAAAGGTAAAATTTTCGAAGGACAAAACGGTGATATAGCCTGCGATTTTTACCGTCGTTACACACACGATATATTGTTGATGGCCAGCATGGGAATACCTAATTTCAGGTTTTCGTTGTCGTGGAGCCGAATTATTCCAAATGGAACCGGCAATGTAAACCCGGAAGGTATCGAATTTTATAACCGGGTTATCGATTTTTGCCTTGAGATGAATATTGAGCCCTGGATTACACTGTACCATTGGGATTTACCGTATGATCTGGAGAAAAAAGGAGGCTGGACCAACCGTGAAATCATAAAATGGTTTGGCGACTACGTTGAACTTTGTACAAAGTATTTTGGCGACAGGGTAAAACATTGGATGATAATGAACGAACCCATGGTTTTTACCGGTGCCGGTTATTTTTTAGGTATTCACGCCCCGGGTCGAAAAGGACTTGATAGTTTTCTTGCCTCAATTCATCATGCTGCCATGTGCCAGGCCGAGGGCGGAAGGATTGTCCGCTCTATGTTACCTTCGGCTCATATAGGCACTACTTTTTCCTGTTCTGCCATACATCCGGCTACGAATTCGAAGCAGGATATCAATGCAGCAAAACGTGTGGATACACTCCTAAACAGGATGTTTGTCGAACCATTGGCCGGATTGGGATATCCTGTAGCCGATCTTAAATTACTCCGACGGCTTGAGCCTTTTATAAAAGACGGCGACGAAAGTAAACTTGCTTTTGATATGGACTTTATAGGTGTACAGAATTATACCCGCGAAGTAATTGCCAGGTCATTTTTTACACCATTGATTTGGGCCAAAGTAATTAAAGCCGATGAGCGCCATGTTGACATAACCGAAATGAACTGGGAAGTATATCCTGAATCCATTTACGAAATGCTGATTAAATTCAGCAAATACAAAAACTTTAAAGAGATAATTGTAACCGAAAATGGCGCTGCTTTTCCTGATATACCGGTCGGAGGCAAAATCCATGATGTAAAGCGGATTGAATTTCTTAAACAATACATCAGCCAGGTATTACGAGCCAAAAATCAAGGTGTGAACGTTACCGGATATTTTGTTTGGAGTTTTACCGATAATTTCGAATGGGCCGAAGGCTACAGGCCAAGGTTTGGATTGGTTTACGTTGATTTTAAAACCCAGGAGCGGATTATAAAGGATTCGGGGTATTGGTTTAGCGAAATGATTAAGAAATCATAATACAGAAAAACAGCAGAACGTTGCATTTAGGGGCGGACGTACAACACAAGAAACAATGGGATTAAGCCTCTGTCGCAGTTTTGCTGTAAAAATGCGAATAAGAATGAAATTCTCATGCTGATTTCAATTGGTATGGTCACTTAAAATCCGGTGTTTTCAATAAGTATCTTTTGCAGTATGCAATTATTAATACACTATCACACAATTACTTTTTTTTATTACCGTTAAAGAGTTTCAGCAATAGCTGAAGCGAAACAATAGTTTTTATTTGTTACTAAAACTTCCTCCCATGACTAATTTGAAAACAAGCTTTACCGTTTTATACTCAGTCATATTTATGGCGTTTATGCTGTCAGGTTGCGACGAAAACGAGAATGAAACAGTGGTTTCGGGTGCTCAGGGTACAAATAGCCACAGGATGGGTGAAAATTGCATGAATTGCCATAAAAGCGGGGGCGAAGGCGAAGGGTGGTTTGTTGTTGCAGGAACAGTTTATATTGCGGATCTGGTTACTGCTCAAGCTGATGGATATGTTAAACTATACACAGGGGCTAATGGATCAGGCACTTTAAAAGCAACTATTGCCGTTGATGGAAAAGGAAATTTCTTTACCACCAATTCCATCGATTTTACGGGCGGACTTTACACAACTGTAACTAGCAAATCGGGAAATGTTAGTTATATGAATTCACCGGTAACTGACGGAAAGTGTAACGCCTGTCATGGTTCAACCACCAATAAGATATTTGTGAATTAGGATTACAATTTTTTATTTCAATTTACTTTTTACTGTAAAGTCAATAATTGAAATACTCTTGTTTCTGCCCATTACCAAAGTAATTTTTGATACATATAGTGTGGCAAAGAAAGGAGAATTCATTTAACTACCTCATTCTGAAATTATATTCATAGTTGTAGTCAGTTAAAGCGGTGAAACTGAATAAAACCACTTTTCAAAAAAAATCCTGAGCTCTGCAACTCAGGATTTTTTTTATAAAAATTGAAAGCAGATAATGTTAGTACAGTTTACCTCACCGTTTTTTGCAGCGTGGCAATCTTCATTTCTTTCCATTCACGGGTTTTAAAACCTTCCTTTATGGCAAGTTCTGTCATTAAATCCATTTCACCACCATCAGTATTTTCCATAAAAGCCGCTAGTTGTGCTGCATCTTTATACATGCTTACGGTTAAATGTGTACCATACGATTCGCTGCCAGCCGGTAAAATAACGCGAAGAAGTCCCCAACTCCCTTTTTTACCTTTAGTTACCATGTCCTGATGCCAGGGCTTGAAAATTTCGAATTCAGCTTTTTCATACCCTTCACCTAGTTGCTTCATAATATCAATAGTTGCGATTGTTCCTGTTTTCATCTCGAATGAATTTTCTGTCCTATCGATTCGTTTTAAATAAACCTGGTGTGCAATATCGCGCGACTTTGCTGTTTTTTCAAACATGGCATTCAATTCTTTCTCTTTCATATCCGGATAGGCTTTCTTAACATAAGTGCCCACATCCCACGCAGTTGATGCGTGTAACATATCTTTTAAGCTTGCAAAAGTGGTAACAGTCATATACTGCGATCCTTGCTGAGTGCCTGCAGGTGTAAGCGACCACAGATCCCAACTTAATATTGTTTTATCAGCAACCCGCTGTTTGTGAATACCCGACCAGAATTCCTCAACTTCCCAATAGTCGGATTCCTGTTCATCATTAACCTGCATAAATTCGAAAAGCAAATACAAACGCTTCGAATTTTCCTGTGCATCAATACGTATGGTTATAAAAATAACCAGCATGAGTGTAAACAGTTTTTTCATGGTTTTGGACTTTGGTTAATATTATATTGAGTACAACATATATATGTATATAATGTTTAACATGTGAAGTTATAATTTCTTGATAATCAAATATTAAATTGTATATCAAAGCGTAAATTGGCAGATTAATTATTCGCAATTTATTATATCTTAAAACTTTTAGTAATACTATGTTAATTTTCAAATCTTATTTTTGCAGAATGAAAATTTTAGTCCGTTTTCTTGCAACAGGAACATTTATTTATATGTCACTACCGGGCTTATTATATGCCCAGAAAAATGCTGCCGGTTCCGAAAATGATACTATCAGTTATCAAAACCTTACAGAAGTGGTTATTACAGCCAACCGTTTTTCTTCCCTTAGTTTTAATACTTCCGAAGCCATTGAAGTTCTCAAAAGTAAATCCATCAGTCAAAATCAGCTTCGTTCAGCACCCGAGGCACTTGCGGTTATACCAGGAGTATTTGTTCAGAAAACCAATCATGGAGGAGGTTCTCCGTTCGTACGCGGACTAACAGGTAATCAAACTTTACAGATGATTGATGGCATCAGGCTTAACAATTCAACTTACCGTTACGGACCTAATCAGTATTTCAATACACTTGATGTTTTCAGTCTCGAAAGCATTGAAGTGCTTCGCGGAAGTGGTTCTGTGCAATACGGTTCTGATGCTTTGGGTGGTACAATACAGGCTTTCAGCAAGGATGCTGCTTTTAGCGCGAAAAAGTCGTGGGGAGGTGAAATGCTGACCCGCTTTGCTACATACGGAATGGAACAAACTGTGCGTGCAGAAATGAATTATGGAAGTCAGAAAGCTGCTTTCAGAGGTGGTTTAAGCTGGCGGAATTTCGGCGATGTAAAGGGTGGTGATACTACCGGCTTGCAGTCGCCCAGCAGTTACACCGAATTGGATTTTGACCTTAAGGGGAAAATTAAACTTACAAATTCATCAGTCTTAACCATGGTGTACCAAAATGTGCATCAGGAGGATGTAGATGTTTACCATAAAGTCAAACTCGAAAACTATGCTGTAAACAGGATGCATCCGCAAAACAGAAGATTGGCTTACCTGAAATTAAACCAGAAGCTTGATACAGGAATTTTGAAATCAATAACTATGACAGCATCAATGCAAAATACGGAAGAGGGGAGGGAGAGCCGCAAAAACGGTTCCAACACCCTTCGTTATGAAAATGATAAAGTACGTACTTTGGCTTTTTCATCTGATTTATTTATGCAAAACGGACAGTTTTGGTCAGCAGTCAGCGGCATCGAAATATACAACGACCTGGTTAACAGCACCCGTACTGATACCGATTTAACCTCCGGAGCTTCAGTTCCGAAACGTGGTTTGTACCCTGATGGCTCTACAATGACAAGTCTGGCAGCTTTTTCCCTCCACACATTCGATTTGCCAAAATGGATTTTGAGTGCAGGGGCCAGGGTCAATACTTTTGTTATACATGTTGAGGATGAAACCATTGGCGATGCAAAGCTTACACCATCGGCACTGGTTGGCAATGCTTCTGTTATGCGGAAACTTACTGCAACCTCCAATGTGTTTGTATCGGCAAATACCGGTTTCCGCGCTCCTAATATCGATGATTTGGGCACGCTAGGAATTGTTGATTTCAGGTACGAAACGCCCAATTACGATCTGAAACCCGAAAAATCCTTTCAGTACCAGGCTGGTTATAAATTTCAAGGGAATAATCTGAAAGGCGAATTTTATCTCTACCGCAATGAATTATACAATCTTATTGTCCGCGAAAGGATTGAAGGTGACAGCATTGATGGATACCCTGTTTACCAGAAAGAAAATGTAGAACGGGCATTTATCGAGGGTTTTGAAACTTCGTGGGATTATGCCTTTAAAACTAAGTGGTTGTTTTCAGGAAGTGTTACCTATACTTATGGCCAAAATATGACCAAAAATGAACCGGCACGTCGTATTCCACCACTCTTTGGTCGTGTTGCTGTTGAATACAGGCATTCGGATTGGTGGTGCAATATCGAGTGGCTGGCTGCCGCAAAACAGGACCGGCTTGCACAGGGCGATAAAGATGATAACAGAATACCTGAAGGAGGCACTCCTGGCTGGAATATTTTTAACATCAATACAGCTTATACCTGGCGATTCGCAGAAATTGATTTACGCCTGCAGAATATTCTGAATAAGGATTACAGGTATCATGGTTCAGGGGTGAACGGGTATGGGAGATCGGTTTTACTGACTTTGATAGTATCAATTTGAGAAAATATTTTTTGAACAAATAAAAAAGCAACCGTCGTTTCTGAGGTTGCTTTTTTTTACGACTGAGTAATTCTGCTTTTATGGTCTTTCGCCGCAGGCAAGCCTCAGATTGATCTTTTCAATCAGTGCTCTGAGTTCGGCCAGGCTGTCAATTACATAATCAGCGCCGGCTTCGAGGTAGTCTTCACGTACCTTTTTTCTTCTTTTTTCAAGTTCTGCTTTGTCTAACATATTTATTTCATTTAAAGTTAGTCCCATTTCGTTACTCGAATCTATTACACCTACACTCCACATGCCGGTATTAATTCCTTCTTCGATATCGGAAATCGTATCACCTATTTTTACCAAAGCCTGCATGGGAAATATGTTGAGATTTTCTGCATTTTTAAAAGCCATCCAGGGTGCCGGTCTGCCTGCCGGAACATCAGTAGCGCATACTACCGAATCGGCAACATAGCCTTGCTTTGCCGCCGCTGTCGTTAATATTTCCATCATTTCGTTATTATATCCGGTGGTAGATCCTATTTTCATATCCATCGAACGAAGTAATTCTATCGCTCCGGGAAGTTCCGGAATAATGGCTGAATGCTTTTCAATAACAGCCATTTGAAGAGGGATAAACTTAGCAAACATATCTTCAACATCATTTTCTGTGCTTTCACGCTTGTGTTCTGCTTTCCATAACCCTGCTATACGAGGATTTTGGGTTAATGCCCGTATGTGGTCGCGTTTGTGCATCCCCATCGGGCCACGGGCTTCGGCTATTGTGATGTCAATGCCTTTTTGCCTGAATACTTCAATAAACACTCCTGTTGGCGCAAAGCATCCGTAATCAACGGTTGTGCCTGCCCAGTCGAAAATGACTCCTTTAAGTTTGCCGGCATAGTTTTTTCGGTAAAATTCGTTCATTTTTTAATGTGCGTTAAATTTCAGTTAATACTACATTCATTTCGTGCATAACAGATTCAATTGCATCAACAAGATTTTGGATATCAGCAGGATATAGCTGGCCGATATTTCCTATCCTGAAGCAATCCACTTTACTCAGTTTGCCCGGATAAATGACAAATCCTTGTTCGTTGAGTTTCGAATAAAAGGTTTCGAACGAAAAATCAGGGTGCTTAGGATAAAGGAATGACGTAATGATATAGCTCCGCAACTGAGCAGGTAAGTAAAGCTCAAATCCCAGTTCTTTCATTTCGCCGGTGAGTAATGCATTGTTTACTGAGTACCGTTCGGCCCTTGCATTCACACCGCCTTCTTTTTCAAGTTCATTCAAAGCTTCGCGAAATGCCAGCAAGGCTTGCACCGGCGGAGTATATCGGAATTGCCCGTTGGTGTTCAGTCCCGACCACTGATCGTAAAGATCAAGGCTTAGCGAGCGTGCCTGGAATTTGCATTTTTCGAGTTCCGAACGTTGGGCAAGCACATAACTGAAACCGGGGATTCCTTCGATACATTTGTTGGAGGATGAAATCAGGTAGCTGATATTCAGTGCTTTCATGTTAATATCGTAAGCTCCGAATGTACTCATGGCATCAACAATATATGCTTTTCCATAGCTGCTGACGATATATCCAATTTCTGCAACGGGATTCAACAGACCGGTGGTAGTTTCGCCATGAATAACAGACACATGGGTAATCAGTGGGTTTTTCATCAGCATGGATTCAATTTCCAGCAGATCTGGTGTTTCGTTTTCTTCATAAATTAATTCCAATAGCGGAATTGAATGAATCCTTGCAATCTGGCTGATGCGCCTTCCGTATGCTCCGTTGATGATATTCAGCAGCATTCCGTTTTTGGGTATGGCCGACGAAATAGTGGCTTCTATTCCAAAAGTGCCGCTTCCCTGCATGATAACTGCTTCATATTCGGGCGATTCTACATGGGCAAGCTCAAGCAGTTTTTGCCTGATATGCTGCACGTGTGCTATAAATTCGGTGTCGCGCGACCCAAGGTCACATAAGGCCGCTTCTTTCACGCTTCTGGTGGTAGTCAGGGGTCCCGGCGTGAAAAGTAATTTGTCTTTTATTTTCCTGAAATCTGAAATGATCATCGTTTTACAATTTAGGTGGTTATGGATTGAAGTTTTGATTTTTTTATGGGTGTATCAGCTTTCGGTTTTGTCTGAAATTTAAATCTGAAATACAATAACGAGCTGATTATTAACAAACTGCCTGCAATCGATAAGCCGTAAGATGTTGTGGTTAGGAAGTTGAACCAACTCAGTTCCCTGCTGCTGAAGTTTTTATAAAGCAGAGTGCCAACACTTCCAAGGTATCCGAATGAATCGGCAATGTAAATGAAGAATCCGGCATTGGCAGCTGAGCCGAAAGCAGCTATCAGCCTGTCGAAAAGGAAACAGTTAATAGGCAGGTAACCAAGGTAAGTTCCGAGTCCCAAAAGTATCATCCAGGTGACCGGATTGATTATTCCTGCATTTAAAGCAACTGTACTTAAGCCGATTAGTAAAAAACCTGCAAGTATGATAAAGTTGTTTAAACGGAGCGCTTTGCGGTTATCACTAACCAGCATCAGAGATCCCATAACAATGAAAACACTGAGTGCAATTGGCAACTCCGACCAGGTAAATATCATTGAGTTGCCGCTTATACCGATCGACGACCAAATTTCGGCTGCAAAATTGTCGCGTAAATCCCTGTAAATTGTTAGAAGTATGTAGGCAATGGTAAGAAGTATAAGTCCGGGGGCAAATTCCCTGAAAATCCTTTTTCGTTGCTGTTTATCCATCGGAACTCTTTTGGTGCGCATTGCTTCATCCTCAGGAGTGGGTTCAGGCGTTTTATCAAGGAGCCATACAAATAGTACAAGCGGAATAAAAAGAACCATACCGGTAACCCAGGGCATCTGGAAATCAGTAAGGTTAAGTTTGTTCATAAGCAGGTTGCCGATGCTTTTTACGAATCCCGACGATACAATAAAACTTATACTCAGCACAGTACCAAGTATTTCGGTTGTTCTCCGGCCTTCGAGGTAAGCAAAAACAAGCCCCCAGATCATTCCCAACGGCAAACCATTTAAAAACAGCAGTATAATATTGTAAGGCTCAGGAACGATGCTGAAAAGGATTAATGCTGTTTCGGCAATTCCGGTAAGAACAATAATGGAAATGGCACGCGATGAACGTCCCATTTCCGATATAACCTTGATTCCGATAAATTTAGAAAGAGCATATCCTATAACCTGTGCTATAATTAAAAGAGCTTTGTAATCCATTCCGCCTAAGGTAATTCCTTCGAAAGAAGCAACCGTAAATGGCTTCCTCAAACCATACATGCAAGCGTAGGTTAGGAAAGCTAATACGCTGATATATATGGTTAATATAGCCGGGTTTTGCCTGCGTAACCATAATGTAACAGCGTGTTCACTACTTGCCTGATTACCTATTAAGTTGAATTGCTTTTTCACTGTTTCCGATGCAAAGTATTCTGGAATAAATTGTTGATTGTTTTTTGTAGGTAGGGGCATAGCAGTAGCTATTCCTGCCTGTTGGTGAATTAACCTGTTGTGGGTTAATGGCGGGTAATTACTTGTTATTTAAAATGATAGGCGTGGAATGAGGCTATTCCCGAAATGTTACTTCTTCTGTTCGTCGAGCCTCCAGTTTTCCTGTTCTTTGCTTTCGCGTTTCATGTCGTCGGGATTGTCGATAGCCGGTCCTGATTTAAGTTGTTTCCAGTCGAATTTTTCATCAAAGGGATCAAGTGCTTTCTGCGGATCGAAAAAACGGGGATCAACAGAGAGTGCCGAATAAGGCGTGAAATCGGGTTTATCAGTAAAAAAATCACCGAAATCGGTAGCCGCTGCATCATATTGGTTCAGGTAAGGAATTCCCAGTACGTTCCAGAAAGTTTTGAAAATACTTCCAAAGCTATAATGAACATGGCTTACATAATTTTTCTTCACATATGGCGAAATAACCATCAGCACACTACGGTGAGCATCTACATGGTCAACACCGCCCTGGGCATCATCTTCCGTAATTACTATCATCATATTTTTCCAGTACGGAGTATGTGATAAATACTCAACAATTCTTCCTACAGCCAGGTCATTATCAGCCATATAGCTTTCGCGGAATGGAAACCCGGCTTCCGGACGTTCGTCAGCACCGTGGTCGTTGGGCAGGATAACGGTAAGCATACCAGGCATTTCGGCCTTTCCTTCGCCCCATTTTTCTTCAAATTCTTTTTTAAATATATCAACCCTGAACTGATCAGGAATTGCCATATTATAAGTTGGATATTGGTAGGATGTGCGGCTGTGCAGCGATGCAGGCATTGGATAATTTGTAAAATGCTTGATGCCGCCGTATTTGTATGTGTCCTGGTAATCGCCCGGTTCGAACATTACTCCGAAACCAAAATTGTAATATTCTTTGTTATGTCGTGCCAGGTGATCCCACATCGAACCGGCTTCGTTATAATCCTCGGGGTAAATGGCTCCGGCAGCACCTGTAAAACCTAAGTTGCCCGGGGCATTTGAATTTTCGCGGTACTCGCGGTTGCCTCCGTAATTAGCTGGTGTGGTAGCCTCAACCCATTCGTTTGGATAGGTATTCACCAGCCAGCGGTGCCCGTCGGCCGACACATCCGAATCGACATAAAAATTATCGCTGATGGCAAATTCCTGTGCCAATTGCAGGTGATTAGGCATAACAGTTGCATTATCAACTTTTTCCGTTTTTTTACGGTTGGTAAAAGTTACATTTGCTCCATAACGGGCAATAGAAGAATCGCCTTTAGCATTTTTAACCTGTCCGAAAACTTCATCGTACGTTCGGTTTTCTTTCGAAATAAAAACAATATGCTTTATTGGTGATTCCTTTTGTTTGGGATAGAGTGGAATCGGGTTATTTTTACGCCAGTCGAATGAAGATGATTGTGTTTTTTCGATCAGGAAGTTGTTTTCAATCACCTGCTTCGAATATGCGATAAGTTGATCCTGGGTTGGAATATCAATTAGTTGCACAGTACCTTTCATCAGGCTGCCGATATAACTTCCTTCGGGACCGGCTGTAAAAGTATAGCCTCCGTTAGGTCCGCTTCCAAAACCTTTGGCATTGGCGACAATTAGCTTTTTGCCGTCAGGGGTAACTTTCAGTTTTGCCGGAAACCAGCCTGTCGGGATGTGACCTATAACTTTAAGCAATTCCACATCAATTACGCCAATGGAATTGATTCCTGATTCAGCAACATAAACTCTTTTTTCGTCGGGCGAAACTGCCAGTCCGAATGGGATTATTCCTCTTTTGACGGCAAGCAACGGCTCGGGACTAAGTTTTATATGTGTAATGATATTTTGTTTGCGGCTGTCGAGCACAGTAATGTTGTCGTTGGTACCGTTGCTGATAAAAATATATTTGCCAGCTACCACAATCGAATTCGGACTCGAGCCTCCCACAGCAGGAATTCCTTCCACCATCTGGCCAACAAGAGTCCCGGTTTTAATTTTCGAAATGATAGAAGGTTTTACCGGATTTTTAATATTAAATGCCCAAACCGAAAAGGATTCATCTGTATTCGCAGGCCCCAAAGCAGGAACCTGCATGGTATCATTCGAAATGCCTTTTACCGATTCGTCAGAGCCATAAGCGTAAACAGGCGAATCGACAACGCTTTTCTTCCATTCGCCGTTTTTCTTCTTTTTGATGTAACCGTATTCGTACATGCCTACATTAGCAACATAAACCGTTTTTTCATCCTTCGAAAGTGCTATCCCGAAAGGATACCTGCCAACCGGAGTGTTCGAAATTACTTTTCGTTTTTCGAGGTCAATACTGATAAGCCTGAAACCGATCTGATCGACAGCAAATAAAAGTTTTCCGTTGCTGCTTATTGTCATATCGCCAATGTACCCGTGCGTAAAATCGAAATTTGAATCTTTAAAACTGCATTCAATTGATCCTGATGCTGCTCCTGTTGCTATATCGAAAATATACACTTTGTTAGCCTGCCCGCCGGCTACATACACCAGTTTGTTGTCGGGCGAAATCGCCAAACCCATAAACACCGATTCCAGTACACCTTTATCACCTGCTGGAGTAGGAGGGACCTGCTGAATATCAGGATTCCCCGAAAGAAGGTTCCGAATAATGGTAATCGAAATCGGATTGGTACCCGAATTAGCTGTAACTGCGATATTGCCATCGTTGCTTATTGCAAGCCCGTATGGATGCGGTGCTACCACGTAACTTTTTCCTGCCGGGGTAAGCAGACGTCCGTTAGGGATAACAGAGGTTCCTGTTTTATTAATCAGAGTATAATTGCTCCCGGCGGGGGCAGAGATTGTATACTCCGGGATTTGGGGAAAAGCAGCTAGAGTAAAACAGCTGAAAAGCAATGTTACCAGGAGTAATCTCATGATTTTTATTGTTAAACGATTAGTGCAGTTATGTGTAAAATTCATAGTATCGGGATTCGGACTTTTCAAAATGATAAGTTTTAAAATTGTAAGTAAGCTTCTGTTTGACATGCTAAAATTACGGACTTAAATCATAAAAAATGTCCAACTCCGATAAAGAGATGATCTTTTCTTCCGTTAATATAGTAAAAGTACTGCCAGTGTATTAATTGAAAGTTAAGGGTATTTTATGTTAATGATATGATTGGATGCTTGATAAGTATTTGTAATGCAGTATGTTATATTGATTTGTTTTTTTGAAAAAGAGTTTAATCCATATAAAAGAAAGGAACTGCCGGATATAGTATCCGGCAGCCCTTTCATCCAATCAAATCAAATTCAACCCAAACTATTTTATAATCCACATTTCGGAGTTTATATCATCAGTTGCCGCCCCATACTGGTTCTGTAGGGCTGCATTGTAATTATCAGCATTAGTGGTTCTTTCGGAACTTGGATATTGCCAGCGCTTTGATATACGTTCGCTGTTTGCTGTTCCCGGTCCGGTAAGGAAGGTAGGGATGCCGGTTCGGCGGTTATTGTAATATGCTTCCCATCCTGAATTCTGAAAGAATCCAAGGTATTTCTGTGTCAGGATCTGAGAGAGGCCATTTGCATTGTTGCCTTTGTATTTTACACTGGTTTGATCATAATAAACAGCCCAGTTTGTGGCAACATCTGCTCCATGAAATGTCCACGAAGCTTTTATCCCATTAACGTAATAAGCTTCGGCATCTCCATTAATCCAGCCACGGTTTATAGCTTCGGCAATGTTGAAACACTGTTCGATGTACCCGATTTGGATTGTTGGTTCGCCTGTATAAGTTCCGTAATATTTTTCCTTACTGATTGGTGAATATTCGCCATTCAGCATTTTTGTCGACATATCATCAAGGCTTTCACCTGAACTGGCACCCACATAGGCAGCATAATCCTGTGCGGTTAATCCGCCAGCGATTTTAGCAGGAGCCGGATCAGCCACTATAAAAGTTCTAGGGTCGTGTAAATCGGCTAAAGTATTCAGGTAAGTAGCCGACATGTTGTTACGGGTAGCGGTAAAGCCATATTCGTCGGGGTTCAGTGGATATTTGTTGGTAGTAGTATTAAAAACGTATTGAAGATTATCGTCCAACGAACTCAAAAGCGGATATTTTGAAGGATTACCGATCATATCAGCGAACTGTTGTTTGATATTTAAATCTGTATCACTTTCTTTCTTGCTTAAGGTAATAAGCAATCGTAATTTATATGCATTAACAACTTTTTGCCATTGTGTAAGGTCGTTGCCAAGCATAAAATCACCTGTTAACGTGTTATCGTTCGCATCAATCAGTTTTTGTAAATCGCTGTTTGATTCTTCGAGCCAAAGTAATGCCTGCTGAAATACTGCTTTCTGTGTGTCGTAGGCAGGAGTTGTATTATCAAGTCCTTTGAGTGCTGCAGTTAAGGGAATATCGCCTAAACGCATACTCATATCGACAAAATAAAACGCATTAAAAAACTTGGCGAGTGCTGAATAAGCATTGTTCTCGGGCATTCCAACCCTGGAAGCTTCGGCAACCATTTGTTTTACATCATTCAGGTAGGAGTAGTTAAAACTTGTGGTAGTCCAGTCGTATTCCTGATCATCGTAATAGGCATAATTGCTGCACCAGAACTGGTTCCATCTCTGTACATCGGTCCATGGATTGTAAACCATTCCATTAATTACATTGGTAAGTATGAGCGAAGGAGGAACTTCACCCGGCAGGTTTGGATTTTTTTCATACTCTTCAAATTTGTTGCATCCTGCAAGTGTAATCACTAACAAAATAACTATATATAGTATTCTTTTCATTTTATTTCGGTATTTGAGTTAATATCTGTTTTATTTAGAATGTCAGGTTAATGTTAAAACCAAACCTTCTGGTGGTTGGTGTTTGTAAACCTGAGTATCCTGAGTTACCCGTGTACTGTTCTATATCTATGTCAGTTCTTTCAGCAAAGTATAACAGGTTGCGACCAACAAATGAAATACTAGCTTGCTTAAGATATGTCTTTTTAAGGTATTTCTGAGAAATGTTGTATGTTAGAACTACTTCACGGAGCTTAATAAAAGTACGGCTCATTGATGTTGAAGCATCTGTTCCATAATATCGGCTTATGTAATCCTGAAGGAAAGTGGCTGTGGTGTTTGGCGCATATTCCAATTTATCGCTGTTAATGATTTTCCCATCCTGATCATATTCTATAGCTACTCCATTGCTTACAACTACACCTTTGCCAACATAGGATTTTATACCTAACACATCGTTTGCTCTGGCAATCCCCATCGCTCCTTCAACAGTTTCGATGTTCCTGCCTCCCTGCATGGTTTTTTTCTGAACGTAGTCAAGGATTGTTCCACCAAATCGTCCGTCGAACTGGAAGCTGAAACTAACCCCTTTATAAGTTAAAGTGTTCCGAATTGCACCTGCCCAATCGGCATTGGTATTTCCAAGAAATTGCGGAACTGAATTTCGGATCGGCCTGCCGCTGGCATCATTAATTATGTGGCCGTCAGCGTTCCGTAAAAAGTCCGAACCATACATTTTGTCCATACGGTCGCCTACTTTCAGGTATGTGTTAAGTGATTCAACACCAGGGTAAATTTCTTTGAGGTACGACTGGTTGGTTGCATAATTTGCTGTGATATCCCATTTTAATCCGTTCGGCTGATAAACAGGGGTAGCATTAACTCCTATCTCCACACCCTTACGTTCCACTTTTATACCGTTAACCAGCGCATAACTGAAACCTGATGACGTTGAAATGGGAAGCGAGAAAATGGCTGGTCCGTCAATAGATGAGAAATAGGTGAATTCAAAACCTAAACGATTCTGAAAAAGATTGACATCTGTACCGGCTTCCCAGGCAGAACTAAAACTTGGCTCCAGGCTTGGATTTGTAATTGTACCGGTGTAGGAAGCTGATGGTAGTCCCTGGATAAGTTGTATGCCGTAAGAAGCAGTATTGATATAGGATGGCCCTGAATATGGGGAATAATATGTTCCGCCATAGTCGGTTACATCACCTGCAGGTCCTATCATTGATGAAGTTAAAGCACTACCCACATTGGCATACGAACCCCTGATTTTCCAGGAGTTTACTTTTGGTATATTTATAAGTTTCGACATTTCTATGCTGGTGGAAACGCTGGGGTAGAAATATACATTATTATCAGCCGGAAGTGTTGAATTCTTATCCCAACGACCGGTTAATGATAAGGTAGCAAAGTCATTATATGTGAAGTCAGCGTAAGCATATCCGCTCAATACACTCATGGGTGCACTGAAATTGAATGCCTTTACCGGATTTTTTGAATTGCTTAAGTTATACCAGCCTGGTACATTCAGGTAATCGGTTGAAGCATAACTGCTGGTATATTTAAATGAACGAAGGTTTCCCCCGGCTGCAGCATGAACGCTCAGTTTAGGAACGATGTACTGGTCGTAGGATAATAAAATGTCGGTATTGTTTTCAAACAGTGAGCGTTTATCTTCCCTGTAATCACCTAAACCAGCTTCTCTTCCATATGGATGAGCTGAATAAGGAAGTTTCTCGGTTCTGAATAAATCATACGTTGTTACAGCTGTGCGAGCCAACAGGTTCAAATGGTCAGTAAATTTATATGTAGCTGATAAATACCCGTTAACATCAGTTTTGTAATGTCCGCGAAGCCATTCATACGACATGAAATAAGGATTATGATACCTTTGATATTCGGCATAAATAGATTGTACACCTTCTTTACCCGGTTGCCAGTAGTCCTTCATATCTTCAATATCCCAGTCGGCTCCTCCCCATGCAATTATATTGTAAATAATACTGTTAGGACCGTAATTTACATCCGGTACGTTAGGCGTATATTGTTTGCTATAAGCCATATTAGCATCAACTCTCAGTTTTTTCGAAATATTATAGCCGGCCGATAGGTTAAAGCTGGATACATTTAGCTGCGTATTTGGAGTTATACCTTTCTGATAGCTATGTGATGCAGAGAACCGTAGATCATATTTAGCTGAACTTGAAGCAACTGAAATGCTGTTTGTCGAAAGCAGACCTGTTTCGAGAAAACGCTTAAGGTTGTCCTTACCACGGGCTGTCCATGGAGTCGGAATGCGTTCACCGGTTTCAGGATCTATCGGGCTATCGTATTGAGCTATTAACTGACCATCAAATTTTGGGCCCCATACATCATAGTCCCCGTCATTGGTTCCGCCGCCACGTCCATCAACAAAAGCATATTGCCCGTGGTCGCCCGGACCATACTCATCCTGAACTTCGGGAATAGCCAGAAATCCTTTTTCGAACATGGTACTTGAGTTAAAATCAACCGAAAACTCTTTCTTGTTGCTCGTTCCACGTTTTGTGGTTATCTGAATAGCTCCGTTTTGACCGCGCGAACCATATAAAGCAGCTGCGGTAGGCCCTTTCAGGATGGTATAGCTTTCAATATCGTCGGGATTAATATTCCAGGTATCCGATTGAACCGGTACTCCATCAATAACATACAACGGAACTACACCGCGAAGTAAAACGTTTGGTGCTCCAAGTATTTCGGATGAACTGCCGACAACAAGTCCTGCAACCCTACCGGTTAGTGCGTTAATAGCGTTAGGCTCGCGGGCTTTAATCATATCGCTGCCTTTCACATCACCAATGGCATAGCCGATCGTGCTTTTCTGTTTTTCGATACCGAGAGCAGTTACTATAATACCTTCAATTTGTTGCCCCGATTCGTTAAGCGTCACATTTATAATACTTTGTGCGCCTACTGTAATTTCCTGGGCTTCAAAACCAATAAATGATACCACCAGGATATCAGTTGGCTGTGCCGAAACTGAAAATTTGCCATTTACATCTGTTATGGCTCCGGCGGTTGATCCTTTAATCATTACCGTTGCACCTGGAAGGCTCTCTCCCTTATTTGTTTTAACCGTGCCTTCGATACTCGACTTTTGAGCTGAGGCTGATATTCCTATAATCAGGAATAGCATTAATAAAGTGTAAATTTTTCGCATTAGTTTTCTGATTTGGTTAATTGTTTTAAGTGGTTAGTGCTTTAAAAAAAATTAAAGATTCAGTCATTTAATATGTTGATTATTAGCAGGCAAAGCAGTAGCTGGGGGCTATGATTTAGTCCTGTAAAGAGGTTTGATAAAAAAGTTAAGGTATCAGTTACAAAGCGAAATGGTTTATCTTATTACCACTTGCATCAGCAATGATTTAGTAATTCAGTTTTACCTGATTGGTAAACAACAATAATTTGGATTCAGTATCATCGAGCGCTACAATAGCCGATTCGAAATTTTCAGTATCCGAAGAAAGTATATTAAGTGCTATGTCGAGTACTATGTTAAATGAATTAGCTGCTGTTTCAGAAGTGAGAGTCCCATTTTTTACTTCTTTCTTCAGTAGCTTTTCAATGCGCTTAACTGTTTCGTAGATAAGCGGTTTCCTGATAACTGTCCGGGTTTGAGGATTACCCGGCACAATGGCAATTTCAGATGTGTATTTACTTTCGAGTAAAAATATTTTTTTTGCAATGGTTTCGCCAAAAATATGATCGCCTGCCATTTCAGTTGTAATACCTTCTAATTCATAATCGCGCGAAAAGGCATTAAATTCATACACTACCGGTTTTCTGATTGTTCCTTCGGAGTCATGTTTATGACTTCCTCCCATATAAGTAAGTGCATCCTGTGCGCTGATGCTGAGGGCTGATATATTAAGTGCAAGGACTATAAGCAGTATTATTCTTTTCATAAGAGTTTGTTTGATTTTATAAATGCAAATTTCAGCATGTTTTATTATTACACTGTTTGTGAAAAGTTAAGAATACATTACTAATCAATCCGGGACTGTTGAGAGGGTAAATTTTGCAATTTATTTTAGTAAAATATTTTTGTAACTCAAATAATTACTGATAGTTGACTGTTTTTAGCCCAAAGGAAATTAATATTTGAATAAAATTTCTAATGATAGTCTTTCTGTTTATTTTGAGCAGTAATTTTTCTACTATCAGTTATTAATCAGCGATTTGGCATAGTTTTTTAAAGCAGAATACTGTTTTAGATAATTGTATTTGAAAATTACCGCAATGTTAACTCAGTATTTGGTTTGTGTATAAGCAAAAAAAGGCCGTACAAAAAATGTACAGCCTTTGAATTATGTAAAATAAAGATTATCGGATCACATCCAGCTTAATATCAACTACTTCCTTTTTGCCAGGAATAAGTTTCAGGTTTTCGACCAGGCTGTTTTTGTAGGAAATAAGAGACAGAACTAGGTTGTAATGGCCCGGCTCAATATTGTTGATGGTAAAGTTACCATCGAGGTCGGTATATACTTTCTGATCTGTTCCTTCTACTGCAACAGCAACTCCTACAAGTGATTCGCCGGTTTTAATGTCAACAACTTTTCCGCTTACACTCGATTTTGCAGCAGCATTGGCTGGCATATCACCGGTAGCAAAAACCTGATTTCCGATTAAAAGGGCAGCTCCTATGAGTGCTATGGCTATTATCTTTTTCATATTGTTTCTTTTTAGATGATGCAAAAATATGGCCATTATATTACTTCAAAATTACGCCTATGTTAAATCAATGTTAAGTGCTTCATTTTAAGATAATCATTTTTAACGGAATCTAAAAATAAAGCAGATTGTTTTTTTATGTTTTTCAATAATTATTAGCATTTACCTTTATTCCTTATAAACGTGGATACCATATTCCTATACTTACTGTAAATCAGTGAGTACACGATATTTTCAGTCAAATTTATTTTCCGGTTATGTGGGGTAAATATAAATTATTACCTTTGCACCCCATTTTGCAGGTCGATTGTATGCACTTTCCGGAAGGAATTACATTCTATCTGCTTCGAAATCAATATAATGTTAAACCGGCTTTTCCGGAAAGCCACATTTAGATTACAAATTATGAGTGACGACGTTAAAGTAAACGACGAACTGAACAATGTTGAAAATGCTGCTGAAGAAACAGTAGCTGAAACAGTTGAAACACCAGCTGCTGAAGTTGAAACCGCAGTAGAAGAAGTAGTTGCCGAAGCACCGGTTGCTGAAGTAGAAGTTGCAGAAGTTCCTGAAGTTATGGAAGTTGTTGCAGAAGCTCCTAAAGCACCTGAAATGCCTGTTGCACCTGTTGAATTTGACTGGAATGCTATCGGAAAAAAACATGAAGCATATGCTCCTGCTGACCGCAAGCGTTTGGAAGACATTTATGACAAAACCCTCAGCTCAATCGGTGATCACGAAGTACTTGAAGGTACAGTAGTTGGTCTCACAAACCGTGAAGTTGTGGTAAACATTGGTTTTAAATCCGACGGAGTAATTCCTGTTTCGGAAGTACGTTACAACCCTGATCTGCGCATTGGCGATAAGATTGAGGTGTATGTCGAAAACCAGGAAGACATGGGCGGACAGCTTCAGCTTTCGCACAAAAAAGCACGTATCCTCCGTTCATGGGAGCGCGTTAACTCCGCTTTCGAAACACAGGAAATTATCAATGGTTTTGTAAAATGCCGCACCAAAGGTGGTCTTATTGTTGATATTTTTGGCATCGAGGCCTTCCTTCCGGGATCGCAGATCGATGTTAAACCTATCCGCGACTACGATCAGTTTGTTGAGAAGGTTATGGAATTCAAAATCGTTAAAATCAATCACGAATACAAAAATGTGGTTGTTTCGCACAAAGCCCTTATCGAAGACGAACTTGAAGCTCAGAAAATCGAAATTATTTCGAAACTCGAAAAAGGCCAGGTTCTCGAAGGTATCGTTAAAAATATCACCTCTTACGGTGTATTTATCGACCTTGGCGGCGTTGACGGACTTATCCACATCACCGACCTTTCATGGGGACGTATCAATCACCCGGAAGAAATCGTGCAGCTTGATCAGAAAATCAATGTTGTTATCCTCGATTTCGACGAAAACAAAAAACGTATTGCCCTTGGTCTTAAACAACTCAGCGCACATCCATGGGATTCGCTCCGCGACGACCTTAAAGTTGGTGACAAAATCACTGGCCGCGTAGTTGTTATTGCTGATTATGGCGCATTTATCGAAATTGCACCTGGTGTTGAAGGTCTTATCCACGTTTCCGAAATGTCGTGGAGCCAGCATCTGCGCACCGCTCAGGACTTCCTGAAAGTAGGCGACGAGATCGAAGCAGTTGTACTTACCCTCGACCGCGAAGACCGCAAAATGTCACTTGGTATCAAACAGCTTATTCCAGATCCATGGAGTGATATCGTTGCTAAATACCCTGTTAACTCACGCCACACAGCTACCGTTCGTAACTTTACCAATTTCGGTATTTTTGTTGAACTCGAAGAAGGTGTTGACGGACTTATCCATATCAGCGACCTTTCGTGGAGCAAAAAGATCAAACATCCGGCTGAATTCACCAAAATTGGCGAAACCATCGAAGTTGTTGTTCTTGATGTTGATGTTGATAACCGTCGTTTGAGCCTAGGCCACAAACAACTTGAAGAAAATCCGTGGGATGTTTTCGAAAGCATTTTCACCACCGGATCAGTACATAAAGGTACGGTTGTAAGTTCATCGGATAAAGGTGTTGTTGTAGCTCTGCCATATGGCGTTGAAGGTTTTGCACCTACACGTCATGCTCAGAAAGAAGACGGTACCAACCTGCAGGTTGATGAAGCACAGGATTTCAAGGTAATTGAGTTCTCGAAAGAAAATAAAAAGATTATTCTTTCGCACGCTAAGATGTACCAGGAAACCAAAGCTGCCGAAAGGGCAAAAGAAGACAAGAAAGAGGAAAGCGCTGAAATGACTACCAAACGCGCCGTGAAAAAAATCAAGGACAACCTTGAAAAAACCACCCTCGGTGATCTTGACGCTCTTGCTAACCTGAAAGCTTCAATGGAGAAAAAAGAAGAAGAAAACAAAAAATAATTTTTTGAATTCTTATCATACTCATCGGGCCGGAAAAGTTTATACTTTTCCGGCCTGATTTTTTTTACTTTTGCTTTCTTAAGTGGTAATAAAGGTTTGCGGGAAATAGTTGTAAAGACGCGCTATAGCTTCTCTTTCGAACCCCTAAATCCCAACCCCTAAACCCCAAAACCCTAAAAAAATGCTTCCTTTCTCCCTCACAATCCTTGGCAGCAGCTCAGCTACTCCAACTTCGGAGCGTAATCCAACGGCTCAATTGCTAGCGCATGGGGAGAAACTGTTCCTTATCGACTGTGGCGAAGGTACACAGGTTTCGTTGCGCCGGATGCATATTCACTTTCAAAGGATCAAACATATATTTATCAGTCATTTGCATGGCGATCATTTTTATGGGTTAATCGGACTGGTTTCATCCATGCATCTGCTTGGGCGTACCAAGCCGTTATATATTTACGGGCCTGCCGGGTTGAAAGAAATTATTGATTTGCAGCTTAAAGCATCGATGACAACTTTGCTTTATCCGCTCGAATTCCGCGAAACACAGGCTGATAACCAAGAAGTTATCTTTGAAGATGAACTTATAAAAGTCAGCAGCTTCCCGATGCTTCACCGCATTCCGACTACCGGTTTTGTATTCAGTGAGAAGCCTTACGAACTCAAAATCCGTAGGGATGTAATTGATTTACTCAAAATCCCGGTTCATCTTCTTCCAAAGATCAAAGCTGGTGCTGATTTTACTGCTGCTGACGGCACCGTTCACCCGAATTCGGTTATCACTATTGATCCTCCCGCTCCCCGCACATATGCTTTTTGCTCAGATACAGCTTATTTTGAGGATATTATACCAACGGTTCAAGGCGCTGATGTGCTGTATCACGAAACTACTTTTATGAATAACCGCGAAGCCAATGCGGCAGATAAATTTCATTCCACTACCGGTCAGGCAGCAACAATAGCAAAGAAAGCAGGAGTGAAAAAACTTCTTATTGGGCATTATTCGGCGCGATATGATGATCTGCAGCCATTGCTGGATGAAGCACGCGCTATATTCCCCGATACAGAACTGGCTGTGGATGGATGCGTTTTTGAGATATAATCAGAGTCTTCTTTCAGGAAGATCAATCTTTACTCACTTCATAAATCATATCGAGCAAGCCACCTGATTCAAGATCGCCGCGGAGTTCCCAAAACATAACTCCTGCCAGCTTCCGGTCTTTGGCATATTTGGTTTTCTGATACACGGAATGAAGATTGTCGAATGTAGCAAAGGTTTTTGTCGTTTTGTTATAGGCATAGGGTGCTCTGGCTTTTTTATCCCAGTAATATAAATACCCTGAACTGGCTCCGAATTTTTCGTCAAAATGTTTGTAGTTAACGTATCCGCTGAATTTTCCTTTCTGGTAAAGCCCATTGTTCACATCCTGTACATCACTAAATGTACGTGCGTAAAAAGTGATTCCAATCACAACTTTATCCATCGGAACTCCGATTGAATCGAGATACCTGATTGAATAATCAACGGATTCCGGTTGTTCGGGTGTTGAGTATAAGGACGTTAGATGCCCAGTGCGCTTGCTGTATCCATTTACCAGATCGTAGGTCATCATATTTACATAGTTCAGCAGCGGCATTACTTTGTTCCATTCAATTGAATGGTCGAGAAAATCTTTGAAACCACCGGCTGCAAAACTCAATTCATAATCAGGTCCTACTGTATTTCGTAAACTTTGGATCAGTGCTGTGAAATTTTGTTTGTCGGCAGGCAAATACTGATGACCGGGCACCGATTCAATGGCCGGGTATTCCCAATCCAGATCGAGGCCATCGGCTTTGTAAGTTTTAAAAAGCTGCAATACGGATTGCGAAAATTCATCACACCCTTGCGCACTGTTAAACACTTCGCTACAGGTAGGGCATCCTCCCCATCCACCCAGCGACAGGATGATTTTTAGTTTCGGATTTGTATTTTTTAATGCGATAAGCCTTGTGATTGCCAGGCTGTCGGATGAATTATCCACTGCCAGTTTATTCCCTTTCAGATGCAGGAAACTATAGATAATATGAGTTAGCTGATCAGTTTTATAATTCGCAATATCAATTCCATCACCCATATAATAAGCAATTACGACCATAGGTTTTTCAGCCTGCTGGCTAAAAGTAAATGTCGGGAAAAGTGTGAAGGCTATAATTATAGTGAGAAAAAGGGTTCTGAAAATGGATGACTTTTGCATAAGTAGGTAAGTGGATTTAAAGTATGAAACTATGATTCCGGGGTATGATTGTAGAGTGTAATAAACTCGTAGGTATTGGTGGTAAAATTGAGAAATTTTATAAAATCATCGTATTTTACAATGATGGATGCTGTATTGATGCACGGATGGAAGCTGATGGTTTTGCTTTCGGCCAGATTTTGATCGAGGAAAACATGAACATGGTGTTCCTTATCATTTATGAGCCCGAAAGGAGTTACTGAACCTGGTGTAACCCCGAGGTATTTCATCATCCGCTGATCCGACGCAAAAGAGAGTTTACCCTGTTTCAGTTGTTTTTCCAGCTCATGAATACCCATTTGCATGGTATGTTTTAAAATAACAAGGTAATGTTTGTTGCCTTTATGATTGCGGAAAAACAGGTTTTTACAGTGCGTGGCATCCAGGTCTTTCCAGTATTTCATGGCTTCGTCAATAGTAGGGGCAGGCGGATGCTCATGGTATTCAAATGGAATATCAAGATCATTCAGAATTTTGTACAAATCAGGATCTCCGTTCATAATGTTTTGTTTGTGTCTGCATACCCGAAGGGTTAATAATCAAGTTACCCGAAGGCTGAAAAATCATTAACCACGAAGGGTGTCTGACACTTTCATTAACCTTTCCTTTTCACCCATCGCATTGCTTTCAAAAATACAATAATTGTCGATTCTGCGATAAGGAAATATGTATAAAACGGATTATAAATCACTTTATTCCGGATCTTTTGGACCATCAATAATATCATTACTTTTCAAAATGTACTAATTAACTACATCTTCTTTTCACTTTTAAAATAAATGTTCAGATATAGCATAAAGCGCAATCGTTTGCGACATCGTTTTCATTAAAAATAATTCGGAAATGCCTAAAAAATAATGAGATACGTGTACATTTATTAATTTAGATTTCATAGATTTGTATGGTAATCATCCGGGAAACTTTTTAAAGTTATTTTAATACTGATTTCCTCGACAGGCCTATTGCTAATAGATTGATTTTGTTTTCTTGATTTTGCAGTTCGTTTTAACCTTAAATAAGTCAAATTAATTTCAGCCAACTATGCTAAAACTTCTACAATCATTTAACAGGAAAGCGTTTCGGATTTCTTTTTTTCTCGTAGTGTTATTAATTATCCGATTCAATTCCGGATATGAAGCACAGGCTCAGATATATGAACCCGAAGGATTGAACATGCCCGGCGCCTGGAACGGCTGGACGAATCCACCAACCAACAATCTCGCCCTGGCCAGCAGTACCCAGGTTACAGGAGGCAGGATCATTAAAATAGCTGTAGGAACAACCCGCTGGCAAACCAGTTTCAGTGTAGCTGCTACCGGTGCCGATCTGATTGGCGGCACTTACGATTGGTTGTTTACCAGCGGATCTTCATCCAATTATTTTCAGAATAAATGGTCGAATGTAACGGTTGCTATGAATACACTCCAAACCTATACCAAGGAAGGAGCCAATAACAACAATATAACCCTTGTTAACAACAAATGGTATACCGCAAACTGGGAAGACCTGGGTTATCAGGATAGCCGGGCAATTTTTATGGAAACCGCTTCGGAACCGGTTGACATTACAAGTGTTAGTGGAGTTCCTGCTGCTGCAAATGCGAATACAGCAGTCGATATTTCAGTTTCGGCAGATGCAATTCCTTCAGCCGGAGAAATTATTTATCTTCGCTATACCATTGATGCTTGGGCAACATCCACTGCCATTCCTGTTACAATGACAGGTGCAAACGGAACGGTTCAGATACCGGGTCAGCCAGCAGGCACAACTGTAGCATTCTATATTTTTACTTCTACTGTCAGCAATATTACAGCCGATTTTGATTTGTATTCGATTAAGATCGAAAATAACGCGGGTGTAAATTATTCATATTCAGTAGCTCCGCCTCCTCCAGCCATAACCTGGGCCAATCTGCAGTTCCCGGCAAGCGGCGCAATTGAAACTGGTGTTGCTTTTGATGTTTACGGACAGGCACTTATTCCGGGTATTACCGGTCAGCCAACAGCTGCTGCCGGTTTACAAGCCTGGATAGGTTACAGTACTTCAAATACAAATCCTGATACCTGGACAAACTGGATACCGGCAGCATATAACCAGGCAGCCGGAAATAACGATGAGTTTAAAGGAAACCTGGGAACAGCTATTACTACTTCAGGTACATATTATTACGCAACGCGGTTTCAGTTAAATACCGATGCATACGTGTATGGCGGTTATAATGGAGGATTCTGGGACGGCACAACCAACATCAGCGGAACACTTACAGTTACCGATCCGATTCCTGATCCTGATTTCGATTGGGTGAACCTTCAACACCCAGGAACCGGAACTAGTGTACCAACGCAGGAATATATCGTTTATGCACAGGCATTTATACAGGGAGTTACCGGTCAGGCGACACCCGCAGCAGGGGTACAGTCGTGGATTGGGTACAGCACAACCAATTCAAATCCTGCAACCTGGACTAACTGGGTTCCTGCCCCATACAGCTCTGCTGTTGGTAACAACGATGAGTTTACTGCCAATATCGGCGCGTTGCTTTCAACTACAGGAACTTATTATTATGCAAGCCGTTTTCAGTTAAATACCGGAAATTACTACTATGGCGGATACTCGGCAACAGGCGGCGGTTTCTGGGATGGGACTGCAAATGTGTCGGGTGTGGTAGAAGTAACCGAGCCAGGTTCGGGTATCGATTGGGCCAACCTTCAGTTTCCCGGAAGCGATACTATTGCAGCTTTGGACAATTTTGAGGTGTATGCACAAGTATACATAAACGGCGTAACCGGTCAGCCAACACCGGCACCCGGAATGCAGGCCTGGATAGGCTACAGTTCGACAAACACTGATCCGGGTACATGGACTAACTGGATACCAGCCACGTACAATGTGGCATCGGGGAATAACGATGAGTTTAAAGCTGATATCGGCACTGAGTTTACCAGCCCTGGAATTTATTATTATGCCAGTCGTTTTCAGCTTAATTCAGGCGCTTTTGTTTATGGCGGTTACAATGCAGGGGGCGGAGGTTTCTGGGATGGGATTACCAACATCTCCGGCGTACTAACGGTTACTGAACCCATAGCTACATATCCTGTGCTGTTTACAATTATTGATGGAACGCTCAATAACACAAACATCAAATTTAAAGGCGAAATGACCGGATGGGATACTATAAGCATGTCGCAAAATAATTATGATTGGACTTTGACATTAAACCTCGCCCCCGGAACATACAAATGGGGAGCCATTGAAGATGACGGCAGCCCGAGCGGCATATGGCTCATCGAAGGCCCCGACCTGGAAGTTACCGTTGACGAAACCGGAATTGTAACAGGTACTGTGACTTACACCACATTAATTACCGGCCTCGACGAAACAGTTGCCCGAATCAGCGTTTATCCAAATCCGACAGCAGGCATTTTATACATTGACATGCCTGTGAAAGCGGAAATTCGTATTACTGACATGCAAGGAGCAATGCTTTTGCAGAAAGAAAGCATGGGTGGTATTGAACAACTCGATTTAACCGGTTTTAAATCAGGAGTATATAATCTTGAAATTCGTAATGCTTCTAACATCCGCTATTTTTCAGTAATTAAAAAATAAAGAGATTATTCATATCGAATAATGTTGGTTTATCATTGATTGGGGTTGATGGATAGAGTGTTCCGGTAGCTAATACCGGGCACTCGATTCCTTTTTTAGGGAAGAATCTAGTTGAACAAAGCGTTTTCGGTCTTTTCAGGAAATCTCATAAGCCACTCTCCGTCAGAAAATTGTATTCTTAATCACGCTCTTAAAATCTAAATACACTTATATGAATTTCAGTCGCTCAACTTCGCATTTCGTGCCACGATATAAGTGGTTTAAAATCTTCTTTCTGCTTATTGCAGCAGGTTTCGGCAGCAGCGTTACAGCTCAGATTTTTCAGCCCGATGGTCTGCGTATGCCGGGTGCCTGGAACAGCTGGACCAATTCCACTGCTATGGGTGGCGATTTTGATTTACAGAAATCGACTGAAGGAATCGAAAGATGGACCACTTCATTCCAATATTCGGGAGCCACCGGAAGTAATGCGTTTAAATTTGTGAGTACATCCTTTGGTGATCCCTGGGGAAACCAATGGGCAGGAAATACAGCAGTTGCATTAAACGCCGTGAGTAACTTTATTTACGGAACGCCTTCGGACCCTGATAATACCGTTACAGTGACTAACGGAAAGTGGTATAATGTTGTTTTCGAGGATATTGGATATGATGATACGCGTGCAGTTTTTTCTGAAACATCATCACAACCTGTAACTATTGCCAATGTAATGCAAACCCCGGTGCTGGTTACAAACCTTGAACCTGTAACTATTAGTGCAGGTTTATCGGCACTTCCATCAACTGAAGAGAAATTCTATCTGCGTTTTTCTGTCGACAACTGGCTGACTTCAGCCATACTTCCGATGGCAACCGATGCTGCTTCAATAAGCGCAATAATTCCGGGCCAGGTTTCCTCAACTCTTGTAGAATATTACATTTTCAGCAGTGTTTTCAGCAACCCTGTTGCTGATTTTGATCTGATAACACTCAGAAAAAACAACAACGGCGGAAGCAACTTTTCTTACACTGTCGACCAGGTAATCGAATGCAATGCCCAGGTCGGGCTTATTGGCAGCGAACCAGCTTTCCCTGTTGAGAATACTCCTGTAACTATATATTTTAACGCGGCTTTCGGCAACGGCGGGCTTTTCGATTATACCGGCGATGTGTATGCCCATACAGGGGTTATCACTAACCTCAGTGTTAACTCAACGGATTGGAAATATGTAAAAACCGAATGGGGCGAAAACACCCCTGAAACAAAACTTACACGGATTGATGATAATACATACAGTCTGACAATCAATAATATAAGGACATTTTTTGGTGTACCGACGGCAGAGCAGATAAAGAAGCTGGCTTTCGTTTTCCGTAGCGCAACCGAACAAACCGGTGGCTTTTACCTCGAACACAAAAACGCGGATGGATCTGATATTCTTGCTGAAGTTTATCCATTGGCGCTGAATGTAAAAATTCTGAGTCCCTCGCGGAAAGAGCCTTTGGTAAGTCCAAATGCCGTTTTGCCGGTTTGCGTGGAAGCGCTTCAGAATAACCTGGTGAAACTTTATATTGATAATGAACTCCTGACCGAAAGTAACACAACTTCGATAACATATCCCTTGGTGGCGCAAACTCTTTCCCCTGGCGAGCACTGGATAAAAGCCGTTGCAACAGGCACCACGGGACAAGTGCGCGATTCCGTTCAGATATACCTCCGCGGACCGGTGGTAGTTGAGGAATTGCCCGAAGGATTGAAGAATGGTATTAATTATATCAATAACAATACTGTAACACTGGTGCTTAACGATGCTGCCGGATTGAAGAATTTTGCTTTTGCCATTGGCGAATTCAGTAACTGGTTGCCAAATGA
Organism: uncultured Lentimicrobiaceae bacterium; assembly: GCA_964420555.1. Lineage (GTDB taxonomy): Bacteria > Bacteroidota > Bacteroidia > Bacteroidales > UBA4417 > UBA4417. The sequence goes on along the minus strand of CAYQTT010000012.1, from coordinate 66,217 downwards.
TGCGAATTATATGAAACGAACTCCTGACGGCAAACATTATTGGGTAACTATAAATGGTTTACAATCGGGTAAAGAATATGCATACCAGTATTTTATTGATGGAAATCTTAAAATTGCCGACGCCTGCAGCGAAAAAATCCTTGATCCATGGAACGATCGCTGGATTCCTACTACGACTTATCCTTCCCTGAAAGCCTATCCTTTTGATAAAACCATCGGCATTGTGAGTGTTTTTCAAACCAACAAACCGGTTTATCAGTGGGAAATTCCTGATTTTACGCCCGCAGCCGTAAATGCTACCCAGTCGGATCTGTTTATTTATGAATTGCTGGTACGTGATTTCGTTGAATCACGAAGCCTTAACGAAGTCAAGACAAAACTTGATTACCTGCATGAGCTAGGCATAAACGCCGTTCAGCTGATGCCGGTTGTTGAATTTGACGGAAACGAAAGCTGGGGTTATGCGCCCAATTTCTTTTTTGCTCCAGATAAATATTATGGTACGCCACAGGCTTACAAACAGTTTATTGATGAATGTCACAAGCGGGATATTGCAGTAATTCTAGATATCGTTCCCAATCATGCATTTGGCCAATGTCCGATGGTGCAGATGTATTTCGATGCCAATGCAGGCGAAAACGGCCAGCCGACTGCTTCAAATCCATGGTTTAACCAACAGGCAACACACCCTTTCAGTGTGGGTTATGATTTTAATCACGAGAGCCCGGCGACGCGGCAGTTTTTTAAAGATGTATTCGCGCACTGGATTACAGAGTACAAAATTGATGGTTTCAGGATTGATTTATCCAAAGGGCTTACGCAAAAGAATACAGGCAGCGATATTAACGCATGGAGCTCTTACGACCAAAGCCGCATTAATATTTTAACCGATTACTACAATTTTATTAAATCTGTAAACCAGGATACATACGTTATACTTGAGCATCTTGGGCAAAATGACGAGGAAACAGTACTCGCCAATACCGGAATGCTGTTGTGGAGTGCCATGCATAACAAATATAAACAGGTAGCTATCGGATACCAGGAAAATTCGGATGTTTCTTGGGCTTATCATGCCAGCCGTGGCTGGAACTATCCCAACCTGGTTGATTATATGGATAACCACGACGAAGAGCGCCTGATGTTCGAAAGCCTTTCGTATGGCAATGCTTCAGGAAATTATAATATCAAGGACACGCTTACTGCAATAAAGCGTATGGAAATGGCTGCTGTTCAGTTTATGACGATTCCCGGCCCTAAAATGATGTTCGAATTTACCGAAACAGCTTACGATTACAGCATTTTCTTTAATGGCGACCGTGTTGCGCCAAAACCTGTCCGTTGGGATTACCTCGATCAACCGGCACGCGAGCGCATGAACCGCGTAGTTGGAGCCATGGCAAAATTGCGAAAAAGTGATGCTTTCCGTTTCGGGAATTTCACCAAAGACCTTGGTGGCCTTGGCAAACGAATGTGGTTAACTCACAGCAGTATGGATGTTGTAATTGCTCTGAATATGGGTGTTACAGGTTTTGATATGGCACCCGGATTTACCAAAAACGGAACCTGGTACGATTATTTTACAGGCGAAGCCATTAATGTTACCAATGCATCAGGCCATACTGTATACTTTGAACCAGGCGATTACAGGGTTTTTACTTCTGTGGCATTGCCTGCACCATTTCATGCACTAACTGTGAAAGTGGTTGATGACGAATCGGGAATGGCTTTGGAAGGAGCGCTCGTTAACCTGAGCGGAGCAGGCAACCGCTTAACTGACGGAAACGGAACAGCCTTGTTTCTATCATTACCACAGCCTGTTACTATTACAGCTTCAAAATTCGGGTGGATTAAAAAGGCAGTAACAGCAAGTGTTTCCAGTGCAACAGATGTAACCATCCGCATGATTAAAGATGAAAGTGCCATAGGGGAGGAGGAACAAGGAGACGAATTGCGGGTTTATCCGAATCCGGCGAAAGATTTTTTAACCGTCGAAACAAAAGAATCCGGATTATTATACCTTTTCAATACGGATGGGAAGCAATTGATGCAGCAGGAAATGGGAAGCCCTTCTGCATTGCTGGATATCACAGGTCTTAAGAAAGGAATCTATATTCTGAGGTTTGATGGGAAAAAAGGTAGTTATTACCGAAAAGTTGTAGTACAGTAAATTATTGTACAGGATCAACCTCCTTTACGGTTTTTAACTCCATCAAATCCCTCAAAACCACCGAAGCACAGAAACATCCGAATATTGCCGGCATATACGAAATGGTGCCTACATTGGATTTTTTGTTCGATTCACCTTCCTGCAAAATAACGGAACTCCTTTCGACAACTTCGGGAGAGAAAATGACTTTGATGCCGGTCCAGACACCCATTTTGTGCAACCTTTTTCGCATGTAATACGCCAGTTTGCAATTGTATGAATCATTGATATCAGCAACTGCAACCTGCATAGGATCGTACTTCCCGCCGGCACCCATTGAGCTTACAACCGGAAGCCCTAAGCGCACACAATGAAACAGGAAAAAGACTTTTGGTGAGAGTGTATCAATGGCATCAACCACATAATCATAGCCTTGTTCCAGTATTTCGATTGTGCGGTCATCTTTCATATATTCGTAAATGACAGTGAGTTGCAGATCGGGATTGATATCCAGCAGCCGCCTGGCCATAACCTCTGTTTTAGCAATTCCTTCGGTGCTTTTCAATGCGCCTAACTGCCTGTTACGGTTGCTGGGATGAACAGTATCGCCGTCAATAATAGTCATACGGCCAACACCGGCGCGGCAAATCTGCTCGGCAGCCATAGCGCCCACACCACCCAGCCCTGCGATCAGAACATGTTTTTCGCGCAGCGCAAGAAGTTTTTCTTTGCCTGTAAGTAATTCGGTGCGGCTAAGCCATTGAGGAACTGACATTGGGATTTCGTTTTCGAATAGAGCGCGAAGATAACAATCTGGCGGTGTATGACATTCACTCAGGTACAATTATTATCTGGTGGTGTCTGACTTTCACTCTTGCATAAATAGAAAAAGTATCATAAAATACAGATAAGAGTGAAGTGTCTGCACACCGCAAAGTACCAGCCAGGAAGCTCGTTTTACTCACAAGCCATCACTCAACAGAAATAACTAAGCCGCCGCCCGCTAATTTTCCATAAATTTGCTTTCTTTTAAGGTTAGCATAAAAGTTTCCCGATCATGATGGAAATGATAAATGTGAGTTGGATCGTTACACTTCTGGCAATTTTTTCATTGTTTTTTATCCCTTCTGCCCTCAAAGCTTATACAGCAGCGTTCGCAGTGCTTATTAATGTTCTGATCACATCCTGGCTTGCCGTTCCCGCGCTGAGTGGCGTTATCACAGAATTCTCAGTTTATGCAGGTTCCTTCCTGGGCGATATCCAGATTCGCATCGACGGATTGTCGGCATGGTTTATTCTGATTATCAATTTCACTTCACTCACCGGTGTTTTTTACGGCACCGGTTACCTGAAAGCATATACCAATCCATCGTCGAAACTGACACTACACTGGTCGCTTTTCATCCTTTTTCATTTATCGATGGTATGGGTTTGCATGTTGCAGAATGGTTTTGCCTTTCTGCTTGCATGGGAAGTAATGTCGCTCACATCCATGCTTCTTGTGATTTTTGATAATCACAAAGGCCAGACTCTGAAAGCCGGAATTAACTACCTGGTTCAGATGCATATCAGTGTTGTGTTCCTCACAATTGGTTTTATATGGGTTTATAGTTCAACAGGTTCATTCAGTTTCGATGCCATTCGTGCTTTTTTTCTGGTTAACAATAATATATGGTTTTTTCTCCTGTTTTTTGCAGGATTCGGACTTAAAGCTGGCTTTATTCCTTTACACAGCTGGTTGCCTCATGCACATCCGGCCGCGCCATCGCATATTTCGGGAGTTATGTCGGGTGTAATTGTTAAACTGGGTATTTACGGTATTTTCCGGATGATAAGCCTGCTGAATTCGGATTTTATACTTTTAGGTCAGATAATTCTATCCCTTGCCGTGCTTACCGGTATTTATGGAATACTGAATGCGGCTGTTCACCGTGATTTTAAAAAGATGTTAGCGTATTGCACCATCGAAAATATCGGGATCATTGGCATTGGTATCGGCATCGGGCTTATTGGTATCGGAAACGGTTCTCAGATCATGTATTTCCTGGGCTTTGGTGGTGCTTTGCTGCATGTGCTTAATCATTCCTTATTCAAATCCTTGCTGTTTTATTCGGCAGGGTCGGTGTATCAGCAAACACATACCCGTGATATGGAAAAACTGGGCGGACTTATTAAATCCATGCCCCGCACGGCAGCTGTTTTCCTTGTCGGGGCTGCCGCTATTGGCGGACTGCCCCCGTTTAATGGTTTTGTTTCCGAATTTATAATTTATATCGGGCTTATCGAAGGAATTCATGCCAGCAACATCAGTCAGACTATTCTGTTTGTGTTGTCACTTGCAGGATTAAGTATAATCGGTGGTTTGTCAGTACTTACTTTTGCAAAAACATTTGGAACAATATTTCTTGGGCAGCCTCGAACCGAACTTCAACATAAACCGCATGAAGTTTCACATTTGATGTTAGTGCCTCAATATGTGATCATTGCAGTGATGCTGAGCGTAGCTTTTGTACCCGGTTTTTATATGAGGATAATCGGGAATTCTCTAACGGTACTTATTCCGGGTAACACCGGACCCGAAATAATGGCAGGAGTAAGCGGCACAATTTCCGGGATAAGCTTGTATTCGATATTATTAATAGGAATAGCAGGTTTTATTTGGGTAGTGCGTTCGGGAGTTATGAAAACTAGGATTCAACGCATTGACGCTACCTGGGGTTGTGGTTATACGGCTCCTGGCAGCCGTCAGCAATACACCGGCAAATCGTTTTCGAAACCTCTGGGCAAAATTTTCAATTTCCTGCTTATTGAAAAGAAACTCTATACCGAAATAGAAAAAGGGGAGATATTCCCCTCTGCGAGATCGTATGTTTCGCATTATTTCGACTTTTTCGAGCAGAATTTGATACAGCCCTTTACCCGCCGTTTAAACTGGTCGGTAAATTATTTCAGCTTTATCCAGAATGGCCGCATACAGTCGTATGTGTTGTATGGCATCGTTTTTATACTTGCCATGTTTATTCTCACGGTTTTTAATGTTGTGTCATGATCCTGGTTGCAGCATTCGTTCTGGTACCTTTAGCAGGTATGCTCCTTATTCCTTTTCTTAAAACGAACTGGAAGGGAATAACAACGTTTGCTCTACTGGTAATTAACATTTTGCTGTCTGGCTATTTCGCAATTCAAAGCTTACAGGGTGAAACGTTCAACTTCGTACTTCCCGGAAGTTTCGTAACCGGCGATATCCCGTTGCGGATTGACGCTTTATCGGGCTGGTTTATCCTTATCATAAACCTGGTATTTGTTACCGGCGGGTTTTATGGTTTATTTTACATGAAAGCGTATCGTGAGCAACGTAACAACCTCTCACTTCACAGCATTGCCCTCCTTTTACAACATGCTGCCATAGTGAGTATTTGCGCAGTACAGAATAGTTTTGTGTTTCTGATTGCCTGGGAAATCCTGGCCCTGGCGTCCTTCGTGGCAATCATTTTTGAACATGAGCATATAGCAACCATAAAGGCCGGTATCAATTACCTTATTCAGGCTCATTTCTCGGTTATCTTCCTGATGATAGGTTTTTTATGGGTTGCAAATAAAACCGGGAGTTATGATTTCGAAGCCATTACGGCATATACAGCATCGCTGCCCGGACCTGCATCATTGTTGCTTTTCCTTACTTTTTTCATTGCTTTTGCCATTAAAGCCGGATTTGTGCCTTTCCACACCTGGTTGCCTTATGCACATCCGGCTGCACCTTCGCATGTTTCGGGTATGATGTCGGGCGTGATCATTAAAATAGGGATATTTGGACTTTTGCGTATGCTGCTGGTAATAAAAACGGATTTGGTTACCGTTGGATACATCATTCTAATTGTATCCCTGGTTTCAGGTTTATATGGCGTTATGCTTGCCATAATCCAGCACAACCTTAAAAAACTGCTTGCCTACCACAGCATTGAGAACATAGGAATTATCGGTATCGGGATTGGTATTGGAAGTATCGGCATCGGAAATGGTAACCAGGTTTTGGCTACACTTGGATTTGCCGGTGCACTGCTGCACACGCTGAACCACTCGCTTTTTAAATCCCTGCTTTTTTATACTGCCGGAAATGTTTACCAGGCAACACATACAATGGATATTGAAAAACTGGGAGGACTGGTTAAAAGAATGCCTCAGACTGCTGTGCTTTTTTTAATTGCTGCCATTGCCATTTGCGGAATTCCACCGTTCAACGGATTTATTTCGGAATTTATTATTTATACAGGCCTTTATAACTGGTTGCTGGATGCAACGCTACTTTCGTTGCTTGCCGCAATTTTCAGTACTGCAGGATTGGCGCTGATCGGCGGATTGGCTATGTTATGCTTTACAAAAGCTTTTGGAGTTGTTTTCCTGGGAAGGGAGCGCCAGAAGTTACCTGATTCATGCAAGGAAGTTCCTTTTGTACAACTTATACCCATGTATGCGCTGGCAGCCGTAATCCTACTGATAGGGTTGTTCCCGATGGAATTTATCAGGCTTTTATCGCACCCGGTCAGCCTTTTTACAGCTTCATTTTCAACCCAGGTCAATCTGGTAAATGTAAATGCTTTTAATGCATTACAGCCCATCAGTCTCGCTGCATGGGTGTTTATACTGCTTGTAATCAGTATATTAATGATAAGGAAATTTGCTTTGAGCCATCGCAAAGCCGAAACCGGTCCTATATGGGGTTGTGGTTACGTAGCACCAACTTCAAAACAGCAATATACCGCGGGTTCATTCGTACGGACTTACAGCAAACTTTTTGCGCCATTTCTGCTTATCGGGAAGCACGAAGAGGAAATTCACGGAATATTTCCTTCCGAAGGTAAATACCACACACATCCTTACGATGAAATTGAGAAATGGCTTATCGACAGCCCGTTAAAAGCAAATAAATCATTTATGGGGCGTTTTACTTTTTTAAACAACGGGAAACTCCAGTTCTACATTCTGTATGGGGTGATTTTTATCCTGGCTGTTTTGAGCATTCCCGTTATTTACCAGAACGTTACGACATTTTTCGATTTCTTAAAACATTTATAACCATGCTGAGTGTACTGCTTATTTTAGTTGCTTCCATCTTTTTTACGGGTATCGTTATCCGCACAAAAAGCCTGGCATCGGGTCGCAAAGGGCCTGGGATAATGCAACCTGTATTTGATGTGATACGGTTGTTCCGCAAAGGTGTTGTGTACAGCGAAACGACCAGTTTTGTTTTTCAGATTGCACCTACCATCTATTTTGCTTCTGTTATTATGGCGATGCTGGTGGTGCCTTTCGGTCAGTCGGCGGGTGTGTTAAGTTTCGAAGGCGATTTTATCTTTTTCGCTTATGTTCTCGCTTTGGGTAAGTTTTTCAGTATTATAGCCGCCATGGATACAGGCAGCAGTTTCGAAGGTATGGGTGCCAGTCGCGAAGCTTTGTATTCGATGTTTGCCGAGCCTGCATTTTTTATTCTGATGGGTTCGTTGGCGCTGCTATCAGGTCATACATCGTTCCAGGAAATATTTGCGGCCCTGCATATCGGTTCGCAGATAAGCTATGCGCTTGCAGCCCTGGCTACATTTGTTCTGCTGATGATAGCCATGATCGAAAGCAGCCGAATGCCCATCGACGATCCGAAAACCCACCTTGAGCTCACTATGATCCACGAAGTTATGATTTTGGATAACAGTGGTTTCGACCTGGGACTGATACTTACTGCCGGGTACCTCAAATTTGCCATTTACGGTGCACTGATCGTGAACCTGTTTATTGGTGTGATTCCTTTACAGTATTCGATCACGGCGTTTTTCGCAATGCAGTTCCTGATGGCGGTTACAATCGGTTTGATTGAATCGTTTATGGCAAGGTTCCGTATGAGCCACAATCCGCAATTCATTGTTGCACTTACTTCAGTGAGCCTGCTTATCTTCTTCGGAGTGCTTCTGATACTTCAGAAATTCATGTAAACTGTTTAAATACAAATTGTACGATGATACATGTACTTTTAATAACCTTTATAATAACCCTTTTTTATATGGCCATCGCCAACCGGCTGATGACCTATATTAAAGTGCTTGCCCTGCAGGGAGTGTTACTTTTCTTCGTGGTTTTCATACAGCTGAACGAAATAAATACGCTCAACCTGGTGCTTATCCTGTTGGAAACTATTGTATTTAAATCGGTGGCAGTGCCTATGTTTCTGGCTTATCTGCTTAAGCGGAACAACATTACGCGCGAAGCTGAGCCATTTCTACCCAATTTCGTGTCGCTGGTAATCACCACTTTTATTGTTGTGATCACTATATTGATTTCCAATACGATAAAGGATGTTCACCTGGATAAAATTTTCTTTGTGGTGGCACTTTCGACCTTGTTCTTCGGCCTATACCTGATTGCAACACGCCGCAAAATTATCACCCACGTTATGGGATATATGGTTATTGAAAACGGAGTTTTTGTGCTTTCACTGGCTGTGGGTAACGAAATGCCGATGTTGGTGAACCTGGGGATTCTGCTTGATATTTTTGCCAGTGTGCTGATACTGGGAATTTTCCTTAATAAAATCGGGGATGTTTTTAAAGATGTGGATGTAGATCAGCTCAGTAATTTGAAGGATTATTAACAGGCAAAACCAGGAAAACGATGATTGGAATTTATTTGTTAGGAACGTTAGCCATTGTAATTGCCTTGTTTTTTACCAGGAATAAGACGATTGAATATTCACTCACAGGACTTTTTTTACTGCTGCAGTCGGTATTCACAGTGCATGCATTTTTGAATAAAGGTGTTACCGAACTGGTTTATTTTACTTACGATTCGCTCGGATTGGTGCTGCTGGTTACACTCAGTATTATTGCCATTCCCGCCGCGCTGCACAGCAGGATTTATATCGAAAATCACCATGAGAATGCCCAGACAAGGGCAATTTATCTTTCCGCGCTGGTGATGCTGATTATGGCCATAAGTGCAGGATACCTTTCAAACCACATTGCTGTTACCTGGATTTTCACCGAAATAACTACCCTGAGTGCTTCAGCCCTTATCTATCACCACAGAAATAAACTGGCGCTCGAAGGAACATGGAAATACGTTTTTATTTGTGCCATCAGCATAACATTCATTTTTATAGGGATACTTTTCCTGAGTCTTTCGCTGCAACATGCCGGTAGCGATGACCTTTCGTTCAGCAACCTGCTTGCAAAAAGTGATCAGCTGAACCCGGTCTGGCTCAGGATGGCGTTCCTGTTTATTTTTACCGGTTTTACGGCAAAACTGGGATTGGTTCCTATGTTTACCGCCGGAATTGACGCCAAAGATACCGCTCCTGCGCCAGCTGGTGCTTTACTGGCAAGTGTGCTTATGAACTTAGGCTTTGTGGGGATTTTTCGCTTTTACATTGTAGTTGCCAACACTCCGCTGCTGCACTGGGCTCAGCTGGTGGTGGGTTCCGCTGCTTTTCTGTCGCTGTTTGTGGCAACGGTTTACATGATGAAAGTGAAGAATATCAAACGTATGTTCGCATATTCCGGCATTGAGCATATGGGGATTGTAATGCTGGGAGTAGCCGCCGGAGGAATAGGATATTATGCTGCAGTTCTGCATGTTGTGTTGCATGCTTTTGTGAAGGCCAGCCTTTTCTTTCAGTTTAACCAGCTTTACAGGGTTTTTCAGAACAAAAGCATTTACCATGTAGGGAATTACTTTAAATACAATGCTACCGGAGCTATGGTGCTGCTGCTGGGATTTATCAGTTCAACCGCTATGCCGCCTTCAGGACTGTTTGTAAGCGAATTCCTGATTTTTAAATCCTTGTTCGATGCCGGACAGATAGTTCTTCTGATAGCTGTTCTTCTGCTTCTTACCATGATCATATGGTCATTCGGGAAGAATATTTTTAAAGTCCTTTTCATCCCTGCTGTTGGATTTGATGATTCGAATGTTGAAAAGATAAGTCCTTGGGAATCAGTTTCACAGTTTCTGTTGCTTGCATTTGCAGTTTACCTTGGACTCAATCCGCCGGCTGTATTTGTTCAGCTGCTGAAGGAAAGTGTGAGTTTGCTTGTTTAAGAACTAAGATCCAAATCCCAAATCCCAAAACCCAAGTTCCAAATTCCTAAAGCCAAATTCCAAACTCTTCAAACACCTGAACCCTTGAACACCACAGGCAATTGAACCTTTGAACTCTCCAAACCCTTCACAAAATGCATTACCTAACCATAAAAAACAACCAGTCAGTTCCAATCTCTGATATTCCGGAGGTTCCATATAATTCGTTTTTGGTGTTGAATACGGGCCTGGTAGCTGAAAACACATCAAGGCACTGCGTTAATTATTATGGATACGGAGCGGGTGAAAAGATAAAACTGATGTGTTGTATCGCCGATGATGACGATCATACGGTTTATGTGTCGTCATGCAAAGTTGAATCCTCGGCTGAACTCGCTTCTTTTACGGCCAAAAACCTATGTTTTGAGAAGTTTGAACGCGAGATACATGAGAATTTCGGATTAAAATATTCCGATCATCCCTGGTTGAAACCGGTAAGATTCCCTCACGACGGCGCGGATAAAAATATTGCAATTGCCGATTATCCCTTTTATTCCATTGATAGTGAGGAACTTCACGAAGTTGGAGTGGGGCCGATACATGCCGGTGTTATTGAACCGGGACATTTCAGGTTTATCTGCAATGGCGAACAGATACTGCACCTAGAAATTCAATTAGGGTATCAGCACAGGGGAATCGAGAAACTATTTCTGGAAAAGAAACAATTGAACCAACTGGCTACATTGGCCGAAAATATTACAGGTGATACTACGGTTGGGCATACAACGGCTTTCGCGCATGTGTGGGAAAGTTTAAGTGGTTTTGAAACGTCGCGCGATATTGATTTTGCCCGGACTATTGCTCTTGAACTGGAGCGGATTGCCATACATACCGGCGATCTGAGTGCCGTTTGTACCGATATTGCATATCAGCTGGGAAGTTCTGTGTTTGGCAGGTTACGTACGCCAATCGTTAATTTTATGCAGGAATGGTGCGGCAACCGTTTATCGAAAGGTCTTATCCGTCCCGGACAGAATAAATTCCCGTTTACGCCAGCTCTTGCAAACCGGCTCACTGAAGTACTCGATACTTTCGAACCTGATTTTACCGAAATGATTCAGGAACTATTCAGTCTGCCCAGCGCCCTATCACGTTTCGAACGCACAGGAGTTGTTTCTCAGGAGGATGCCCGGAGCATGGGAAGTGTGGGAATGGTGGCGCGCACATGCGGTATCAACCGCGATATCCGAGTGTCGCATCCGCACAGCCTCTATCCGGAACTTGATCATGAACCGGTGATAAAGCACCACGGCGACGTGTATTCACGTGTGCAGATGCGTAAAAAGGAAGTATTCCAATCGATGAAACATATACTTTCGCTCATAGCCAATGTGCCTGATTTTGAGGAAATAAAACCATTGAATACGCCCGGAGCTAATTTGTTTACACTTTCGCTGGTGGAAGGATGGCGTGGCGAAATATGCCATTGCGCCATTACCGGCGTTGCAGGCGAATTGAAACATTATAAAATCAAGGATCCTTCGTTCCATAACTGGCTGGCTTTGGCGCTGGCAGTGCGGAATAACGAAATTTCCGACTTCCCGATCTGTAACAAAAGTTTTAATTTGTCGTACAGCGGACATGATTTGTAGAGAGAAAAGTGAAAAGTGAATAGTGAATAGTGAATAGTGAAGGGTGAAAATAACAATAGTATCTTCAATTGACTTTTTATTCACCCACTCTCTCTATTAACTCATTCATCCACAATTGAATGACCACCGAATGACCACTGAATGACCACTGAATGACTAATCTCTGACTCAAACACTCAAAATACTCTCCCCTCAACAATTGAATGACCACCGAATGACCACTCTCTCAAACTAAAACACTCAAAATACGCAATCCTCAACAATTGAATGACAACTTCTGCTTCTCACAAATAGCTTAAAAACCCAATCATCAATGTACAACAATCTTTCAATCCTCTACCACCAGGGCAAGCAGTTTATTCCTGATGTTACAACTGCAAAAGTGCCGGGCATTTTCAGGGGAAGGCCGGTGATAAGCACTGTAAAAGCCGACGAAAAAGAATTGCAGGAAATTTGTCCTGTTAACGCGATTTCGGTAAATCCGGTTAGTATCGATCTTGGAAAATGTACATTTTGCGGCGAATGTGCGATGCGGTTTCCTGAAAAAATAAAGTTTACGACCGATTATAAAATTTCGGCCAACGAGCGCGAAAGCCTTGTGATCAGGGAAGGGGAGGATAAAACGGTTTCGGTTAATCCTGAAAGTGTACGGAAAGAAATACATAAACTGTTCGGGCGATCGTTGAAATTGCGCCAGGTTTCGGCCGGAGGCGATAACAGTTGTGAGTGGGAATTGGGCGCTGCAAATAATGTGCAGTTCGATATGGGGCGTTTCGGTATTGAGTTTGTTGCCTCGCCACGTCATGCGGATGGAATTGTAATAACCGGACCCATAACCCGGAATATGGCCGAAGCGCTTCAGATTTGCTATGATGCGACGCCTGAAACGAAAATTATTGTACTGGTTGGAACCGATGCTATCAGTGGAGGTGTTTTTGCAGGCAGCCCTGCGCTCGATCGCAGTTTCCTTGATAAATACCCTGTCGATCTTTATATCCCGGGCAACCCGGCACATCCGCTAACAATTATAAATGGTTTGCTCGACCTTACGCGAAAGAAGAAATAAATGCAATGTTATTTGCTAAGATTAGTCATCATTTTAGGCGCTTTTTAGATCCTTAATAAGTAAAAAACTGCCGCATATCAAACTTCCAGTATTTTACGAAGTGTTATCGGATTCCTGCTTGTAGCCGGTATTCCGGTCAGTTTTTCGACAAATGCATTTGGAAAACCATATACTCCTTTATGTAGGGTGCATACTGAAAATATTTCCCTGCCGTTGCCCTGAAAAAGTTCAATCTCCCTGTTCTTCGAAAATGTCGGAAACTCCGGAGCCTGAGGACTTTCATGTTTCAGGAAAGTGATATAAAACTTCTTTTCATCATCCGATTTCATGGGGTCAAAAAGAGGCAGGTTCACAATGGCTTCTATATCAAAGCGTTTACGGATAATAACATCGGTGCGGAATCCAAAATTCATTTCAATCAGTTCTTCTGTTTTGAGTATCAACTTATTTTCATCCTTTTCATCTGAAGTAAATATAAGATTTCCACTCTGGATATATGTTTTTGCATCACCGAAACCTGCATCTGACGCTAACTTCCGCAACATTTCCATTTTAATGATCTTCTGACCGGAAACATTAATTCCGCGTAAAAATGCAATGTATCGCTCCATGGATTTCAGATGTAAGGTTTAACTGATTAAACAACAAACTTAGACGAAAGTCGCGGTTTTCAGGAAACTAAAATAGATTTTTGTTCAATTCTTAGTAGTCAGAAAACCCCATGATTGCATTATCTCTAAATAAAAAGAGGGCTCTGAGCCCTCCTTTCTGCAAAGAACCTGTCTACTGATTCTTATAACTGCAAAGTGTGTTTTTAACTAAAAGTATTATTAAAGACAATTTTCGAGATTTATTGTATCGCTATAAAAAGATTGATTATCAATTGTTTGACTAAAACTGTGAGTAAATCAGATTAATTCAGGTTTGTGTTTCTGATATTTATTTTTCTAAATATCTATCTGCTTTCAATTCCAGGTGGACTTAATAATACCTTGCGAATGTTACAATCGAAAGAGTTAGTGATAAGGCGGAGGTAACGAAGGAGAGAAATGCCCAGTTTGTCTGCCTTGGCTCAACTATATACAGAGTATCCCCGGCATATACCATTGGTATTTTTTGTTCTTTCTTACTCTGGTCGAAGAACTCCTCCAGCCTAATAATTTCCATGGATCGGTTTGCCCGGTAAATAGTGGCAGTTGTATGTTTCCTGAAACTTTTCAAACCGCCTGCAACCCCGATGGCTGAATATAAATCCAGACTGTCGTACAACTGATATTGTCCGGGTTTGTTTACGTAGCCGTAAATATTGAGCTGTTGATTCTGGATTTTACGGATGTAGATGGATACCATTGGGTTAACCACATATTTTTCGAGGGATCTGCGTAGTGAATCCGTTAATATTTCGGAGCTTAGTCCAGCAACTTTCAGACTTCCAAGCCCCGGGTATTGAATGTAACCATCGGGAAGTACGGTAATTCCACCAAGCGAAAATTCGGGATGTTCCATTACAACAACATCCAGTACATCACCACGTTGAATGATATAAGAGCCTCCCTGGGCGAAAATACTTCCTGCGGTAAACAGAACCGTAAGAACTAAAAGAATGTGTTTTATCATGATTTTTAAGGCTTGTTAAGTTAAAAGTGAAGCGATAGTTAAATTTTTTTTTCAGGCGAGTAAATTATCCCTTCTGTTTTTCTGATTTCGTTTCCTTTAAAAGTGTTTCATTGCTATTGGATCACTTGGTTTAGGATGAAAAATAAAAGGCAATCATAGTGTTTTTAGTAGGTAGTGTGGTCTATACCTGTTTTTTGGTCAAGCTCCCGTTTCATATCTTTGTTTAACAGTAATTTGAAGCCTGGAATGTCGGGGTAGTAATAAAGTTTGGTTGCGTCGTTGGAATAATATCCGGGCAAAGTACCGTACGAAAATTTGGGCGAACTAAGCAAATCCTTGTAAAAACTAATGGCTTCGTTGCCGGTAATATCCGTTTCGAAAGTTTTGATAATCCGGTTAATAATCGCCAACTGGTCGGCCGGATTGGTTTTTGCATAAGCGTTACGGAGTGCATTCATTACAATACGCTGCCTGTATTGCCTGATTTCGTATTCGTGCATCCTTGTTGAAGCGGGTATTGTGAAATTATCTTTGCGCACAAGGTCAATCCCGCTGCTGCTCGCTTTTCCATTGTTATTAATTTCAACACGGTGCATGCGTTTGATATCCAGAAAACGGATGTATTCCCAGGTGTAAAAACCGTCGGAATGATAGTTGCCCGATTTCAGATCGTAAGCATCAGCAAAGGGCTGGTCAATATCCAAATCAACTCCATCGAGTAAATTAACCATTTCGATAAATGAAGTTCTGTCCTGTATCACGTAATATTGAATCCGCTGTTGAAGCCTGTTTTCGAGCATACGGACTGTTGGTTTGATGCCAAGGGTAAAAAAAACATCAATCAGGCGGTAGTCGTTGTTGAAGAAAATGGTTGAGTGCGGGATATGAACAATACTTACCCTGTGCTGATCGGGATAGTAGTTAATAAGCATATATACCGCTGGGAATCCGACATATAAAATGCTCACATACTTAAAATCTTTATCAGGATAAAGGTATGGCAGAGCGGTATTTCGGGCCTGTACCGAAATTGCTTTTTCGAGTTCTGTCAACATAGTGTTTTCAGCCATACTTTTATATCCTCTTCCTGGAATATGATATATGGTATCATTAAGCACAATCTGATTCAGATCGAGTTTGCGTATATCGGCGTTGTATGTAAGCCCATCGGCAAAACGGATTAACTGCCCAAGGTCGGAACCCTCCAGGATATGATAAACGGCATCGTGGTTTACCTCGCCGCAGATACCTACCGAAATCAGTCCTTTTGTATTATCGGTTTCGGGGGTTGTACAATAATACAGCAAACCTGATGCGCCAAGTAACAACAGCATAAAGACACTCCAAAACCAGATTTTTCTCCTCCGGTAACGGGTGCTCTCATATCTTTCTGTTGTTTTTCTTTGCATCCGCTTGATTATAATTAGCCTATTCTGATAAACATATCTTGCTAGGAAGTTTGAGTAGATTTCACTTTTCGTTTTTCACTATTCACTTTTTAGTCACCTCACCCCCGTCCCCTCTTCCCGCGTAAAAGCGGGACAGGCTCTCAAGGAGAGGGGTGACTCCACCTTCAAAATTTAACTAATGTGAATACTTTCACTTTCACTGTCATTGCGAGCGAAGCGAAGCAACACTATTCACATTTAAGTCACCTCACCCCCGTCCCCTCTCCTCAAGGAGAGGGGTGACTCCACCTTCAAAATTTAACTAATGAGGCCACTTTTACTTTTCACTATTCGTTTTTCACTTTTCACTTTTCACTCTACACTATTCACTCTTCACTATTCGTTTTTCACTTAATAAGCTCTTCATTCCCCTCACGCCACCTGCAATTCTTCCGAATTCCGTTTCCTGCGTTTTTTTATTTTCTTGCCTTCTTCGTTGTAGTTGTACTCGTAGGCATAATGATAATGATCAGTGTATTTGTTAACTACATTCAGCTTTAGGTCATTAACTATAACGCCGGTAATTTTTGAACGATGGATACCGATCATTTTCAGTAGACGGTCGAGTGATTTGCGGCTGGTGTGTGCCAGTCGGGCTATAATTAAAACACCGTCCATGAGGTCCATAAACGTTATAATATCAGGTATATGTAACACAGCCGGAGTATCAAATATTACGATATCATACTTCTCTTTTACCTGTTGTGTAAACCTGATAAAATTTGGATCGTCATAATAAAAATCGGAGCGATCGGCAGCATTCCCGACACCAACAAAAGAAAATCCCGGAGTTTCGATAGGTACCAGTATTTCGTCGAGTGTATTTTCGCCACGGAGGTAATTTATCAGCCCGATATTATCAGCCCTTCCGAGTCTGTTGGTAAGTTTTGGAATAAACATATCCATATCAACCAAAAGAACTTTTAATTTTTTATCGGCCAGGGCAGTTGCCAGTTGAACGCTTATCATCGATTTGCCTTCCTTACGCACAGGACTGCATACCGAGAATAGTTTTTTATTCGGATCTTTTAATGCCTGCTTGATATTTACTACTATTTCGCTCATTTCGTTCCTGTTTTGGTACGATGCTGACCGGGTAGTCGGATTTACATAATAATCTTGTGGTGTGCGCTTGTGCAAAATAGTGCCCAGCAATGGCATACTATAAAATTTTTCAAAATCGCTCACCAGTTCAAGCCTGTTATCAATCATATCGTAAAGGAATATGCCGCCTCCGGCCAGGAAAATACCTGCAACAAGCCCGAGCAGCATAATAAACATCATTCCTTTGTTGGCAGGCGATGTTGGCGCAACAGGTTCGTCGATAAGTACAAAACGGCTCAGGCTGCCTTGCGCTGCCGATTGTACCTCTATAAGTTTGGAATTAAGCAGATTAATGGTAACAAATACCAACTCGCGGCTGCGCAGAAGCTGCTGCTGGCTTTCGTCGGTGGTATCGGGCATCATTTTGGATTCAAATTCAGCTATCACCCTTTGCAGCGACAGTGCGCGCGTTTGAAGCGATATTTCCTGTATCTGCATTTCCATCAGTTTGCTCAGCAGCTGGCTTTTAAGCGGATTTTGGACCAGACTTTTTATTTCCAGCTTTTGCTGTATGCTATCGTGCAGCATACGGTTTATCTGTGCAATATTGTCGCGTATTGCTATAACAGTAGGGTGGTCTTCGGTTTGTTTTGTGAGTGCACGGGCCAGGTCGACCTGCAGGTTCATTAACTGAACTTTCAGTGGTTCCGAAAAAGCCGATTCGTTTACAATTGTACCATCAAGGTTTTTTAGTTCATGTTCAGTGCGTTGTTTCGATGCGGAGGTGGAGGAAAGATTGATTTGTGTATTAAGCAGGTCGGTGCGGAAGGCATCCAGGTCGGACGAAACTTTTTTAAGATCGCGCAGCTGACCGGGATTGGCGGAGCTGTTCATCATTATATTCAGGTCAATCTCACTCAGTTTGCGGTTGTTATCGCCTAACTGATTCGAAAGAAAAGAAACCAGTTTTTCGGAATTGATTACCTGGTTCTTCAGCAAAATGTCGTTAAGTGCCTGTATGTAGGATTTTATAAGTATGGGAACGATTTCACTTTTTTTGGAGGTGATGGTAACCTCGTAACTGGGTGCATTGCTGTTATCCTTTTTATCTTTCATCTCCACTTTGAACATACGCTTGATAATAGCGGTATTGTATGGAAGGCCGGAATTTTCAAGTGTAAGACGGGCAACTTCTTCGGAGTTCATGGTGCTGAGCCAGAAGTTTTTATCGAAATCGGATTTGATCACCGGAACATTCGATTCCACAACAAATTCCTTTATGGATTCGTTATAGAAGACTTCGTATTTCGAAACAAAATATTTAGGTTGGCGTAACGCATAAATAAACGCTATAACCAACACAAACAGCACTATAGCCAGGAATTTCCATTTGTGGATAAGCAATATCTGCAATATACGCATGATATCGAACTGGCCATCCATCTGATCGTTGCCTGCGGCAGGATAAGCCTGAGTATTACCCTCGATAGGAGGATAATTCTGCTTTTCGGTGCCTGGTGATTGATTATCGGTCATACGAAAGAGTATGTAGTTATTATGAGTAGGTAAAAAAAGGACAGCAACAGGTTTAAAATACTTTTTCTACTGCCTGAGTTTGTAATCAATAGCTTACACTTCAGGCTGTTAAACCAGGTTTGCCGGGTTTATAAAATCCTATTGTAAGCTGGTATCCAGGCGTTTATTCAATTGCATTATCAGCCAGTTCTTTTTCCTTACGTTTAGCCCTGTAGTACCTGTGGGTACCATACACAAGTGCAAAAAGCAGGAAAATATTAAGACCGCCATCGATATTGGCACCGCCGTTAACCGGATGACCGACAGCACCGTTAGTTCCGTTAAGGGACGGATCATCAGGAACTCCGCCCGGTTGAGCAAAAGATTTAGTACTGCTTCCTATCAGAAACATAGATAGCAATGAGGCTGCAATGATTTTTGTTATTTTTTTCATAACTGACAAGTTCTTGAAGTGGGGTAATTAGCGTACAACGATTTTATGCGTTTCAGTTCCTGAAGGAAGCGATAATTTAAGAATGTATATACCGTCGGTTGAAATACTGAAGTTATCCTGACCGGCATTGCTAAGCTGCATCCGTTTTATAAGTCGACCTTGCACATCGAATAGTGTGGCATAAATGCTTGTGTTTGAGGCGGGATAATTCAGATATATAGTGCTCCCGGAAACGGTAATTGTGCTTAGATTTTCGGTTACCGGATTTTCTAATCCAAGTACACCTCCAAAATGGAGTGCAAACCTTTCGGGAGAATCGGTTGGTGCGTGATTAAAAGTATAAACCGGATTTTTGCGGAGGTCAACCAATTGGGCTAGTTGCTTGTCTTCCAGTTTGATGGAGGAATTATTTTCAAATGATTCCATTCCGCTTGCCGTAAAAGTAATTTCACCTGTGAAGTCCATATCGAAGCGTAATGGAACTATTGCTGATTCTTCGGAATAGGGAATTGCGTTTATAGTTAATAATGACGGATCAGATGATGTGAATGATGAAAACTGGGGAACAGTCATATCACTATAGAATTTTATAGCATCCAAATTATCGTTGCCGTTAATTGTTGCATCATCAGCAAATTGAATTGCGATTTCATTTTGACCCTCGTTGCCTGCAGCAATAATGTGAAGTACATCAGGCACAGTTTCACCGGATTTTAAGAAATCTTTGGTATCATGTAACCGGACATCATTATTCAATGTTAATGTAGGAGCTCCAGTTGCTACAACAAAAAATGCTTGTCCTACCGGTATTATATTTGTTACATTTTCAGTCCCTGTAGCTCCATTCCAGGAGCCATACGACTTGCTCGTAGGATTAAATCCCCAAATTGTTCCGGAAATATTTGTTTTTGTCCATCCGCTCGCTGCGTTCCAGTCTATTGGCGATGGATAAGGATTTGGAACAAGATTATATCCAAAACCTACACCAGAGTAGGCAACAGTCGGTGAATATGTGCCGTTGTTAAGTTGTCCGGTGACGCTATATGTTTTTGATGAACCGAATGAGTAGTAAACCATTGCTCCTTCAGGGGTGTTTAAAACGTTTCCTGTGGGGTCATCCCAGTTGAACCAGGTGTTTGAACCCTCTAAATAAGTGAACAGGTAGGAATCAAGCCAAACTCCTGATAAATAGGTCGCACTGTTTATTGGTACAGAAACCAGGTGGTACGCTTTAGCCGTAAGATCATTACTCGTGCCACTAATATACCGCTGAACCGTTGCATTTACATTTGCAGTATTATGCATTAATGACCCTGTACCTTCTGCAGTACTTAATAATTTTAAGCCGGCTGTTCCTCCATTGTTGGACAGGCTTCCGTCAACAGATAATGATACATCAGGATTAATGTTTAATACCCTGCTGGCGTTTATAGTTAGATTTGTTACATTATTATCAGCTGTTAGGGTGCAAGTGCCATCAATTATCGGGTTATCTTCAATACTTCCATAAGCAGGATCTCCATTTGTCCCGGGTACTTCCTGCACATTCCAGCGGGCAGCTGTTTCCCAGGTGCCTGTGCCGGTGAAGATGGGACTATTAGTGAAACTGGATTCTTCTGACATTATAGTTCCGGATTCGTTTGTAACGTAGCCTTTGAAGTAAATGGTGGAACCTCTTTCAACGGCAACATCACTTAAAGTAAATACACCACCTTGAGTTGATGATTCTGGAACTAAATTTGCTGTTTCATCTACAGGACTGGTAGTGCTCCAGAAAATCCCTCTTTCAGTAATTGTTCCGGTGGTTGGGGTATTGATTGTAGCTCCAAGTGTTGAATTGATAAGTCGTATATTGGTAAAAGTTGGCGTATGTATAGTTTCGAGCTTACATTGCTTTGGATTTACACTTGCAGTTTCGGTTTTGTAACGAGTCAGATTATCCATTTTATTAAATTCATACACTCTGAACCAATATACGTTTGTTGTACTAGGAACAGTAACAGTTATTGATGATCCTGTGCCATTATAAATAACCTGTTCGCCGCTTCCCGGGTAGTTTGAATTCGCCACCGGAAAATAGTCATCTGTCGGGGATGTAAAAGTATTGGTAGTATTAATTTTTATAATTCTATTGTTTCCATTCCCATTTGTACAACCAATTTTAATCGTAGTAGGAGTAATTGAAATAATTGAAATATTTGAAGCTTGTGTTGAAGGTGCAGCAAAGGGATCACCCGCAATTGATACCCCTTTAAGGGAAGCATTATAAGTGCCGGTTGTGCCTATAGGCGTCGTTCCATTTAGTTGATAGGTTGAGTTTTGTACCCAACGAACATAAACCGTGGATTTATTATCACAGGTGCTGGGGAGAG
This sequence comes from uncultured Lentimicrobiaceae bacterium, assembly GCA_964420555.1. Taxonomy (GTDB): domain Bacteria; phylum Bacteroidota; class Bacteroidia; order Bacteroidales; family UBA4417; genus UBA4417. Next base: position 44,839 of record CAYQTT010000012.1, on the reverse strand, counting down.
TGAAATTATAGGTTGCTAAAGAGTTAGTTAATAAAACTGTGCTGCCAGTTGGAGTGTCAGTCCAGGAGCTGCCATTCAAACTGTATTGCACTTTAAAATCACGTGGACCAATATTTGTGTTTGCTTTCATCTGGTAAGATCCGCTCAGATTAATATAGCCGGCTGTGCTGAAAGCAGAAGTTACCCAAGAATCAGTTCCTACCACGTTCCATCCATAACAGGTTTGTCCATTTGTGCCACTAAAACCGGAGGAGGTTATACCTGAAACATTCATAACTCTTCCTTGTCCAGGATAATTAGTTGCTATACCAGCTGTTGCTGCATTATTTGCTGTCAGGTCATAAGCCACTACCTGTCCCCATCCCCTTACTCCCACAAACATAAATAACACTGCCAATAGCAGTACTTTAGTAATACGGGTAAATGTTTTCGATTTCATAGTATTTGAGTTTTGAGTTATTTTTCGGTTTGTTTTAGTGATTTTATGTTTCAGGATGCGACCCCGGTTTTTTTATGGCTTACTGTTAAGTATTGCACGGCTGTAAACGGTTGCATAACACGCTCTCTTTGGTAAGAGAATTTGTGTGCCAGCTTGTTGGTTCTTTTTAAAGGGCTTGACTTTATTGTTTCGGTTTTTTGCTTTACAGGTATTGTTACAAGCTGTTGAATTGCTTGTTCAGGTTGGGATATGCTGATTTTTTCGGGGCGTTTTTCATTACGGCGTAAGTACAGGTTTAACCCAAAGCTAAAAGCAAGTGTAATTATTACCCATACAATTTCGCCGACCGCTATATTGCTGTCCGTTAAAGTATTGCTTCCTGAAGATGTGTTGACTGCCTGAGCCGCATCCTGTGCCACCGCCATTGAAGAGGGCGTTATAAAAAATATTAAAACTGAAATAATTATTATCGCGGGTGTTTTAATCCGTTGATAAATACGTAGAACTTTTTTCATATATAAGGATATTTAGGAGTTGCGGAGAGTAGGTATGGGGTTTGAAGAGTTCAATTGCCTGGGGCGTTCAAGGGTTCAAAGGTCCAATTGCCTGCGGCTTTCAAGGGTCAAAAGATTGAAGGGTTTGAAGTGTTTGAAGAGTTTTGGTATTTGGAACTTGGTATTTGATATTTATGTTTTTGAATTTCCTGGTTGCTGGTAACTAAGTAAATATGCCCCTCTCCTTGTCGCCCTTCTCCTTGTTGCCCCTAATAAGATCTGCACTTTCAACCCAGGTCAAATAATGAGCACCAAACCAGGTAGGGAAATCGGACATCGAAAATCCGACAATCCAATATCCGAAATCCACCACCCTGTTTTGCTTTTCATTTTTTAAGTTTCTTTTTTAAAAGGAATACCCTGGTTTTAATCAGGATATTCCTTTTTTAATGATTGAATTGTAAACGAGATCGACAAGGCACTTAATTTTGGTGGTTGCACCATTTTTTTGTTTTTGCTTAACTGCTAAATGAAATCAGGTATTCAATCAATTTCCTCATTTATAGCAGTATTCTTTTCGCTTTACCTTTCTTTAATCTTGTCCCCGGGATAATAAAGTTTGCTGCCTGCGTTATCATACTAAAACCTGGTTTGCATTTTACTTCATCCTCCGCTTCATTTTAGCTTTCAAATTCTTCCATTTCTTTCATCTCTTTTCTCCCTCTCAAACTGCCCGGCAGGCACCGAAAATATTCCCGGTTTTATCTCAAAGCAAATTTAATTAAGGATCATTATTTTGCTTATAGTTGATTACACACTTAAGTTGTAGTGATTTAAATAAAAATACTGTAGTGCAAATCACTACAGGATTGTAGTACATCGAGTGATAACAGAAATTGGGCTTTGTCGTATTGGTAAATAAGTTATAATTCAGTTTATTTAATATCAAATATTACCACAGTGACTTAATACCTGACTAAAAGTTGCATATTTATTTGATTCAGAATAGGTTTTCTAGTATATTGAAATATTATATTATATGTAACTGCAGTGGATTATTTCTGTTGGATAATTTTTCATTTTAACTTTATATATTTTGTGTTATGCGAAAATGATTATTCGTTTAGTATTATAAAAATACCCTCAGTATAGTGCTCAAATGGCAAGTGGTACTTTTATGGTTTTTATCGCAATGATCCGGAACCCTGTGTAATTCAGAGGTTAATAACTTACGCCTCAATGAATATACGGGCGAAGCGTGTAAAAATCTTAGCTTTTGTGGTAATGAAAAATGCGTGTGAAGAAAGGCAGGAGTGTGTGGTTGATAAAAGCTTTTAATCCTGAATCATAAGTTTCCCAGCCATGATTATTAGTCTCAGCCGTTACAAGTTTCTCCTGTAAGGATTCATCGCCCACGTTTTCCTTGCGCCTCATATAAGTGTGAAGCCCGTAACTGATAGCCATTGTTAACAGTATCCATATCCCTTCGCCCAGCGGTGCCCCTTGGTTTACATTCAGGTTATGGCCGGTTCCTGTGCCACCGCCAGGAGGTGGGGGAGGTGGTTGGCTCAAAGCATGGTTTAATGATACAGTGCTAAATACCAGTGATAGAATCACTACCAATAAATAAGGCTTGATTGATTTTAACATATAGAGAACAAATTTAGTTAGTCGCATTTTTTTTATTTTGAAATCTGGTTTTGTACCAGAGTTGTTTTATTTGTATTTGGTGCGGTAGGCGAGGGGCTTAGCTTTTTGCAGATAATAGAGTTGCGTTTTCGTTTTTCACTTTTTAAATCACCTCACCCCCGTCCCCTCTCTGACCTCATCCGCCCTTCGGGCACCTTCTCCTTGAAAAAAGGAGAAGGGAAAAGGACTTTCTGCTTATCTGAGAGGGGTGACTCCACCTTCAAGATTTAACTAATGAGGATACTATTACTTCCACTTTCCACAGTCATTGCGAGCGAAGCGAAGCAACACTTTTCGTTTTTCACTCTTCACTTTTTAAATCACCTCACCCCCGTCCCCTCTGTTCAGTCACCTCACCCCCGTCCCCTCTGTTCAGTCACCTCACCCCCGTCCCCTCTCCTCAAGGAGAGGGGTGACTTCACCCTCAAAATTTAACTTATGAGAAAACTTTTACTTTTTACTTTTCACTTTTTACTTTTCACTTTTCGTTTTTCACTATTCACTATTCACTATTCACTATTCACTATTCACTGTCATTGCGAGCGAAGCGAAGCAACACTATTCACTTCACTTAACCACAACCTTCCTGCTAAACAAGCTTCCTTCCGAATAAACCGTTACCACATAAATGCCGGGCACGCTGTTGAGTTCGATCTGGTTGAGGGTGTTGCCGGCAAGTTTGGTGCGGGTTATAATTTGTCCGAGCATATTGCTGACCATAACGGTGTAAGGCTCGTTGGCTTTATCGTTGCGGATATAGATGATGTTTTCGCTGGCATAGATGGTGATATCGCTGCTGGTTTCTTCTTCATAGCCTATGGAAGTGCCGAAAATTAGTTGGAAGCGGTTACGATCATCATCCGGAGTACCGGCGAAAGTATACGAAGGCGTTTGTTTGAGGTTGGTTTTAACACCCGTTTTTAAATCGAGTAAATACACCTTATCGCGAAGCGTAAAGTCGGCTATATTGGTTACCTTAATGGTGTAATTAGCTGCAACACCTGTTTTGGTAGCAATATTCACCTTCATATCATCCGTAAGCGTATTGTAGCGGTCGATGGAGTAGTTGTTGCCGTCTTTAACGCTGTATAGTTCAGGGGCTTCGGCGTAGAAACTGTTGAATTTTTGTGTGCCTCCACCTGTAAATGACGGATCAAATTGCACAATCATCTCATCTTTATAAGTATTTGCGCTACAGGTGAGATCAAGATGGATCAACGTATTGTCAGCATTGGTGTTTTTTAACCAGACTTGAGTGCTGTGTTTTTTTAATGCATCAGTCATAGTAAGGGTACCTGATGAAGCTGCTTTTACAAAAAATGCCTGGCCTGATGCAATATTTTGTGATACTCCGTTAGTCCCCGTTTTTGTAGCAATACTGAACGCTCCATAATTACCACTCGCATCATTATATATCCAAAAATCTTGATTTTCAGGAGGCCCCAGGCAGGTGCGTACCCATCCGCCATCATTTGTCCAGTCAATAGAACAGGGGTAGGGGTTGCCTACGAGATTGTAAGTATTCCCCGAATTGTAATAAATGGGTACATCTACGTTTCCGCTATTCAGAACTCCTGCGAAAGTGTGTGTTGTGGGAGAATCAATTGTCCAGTCTGTGGTATATGCTACGAGATATCCACGTCCGGTCCTGAATTTGGGTGGAGATAGTTGTGTTGCAGAGCCATAACCAGCATTGCTGTTAGATGTCATATCGGCACCGTCGTTATATGCTCCTGTTTCATCTTTACGCAGGTTTACCCAGTACAGTTGTGAAGCAACTAGTGCATTTGGGTTGTAATAATAGAAATCCCAGTTGTAAGGTGTGGCTTCATTGTAAGCTCCCCATGACAGATCGGAACCTGGATCGGGTGCAAACTGAGGCCATATCTCCTGGCTAGCGACCGGAGGTGACAGGAAATGCCATTTCTGATCAATCTCAATATACCGTTCAACGGTTGCATTTATATCTGGTGTAGTACTAACCAAAGATCCTGTACCATCTATTGAGCTTTGGATTTTTAATCCATCAATTCCATTTCCATTTATTAAATCGCCAATAATAGTTGCCGTGGATATTGGTGAGATTGTTAATGATGCATCAGGTCCAATGTCTAAATTTCCTCCTATTTGCATCGAGAAAAAATCACCGGATACAATAGAACTGTTTTCAATAGACAACTGATTGCTCACAGTTAATTCTCCGTCCTGTAATATTTTGAATCCATTGTTAGAAATGGTAAGGTTGCAATAATTTGTACTTCTAATTGTCTGGTCAGTACCATCATAATTAACATAATTCGGACAATTAGATGAAGCGTTTAGAATAAGTCCATCTCCAATAGAACCATTAATAAACAAAATTGAATTTAAGCTTTGAGTAAGGGAACCAAACCCGGATAGACTTGAAGTTATCATTAATGGACCAGGTGTATTATTTATGTAAGTTCCGGAAATGCTTAAAGAAGAAAATGTTAGATTCGTTCCACCAGCTATTTGTTTATTGCTCCCTAGCAATGTAACTTGTGAAACGGAGGGAGAAAAAGTGCCAGTATTTATCCAGTCACCCGAAATAGACATTGTACTTCCTTGAGTTATGTTTCCGGTTCCACTCAGATTTCCATATAACGTTAGGATCGTAGAATTAGTAAGAAATGTCGTAGTACTTTCTATATTAAGATTACCTGCAGCAGTTAGTGTACCAGCTGAAATCGTTTTTATTCCTGATCCAAACAAGTTAATGTTTCCATATGATGATGGAGCTGTTGATACTGTTTGAGCAACGTCTGCAATGTAATTGACAGTTGACCCAGAGGCTAAGTTAATGCTTCCTGAAGTGAAAAGTGGCATTGATGTTCCTGAAGTTGTACTACCTAAATTCAATGTAGATCCATTACGCATAAGGAGACTTTTGGTCGCTCCTGTCAAATTAAGGATGTAACCATTATCACTAAAAATACTATTCGAAATACCATCACCAATAACCAGGTTAGTAAGTGTTACATTTGAACTGCTCAGTGAAACGCCAGATGGATTATATATGCCAATGGTTTTGAATGTAGTAGAATTAATACAAGCAATTGTTTGTGGAACCGTGCTACTATAATTAACTGTTCCAGCAAAACTAACAGCTATTAAAGATGTATTTGAAAAATTTCCTGCAATTGTAATTGTTCTGGTAGAAGTTTGTAAAATTGTAGCTGAGCCAGCAATATTTAAATCGTTGCCTATTTTGGTATCTAGAGTAAAGGATTTTGCTGATGTTCCGCTCAGTATTAAATTATGGTATCCCGAATTAGCTCCGTTGGGTACAATTACGGTCTGAGTGTTGGATTTGTTATATTCAATAGTATTAGTGGTACTTTCACAATCAAATAAACCATCGTTGGTAATAAGATTACCTATTCTGAGAATACTGTTAGAAGCAGGCTGTACATATGTACTGGCATTAATTGTAATATTATAAAAATTGGTTGTCCCGGCAATAGAGACGATTTTAGTTAGGTCAGCTTTTGAAAAAATTACTGTTCCTGTACCAGCATTGAAAGTTCCGTTATTTATCCATGCACCTCCCGAACCGGTTATCGTAATTGTTTGTGCACCAGCTGATAATGATGCGCCAGCTCCAATTTCGAGTGTTAAAGCAGTTGCTGCTGCTGCTAATGTTGGATAATTAGGTAGTGAGCCTGGAATTAAAACAGCCTCTGTACTTGTGGGAAAATGACCTGCAGACCAGTTGGAATTATCGGTCCAGGTTGAATTTACCCCTAACCAAGTGTTTTTGGTAGCAATTGAATTACCAAGCGCCCATATTTTATTATCAAGTATAGCTGTTGGAGCAATATAATTTATCATCAATCCGGATAAACCAACCCAATTGGCTGTTGCATCATTGTTTGATTTTCCATGTTCATGAATAGTGCCACCACTGTGGAAATCATACATTGTAAGATTTGTTTCAGTATTGCCATTTAATTCATTGCCCAGATAGCTGAGGTTAGTAATCACTTCGTCAGTACTCGAAACATCTTCAGCAAAGGTATAAGTCCGTTGTACAGCTTCTGTTTTCCATGAAGGGGCCGTGCCTATGGTTATTTTACAGCTTAACCAGGATGGTTTAGTTCCACCTGAAACTCCTAAAAATGTTATTGATGTATACTGGCTTCCAAAACTGTATGCTACGCCATTAGTAAAAGTATGGGTACGTTTTACAATTCCGGTTACATCGCCCTGCCCGGTTGTAGTTGAGGAAACACCCATGTTAAGTGTGTTGGCCCCGGTATGAAGTGTTCCCTGGGTAGCAGATGGATTGGCAGCTGACAGATTCAGAATTCCTGTAACCGTTATATCGCCTGCAGTGGTGGCCCCGCCCGCGCCGCTTATAGTAAGGTTTAAGTATGTAATTGACGATACAACCTGAGTTACTCCTGCTGAATAATCAACAAATCCGGATGAACTAAAATTTCGAGTACCAAAGGCAGGAAATGCAGTTGCTGTTACGGCACTACCCAACATATAAGTACCTGAAGTCAGGTTTATTGTACCGGTTGATGTAAGTTGGTAACCTCCATCTTCAAAAATACTGTTCGAAACAATATCGCCTATTGTAAGTGTTTTTGTGCCAATATTTTTGGTAGCATTCAATGTAACTCCGTTTGAGTTATTGATTTTTATCGTGCTCCCAGAAAATGAACTGGCAGGAAATTCAATTCCCGTAACTTGGGCCGATGAGCCTTTATATTGAAGCGTTGAAGAACTTCCGTAAGTTGGAGCTGCCGACGCAGAGGCAGTTCCTTCCATAGAGAAAATTCCATTTACGGTTACTCCTGCAGTTGTTTTTGTGCCACTACCGGATAATGTTAGGTTTGAATAAGTGAAATTACCCAAAGTTTGATTTCCTGATTTATTGTATTCTACAGTTGAGCCGGTAAATGTGGTTAATGTGCCATCCGATGAATTAAATATTGTTCCACCAACTACTAAAAGACCTGCTCCGGAAAAAGATATTGTACCACTTGTATTACCGGTAGAGCCAGTTATATCTCCGGTAACAGATACAGTACCAGTCGAAATGGTTACTGAGTGCCTGACACCTGTACCTCCATTTGTAAAAGCTATGTTTGCAGCAGTTAAAATCCCAGATCCAACTGTAACTGTATTGAGTCTATTACTATTGGCCCTCGGAATTGTAATTGTTCCAGACACAACCAGAGTTATCCCTGAATTAATAGTTAATGTATTGTTGTTATTGTTGTTTGAAGGGAAAACAATTGTAGCACAAGCAGCATTTGCTGTTACTGTTACTGTTCGTCCACCTGTAATATTTACTATATCACCAGCCACCGGAAAAATCCCGGATCCAACTGCTGACCCTCCCACTGTTAAAGACCAGGTGGTATTTGTGTTCCAGTTTCCTGATGCTCTGCTATAATAAGTCGCCCCCTCACTCCTAATCCCCATCATCAACACCAATACAATTATTCCTATCGCCTTAAAAGGCAGGTGTAATTTTTCCATAAAGTTTTGTTTGTTTGCCGGATTATATACACTCTGGCAAGCTTGCTTTAAGCCGCTTTGTGAAAGTGTAAGTGGGTATAAAATATTCATAGTAAAGGGTTTAACTATATTGACTATATGGTTTTTTTATAGAGTCGTCCATGATTACTATAAGTGATTAACCTGAGAAAAACTGCACGGTGTTATCGCCAAAGCAATTCCACTCCGATTTTTACAAAAATATACCTATACGTTTACTGGGGTTATAGTCGAATCAACCCTTTACTTGTAGCGGAAAGGATGATAATGTTGTAGTTGGAATCGCTACACGGGAATGAAGAGTTTGAAGAATTTCAGGTTTTCAAGAGTTTGGCGGCTTCAATAGCCTGCGGCGTTCAAGGGATTCAAGACAATGGGCACGGTGATATGGAGACACGGGAATATGGAGACAAGGTGACAATTGTAAAGGCGTTTGAAAGAATCTAGGTTTTGGAATTAGGAATTTGGATATTAGAATTTACAAATTACCAAGGGCAGACGCTTTGCCGCCTTTCCACTAATTAGAATTTAAGCTTTGGAATTGGAACCTTGGGCTTTGGGCTTTGGAATTTGGGCTTTGGTATTTGGTATTTGGGATTTGGGATTTCCGAGTCACGAAGTTGCCCTGGCATCCCATCTGACAACAACTCTATTCAATACCTGTACCCTTGTTTTTAGATATTTTGCGTGCTGCATAAAATACACTCGCTGCCAGAAGTATTCCAATACCTCCACCAATCGGCGCTCCTCCGTTCGACGGCCCTTTGTTGTCGGTTAAGTCGTGACCACCGGTCGGCGGTGGCGCCGGATCTTCCTGTGAATAGGTTTCCGGTAGACTGGCAAAAAATAATACCACAGTTAAGAATGCCGTTAAAAGCATTGCTTTTTTTGTTGTGCTCATGTTCACTGGTATAAAATGGATAGTTAGCCTGGTTTTTATTAGTAGGGTGGAATTATTATTATTTTTACTTTACCTTTCCGGGTTTAGCAGGATTGCTGACTATTGCAGAAAACCGAACAACGTGGAAATTGAAATCGTAGATTTTTTCTGCTTTCTGCAACATGAAATACTTAGTTTAAAGTTCAGGCCACAAGTAAAACCAATACCTCACAGTTGTACTTTGTACTCATACAATGGATTACTGTATTATCACTTTACTGCTTGTGGCTTTTCCCTTCGAAATTAAGGTTACGATGTATATTCCTGGTGCGTAGTTGCAAATAACTGTACTTGTGCTAACTCCGGTTATTTTTGTATGCATCAGTTTCTGTCCGGGTATATTGCTGACAATTACTTCATAATGTTCGTTTAAGTCAAGGTTACTGAGAAAAACCGTTTTTTCAATGGCATAAATGTTAGCTTTATCAGTTATCTCTGTTTCGATACCAGTTGAAGAACCAAGGATTAACTGGAACCTGTTTTTGTCATCGGCAGGATTACCAGAAAAAGAATAAGCCCCCAACTGTTTGAGGTCTGTTAAAGTGCCGGTTTTTAAGTCTTTGAGAACCACACTGCCGCTAAGGGTAAAATCATTTATATTCACTGCCTGTATTTTATAGGAGGAGTTGATGCCGGTTTTAGCGGCTATATCCACAATTAGTTGTTCGTTGAGTTCCTTGTACCGCGTAATCGAATAATTTTTTCCTCCCTTTACTGAATAGATCTCGGGTGCTTCGCTGTAAAAACTCCAAAATTTTGTACTGCCGCCTTCATCAAATTCCGGGTTAAATTCTACAATCAGTTCATCGCTGTATGTATTTGCTTCGCACGTTATAAGCAACCGGAGCAAATTCTCTTCAGCATTTACTGATTTTAACCACGGCTGCGACAGGTTGCTAACATGTTTCTGTATGCTATTTGTCATACCTATTGTGCCTGTTGTGATGGTTGATTTGGCTTTTACAAAAAATGCCTGCCCCTGGGCAATGTATTGTGTTACATCGTTATTGCCTACGCTTCCGCTTGAATTAAAGGAGCCATAATTGCCGGCAACATCGTTAAACACCCAGTAATCGTATCCTCCGCCTGTGGCTGTTTCCAGATCACTCCTTGTCCATCCGGCGGATTTCCAGTCGATAGCTGACGGATAAGGATTCCCGACCAGGTTAAAGGAATTGTTGGTATGGTAAGTTATAGCTGCCGATTCGTTACCTGTATTAAGCGTTCCTGTAAATGTGTGGGTGGTAGGCGAACCAGTGGTCCAGTTGGTATTGTATGCCACCAGGTAACCACGTCCGACTGTAAACTCAGGCGGTGTAGATGTCCCGTATCCGGCATCGCTGTCGTCAGTATCCACGTCTCTTTCATTATAAGCGCCAGAAGCATCTTTACGGAGGTTAACCCAGTACAGTTCGGTAGCCATCTCTGCCTTCGGGTTCCAGTAATAAAAATCCCAGTTATAGGGTGCAGCTCCCCAGGCAAGGTCAACACCAGGATCGGGGGCAAACTGAGGCCATATATCCTGGTTGCTAACAGGTGATGATAAAAAATGCCATCTGAAATCATTGGGGATGTATCGCTCAACGGCGGATGTTCCGTTAACAGTAATTCCGCCAACCGCATTGTAATCGATCAGTGAACCGGTACCAGAAGCGGTTGAACTTAACGTTAATCCGGCCGTACCTATAGTTTTGATAAAGGCATCACTCTGAACGGTTACATAGGAGCCGGGCTGTATGATGATGCCCTGGGCTGCAAGCATACCAGAAAATAAACACCCAACAATCAGAAAGGTAAAATTCTTTGAATTCATAAGGCATTTTTATTTAGTGTATTCGGTGCGGCTGCCAAGTGTATTTCTAATATAATGAAAATCTACTTCCAATGCCCCGGCAAGCCCCCCGTAGGTATCTGAACTATGACTTCCGTCTCTGTAAATTCTGCAGACGAGCATACTTGATACAGTGTTTTTACCAGCACCATTTATTTCGCCTAATGGGGTAAGGTAATGGCGGTCTTTAACTAAAGTTTCATTTGGAACAGTTGTAGTTCCAGCGTTATCTGTGTATCCGGGAAATGGTTCTCCCAAACTTGCCCATGTATATTGAAGTACCCAGCGCGGAACAGTTGGCCCTGTTCCGCCATTAGCTGACGGAACCCAATGTATGTGAGGGTATAAGTTTGTGCCGTTTGCCCAATCGTGAGGCAATTGCACAACGAAGTACATTTCGTCAACCCCGGAATCTTTAAACCAATTTATGAATGGTGCGGTTCCTGCATAGTCATATGGAAATTTTGCCCAGGTTGGTTTAACAGTTCCTGTTGAAGGTTCAGATAGGGGGACTCTCAAATCATCATACACGGTTGCATTTCCGACCATAAGCAATGTGCCATCCGCTTCGAAAGTTGAATAATTGCTGGCATCACCGAATTTAATACCGGTAAGGTTGATTCCCGTTGCGGCTATTTGGTTCCATGCTCCTGATTCCCAGTACCAGAATGATTTTAATTGCGTATCATAAACTACTACGCCGTTTGCAGGAGTAGTTGCTCCAAGTGTTGTCCGTTGGGCTGTAGTCATCCTTGGAACAATAAATCCTTTTGTCGTCGATTTTACATCCAGCATGGCTCCCGATGCTGGCGTGGTGTAGGATGCGTCGTCGCTAACTATTACCTGCTGAGCATTCAACACTGCAGGAATGCTTATAATTCCTGATAGGATAAGGATAAGGAGAAATTTCTTCATAAAGCTGGTTGGTTATTAGTTCTGCTGGTTTTCAAATAAATAGTATAAAGCGCTCATTTGTGGCGCCTGTTATTTACAACCAAAAATAGTCCTGACTTAATAATATTAATATAGCTGAAATCGCTTTTTACATGTAGTAAAAAACGCGAAAATATTGTAGCTGAAACTGCTACATGGCTAACCGGAGAAATGCTTTGAAAGGTTTCAGGATTAAAGAGGCTCGAATTAAAAAGCAGGAATTAGTACCTGGAATTTACGATTTACGGGGTACGATTTGGGGCTTCGACCTTGGAATTTCGACCGTGGAATTTTGAACATGGAATTTGGACCTTGGAATTTGGGTCCTGGAATTTGGTATCTGGTATTTCATTTCGATTTTAACCGTGGAACAAAAGTGTACCCAATCATAACCATTGATTGTTCACTTATGCGGAAACCAAGGTCGAGGCTGCCGATGCCAATATACCAGCTGATTCCGGTTACCAGTGCCGATGTGAATGATTTGCTTACGGTTTCGGATATGGAATAACGCGCCCGGGCTATTTCGAAGCCAATATTCGGACTAATATGATACTTTTCGATAGGGAAATATACTTTGCTCTGCAACCCGATGCTGGTTTGGCCTGCCATATCTGATTCATTTCCGAAATTTCCCATTGCACTGCCCGAAAATGTAGCAGCCAGGTCCCAGCGGTTCTTTAGAAGGAAAAATCCAACGCTGCTGCTGAATGCTATGTTAATGTTTTTGTTCGAATCTATCATCTCGCTACCGCCCAGGTAAAAGAACCATGGATGCATCGACGATTTTGAACCGGGCAATGGATTCGTCTGCGTTGCCTGCACAGGAGCTGCAGCATTTATATCCCAACTTTCCAATAACAAAGCTCTATTAGTATCTGCTTCCGATCCCCAAAGTTCACGTTTGGATTCGTATTTTACAATCACCAGTGTTTCGTGCCAGGAACGCAGCAGGTTGTTCATCATGGTTTTCTTGATGTTTGCTGAAAGCAGGTTGTATTCAGCGGTTGCAGTAAGTTCCAGCTGATTGTCGGGAGTAAGGCGAGCCGATGCAAAATACAAACTGTATGAGGGTAAAACGTCTGAGCTGAAAACATTCAGTTTTTCCGTTGCATTTTGCGCAATGGAAAACTGTTGTGCTACAACCAGAAGTAATATGAGTATCTGTAGTTTCTTCATCTGTACCTTATCTGTTTCCAAAATAAAAACTCCTGCCTATTGAAAATCCGGCCGTGGTAGCATATTTTTTTGAGAAAGGTACCTGTACATCCCAAAAAATATCCCAGCTGGCTGATTTCTTTTTATTCATAAAACTCAGCCCCGGCGACATTTTAAGATAAAATACCGATGTCCCGTTGCCAAAACTTCCGCTTAGCCCCAGTCCGGCCACGAAAACTTTTTGACGCTGGTAATAAAGCAATCCTACATTGGAGTATAATCCTCCCGAATTACCTGTCCATCCCAGATTCATTGAGAGGTTGCCCTTTGCCGATATAAAGTAACCGTACCGCAGATTGAAATTTAGGTAGTCGGGGTGAATCATTCCACCGGCATAAGCCATCATGGGTTTAACTTTCTTTTCCAAAGATTTTGCAGGCGCAGCTGCCATTGCCGGTTGCGGTTTAATGGTATTGATTTTGGCGCGCACCGCGATGAGTCGTTGCGATAAAAATTGTTTAGTTTCAGCTTCTTCCGCGCTGTTACCGGAGAGTGAGAGGGCTGTTTCGAGAACTTGTGCGGATTTCAGCAGTAATCCGGCACGTTCGAGAGCAATGCTATAACCAACCAAAGGAAGATATTCCTGCGGATAGCGTGTGGTTATTTCCTCAAACAAAGCAATTGACCTGAGAAGTGCATTTTGCGCTGCCAGGCGGTTCGCACGTTTAAAGCCAGCAACCAGATCGTCGTGGTTAGTGAAGGCGCTCGCCGGACTTTGTTTACCGTATTTCTGTATTAACGACGGTGCTTTTGCCGAAATCCAGACAGGTGCTTTCATGTTATCAGTTTCTTTCCAGAATTCACCTGACAACTGTTTGTGCCCCATTAACTGGAAAACCTGTGAAGCAAGGTATCCGGCATCAGTATTGCTGGATTTCCGGATCCAGATGCGGTCGAGGCGGATAAGTGCTGCGTCGTAAACACCGCAGAGTGCAAGAGCATACGCATATTCTGAATTCAGGGATACACTGCCCGAATCAGATGCAATAAGTCTGGCATATTCAACTACAGCATTGCTTATGTTTTCGGTTAGTAACAGCATCCTGGCGTTTTCGAGTGAAGCCGGCGCAGGTAAACCGGGTGCACCAATCAGGTTCCCGGCAGGCGAATCCGGGTTTTCTGTTTTTATGGCTGTTTCTGCTGTGGTAAGCGAATAATGGCAGCAGATATCCCTTGCCTCGCTTATCAGCGAAAGCAGCAGAAATACGCAACAAAACCACGCTATTTTTAAGGTGGTGCGTTTCGGTTGCAGGGATAGTTTACTCATCATAAAATTGGCTATAAAGCTGGTTTTTCCTGGTACAAAAAGGTGATGTTATTAATAATATCGGCAAAGCGTTCCTTTGATGAAGCCTGTATTTCGGCACGTAATAATTTCAGTGTACTGACTAATTCATCACTGTCATCTTCCATGTCTTTAGTAACTTGTTTGCGTTGCTTTTCTAAGGCCGATTTTTGTTTTTTCAGCGCGGCAATCTCCTGTTTATATTTTTTAGTATCGGTTTTGTATTCATCAAGTTTGCTGTTTACTGGCTCAAGCTGTTTGCTGAGTTCGGCATCTTTTTCAACAATCTCTTTTACCTTAGCATTGTATCGGATAGCGATTTTATACAATTCGTCAATTTCATTCTGGTGCCAAACCAGCATTTCCGACAAGGGCTGAAGGAACTTTGTTGTATTATCGTAAATACGGAGTTTTGTAAAGGTCACAGGTACAGAACTGCCTACTCTGGAGGGATCAACCTTCATATCCTTGATCTGCGCACGGGCTTCATCGTATTTATCGGCAATGGAAGTCGCTTTTTTATTGCTCATGTCTTCCAGATTTTTGCATAAATCTTCACCGCTCTTCAGCATATTGTTCTTTGCCTGTTTATACCTGCCACGCTGCAAGTCAAGTTTGTTCTTCAATGCAAGTATTTCGGCGGAATATTTCTTTGAATCAGCGTTTTTCTTTGCCCTCAGTTCAGTTTCGAGCTGGCTGATCTGTGCATTTATTCTGTTAATGGCTTCCACTGAATCCCGTATCTGTTTGTCCCAGCGCGATATTTCAGCCGATAGTGCATCGAACTCGCTTTCGTAATAAGTTACAAGCACTCTTATTGGAATTACATAGCTGAGCGTTTCCAACACAGGTGCTTGCTCAGTGGGTTCAGCAATGGTTTTAACTCCCGGTGTGAGTGGTTGAGGTTGAAATTTTGTTGGTTCACTTTTCGGGGTGGTGGTAACTTCTGTTTTTACAGCTGGTTTCTGCGTGGCAGCGGGTGTTGTAACAACGGCTGTAGCAACTACCGGCGCAATAGGCACAGCCTCAGTTTTCCGGGTGTTTTGATTGGGTATTTCGGCCGGTTCAGCAATCATCTGTTTTTCCTGCGAACGTGCTACCGTTTTCATAGCTTCAATTATCTGATCCGGAACCTGTTCGGCCTTAAGTGTGTTAATGGCATCATTACTAACATCGAACTTTACTTCCGAGGTTTGAATCATATCCAGAATCAAGTCGTTCGAAAGTTTTGCTTTAACCATTTTAATAATGGAACTGTTTGTAAGTATATCAGTCGTTTGAGCGTATAGACTATTTCCCGCAAAAATCATTGCCAGTAAAACAAATACTATTTTCTTCATCTCAGCACCTTTTTGAATTGCTTATGGCGTTTTTATGGATTGTTTCTTCATGGCTTGTTTCATAGCCATAATTACAGCGGATGAAACATGGTTGTTTGATAATTCAATCATAGCATCTACACTCAGGTTAAAATCGACTTTTGACCTTTGAATGATATTTATGATGATTTCATCCGACAGATTGTTTTTAACCAAATCGGTTATTGTTGCATTTGTAAGTATTTCAGCAGATTGTTTTGTAACTGTTTCAACCTTAGCCGGTTCTTTAACGGGTAAGGCTGAAATTATTTTTTCGATACCGGCAAACCTGACCAGGAGTTTACGCTCAGGGTTAAACACAAGCAGCCCATTTTTGAAATAACGTATTGTACCACCCAGAGTACCGGTAATTATGGCCGGTTGATTATCTTTAACCGAATAAACCGCGCTGTCAGTTGCAAAAAATATTCTTTTATTAAGCGTATCAACGGCAATGGATTTGATAGTTCTGTTTCCCGGAGCGGTTACCAAAGCTTTAAGCATTTTGGTTTCGGGCGTAAACTGAAAAACCGTGTTGCCCGAAGCAAAAAGAATTGTATTTCCCATTTCGGCAACCGAATTAATAGGGGAGGGCACATCGAAAAGCCGGGCGAATTTACCACCCCTGGCTATGGCATACAGAATATGTTTGTTTTTGCTTTGGTTGCTGCTGTAAAGATACATCACCTGTTTTCCGGCGGCAAGCTGCATGCCGGGTTCAGGCAGGTTGTATAGTTTACGGAAAATTCCCGACGAATCAGCAATTACGAGTTCGCTGTTTCGCGTTGCCATCAGAAAGCCATCGGGTGTAAATGAAAATGAATTAAGTTGGCCGGGTATGTTTTTTTCTATCGGCAATAATCCGCCCCATCCCAGAAGGTAAAGTTTTTCATTTGTTGATAGTATAATATTCCTTTCGGAAGTAATATCGAAAGAGTGAATAAATTTTCCGTTTACTTTGCTTTCAATAAGCATTTGTTCGTTCAGAAGGACTTCAATTCGAAGTGTATCGGAATACATTCCCAAGCCTGTAAAAGGCAGCAAAAGCAGTAACAGGTAAATAAGTATTTTTAGCGTAAGTTGCATACAGGTTTTATTAAATGTATGGCTGATTTTATCAGGGACCTGCTTTAGAGATTCCCCATCCTGTGGCCGCGCTTCCTGCTATACCGGGCGAGTAACCAAACAGCTTAGCAGCTTCAGATCCCAGTGTTTTTCCAACAATTTTCCCTATTCCGTATTCGTCAATTACTTTTGTAGTAACATCCAGAAGTGAATTTTTTCCGGTGTTAACAAATATCTGGCCAGTGGTTGGCACCGTCACATTTTCACCGTTAATAAGTTTGTATAGCTGAACGCCAGCCTTATAGTCTTCAAATGCAAGATTTACAATAGGAATAGCGGCATACGCATAGGCCCCTTCCAGAAACATAAGGGGAATGCCAACAGCTGCTTTTGCAAGCTCAGTCATCTGATCGGTAGTCCAGAAAGGCTCCGGCTCAGCATTACCGACATAAACGCCATCGAGACCTTTATCGGGATTAACCGGCGAAAAGTGTGTTCTGAAATATTCATCGGTCTTTCCTTCCTCCGGATCGCGCATAAGGGTGACTGCACTTCCTTCCGTAGTAGTTGTTATTGCTGCGGCTTCTTTTCCTTTTAGCGCGTTGGGATCAACCACACCCTGACCTTCCTTAAGGTAAACCACGCCGCCCTGTTCAGGCTTTTCAAAGCGCACCACCTGATCGATGTAATATTTATTAAATTCATTGTCATCCGTAAGCGGAATATCCTGAAAAGTTATCGGTTTGCCACCGTTAACCTGCCAACCCATGGCAGTCATTTTCTGTGTATAGTCATTGATCCAGCTTTGAAGGGCTTCGCTTTCGTGAGGCGAGAAAAATGCAGTGCCCTGGGTAAGGCCATCGATGGAAACGCTTCCCGGGTTGTAAAGGCTCGAGGTTGTTACAATATCCGAACCTGTGCAGGCCGAGCAGGTATAAAATACGGAGCAGTCGCCGATATATTTCCCTTGATCATCGTATTGCGGAGCGCTTACTTTAATGTCGAGGATGGTTTGCCTTAACGCATCGCACTGACCCTGATTAGGAAATACACTCGGAACCGTGAATGTGGGTATGGTAGGAATGGTGCCTGAACAAGGACCTGACTGGCTTAACTGAAACGTAAATCCCCATCCCTGTGACTTTGCTGAAAATGGTAGCACCAGAAATACAAAAACGAACATTGAAACGTAAACAAGCCAGAGGTAGTATTCCTTATTCTTGCAGTGTAGTTTTCGCATAGTATAAGCGGGTTAAAGCCGGTTTTATCCTGAAATCAGAATCAGGATATGCAAAATACGTTATTTCAAAAGGGTAGGGTATGAGTGCTGAAATTTGTTTTCCATTCAATTCTGACTTTGAATTTTGAACCAGGTTTGGTTATGTAATACTAACCGAATAGTGCTGGTTGGAAACAGCTGTAAATATAGCTAAGAAACCAGCGGATTGGATTTATATGATGTAATTTTTATAGATTATAAATTGCATATGTAACTGACTTGTTATCTGTAACTTGTCAAAAAATGGTTTCGGGTTTAGTTTCGCTGAGCTCCCTGCCCGCCTGCTACGCACAGGTAAACCTGCCTGCTATGCGCAGGTAAACTCAGGTAAACAGCTGGCAAGGCTGCAGCATGTTTTAAATCCTTATAGTATACGGTTGTGGGGTTCCAAATCCGACCCGACGGGAGTACCCTATTGCTTTTTTCTATTTGAAGAAAGGGAATGTTTCAAAAACAATTGAATATGAGTCAGTTCAAATAAATTTTTGATAATATTGCAATCAATATCATAAATAAGTCCTCAATCCGAAATAAATCCTGTTTATGGAAATCACAAATCAGAAATATGTTGAGCAAATCTGGAACAGGTTTAATGAAAAGCTCAGGACTTTTATTTTCAATTTGGTTAAAGATGAAGCAACCGCCGACGATCTGCTTCAAGAGGTATTCCTCAAAATTCACCGGCTGATAGGCCAACTCCAGGATGATAGTAAATTACAGGCATGGGTTTACCAGGTGGCACGCAACACTGTGTATGATTATTTTAGAGTACAAGGTCGAACAACCAAAATAGATATTAATGAGATTGATATAACCAGCGAAGAAGCTGAAAATCAATATATGAGTGATGCTATTTTAGATATGGTAAAAATGATGAATGATATGCCTCCTGAATATTGCGATGTACTCTGTGAGACTGAATTGGGTGGCATGAGTCATAGAGAATATGCTGAACTAAGAGGAATTAGTCATACTGCAGCAAGAACCCGGGCATTTCGTGCCAGAAATATGCTCAAAGATAAGCTTATGAATTGCTGTCATTACTACTTTGATAAATATGGTACCGTGGTAGATATTCAGCCCATTGGATGTTGTTGCTGTTGCGACGATAAATGCAAGTGATCTTTTATTAAAATACTTTACCGTTCAATACTTCTATTTGCTGATTTTAAACCGAATAGCTATTTTGCGACAGCCTAACAAAGATTGCACACAATTAGCAAACAGTAGAAAAACTTATCTCGATTGTACAATAAAACGAAAACTTGCAACCTGTTTATTCCCAAGAGTGAGAAAACCCGTATAAAATCCAGGTGAAAGATCATGTGTTTGAATAGTAGCAAGATCATTATTTACTATAACATCTTCGCTTTTAACCTCTGAACCCATCGAATTAAAAATGACAGCTTTCACATTTCCGTTAAACAGATTGTTTGTTTTTACCTGTAAATACTCTTTTGCCGGATTTGGATACACTTCTGTTAGTTTATAAACCGGATCTGCGATTTTCAATGGGCTAAGATGATAAATGACGGTAACACTGGCCTCGACCGGCTCAGAAAAGGTTGTATTGTCGAAAACAGTGTACGTTATTGAACTTATACCCGCGGGCAGCTCCGGCTGTGGATAATCAAACCGTCGTTTATGAACAACATGCGAGGCAAAATTGTGATCTTCACCTCCGGGAGGAATAGTATCTGCAAGATTGGTAGTATCCGTATCCGGCCAGCATTTGATATAAAAACAAAAGAAATCAGTAGTGCTGTCGCTTATATAATTGATTTTCTTTCTTAAAAAAACCGCGAGTGGAACTTCAGTAGTATTTTTAATTGTAAACATAGCTGTAAGATCCAAAATGGATGGATCGGTACTATAAATGGTTATAGTGGAATCATTAACAATTTTGTTATCGTTCTCACTGTCCATCAGTATTAATTTCTGGGCAAACAACTTATCCGGGTAGCCCGACAGTATTAGAATCGTTAAGACGAATAGCAGTAATATTGATTTACGATTTCCCATATCCGGTTCAGGTTTAGTTTTTAAAATTAAAAGATAGGAATCTGCTGACATCGTCATATCTTGTAATTCGTGAATCGACAAATTTAAATAGTTTCTAACAAAAGGATCCTTTTTTTATTCTTTCTTCCGCTCTAAAAAATATTTTTTGAGAACTGCAGATCCGGTTTAAATAGAAACGGCACCAGGAATACTACTTAAAAAGAGTGAATATCCCTCAATTTGCTTCTACAATCTTTATCTCTTCCTCCGTTAACCCATACAACTCATACACCATCCGGGCTACAAACGCGCGGCAGCAGGGAAATTACGTCATATTTATATCACGCACGCGACAGAAAGTAAGTCGCGCGCGAACGAGGGTCAAATATTTTAAATATTGCATTTGAATGTTTTTTGTATTATCTTTATGACTCTACAATGCAAGGCATATATTCAGCTCTGTAAAAAAAGACGGTTATGAGCGAAAAAAAGCATAATACGTTTGATTCTCCTGATGTAAGAAAGTTGCAGGCAATTCAAATAGATGAGAAAACAACAATTTTTATTGCACTAGATGCTGATCCTGAAGAGGCAAGAAGACGGTATCTGGCAAGGATCAGAACTAAAACAGTAATACATTATTAAAAAAAAAATGATAATCATATTACATCAAATAAGGCTGTGGGGAGGCATTGCTTTTGTAGAAGGAAGATGGTAGTTATTTCTGGTGTTCATTACCTCATGATGGTTATGAAATCATTTGATGGTTATATTGATTCAAGAGTAGCAGGCCAAGATTGGATGGCTTTCCAATCGCAGTGATCGTCTTGTTTGAAGAACCCGCTTTTGATTTTATCGATTCCGGAATTATAAACACAGCTTGATCTTCCGGGTCTTAAGGCTGAATCAGTACTAATTAGTTTGATCAGGTTTTTACTATAACATTTGCTTTGCTTTATTCACAGTTATCTCCAGCACCCTGGTAAGGAATGAAAATTTATTTTTCATCATGTCATATTCAGTGCCCGATTCGATATAAGCTGCAGTACCTTCAACTATAAAACCTGTTCCCTGATAATCCTTGTATCCCAATACATCCTTGCTGCCAAGGGCAATTTTAACAGTCTTATTTATCTCAACGTTTTTTTGTGTTTTACGAAAGCCATATGCCGGAATTAAAATGCGCTCATCGTCAGTAACTACGAGGTATGAATTCCAGGTGTTAACTAAATGTGGTTCCACACCCCACGACATGATTGATACTACACCTTCGTGCTTTAATACTTCTAAAAACTTTTCGCTTAATTTGTTCATGGTATTTCGGTGTTTGATTTTTTAAAACAATTCTACTTTGCCTGCCAGTAACATCTGATAGGCGAAATAATTAAATCGCCCGCTTTCAATTCAGCCATTGCTTTGTCAACCACTTTACGGTCAAGATTTGATAATTCTGCAATTTTACCGGCATTTAACGGTTTTCCTTCCTTTTTCATTACTTCTAATACTTGTGCTTTTGCATCCATGGTTTAAAATTTTAGTTTTGGTTAATGCTGCAAATGTACCCAGGAGTATGAGTAGAAAAATTAAACTGGATTAAGAAATTCAAACTATATGTTTTTTTTACGTAGTTCGCTCAGGTATTCAGGTGTAAGTCCGAGATAGGAGGCGATCATATATTGTGGTACCCGCTGCATAAAATCAGGGAATGATGTGCTGAAATGAACGTAAAATTCCTCCTTCGTCATTTCGTACAGTAATTTAGACCTAAGCTGTGCTCCGGCAACATCTTTCTGGAGCATATGTCGGAAATACTTTTCTAACTGTGGTAATTCGATGAGTAAATTATCCAGATTTTGTTTTTCAATTGAAACTATTCCGGATGCTTCAATAGCCTGGATATAATATTGAGAAGGAGTATTATTTAAAAAACTCTGGTAGTCCGAAATCCACCAACCTTCCAAAGCGAACTGAGTAATCTGCTCTACGCCTTTTTTATTTATGAAGTACATCCTCAAACATCCTTTTTCGACATAGTACAGATGTTTACATACCCTGCTTTCCTGAGATATAAATTCCTTCTTTTTGAATTGATGTATTTCTATATACTTATTTAAAATTATAGCATCGCTATCACTTAAATCAGTATGCTGCCTGATATGTTGGATTATATTTTTATGCATGTATCATACTTTTAGGCAATGACTGATTACTCAGCAGGAAACAAATTGGTGCTTTGCAGGCGTTATTCTCCTTCTACAAACTTTATCTCTACCTCTGTTAACCCATACAACTTATAAACCATACTGTCTATTTCCTTATCCGTTTTATCGATTTCGGATTTTAGGGCAAGGGCTTGTTTTGCTTCCTGCATAAAATAAGTTGCACATTCCGCATCCAGATCCAAACGTATTCCGGTAATCAAATTATTTATTATTAGAAGCAGGGATCAAGAATGAGCTTACCCATAATTGGCCTTTAGTTCGTAATGCATGCATAACTCCATTAGGCACAACAAATACATCACCCTCTGAAATTTCGGTTTCTTCATCTTCCAATATGCCAAAACCTTCGCCTTTTAAACAATAAAATAGTTCATTGTGGTGTATGTGATTATGTAATGAAATCTTTTTATCATGAGTAATATGATACACAGAGGTAACTATATTAGCTTTTATTTTATCAATATCCATTGTTATTTACTGTTTCGAATTTTATAAATCATTTTGAAGTAAAAATATGATTTTTGACAGAATTAATTGCCTTCAACAATTTTAATTTCCTCCTCTGTTAACCCATACAACTCATACACCATCCTGTCTATTTCCTTATCCGTTTTATCGATTTCGGATTTTAATGCAAGTGCTTGTTTTGCTTCCTGCAAGAAGTAGGTTTCCCATTCGGCTTCTTCGGTAAGGGAGAGTTTTACTTTCTTTTTTGCCAGTTCAGTAATAAACTCAGAATAGGAGAGGAGATACCAGTTTTGCAATTTGCCGGGCAAATCTTCCAGGTTAAATTTACGCTGGATGGTGCGCTGGAATTTTTGGGATGTTACCTGCAAATCCGTGTTGAGTGAAAGCATGAGCTTAGATTTCTCTTTGAAGTGTTGTTGTTGTTCTAGACTCGCCTTGTATATATAAGTGTTTTTTAAGTTGGGAGCTGAATACAATAGGTATCCACCTGACATTCTTAACCCATCAAAAAAACATTCGAAAAGGTAATTATATAGCTTGGAATTTAACCAACACAAAACATACTCAGGTAGATAATCCTCAGTAAATGAATGAATACAGTTTGTGTTAATTGAAGCATATTCTCCATGCTCATCAAAGAAAGCTTCACACTGTAATCCAATTTTTGAAATTACAATTTTTGAAGAATTATACAAAGAAATTCTATTAGCTGAAATAATTCCAGACTCTTTAGGAAGGTAAGGATTTGTATACTTTTTCCCTTTGTCAGTTAAAAAGTCTACACCCCAGCTGTTTGTGTAAGGATCGATTGTTCCCGTATTAATTAATTTAAATCCTTTTATTTCATTAATTAGATCAGAATAGTCATCGGCTTCTTTAGCGGTGGAAGTTGCATTGATCTTTCCAACATTAGATAATGATTCAGCTATGGATATAATCTTTTCAGTAATTACAAGCTTGTCATTCAATAAAAATCCTAATATATATTCTTCAAGAATTGTTAATTTACTTGACGGGAAATTCTTACAAATCAACTCTTTGGTAGTTTCATTGAATTTTCCTGTAAGTACTTCATAGTTTGGATTTATTGCTTTTCTGATAAAACTAATTACGGGATAAGTACTTGCATCTGGGAAAACATTCTTGTCTGAATAGTCAATTAATGCTTCGATTTTGTGTTTTAAAATCAGAAATTCTCTTAACGCAGCTCCATAGCTTGCCGATAAATATCTATTGGGAGTTATGTATGATAAAATACCATCATTTTTAATAATGGTTAGACCTTTCTCAAAAAAATAAATATATAGGTCAACAGTGCCTTTTGCCGTTACATATTTATCTTTTAAATACTCATATTCGTCAATGGATGAGTTCTTTTTTAAATCATTTGCATTAACATACGGCGGATTCCCAATCACCACATCAAAACCACCATTATACTCAGTGCGCAGTGCATAAGAAACAGAAGAGGTAAAAGTAGCAGCAATGGTGTAAAGAACAGTGTTAATGGCTGTGTTAATGGCTGTATTAATGGCGATGGAGCATGCTCCATCGCCATTAATAGAATTGGCTGGAATGGTAGAATTAGCAGGATCTGCAACATGAGTAATGGGGTATTCTCCATTGTTATCAGCATCAGTATTATCAACAGTTGTGGAGCATGCTCCACAGCTGTTATCTCCACCACTGTTATCAATATTTTGGGAAGCTAATTGATGTTTTCTGCGGTTATTCTGCACATAAGCAATTGTATTGTTAAGCTGCTCTTCAGTAACAATTTCCTTGCTGCCAAATTTTTGTGTCCAAAGATGAAATTGTGTTTTACCCCTTGCATCCTCAAGCCGTGGAGTATTCTCCACGGCTTGAGGTATGGTACGTCCCATGGCAATATTGCAGGCGCGGGCGCTCATACTTTTTATTTTCTGCATAATTGATGGCAGTTCCACCTCCTCACATGCCAATACAATATGCATATGATCGCCACAAATATTGTAAGCCATAACATTCAGCTTATCTTCAATTACAATTTTGGCAATAGTTTCAGTCACTATAATTTCTTCCTTTTCTGATAACCACACCGGCTCACCAACCTGCACATGGTAGTCGATCATCCTTTGCGAATACCTCGAATTGTGTGTGGCGGTTGTAACATGCCAGGCTCTTTTTGCCTTTTCGGGAAAAACTGATGGAAACTCCTCACGCCAGTTAAACGCCTTATCACCTGCCACCGCCGGATCGTCAATAAGCGAATTGCCGCATTTGATATTGTTGTTTAAGTCGTTCAGTTTGCGGTTAGGCTGTGCGGTACGCAGCCATAAGGATAATTTGGCTATCTCAACACTCTCCTCGTTTAAATCAACGCCAAACAGGTTATTTTCGAGTATATTCTTTTCGAAATCGCTCAGCACCAGTGCATCGCCGAAAAGCTTGGCCTGCAATTCATCAATATATCGATGCTCGTTTATAAGGAAGTCGAGCGCCTGGTTAAGGAACGCTCCCGAGCCGCAGGCAGGATCGCAGATGGTAAGTTGCAAAAGCCAGTTGCGGTAGTCAGTGAGTTTATCAAATAAAGGCTGTATGGTTTTCTTGGTGCGTTTGCGGTCGGTAGTGTATTCTTCCTCAATAAGTTGCAGTTCGGCTTTTTTCTCAGTGCAAAGTTTGCCAACGGTATTATCAACAATATACTTTGTGATGTATTTGGGAGTGTAAAAAACACCATCCTTTTTGCGTTTACTCTTTGCTTTATCTACCTGCTGCCCTTCGAGCTGTGCTTTTATTTCATCCAGTTCGTTGAGGGAATTTTCGAAAATATGGCCAAGGATATTCACATCCACTTCGCTTACAAAGTCATAGGTAGAAAGTTTCATGGCGTGCCTGTAAAGCAACTCATCTTCAATTTTCAATGCATCGAGCAACGCATCGGTTTTAAATAAGCCGCCGTTGTATGCGAAAACATCATAACGTTTTCCTTTAAAGCCGGTATTGAGGTATTCGAAATACTTTTTAAAGCGGTCGTATAAGGGTATTTGAACATCACGATCCTGCAAATCGCGCCAATCGTCCAATATAAGCCGCACCGAATTAGGTGGCAGCAATTGCCTGTCCTCGGCAAAAAACAGGAACAGGAAACGGTCAAGCAGCTTTTGCGATTTTTTAAAGAGCGTCAGTGGATCATAATCCGGATTGAGAGCTACCAGGTTCTGATGCAGTTCGCGTTTAAACAACGAATAATCGTTGTACAGACTTTTGGTAATAACATCTTCCTGGCTAACGGATTCGTCCTTTATGCGTTTGGCAAGATTTTTCTCAATATTAACATACGCCAGGCACAGCCAGAGCAGTTCAAATTCTTTTTCGGTAAGCGTAAACAGGTTGAATTCAATATGCTCAATGGCATTATCAATATAAAAACGCAGCTTTTCGAAATTGGAGGTGATAACATAGGTACATTCGGGCTGGTTATTTTTATAACCAAAGGCCTGTGCTTCTATTCGGTTGAGGTCAGTAGTTTCTGTTCCTTTCAGCTCTATAACTGCAATCACCCTTGCACTATGATCAATTGGTGAGGGAGCATGATCAATTGGCGAGGGAGCATGATCAATTGGCGAGGGAGCATGCTCCCTCGCCAATTGCTTAATAAGGATGGCACCATCAGCTTTTTTACTGTCTTTAACATTTTTATATTCAGTTGTGAGATTGAAGTTTGGTGCCGGATTTTTGGTGTATCCAAGCACATTCACAAAAAGATCAATCAAAAACTCACCCTGGTATTGTTCCTCTTTACTATTGCGGATATTTTCCTGTACAACAGTATCATGAAAACGAGCCGTAAACTTTGTATATGCAGTTTTTATTGCTTGAGCATCCTGTGATTTGAGGTGCTTGTTGAGGACAGAGTTCTGGAAGAAGTGCATTTATATGGAATTTAAATACTATTTATACAATCATTTTTTAAGTAACTTCCATCAACAAATATAGGATAGATTTTTATTTTAATGCATATAAAAAAACCGGCCGGTTTAATACCGGCCGGCCTGTTCACACTGATGTAAACTTAAGCGGCTTGTTCGCCAGCATCTGGCTGCAGGCTGAAGTCAACCTGCAGGCTTTCGCCATCTGCGGTTTTTACCTTTACCTTTTCAGGCAGTCGGTAGCCGGTAGCATGGCAGCTTAGGATCGAATCACCTACCGGTACTTCATCGAACTGGTAATAACCATCCGAATCGGTAACAGTCAGTAATTCGCGGTCAGCTATAATAACCGTAGCATTGGCAACCGGTTCACCTGTGGTGATATCGGAAACTGTTCCCGAAATATCCGAAAGGAGCTCGATGCTACTACCTTGCTTTTTGCGGGCACCGGTGCTACGTGCGATTTTATACTCGCGGTAGAGTCCTGGTTCAACAATAGATTCGAACCTGATAACCGGTTCGATCTGTTCGCGGAGCAAAGCAGTGTTGGCCTGAAAAAAGGAGCGGAGTTCTTCCCGTTCCGATTTCCGGTCCTTGTACTGGGCATCGGTTGTATCGAGTAATTCGCCAAACTCCTGAACCTGCTGCTGGAATGCTGCAAGAATTTCAGGCGTAATGCCAATGTTTACAATCACTTCCTGATAGGCTGCTAATTCGGTATATACCTGTTCAGCAGCATTATGCATGGCCCATGCGGAATACTTCCAGCTTCCTTTCTTTGATTCTTTAAAGAAATTTACCTGGGGTGTATCCATTCGACGTGTACCCATTAAAACACCAAGATCGGACAAGGAGAAAAGCGTTTTGCGAAGCTTTAATTCCTTGTCAATTTTGGGTCCGCTGAGTATCTTTCGCGGACGGGCAAGGCTTGAAAGTAATATGCCTATGCGGTTAGTATTTGCAGCAAATAATTCAATTGCTGGCTGAACGTCTGATTTTCCGTCGAACTGGGCGGGGTACTTTTCAATGACCCTTTGTATTGCCTTGTAACGGATATAATGAGAAATATAATTTTTCATTGTTTTTTGAAAAAAATTAGTACTACAAGTTATGAATCTCATGCCTCCCGGCTCAGATTCATGGAATCAATCATTTCGTGGTTTTTGGATTTCGATACTTTGGTTTTTGATTAGCGGCCGTATTTACGATCTGTTTACCGTGTTTTCGGCATGCATCTTATGCCTTCGGCCTCAACGTCGGGCTGGCAGTATCAACCCGGGATTAGGATTACCGATAAGCATAGCTATTTCCACCCGAAGGTCGGGTACAAATGAATAGTAATAAAATTGGTGAAAAATTGTACACAATGCTAAAACCCGGCCACCTGAATTGATGAAATTATAGTGGGTTTTCGCAACTGCATCGCACAAAAGCGTATAAATGCAATACCAGCCTGCAAAGGTAATCAGCCTCGAAAATATAGGATGTGCATGCGAAAAGAATAATGCAGAAGCGGCATTCATAGCAGTCCGAGTTGGTAATGAGTAAACAAGTAGTTTGAGTAAGGAGCCAAAGTTTCTCTCGATTGGAGAAAATACTTTTCATCCTGATGATGCAAAGATACATCAGGATAAGTATAATTAGTATACTTATTTCCTTTAATTATTAAAAAGATATTAACATAAATTGTTAATAACCCATTACTTGAGCTGTTATCGCATTAACAGAAGCTTATTGATTTTGTGTTTCTTTTTCTATTAGAAATACGTCTGGGTTGGCATTATTTTGTTTGTATATGCAAGCCGGAGAAGTGTGTGCGTCAACCAAAGCAGTATTTCGCACACTTGAAGAAGTATGCGGTTCAACCTGAGAACTCTAAGGGTAATTTGATAAAGTATTCAGTCAACTTGGAGAAATTTTCCGCTCACCCGAAGAATTGTTTGGCCTGCTTTAAGAAGTATTCAAGTCATATACCGATGTGCGTGATCCACTCCCTGAAATAATACAGTCGTTTGTAAAAGCGTGCGGGCAACTTTATGAAATCTGCGGGCCGCTTGTTGAAATATTCCGTTCACCAGGTAAAGTGTATGGTCTATTTGTTAAAGTGTACACTGATTTTAATGTTTATTGAGCTATTCAATAGATATTCCATTTTGAACGCTCTTAACTTAGAATCAGAATTTTGGTTCTTCGAATTTGGATTTAGGAACTTGTGGAATTTACGATTTACGAAACAACCTCGCCTTGTCGCCCCTCGCCATGTCGCCCCTCTCAGAGTCTCCCTTCTCCCTGTCGACCCCTCGCCTTGTAACAAAATCTTACATCAAAGCCTTTTCCTTCCTCGATTCCTTAACTTTCTTTGTCGCGTAAAGCAAAGCAAGGCCTATCAGCAATAAATTGCCGCTGCCAATAGGCGCGCCGCCCTGTTGTCCGCCAACAACGGTGTTGCCTGAGCCTGGCGCTCCGCCACCATTGGGATGTGGCGGGTTTTGTGCCGGTAAAAAGGTAAAACTCAGCACAAAAATCAGTATGGCAGTAAACTTAACAATCCGTATTGTATACATAGTTGTAATGTGTTTTTGTGATGATTAGTTAATTGAGAAACAACTTCCTGGTCTGGATTTCATTTTTAGTTACCACTTTCACGATGTAGATTCCGCTGGTATTTACATTCATCCTTACCATGCCGCTGGCTGAAGCCAGGGAGGCAACTACTTGTCCGGCCGTATTGTAAATGTATATGTCACAATCATCTAGATCATATAAATTTATATACACCGTTTTCTGGTAACTGTAAATTTCAGCAAGGGGCGTTTGTGTATTATCTTCAACTGATAACGGTCCGAAATGAAGCAAAAAGCGATCTTCGGTTTCGCCGGTGATAAAATCGAACGTGTAGGAATCCGACAACAAATTGGTGAAAATACCGGTAATCCTGTCCTCAAGAGTCAGTTCACTGAAATCGTTGATTTCTGTGGCTTCGATAGTATAGTTTCCGTTAGCACCGGCGTGTATGCCTACAGGAACCGTTTTAGCTTCGGGTAGTGAGTTGATTGATAATTCGGTAGTTCCAAGCGTATAAATTTGCGGAGCTTCATTAACATATCCGAATAGCTTTCGTGCATCATAGGCGCCGTCAAATTCAGTAGTTGTGCCAGGTATAAAAACCACCACTGCCTCATCGTAATAACCGTTTCCTGAAACCTGCAACCTTACCAGGTCAGCAATTGGATTGTCGCCTGATTTAAAAAACTGGTTCGAAGTGTGCGTGCGGGCACTGTTAGTTATTGCAAGCGAACCTGCTCCTGTTGCTTCAACAAAGAAACCCTGACAAGGCGGTATATACTGACTTCCTCCGTTGGTGTTTGCTCCACTGGTAGAATTGTAAGTTGCCCATTTTGAGGCATCCACATGCATATAAACCGTAGGGTTGATGTTGTTTTTAGTAATCCCTGTTGATGTCCAGTCGATACTTGAAGGATACGGATTGCCAACCAGGTTATAGCCAGCATTGAGTTTTGAGGTAGCAATACTTTGGTTACCGGTATTAAGGGTGCCTTCGAATTGTGCGGTATAGGGATTGTTAACTGTCCACAAGGCATATCCTTTTAATTTTAAAAGTGATACATCTGTGGGAATAATATCGCTGTAAAGGTTACTTGCTTCGTCGTGTGTTTGCAGGTACTGATCAATAAACATACCCGAAACTGCGTTGCTCACAGGTGTCGAGATTAAATGCCACTCGTCTGCATCAATGGTTCGAAGCACGGTGGCTCCTCCGGCAACGCTTCCGTTGGTGATAAGGGAGCCTCCGGTGTTAATTAACAATCCGCTGTTACCTGCGTTGTTAGTTAAATTTCCGTTTATGGTGAGTTTTTTCTCATTATCTATAGTAAGAACTTTTCCACTGTTTATTACCAGGTTGCCACTTAGGGTGGTAACCAGGTTGTTCGCAAATCCTACTCCTGCAGCGTTGTCGATGGTAAGGTTTCCCAAAGTTGTAGCTTCAGTGCCTCCGATGCTTTGTGCGGAAGTGCCGTTCATTAAAAGAGTGCTTCCGTTTCCGCTGAAAGTTCCGTCGTTGGTAAAATTGCCTTTCAATGTATGTGTAGCGTTTCCGGCGTTAAAAGTGGTTCCTGAGCCTATGGCAAAGTTACCCCCAATAGTTAATGTGTGTGATGGCGCTGTAGCAGCGGTGCCTGACATCGAAAAATCACCAAGGACAGATAAGGCTTCTGTTGGTAAAGTTTTTATTCCACTACCGCTTATAATCAGATTACGGTAGGCTGGTGTTGCGCCTGCAGGTATAACCACTGCTTGGCTTGCGCCGTTATATTCTACCGTGTTGTCGAAGAGATAGGTATTCAATTTGCCGGTACCATTGAGTGCCAGAGTTCCGCCAATTCGTAAAATAGTTCCCGATTGAGGAGTAAGTACTGCTGTATCGGTAAGAACTGTAAGATTGTTAAAATCAGTTGTACCCGTAATGGTAGCACCTGAGAAATTAAACTGAACAGTACTGGTACCTGGATTAAAAGTGCCGGAATTATTCCACGAACCTACACCTCCGTTATATGCAATACCTCCGGAAACAGTAAGTGTAGTTCCTGTTCCTCCGTTTAAAGTACCACCCGATTCAATAGTAATAGATTTTGCATCTGAAGTAGTTGCCAAAGTTGGCGCATATGCAGTTGATGGTATTATTGCATTTAGTGAAGAAGAAGGAATTCCGTTTGTCCAGTTTGTGACATCATCCCATTTGGTCGGATATGAAAAATCAGCACCTAGCCACTTTGTGGAGGAGGGTAAATCTCCGGTAGTATTTATCATCCAGTATTTTGAACGGTGGGGAGAACCCACAATTTCTTCGGTAGCCAGGTATGAGATGGCATGGCCCGAAATAGCAACCCAGTCTTCACTGCTGTTTTGCGCTGTTTTCCCATGCTGATGAGGAGTGTTGTTCGTACTATAAGGTATATGATGATCCCATAGAACAAGATTGTTTTCAACATTTAAATTTAGTTCACTATCCAGATATCTTAGCTTAAGCGTAAACGTATTTCCACTGCCGCCGGTTTGAAATATCTGGTATAGCCGCGCCACCGTAGTTTCTAAATTTGAATGTATTCCTCTGTCCGATCCTTTGGTAATTACAAACATAACCGATGCAGGCATTGTACCACCTGAGGAAAAAGTGATGGTTGAATAAGGACTGCCAAAAGTGTACTCGGTATTTGCCAGCAGTGCAGTGCGCTTAACTCTTCCTGTAACATCCCCTGTGCCTGAATAGGTAGCTGATGGCCCCATTGTAAGTATATCGGAGTCAAGGATATCGCAGGCGGCTGTATATCTCGATGTAAGTTCATTTGTTGGGGTTAGCACATTTGAATAGTCGCCATAGCTATTTGTCATTTCCAATGCACCGTTGGTTTCATTTGGATTTGCTGCCAGGCTGACAATCCCGTTCACAGTAATATCTCCGCTTGCCGTTGCCCCGCCTGTGGTGCTTATAGTAAGATTATTGTAAGTGCCTGCCATTGCTGTTTGAGCAGTAGATGTGCTGTTGTAGTTTACAGTACCGCCCCACGTTTTTCCTGTCGGAATGGGTGTTGATGATGTATTTTGAGTCAGGATTGTTCCGCTGTTGGCAACGGTGCTCAATGTTCCTCCCATGGTATAGGTTCCCATATTCAATATTTGGCCTGAAGCAATGGTCAGGGTTCCGTTTATCGAAAAGTCATTGCCGGCAGTTATTGTGTTGGCCGAGGTAGTATTAATGCTGAAATTGTTCAGCATATTGGTTGTACCTGCTGTAGTTTGGTCGAAACTAATTGTACGGTTTATGGTTCCGTTAACTAATAAATTACTGCTGCTGCTGCCCCTCAACCCGGCTGCTGTAGTATTGGTAACTCCACCGCTTAAAGTCAGGGTGTTAGAGCCAATTGCCAGTTTCCCGTTATTCGAAAAAGTCAATCCTCCATTAGCTGGAATTATAAGGTTAGAAGCCAGAGTAACAACCCCTGAGGTACTGATTATCATATTCCTGATGTTGTTATATGGCGAAGATTGATCGAAACTTATAGTAGGTGCTGCCGTGCCTGTAATCTCAAGGCTGGCATAGGTGCTGCCACGAAGTCCCTGTGTGCCTGCTCCTGAAACTGTGCCATTAAGTGTAAGTTTTGAGTTTTGAATATATAATTTACTGAATGTGCCAATGTTCAGATCATTCTGCACTTTTAGGTCGGCAACCATCGATACAATGGAGCCTCCTGCCCCGCTTAACTTAAGGTTATTTACAGTTCCGGCATTATAAGTACCCCCTATAATAGTTTGTCCGGTATTCATAAATTCAAGCGTGCCGTTGATAAAGCAGTTGCTGCTTGTACCTACCAGGCTGCCATAAAGTTGTAAGGTACCTCCTGAGTTTACAGTAAGTGTAGCTCCCGATTGAACCAGGATGCTGGTTGCTGGGGCGGTGGTTGTAGCACCAATAACAGGTTTATTGGTTGTATTTGGAATTACAACCATTGAAGGCGAAGTCGAGGTCGGTACTACTTCAGGCAACCAGTTTGTGGTTTTCGTCCAGTCAGTATCGGTGTTTCCTGTCCATGTTGATGTCGAAATGCCATAATAGGCAAGCTGATTCGAATTTAATACACCCACTTCTGTTGTTATGGCTTGCGCAAATACTGTAATTTCGGAGATGGAACCTTTATAATTGCTTCCGGTAGGGATATAATATCCGATATTAAGCAGGCCAAGGTCATACATGTGCGAACCGGCGCCACTTGTTACGGTTCCCAGAAAAGTGCCGTTGTGGTACATCTGGCTTGAGCTCATGGTATTTTTAACCGCGGTATGCAACTCCAGACCATTGGTAGCATATATTTCAAAATTCTGGTCGTTGCCATACTGTGCAACAGTGTACTGGCTTGGGCTGCGGTATCCGTAGTGCATCACGGTGTTGTTGGGGCCATTGCTGGCGGTGGTACTTATGGGTATCTGGTAGGCAGATGCAGGTGAAGCATCGGCGGTAACTACATTCTGCGAGTAGAGCGTGTTGGTCAGCCATGTGGCAGGCCGGAGAGTCTGAAGATAAAGGGGTATCTGGCTAGTACCGCCCGAAAAGTCTAATGAAGGTTTCGCGTTTTTAAGAAGCAGTGTACCGGAATTAACAATCCGAGGCTGGTTAACTGCTAATGGTTGTATGGCATCGCGCCCATAACCGCTTTGGTCGTACCATGTGTTAACAAATACTGATGTGCCTGAATAAAAAGTACTGAAAGCCATTGTTCCCGAAGTCGATTTAAATGCAGAACCTGATACTGCTGCACCCGCTTTGGTTGTAAGTGTTAAGGAAGTTGTTGATTCAACTGAAGCTATTATACCGAGAGTAACATTATTGCTTATCAGCATTTTGCCAACATCGGTGCCGGAAGCAAAATTAGTACCCGATCCGGAAACAATATTTGTAGAGCCTTCAAAAGCAATACCCGAAACTGCAACAGCATCACGGGAATTAAGGGTCATAACTGTATTGCCGGAAATGGACGAAATAGTGCCAAGGTAAGCATGGCTGGTATTAAATACCCTGTCGCCGACTGCAAATTCCGATGTAAAACTTGTGCCAGCCCCCGTTACCAGTGCATGTTGTGTGCGAAAAGTTATGTTCGCTGCCGGATAAACGATATTGTTATTAAGTGTGAGTGACGTGTTCGAGTTAATTGATTTTACAACACCTAAAAAGGCGTTATCACTGCTGCGGCATAGCACATCGCCTGCTACAAGCTGTGTTGTAAAAGATGTGCCAACACCGCTGACTACATTTGAACTCTGGTCGGCAGATATGGTTCCGGTCTTGTTTACTGCAATGGAAATAGTTCCGGTTTTGGCAGCAACAGTCGAAATGGTTCCGGTTTCCGCAGTTCCAAGCGAAGCATTTACCGTTACACTCGAAGTAAGGGTAACAATGCTTGATGCGCTAACAATGGTTGATCCATCAAAAGCAACGTTAGCTTCGGCATTATCACTTATCCGCCTCACTTTTAAAGCAGGTCCATTGTAGCTGCTGCTCAGTTGCCGCAATCCATAAGCCACCTGTGCAGGCGATGAAGCAGTAAGGCCTAAATTGTTAAGTGTATTTTGCCCAATAGCGGACGAAACGAGAATAATTGCTGTTAAGAGTAGAATAATCTTTTTCATAGTAATCGTTTTTTAAATCAGTCAGATGATACTTTGTTTTCTGAAACGGATTCATACATTCAGCTCCGACTCCTGTTTTGTGGTAAAATTTTACCTGATTTTATACATAGTGAGTCGAGCTCTGGGATCTTCGTGATGTTAATTTTGGATCGCTGCAAAGATTCGAAAGTAGCGTTATCAGTAAAGTTGATGAAAGCGTTGGCTTGAAAAGAGATTTCAGCTTAGTTCTAAAATCGATCACAATGAGGTAGGTCCTTTTACTTTATGATCAGATACAAAAATATAGGATGGATAGCAACAAAAAAGTAGTGATTATAGCTTTTGTTATGTAGTATAAATAACACAAAAAGTGTAGTTGAACCAACTACATTGATTCTGAATGTATAGTATATGCTGAAAAACCTACCCGGAATATTGATTTTAGGACTTGAATCTTGGGATTTGGATATTGGAACCTGCTATTTAGAAATTGACGATTTTCGGAGAACAGTTGCCGTGCCGCCCCTTGCCTTGTCTCCCTTCAATAAATTGGAATTTGGATTTTGGAATTTACGATTTACGTTTTACTGTTTTCGTTTTCCAATTTCCCTGATCCGACTTTGAATTTGCTATTTCCGGCTACGATTTGTTGCTTCGACCTTGGAATTTGGAATTTGGAATTTGGGATTTGGAGCTTGGAGCTTGGTATTTGGAGCTTGGAATTTACAAGGTACGAGTTACGAAGCAGAGTCGCCCCCTTGCCCTGTCTCCCCACACCTTACCAGCCACACTATCACTTCACAACACTCATAACCAGTGGTAAGAAATACCAGGAGAATAGAGTGATAACTATAATGCTGATAATATTTAGTACAAATCCGGCCTTCAGCATATCAGTAAACCTCACATATCCGCTGCCAAACACAATAGCATTGGGTGGTGTTCCGACAGGCATCATTGATGCGGCGCTGGCTGCCATGGCCATTGGCAGGCCAAGCAGTATCGGATCCATTTGCAATGCATCGGCTAATGCGGCTAACACCGGCGCCATCACTATTACCTGTGCTGTATTGCTCATCAGTTCGCTCAGGAAAATAGAAATAATAACGATCATAAGTATCAGCGTAAATCCTCCTGTTTGACTGAACCCGGCAAGCCAGTTACCGATGAGCTGCATTACGCCGACTTTTTCGAGCGCCCCGGCCAGAGCAATACCACCGCCAAACATTAAAAGTATTCCCCATGCCATTTTTGAAGTATCGCTCCATTCGAGAAGCATTTTGATTTTATTCCCTTCATTGTTGCCGCTGGGAATGGCAAACAAAGCCAGGGCTCCCATTATGGCAATCATGTTATCATCAAGTTTCACAAATCCCAGTCCATTCACCAGGTCTTTTGTTATCCAGAAAAATGCTGTTACACCGAATACCCATAAAACTCTTTTTTCGGCTACTGATATTTTACCCAGCTCGCTAAGCTCCTTTTTCATCA
Source organism: uncultured Lentimicrobiaceae bacterium (assembly GCA_964420555.1). Taxonomy (GTDB): domain Bacteria; phylum Bacteroidota; class Bacteroidia; order Bacteroidales; family UBA4417; genus UBA4417. The sequence goes on along the minus strand of CAYQTT010000012.1, from coordinate 8,502 downwards.
ATAAATTGGTTGAATTACTGTTTGCTATCCGGTTAGGGAATAACCATTTCGTGAGAACGAAATACATTGCGGCAAGCAAAATAATAACCATGGGCAGGCTGAATGTCATCCAGTCGAGAAACTGAATGGTGTAACCGTATTTCTTTTCAATATAGCCAACAAAAGCGGCATTAGGCGGTGTTCCGATTACGGTAGCCATTCCACCGATATTACTGGCATATGCGATGACAAGCATTAATACCAGCGAAAAATTAACCAGTCCGGGACCGGGTTTTTCATGATCTTTAATAACCGAAATAATACTTATTGCAATCGGGAACATCATCATGGCGGTAGCAGTGTTGCTTAACCACATACTCAGGAAACCGGTTGCAAGTATAAAACCAAGAATAATTCTGTCGCCGCTCGATCCGGTAACGCTTACAATTTGCAGCGCGATACGCTTATGGAGGTTCCATTTCTGAATAGCCAGTCCTAACATGAAACCGCCCATAAACAGGAAGATGACAGGATTGCTGTATGCTTTTGTTACCTCCTCAAATGGACTGATTTCTAGTATTGGAATGAGGAAAAGTGGTATGAGTGCAACAGCAGCAATAGGTAAAGCTTCGGTTATCCACCAGGTAACCATCAGTGCAGCAACGGCTACAGCTTTACATGCATCAGGCTGCAGCGAAAAAGGATTAAATATTCCGGCAAAAAGAGCCAGCGCAACTCCCAATGAAAATGACAGCCAATATTGATTTTTTTGGAACCAGTTGATCATAAAATTGCTCTCCTAAATTTTTATAGTTAATGAGTAATTTAGTCTTACAAAAGTTTGTTCCTTCACATGTAAGGAAAGTATTTTTCGAAAATCAGGAATTAAGAATCCCGGCTAGCAATTGCCCCAGGGCTTTTGTCAATTTTCAACCGAAAATACAAATAAATGAAATTGACTCAGCCGAAGCTTTTCTGTAACGGTGATTTTTTTTACTGTTTCATAAATGATACTCTTTTTTGTTTTGCGGGCTTTATTTGACATCTGTAGTTGCAATAAATAAATGTGCAGCGCACCGAACCCCGCAGAGCTCGGCGAAGCCAAATATTTGTAGTAAAATGATAAAATACAATACAAGGAGCAGCCCACCGATATCAGCCGGGCTTGGTGAAATCAAGTGTAAGATACATGGGTTTTAACTCTTATTGTTCAATTGCCGTGCACTTGATATATAGATATGTGATTCTATTCTGTTAATTATGTTGATGATATTGTTTTTTGCTGGTCCTGATCACGCTCAACCCCTAATTAAAAGAACCGCATGTAAGCGCGGTCCTTTTTGCATATTAGCAAGTGTCGAAATTACAAGGTTATGGATTTTAAACCCAAATTAGGAAATAGGAGACATTATCGAACTATTTGCGTTAGTTGGGTTAACTCCGATATAGCAAATCTTTGTTTGTCAAAGATTTAAAATTTGACAAACATTAGATTTGGTTTATCGATTACGTTATAGCGTAATTTGGGTTAAATGATGGTAATGAGGTAATTTTTAAAACTGTGCTTTTTCCCATCTCCGACTTGAAATTTAGCTTTGCAGAAACCAAATAACCATACTGCTTTCAGAAGGAAAGAACTGGCTTATTTCTGATCATACTACAAGAAGTCCTGAAAAGAATTCCCGTAGGTACCTGTTTATCAAATAGCAAGTAGCCGGTTTTTCAACCAGTCATTTTTCCGCCTGTTGTCAATATTTTCAATAGTCTAACGTTTAGTAGCAGCTTCTTCCTTACGTTTATTTATTTTTCTCCCTGCATACGCCAGGGCCAACACTAAGAGTATTAAATCGCCGCTTCCAATAGGCGCTCCGCCCTGCTGTCCGCCAACGACTGTGTTGCCTGAGCCAGGCGAACCGCCACCATTGGGATGCGGCGGGTTTTGAGCCATTACAACAGTTGAACTGATCAATAGTACCACGAGAGCAGCTATTCGTATTAATCTTTTGGTTTCCATACTTTGTTGATGGGTTTAAAGGATGTTACTGATTGATGAAAATTCTCTTTGTCATTATTTCGTTATCGCTTACAACTTTTACGATATAAACTCCGCTGGTGTTCAGGTTAACACTTACCATTCCGCTTGCCGATTCGCGCAAAGCAACCAGTTGTCCGGCCATGGTATAAATGTATATGTCGCTGTGTTTAAGATCGTAAAGGTTGATGTAAGCAGTTTTATTATAGCTGTATATACTGGCCATGGTTTTGGTTACATCATCCGTGCCCAGCGGGGCAAAATGCAGCTTGAACCGTTTGTCATTTTCACCAGTCGCATAACTGAAGGAATAGGATCCTTTCTGCAGATCAGTAAACGTGTTGGTTTTGGTATCTTCGAGGGTTACCTCGCTCTGACCGAAAACCTCATTGATTCTTATCTGGTAATCACCACTTAGTGTATTGGTAAATCCCAGCTGAACCATTTCACATCTTGGACGTACATCAATGGAGAGTTTCCTGCTGCCGGCACCTGTGTATGAATACAGTTCCGAAAGTCCCGGTGTTCCCGACATAAATTTGTAAGCATCGTTTCGTAGTTCAAAATCCTGATCCGACGATGGATCAAATTGCAGGTACAATTTATCGGATATGTTTTTACTCACCGTTTCGAGTACAAGCAGGTTATCCTTGATCTCATCCGTCGATTTATAAAAGGATGCATCGCTGTGAGCTCTGTTCGAATTGGCCACGGCGAAAGTGCCTGCTGCCTGGGTTACAATAAAAAATCCCTGCATCGGCGGTATATATCTCGATCCGGCACCTACGCTGTTAAGCCAGGTTACATAGGAGCCATCACCGTCAATTCCGTTGCCGACCCAATAATACACAGAACCATAGGTGTCGTCGAGTTCACTCCAGTCAACCGAGGAAGGGTAGGGGTTGCCCAGGAGATTGGCGCCGTCATTGTCCATAAAAGGTACTTCATTGAATGTGAGTGCTTTTGTCTTGTTCCCTGTGTTAGGCGTGCCTGTGTAGGTATAGATGTGGGCCGAGCTTTGAGTTGTCCACAATCCGTAACCTTCTGTTATACTCAATGGGGTCGAAGGTTCCTCAATATCTATCCATTTAGCTTCACTTTCAGTCCATTGCTGCAGGTAATCGCCAAGGTAGGTATTTGCAGTAGCATTGGATACCGGCGACGAAACCATGTGCCATTTGTCTTTGGTTATGTACCTCTGAATACTGATTGTGCCATTGTTCGTAATACTGCTGTTTGTGATCAGCGAACCGGTACCTTCAGCCGAACTTTCGATAAGCATGCTCCCGTTGTTGGTAAATTCGCCGTTGATGGTAAGCGCTTTGCCGGCATCGATGGTAAGTGAACATCCGTTGTTGATTGCAAGCTTGTTGCAGACAGCCGGATCCGAAACTGCTTTTGTAACATGCGGCTGGTTGGAGGCTGTGCCGATTATAAGGTTGTCAGTGATAACGGGAACACCTGAAGGATTCCAGTTTCCTGATACGTTCCAGTCGGTCGAAACGGTGCCGGTCCAGTTTTTAAACAGTTCATCTTCAACAAGCTGTGCCCTTACAACCGGAGTAGCCGCATTGTAATACTCGTTTCCGGCCTGTGATGCGGTGATGTTGGTTGTGCCCGCAGCAACAATGTGCACCGTTTTGTTGGTAATGGTGGCTACATCGGTATTGCTGCTGGTGTAAGTAATAAGCAATTCGGAAGATGTAGTTGCCATCAGGTCAAAATCAGGATCTCCCACATGTTTCAGAGGCAGGGCATCGAAAGTGATGGTTTGGTTTGCTTTGGTAACGGCAAACACTTCTGTAACCTGCGTAGCAGCAGCAAAACTGGCGTTTCCTGCCTGATTTGCAATCACTATCACACTTCCGGTTGCCCCTGTACTGGTAAGTGTTGCTCCGTCAATGGTAGCAACACTACCGGATTGTAAGGTAAGAGTTACCGGTAATCCGGAACTGCTGGAGGCTGAAACTGTTATCGGAGTTGGTTCAAAATCAATCAGATAGATGTCGGGGATCGCAGTAATAGAAATAGTTTGAGTGGCTTGTCCCACTGTTAATGTAGCCGTTTCGGAAGCTGCAAAATAGTTGTTATCGGCAGCCTGGCTGGCCGTTAACGTTGATGTGCCAACGCCTTGCACAGTAACTGTGCTTCCGGATATTGTTGCGACATCGCTGTTGGCGCTCGTGTAGGTAAACGCACCGGTGCTGGCCGAACTGGCATTCAGTGTAAACGGATCAGCATCAAAACTCTTACTTACATCATCGAAATTGCTGATCACCGGTGTAGCTTTGCCAATTGTAAGTGTCTGACTTACTGCGGCGGCAGCATTCCAGCTTGCATTTCCGGCCTGGTTAGCTGTTATCAGGCAACTGCCGGCACCTAAAATGGTTACAGTGGCTCCGTTAGTTCCGGTACAAGTGGCAATGGCTGTATTTGAACTGGTGAATGTTACAGGATTTCCTGATGCGCCTCCTGTGGCTGTAACTGTAAATGCAGGATCACCGTACGTTTTTGAAGGCAGCGCATTGAAGGTTATAACCTGATTTCCCATGGTTACAACCATGCTCTGGCTGATTGAAGCAGAATTGTAATTTACATTTCCGGCCTGGCTGGCAACAAAAACTATGGTACCGGCATTGCTTACATTCGAAAGAACGTATTCGCCCGGATTAGCTGTAGGTGTTAATGTAGCGGTGGCTGTGCTGCTTCCGGTATTGATGGCAATTGTAACCGGTAATCCTGCCGAAGAAGTTGCCGAAATGGTGAGAGTACTTCCCCCGGTGAAAGTGTTAAGTGGTTGTGAAGTAGGAATATTGAGTGTTAATACCTGATTGGCCTTCGAAACGGTAAGCAGGCAACTGGTAGTTGCGCTTACATAGCCTCCCGAAGCAGCCTGGGTGGCAGTAATGGTTGATGTTCCTGCCTCCTGAATAGTAACCGTATTTCCCGAAACAGTTGCCACATCAGTGTTTCCGCTCGTATAACTGAATGCTCCGGGGCTGGCTGATGTTGGGTTTACCAAGGTAAACGGAGGATCGCCATAGGTTTTGTTAATATTCGGGAATGAGCCCAGCTGGAATGGAGTAAAACTAACCTGGGTGCCATAGCCTGTGCCCATGCTGTTGGTAGCGTATGCCCTCACATAGTAAGCTGTACCTGCAGTGAGACTTGTAATCGACGAAGTAAACGTACCGGTTCCGCTGCCATCGGTTGTATGATTTCCGGTTGCAACCGGATTTTGTGCCGTACTCCAGCAAACTCCGCGTGCTGTAACTGTTGAACCGCCATCGGCAGTTACATTTCCTCCACCGGTTGCCGTAGTGGCCGCAATAGCCGAAATGGCATCGGTAGTTACTGTAGGTACACTCGAAACCGTTACTGTTACCGGGGTGCGTGAAGCACTTGGGCAGCCGCCAAGCCCTGATAACACAGCCTGTGTTTGTGTAATAAAAGCTGTTGCAATGTTTTGAGCCGAAGCATCACTGATAAGTCCGCCGCTTGTACCTGCATATAACAGATAATACATTCGTGTTGATACGCTTATGCTGTTTAACTGGTGGTAACTGTTGGATGTGTTTGCTATGCCAGTGTGTGATGCTGATGAATTGGCTGGAATAATAAAGAGCTCATTGATGGAAGGATCGCCAGTACCATAAACCCGGCTGAGGAAACAGTTATAAGTACGACATTCAACTGTTATTGAAAAGGTTGAAGAACTTTTGCTTCCACCGCCATCCGTACCATAATCGCCGGCAACTTTAAACCAGCTTACATTGTTCATGTCGGCAGCCAGCACAAACAGGTTGTTGACTTTGCGGGTGAAATATTTGCCTCCTGTACCGAAAATGCTGCTTGTTAGCACACTGTTATCATTGTAATTAAAGGATGAATTATTACTGGTGCTCACATAATTACCAGCATCGTACATATCCGACCCACCATCACTAATGTAATTTGCATTTACTCCGCCCGTTCCATCAAGTGCAAAGTTGTAAGGGCTGGGTATCTGACTTGTGATATTGGTATAGTTCGAGTTCAGATTGGTGAGAATGGTTTCCAGCGTATTATCCGAACATGATATCGGAACTGCCTGGGCATAATAGGTGGTTGTAGCCGAAGGACTTACCGGATAGTTTGTCCCACTAGTAACTGTGGTGAGCAGGGTTCCGGCTGTTGGGTCATCGTACCATTTAATATTGTTTCCTGTAGATGTTGCATTCAGGTTTGAGCTTTGGCCTGCCAGAATTGTTGAAGGAGTAGCCGTTGCCGGCGACGGAGCTGCTATGCCTGAATTAATGGAAATAGTAATCACATTGCTGCTAAGTGTAACCGATCCTGAAATGGCATTTCGCCGGTAATACATTTGTGTTGTTAATGCACCTGCCTGGTAAGTGAGTGAAGTGGCTCCCGTTATGTTGTTAAAAACAGAGTTATTGGTGCTGCTTTGCCACTGGTAAGTTACTCCCGGCATTCCGACTGCTGCTGTTACCGAAGTAAACAAGGCAGGGTTTGCACCCGAACAAATGGATTGGTCGCTGCCAATAGTTCCCGGCGAATAAGATGTAAAGCTCACCTGGCTGCCGTAAGATGTTCCAATTGTGTTGGTTGCGTAAGCTCTTACATAATATAATGTTCCTGCCGTAAGGCCTGTTAGTGATGAAGTAAAGGTTCCGGTGCCTGTGCCGTCAGTAGTATGGCTGCCGGTTGCAACCGGGTTTTGCGATGTGCTCCAGCAAACTCCCCGGGCGGTAACTTCGGCACCGCCCTGATCGGTAACATTGCCGCCACCGGTTGCAGTTGTCGCATTTATATCCGTAATTGATGCAGTTGTAACTGTTGGTGGATTGGCAACTGTAACGGTAACCGCAGTGCGGCTTGCACTCGGACATCCTGCACTGCTTACGGTATGGGTGCCATCAGCATACGCTGCGGTTTCTTGCGAACCTCCGAACTGGGCGCTTCCTTCGTAGTGGAAATACCAGCGGCTGTAAGTAGGTGAGTACGTAAAACTACATAAATCGGATAAATTGCTGAATGTTGCAAGTGTTGTAACCGCGCCGGTACTCAGGTTAAGCCGCTTGATGGTTTGAGAAGATGCATCGCGATACAAAACGCTGTAAACATTGTTGTTAAGTTCTGCCACACCCCAGGTAGCCCAGCTTTCGGAAGCATAACGGCTGATGGAATACGATCCCATATTGGTAACGGTTCCCGAAGGAATATCAACCCTGTAGAAAGAGTTTCCGTTTTGAAGGATAACAAAATTTGAACCGGCATAAATAGCTGCGCTGCCACTATTCATGCTTACTGCTGACGAAAGCGTAACTGCTGCGCTTGCACTAATAGTCAGGTCGGCACTCATTGTTCTGAAACTGGTTACATTAAACGGGCTCACATTTGAACTGGTAACCGGATCCCCCGAACCATTATGCAGGGTGTACAAAGTTCCTGTTCCCAGATCACTGAAAAGGCCGTCGCGCCTGGTGCATGACACCGGATTTGTTAAGCCTGGCATGGAATAGCGGACTGTGTAATTGTCGCCGGTATAATAATAATACGAAGCAGTTACAGCAATTCCTCCCCGGTCGTCGCCGGTGTAGCTGTTATGATCAGTTACATAACTGTTGTTGGCTGTAAGTGTGTTGATGAAGAACGATTGTGTTGAGTTGGCTTCGGCATAATACGTGGTGGTAACCGTTGGTGAAACGCTGAAATTAGCCCCGCTGGCCGAACTGCCGGCTGCAGAGCCACCCGTTGCTGCGGTGTACCAGTAAATTGTGTTGCCTGCCGAAGTAGCGTTCAGATTCGAACTTTGCCCGCTTTGGATTGACGAAGGAGTAGCCGTTACCGAAGTTGGCGCAGCCAGGCTGGCTGAAACCGCTACGGTAGCTGTTGATGCAGCCGTGCATCCTGAGCCGTTGGTTACAGTATAAGAAATTACGGATGAGCCCTGTGCTACGCCTGTTACCAATCCCGAAGAATTAACGGTTGCTTTGGTTTCGTCGCTGCTGCTCCAGACACCGCCTGCTGTCGAACAGGCCAACTGAGTAGTAAACTGAGTACAAACTGCTGCAGTGCCGGTAATAGCGGCGACAGTTGGCAGGGCGTTTACTGTAATGCTTGCCGTTGTGCTGTTTGCAGAACTGCACACTCCGCTGGTAATTACAGCTTTGTAATAGGTGGTAGCGCTTAAATTTGGTGTGGTGTAAGTGGCTGCTGTTGCCCCGCTGCCACCCGAAACATTTCCCCAGCCGGTGCTTCCGTTAGCTGATTGTTGCCATTGGATGGTTCCTGTGTAACCGCTAACTGTAACGGTTGTGCTGCTGCCTGAGCAAAGTGAAGAGGAAGCTGCTGTGGCAGTTCCGCCTACTGAAGTTGTGGATACAGTAACAGTCGCTGTCGTAGAACTAGCTGATGAACATACACCGCTGGTTATTACTGCTTTATAATAAGTAGTTGATGTTAATGCAGGAGTTGTATAAGTAGCTGAA
>CAYQTT010000011.1:0-186353 GCA_964420555.1 uncultured Lentimicrobiaceae bacterium | reverse complement strand
TAAAGAGTGAAGGAAACAGGCACCTTGAACATTTCTTAGAAACATTATTCAATTGTAAAACTAAATAGAGTTTCATATCCCTGAATATCAATTCCTTCTCTGTGTAAATTCATTCTAAATTACCGAAACATCAAAAATATTTGATATTTCATTTTATTATCACATTCCTATTTCTAATCTTTGTGAATCGATTAACACCAATATACATATTGTGTAATTAATTCACATACAGATGAAAGCAGGAACTTTTGACACTCCAATCGATTTCGAAATCGTAACCGACAAGATTAAAGAACTTAATGTAGCTGTAGTTGGAAAAGCGACTATCAGGGAAATAAAACGTCTTGTCGATAACATTGAAACAGCTTCAGGTAAAAAATTCGTGAGGATGGAAATGGGTGTGCCCGGATTGCCACCTGCACAAATCGGAACCGATGCTGAGATTGAAGCGTTGCAAAGAGGTGTTGCTGCTATTTATCCTGATATTGATGGTATTCCTTCGTTAAAAAAAGAAGTTTCATCCTTTGTTAAGAATTTCCTGGATATTGATGTTGATGCAGCCGGCTGTATTCCAACGGTAGGCTCCATGCAGGGCGGTTTTGCATGCTTTATGACGCTTTCGCGAATGAATAAGGCTAAAGACACAACCCTGTTTATCGATCCGGGATTTCCTGTGCATAAACAGCAGCATAAAGTACTGGGATATAAATTTGAGAGTTTCGATGTTTATGAATACCGGGGTGAGAAACTTCGCGAAAAACTGGAGTCCTATTTTAAAAAAGGAAACATCCACTCTGTTTTGTATTCAAACCCAAACAACCCATCCTGGATTTGTTTTACCGATCAGGAGCTTCAAATCATAGGTGAACTGGCAAATAAATATGAAGTTGTAATTCTTGAAGACCTCGCCTATTTCGGTATGGATTTCCGTAAGGATTACAGCAAACCGGGCGTCCCTCCTTTTCAGCCAACAGTAGCTAAATACACTGATAATTACGTACTTCTGATAAGCAGTTCAAAAGCATTCAGTTATGCCGGTCAGCGTATAGGTATGATGGTTATCAGCAATAAACTTTTCAATACACGTGCCGAAGATTTGCTCAGGTATTATTCGAGCGATCAGTTTGGGCGAGCTATGATTTTCGGAACGGTTTATTCACTGAGTTCCGGCACCGCGCATTCGGCCCAGTATGCTCTTGCTGCCATTTTAAAAGCAGCCAACGAAGGGAAATTCAATTTCGTAGAGCAAGTGAAGGAATACGGTGAGAAAGCTAAAATCATGAAAAAGCTCTTTCTCGATAATGGATTCCATATCGTTTACGACAAAGATATTGACCAGCCAATTGCTGATGGTTTTTATTTCACGATTGCTTATCCGGGATTCGATGGGCCCGATTTGATTGAAGAACTTTTATATTACGGAATCAGTGCCATTTCCTTGTCAATAACCGGAAGCGAACATACCGAAGGACTTCGGGCCTGTGTTTCGTTAGTAAAACGCACCCAGTTCCCTGATCTCGAATTCCGTTTGAAAAAGTTTCATGAGCATCATCCTGTTGTATGACAGAGAGTTGATTGATAACTTAAGTTAATTATTCTTTAAAAAATCCGAAACAGTTTCAGTTTCGGATTTTTTTTTACAATTTTCATATCTACAAAATATGTTTCCTTCCACAAGGCCTCAATGGCTTTTGAAATTACTGGGTATTAATAAAAAAATCCCAAATACCAGACTTCTTTCAAAATAATATTCCAAACAATTTAAACTCATTTTAAATTACCGTCTTTATGTACGATTGTCATATTAAAAACACTTCATAATTGCAATAAATATCTACCTTCGCCCTCACAATTCAGTGAAACTCTTAATTATTATGGCAAAGATAAAAGGTGAAATTGTTGTTGATATTGAAAGGTGCAAAGGATGCGAAGTTTGCATTCCCGCTTGCCCTGAAAATGTAATAGCTATGGCAAAACCAGTAAACAGAAAAGGATATCATTATGCAATGCCTACCAACGATTTGTGTACCGGATGTACCAATTGTGCAGTGGTTTGCCCCGATGGTGCAATAACGGTTTACCGCAAGAAATTTATTGATTAAGCATAAAAACTAACCTTAGGATGAAAGAATTACGGTTAATGAAAGGAAATGAAGCTTTTGCAGAAGCTTGCATCCGTGCTGGAGCTGACGGGTATTTCGGATACCCTATCACGCCTCAGTCGGAAGTAATGGAATACCTTATGGCTCAGAAAACTCATGAGCGCACCGGTATGGTTACGTTGCAGGCTGAGAGCGAAATAGCTGCTATAAATATGGTTTACGGAGGTGCCGGTTGCGGAAAACGTGTACTCACTTCATCATCAAGCCCTGGAATGAGTCTTAAACAGGAAGGCATCTCGTATATTGCCGGATCTGAGCTTCCTTGCTTACTTCTAAATGTTGTGCGCGGCGGTCCTGGACTGGGAACAATTCAGCCTTCGCAAAGCGACTATTTTCAAAGCACCAAAGGTGGTGGTCACGGCGATTACAAACTTATTGTACTTGCTCCTGCTTCGGTTCAGGAAATGGCTGACTTTGCAGGACTTGGCTTCGAACTGGCATTCAAATACCGCAATCCGGTGCTTGTACTTTCTGATGGTGCTATCGGACAGATGATGGAAAAAGTTGAACTTGATGAACAAAAACCTCGTTTCACCATCGAAGAAATTAAAAAGAATACCCCCTGGGCAACAATAGGCAAAACACCTGACAGGGAGAGAAATATAATCACTTCCCTCGACCTGGAATCTATTAAGATGGAACAGCATAATCAGAAGCTGCAGGAAAAATACAGGGAAATTGAGAAAAACGAAATTCGTTACGAAAAAATAAACTGCGAAGATGCTGAATATGCATTTGTAGCTTATGGAACCAGCGCCCGTATCTGTCAGAAAGCAATTGAACTTGCCCGCGCCGAAGGAATTAAAGTCGGACTGATGAGGCCAATCACTTTATTCCCTTTCCCAAAACAGGTAATCAGGGACATGACGAAAAAGGTTAAAGGTATTTTATGTGTCGAAATGAGCGCCGGACAAATGATTGAGGACGTTCAACTTGCTGTCGAAGGCCGCGTGAAAGTTGAACATTTCGGTCGTTATGGAGGAATTGTACACTCGCCGTCAGAAATAGTGGAAGCATTGAAGAAACAAATAATCGGAGGATAGGATTATGGCCGAATTTAAAACAAACGCAGAAATATTGCAACCGGAAAACCTGGTTTACAAACGTACTGACCTGCTTACTGAAAAAGCGCTCAGCTACTGCCCGGGTTGCGGACACGGAACTGCCCATCGCATCATAATGGAGGTTCTCGAAGAAATGAATATTCAATCCGAAACCATTGGCGTAGCTCCTGTTGGATGCTCAGTTCTGGCATATGAATTCATGAATATTGATATGACGCAGGCTGCTCACGGACGTGCTCCTGCTGTAGCTACAGCCATTAAAAGGTTATTTCCTGAAAAATTTGTTTTCACCTACCAGGGTGATGGCGACCTTGCAGCTATCGGTACAGCCGAAACCATTCATGCATGCAACCGCGGAGAAAATATGACCATTATTTTCGTGAATAACGGAATTTATGGCATGACTGGAGGTCAAATGGCTCCAACCACGCTTCCAGGCATGAAATCGAGTACTTCTCCTTATGGTCGCGATGTGGCTACAATGGGAAATCCACTGAAAATGACCGAACTTGTTGCCACCTTGCCGGGAACAATTTATGTTACCCGCCAGGCAGTTCATTCACCTGCTGCAGTTCGCAAAGCCAAAAGAGCAGTTCGTAAAGCTTTCGAGAATCAGAAACTGAATAAAGGTTTATCGTTTGTCGAAATTGTATCTAACTGTAATTCTGGTTGGAAAATGAACCCATTGCAGTCGAACGAATGGATGGTTGAAAATATGTTTCCATACTATCCTTTAGGCGATATCAAAGTGAATGACGATAAATAGCTCTCAGCACTTTTAAAAAAAGCTCTAAAATTTAAAACAATGACCGAAGAAATAATCATAGCCGGATTTGGCGGACAAGGCGTACTCTCGATGGGCAAAATCCTTGCATACTCCGGAGTAATGCAAAACAAAGAAGTCAGCTGGATGCCATCGTACGGACCTGAAATGCGCGGTGGTACTGCAAATGTTACTGTAATAATAAGTGATGAACGCATAAGCTCACCTATTTTAAATGCCTACGATACTGCAATTATTCTTAACCAACAATCGATGGATAAATTCGAAAACACTGTAAAACCCGGTGGACTTCTTATTTACGATCCAAACGGCATTATCAGGCATCCCGAAAGGAAAGACATTAATATCTACACTATTGAAGCCGCTGAAAAAGCAGGTAAACTGGGACTTTCGAAAGTTTTCAATATGATAGTTCTTGGTGGATTCCTGAAACTAAAACCTATTGTTGATATGGAATACATTCACAAAGGGCTTGAAAAATCACTTCCGGCACGTCACCATGTTATGATTCCGGAAAATGAAAAAGCGATTGAAACAGGAAAAGGACTTATTACACCAGTATTTGTGCTTAACTAGGAAGCCTCCCACAACTTATTTCCACTGGAAACTGTCATTGCAAAATGGCAGTTTTTTTTATGTAGCTTTCAGAAAGAGCTTTACATAGCTGCAAGTAACTGAAAATAGTACTTTTGTAAAATGAATTACCATCCGGATCAACTGAAAGAATTTCTTGAAGAAAAAGTACATTTCTATAACCAACCTTCATTTATCGAGAATGACCCAATTTTGATTCCACATCTTTTTAGTCAAAAAGAAGATATTGAAATTGCCGGATTCCTTGCAGCAACACTTGCCTGGGGACAAAGGGTTACCATAATCAGGAAAAGCCACGATCTGCTAAATCGGATGGAGAATGCACCTTTCGCCTTTATTACCAATGCTTCGGAAAAGGAATTTGGTTTACTTTCAACGTTTGTTCACCGGACTTTTCAGGGAGAAGATTGCATTTATTTTTTACATGCTTTGCATCAGATTTATAAAAATGAAGGCGGATTAGAAACAGCTTTCACCTCTGGATACCATAACAATCAATCTATTAAAGAATCCATTCATCACTTCAGAGAACTTTTTTTCGGCTTTGAGCATCTTCACCGCACACGGAAGCATGTGCCTGATCCCATGACAGGCTCAGCGGCAAAACGAATAAATATGTACCTGAGGTGGATGGTGAGAAATGATGGAAACGGAGTGGATTTCGGTATCTGGAAAAACATCAATCCGGCTCACCTTATGTGTCCGCTCGATCTTCATTCAGGAAGAGTTGCCAGGCAATTGGGTTTACTAACCCGAAAACAGGACGATTGGCAAGCTGTTGAAGAATTAACTACCAATTTGCGTACTTTTGACGCTTCCGATCCGGTGAAATTCGATTTTGCACTTTTCGGGACGGGAGTAAATGAAAAGTACAATACAAAATTAACACCTCATGGAATTAATTGATATCCAAAATTATACAAAAGAAAACCAGGCTGTTTTGCTATATTTTTATAACGATAGCTGTGCCCCTTGCAAAGTCTTAAGACCCAAAGTTCAGGAACTGGTTGAAACCAGCTTTCCGGAAATGAAATTCATGCTTATCAACGCCGAACAATTTCCGGCTACAGCAGCATCATATGGAGTTTTCTCGTCACCAACCATAATCGCTTTTTTTGAAGCAAAAGAATATATAAGAGAAAGTAAAAACATATCAATCAGCGAATTGCATGATAAAATAAACAGAATCTATAGTATGATTTTCTGATATATTTTATACTAACCTATTTCCCCAAAACATATAATGGACATGTCGCTGCGGAAAATAGACATTATTTAATCATCAACAATCTGAACAATCAGCATCAATACCGTGTTTTATGTTTAATATTTCTAAAAAATAATTCAACATAATAACTTCCCAAAAATGAAAACCTTATATATTGCAGTGATACTTCTATTCGCAGGAGTAATGAGTTTTGCACAACAGACAAATTTTCATAGTTTTAAAACAAAAACTATTGATGGTAAAGTATTTGACCTTTCAAGTCTGAAAGGGAAGAAAGTCCTGGTTGTGAACACGGCTTCAAAGTGTGGATTAACCCCACAATATAAAGATTTACAGGAACTTTACCTGAAATATGGCGGCGACAAGTTTGTGATTATTGGTTTCCCGGCCAACAATTTTTTAAGCCAGGAACCAGGTTCAAATTCCGAAATCAAGCAATTCTGCACTGAGAATTACGAAGTCACTTTCCCTATGATGCAGAAAATATCGGTAAAAGGAGATGACATCGACCCAATTTACAAGTGGCTGACATCCAAATCACTTAACGGAAAGATGGATGCTGAAGTAAGCTGGAATTTTCAAAAATTTATGATTGACGAAAATGGTAATTTTGTGGATATGGCATCGCCACGGACAAAACCTTCGGATGAAAAAATTATTAAATGGATAACCTCCAAATAAAATTAATATCTGAAAGACAATCTAAAACCGGTTAAAAGTAACTTTAGCCGGTTTTATTTTTTCAGAAAACCTGGTGTTCTGAAGAATTTCGATAAAACCTGATCCACAAAAAGATCTTATAATATATCACTGAATGCACTCAATACTTCTTTAAACATATAAGTTATTAAAATACAGAACCTTGCGATTGACATCTAGTCTAAATTGAGTTTCAAACCAACAAAATATGTTTTTGTATAGATTATATTGCATATTTTTATTGATTGGATTTTAAAAAACTGATTATGGACAATTTTAAAGATACAAAAACAGCCCGGAACGTAATGCAGGCTTTTATCATTGAAACACAGGCCATTCAAAAATACCTTTGGTATGCTAAAATTGCCACAAAAGAAGGATATCAGCAGATTGCCGCAATTTTCACAGAAACAGCTGAACAGAAAAAGTCGCATTCCAAAACACTGTTCCGTTTCCTCGAAGGCAATGAACTGGAAATAACGGGAAGTTATAAAGCTGAAGCTTTAGCCGGTACTTACGAGAATCTGAAAGCTGCAATCGAGGCAGAAAAAGCCCAAAATGAGATTTTATTTGCTGATTTTGAATCGGTTGCCTGGGAAGAAGGATTAAAACAAATTGCCACTAAGTTGAAACTATTCAGGCAGATCAAGAAATTCTATGCCGTACGCTTCGAAAAACTGGCTGCCAATATTGAAAATGGTACTGTTTTCAAAAAAGACAAAAAAGTAAAATGGATATGCCGTAAATGCGGCCTCATCCATGAAAGCGACCGGGCGCTGAAAAATTGTCCGGGTTGTGAACATCCGCAGGCATATTTCGAAATTCTGGCCGAAAATTATTAGTCCTGTGCAACATTGAAACCCTTATTTTTGTTACCAATATAAAACACGCAAAATACTACTCAGGCATGGCGGTCAAAACAATAAAAACCAAACAGCAGGAAACTTCACAGTCTTTCGATAAACATCAAATATTAAATGATTACCGCACTGCAAACGAAAGCAGGCAGGCAAGTCTTTTAGGCCGGCGCGAAGTGCTTACCGGCAAAGGCAAGTTCGGGATTTTTGGCGACGGGAAGGAAGTGGCTCAGCTTGCTATGGCAAGGGTTTTCCGCAATGGCGACTGGCGCTCAGGATATTACCGCGATCAAACTTTTATGCTCGCTGCCGGACTGATGAGTATTGAAGAAATTTTTGCACAGATATACGGCGATACTGATGCCGGATTCAATCCCATGAATGCCGGGCGACTGATGAACAATCATTTTGCTACTCGCAGCCTTGATGATAAAGGAAAATGGAAAACCCTTACGGAACAAAAAAATTCATCAGCTGATATTTCGCCCACAGCAGGTCAGATGCCACGTTTGCTGGGTCTGGCGCTTACCTCAAAATTGTTTCGGAACAATCCGGAGTTGGCAGATCTTACTACTATTTCGAAAAACGGCGATGAAGTCGCTTTTGGTACAATAGGCGATGCAAGCACAAGTGAAGGTCATTTCTGGGAAACCATAAACGCTGCAGGTGTTTTACAGGTTCCGATGGCAATGTCAGTATGGGATGATGGATATGGGATTTCAGTTCCTAATAAACTGCAGACAACCAAATCGAGCATCTCGGAAGTTCTCAAAGGATTTGAGAAAACCGATGACAAGGATGGTTTTATAATACTCAAGGCAAAAGGTTGGGATTATGCCGCCTTATGTAAAATATATGAAGAAGGGGTTGAATATTGCCGTAAAAATCATGTTCCGGTATTGTTTCATATTACAGAAGTTACACAACCACAAGGACATAGCACATCAGGATCGCATGAGCGATACAAATCGGCCGAAAGACTTGAATGGGAAAAAGAGTATGATTGCATTCTGCAGATGCGCAAATGGATTATTAATGAAAGTATAGCTTCAGCTGAAGAACTGGATCAAATTGAAAAAGAAGCTGTTGAAAGGGTAAAGCAAGCCCGTAAAACTGCCTGGAACAACTACCAGAACCCATTAAATCAGCTTCGCGATGAATTTCTAAAAATTGCAGATGTTACAACATGTAATTGTGCCAAAACTCAGAAAATCAACGCGATTAAAGAAGATTTACGACAAGTTGCCGATCCTATACGTAAGGACATTATGTCGGCGGCAAAAAAAATATTACGGCTGATCTGTGATTCATGCAGCAACCCCGAAAATTCATTAAAAATTAATGTTTCTGCCTGGCTGAAAAAAGAACTTCTAGTCAGCAGCGATAAATTCAACACGTTCCTTTACAGCAATTCCGAAGAATCAGCCCTAAAAGTTACCCCTGTTGATCCCGTTTACGCAGAGGATGCATTAATGGTTCCCGGCCGCGAGATTTTACGCGACAATTGGGATTACCAGTTTGCAAAAAACAAGAAGATTGTGATGTTTGGTGAGGATGTTGGTCAAATCGGAGGTGTTAATCAAACCTATGAAGGACTACAGACTAAATACGGCGAAAACCGCATTTTCGATACCGGAATTCGTGAAGCTACTATAATTGGACAAGGAATTGGTATGGCAATCAGAGGTTTGCGACCAATTGCTGAGATACAGTATTTCGATTATCTTCTGTATGGTTTGCAGTTAATGAGTGATGATCTGGCTACTTTGCAGTATCGTACGCGTGGCGGGCAGAAAGCTCCGATGATTATCACAACCCGTGGCCACCGCCTCGAAGGAATATGGCATTCCGGATCACCACTAAGCATGGTAATTAACAGTATAAGAGGAATTTATGTTCTTGTTCCGAGGGATATGACCAGGGCTTCAGGATTTTACAATACAATGCTTCAATCGGATGAACCGGCTTTGATAATTGAACCTTTGAACGGTTACCGGCTGCGTGAAACCCGGCCTTCGAATATCGGTGAATTCCGCATTCCAGTCGGAGTTCCTGAAGTAATCGAAACCGGTACCGATGTAACTCTTGTAACTTATGGTTCGTGTGTGCGAATTGCCCAGGATGCGGTTGCACAACTCCGCGACTTTAAAATATCGGTCGAACTTATTGATGTGCAGTCACTTGAACCATTTGATATTCATTATATGATTGCTGAATCCCTCAAAAAAACAAACAAAATTGTTTTCTTTGACGAAGATGTCCCTGGTGGAGCAACTGCTTATATGATGCAGAAAGTTCTGGAAGAACAGAAAGGATTCCAATACCTTGATGCTGAGCCACAAACAGTTACAGCACAGGCTCACAGGGCAGCCTATGGAACTGATGGCGACTATTTCTCAAATCCAAATGCCGAAGATGTTTTCGATTGTATTTATAACCTGATGCATGATTACAACCCGGTAAAATATCCGAAAATCTTCTAAACCAGCATATTGCCCGGAATTTTAAAAACCATAACCCTATTGCCGGCAGGCTTAATAGGGTTTTGTTTTTTTATCCGGCAAAAGATGTATTGAAATCGCATCCCGGCTTCCATATCCCATTTCTAATCACAAAAATTTAACTTATAATTATTACTTTTGCCAAAAGCCTAAACCGGTTTTATTCCTTATGAAACGTTTCCTGTATTACCTTCTACCCACTTCACTGCGATTGTTCGCCAGGCGATTGTATTTTCTGCCGATTGATACATTCGATTATATAACCGGAAAAAGACCTGAAGGGGTTCCGCCAAGGGGAAAAATTTTTATCGGGCATGGTGATTATGTTAAAGTGGGAGAAAGATACCTGACTAATTTCAAAGAGCTTTGCGGATTAAAACCCGATCATGCTGTGCTCGATATCGGTTGCGGAATCGGCCGGATGGCTGTGCCGCTTACTCACTATTTAAACGAAAAAGGCTCCTACGATGGATTCGATATCGTTAAAAGTGGAATTGATTGGTGCAATAAGCATATTGCTACCAAATATCCTAATTTCAGATTTCAATATACAGGCCTTTACAACCAGCTTTATAACACATCCGATAAGGTGGATGCCAGTAATTTTATTTTCCCTTATCCCGACGCAAAATTCGATTTTGTATTTCTGACCTCGGTTTTTACCCATATGATGCCTGCTGAAGTTGAGCATTATATTAATGAAATGGGGCGGGTTATGAAGCCTGGAGCAACCTGCCTGATATCGTTTTTCCTGGTAAACTGCGAATCGGAAGACCTGATGATAACGAAACCGACGCATATGAATTTCCCTGTGAATAAAGGTTTTTACAGGCTGCATTCAACCCGGGTTGATACAGCAAATGTTGCTTATGACGAAGAATGGATTCTTGAAAAACTGGAAAAAGCCGGTCTGAAAATGGATTCAATAAAATATGGCCAATGGTGCGGACGATCCACATGGTTTGATTACCAGGACCTGTTAATTTGCAGCAAACAGTAATAGCGGTAAACAATTCGCACTATCTTTGAACAAAGTTAAAATTCTGCTACCTCAATCCCGCACCTGCTTTTGAAACTTTCAGTAATCATAGTCAGTTACAATGTGAAGCACTTTCTCGAACAGTGTCTTCATTCGGTGCGCGCGGCAATTGCTGGCATTGATACCGAAATATTTGTGGTTGATAATGCTTCTGTTGATGGTTCGGTAAAAATGGTCAGGGATAAATTTCCTGAAGCAATATGCATTGCCAACGATGATAATCCCGGATTCGCCAAAGCTAACAATCAGGCAATCAGGCAGTCGAAAGGAGAATATGTGCTTCTGTTAAATCCGGATACCATAGTTGAAACGGATACTTTCGCCAAAATTATTGGTTTTATGGACAGCCATCCCGATGCGGGTGGTTTGGGAGTAAAAATGGTGGACGGCACCGGTCGCTTCCTTCCTGAATCGAAGCGTGGTCTGCCAACTCCGGTAGTAGCTTTTTATAAAATATTCGGTTTATCCCGGTTGTTTCCAAAATCGAAAACATTCAACAAATATCACCTTGGCTATCTTGACAAAGATAAAACGCACCAGGTTGAAATACTTGCAGGCGCTTTTATGCTCATGCGCAAGTCCGTTCTGGATGAAGTAGGATTGCTCGATGAGGCTTTTTTTATGTACGGCGAGGATATCGACCTCTCCTACCGCATTATTAAAGGCGGCTACCACAACTATTATTATCCTGATGCCCGCATTATTCATTATAAAGGCGAAAGCACAAAAAAAGGCAGCCTGAACTACGTTTTCGTGTTTTATAATGCGATGATCATTTTTGCGCGGAAACATTTCTCGGCTAAAAATGCGCAGCTTTTCTCCATATTGATCAATATGGCGATTTATTTCAGGGCATTTCTTTCGATTATAAGCCGTGTGCTGAAAAACACTTTTCTTCCGCTCACTGATGCCTTACTACTCTATGGAGGCCTTGCTATGCTGGCCCGGATTTGGGAACAACGGGTGGTTTATCCGTGGGGCGGTCATTATCCGGTGGAACTCTACCTGTTTGTTATCCCTTCATTTATCCTAACCTGGATGGTAAGCATCTATTATTCAGGAGGTTTTGATAAGCCGATGAGTTTATGGCGGTCTTACCGTGGCCTGCTCACTGGTACAATTATTATCCTGGTGGTTTATGCCCTTTTACCTGAACATTACAGGTTTTCGCGTTCGCTGATCCTTACGGGTACCGCATGGGGAGTGATTGCCCTTACACTTTCGAGGATGCTGATGCATTTACTGCGAATTGGCGGATATACACTTAATTCGGGTAAGAGTAAACGGTTTGCAGTGATAGGCGAAGAAACAGAAGCTCATCGAGTTGCTGATCTTCTGCAGAAAGCGCTTTCGAATCCCGGTTTTATAGGATTGGTTAACAGCACTTTAACAGGTGGCGACAAAAATGGTTTCCTTGGAAATATCAATCAGATTAAGGACATAATCAATATCTACAATATAGACGAACTGATATTTTGTGCCAAAGACATGCCTGCCGAAGATATTATTGACCAGATGTCGGCGCTCCAGCATACTCAGGTTGGATATAAAATCGCACCACCGGAAAGTATGTCGATTATCGGCAGCAATTCCATTGATACGGCTGGTGATTTGTATGTTATTGATATTAACTCAATTGGAAAATTTCAAAACCGGCGTAGTAAACGTGTATTTGACGTTACTACCGGAATTGCATTGCTTGCTTCTTACCCGTTAACCCTGTTTTTTACCCGCCATCCGGTTAATTACCTGTTGAATATTTTTGAAGTTCTACTTGGTTTTAAATCTATTACCGGGTACCATCCAATGGACCATCACGATCATAAACTTCCTGATATCCGCAAAGGAATCATTTACCCTACCGATGCTTTAGACCAGCAAAAGCCTGATCAGCAGGCTATAGCAAGATTAAACATGCTCTATGCCCGCGATTACAGGATTAGTAACGAATTCAGGCTGCTGTACAAAGGATTCAGGCAACTGGGACGAAAATAACCAATACATTGAACCAAACTGCGTTTCTGTTTGTTGAGGTATAGTGGTTCAGGAATTGAACAAAAGAATTTTCTTAAAGCTTTAGAATTATTAATTAAAAATCAGAATAAAACAATACCATGGCAAATTTTGAACTGGTAATGCCAAAACTTGGCGAAAGTATTATTGAAGCAACTATTGTGCGCTGGCACAAAAAAGAAGGCGACCAGGTTACTGAAGATGAGTCGATTGCTGATCTGGCGACCGATAAAGTGGATTCAGAAATCCCTTCTCCTGTCGAAGGAACTGTTACCAAATTGTTTTATAAAGAAGGCGATGTGGTTCCTGTAGGCAAAGTTATCGCTATTATAAATATGGGTGGAGCTGATGAACCTGTCACTGTTCAGGCAGCTGAAAAAGAAACTGCACCTTCTGAATCAAAACCTGAAACCCAATCAGCAGCCACTGTCGTTAATATTGCAGAAACGGCAAAGGAAAGCGACCGTTTTTATTCGCCGCTGGTCCGCAGCATTGCAAAGCAGGAAAATATTTCGCTTAGCGAACTCGATTCAGTTGCAGGAACCGGAAAAGAAAACCGGCTCACAAAACAGGATTTGCTTGATTATATTAAGAACCGTGGTTCGCAAACCGCTCCTCAGGCCATAACAACTGCAGTTCCTGCTGCTGAAAGGCCTAAAGTTCAGGCTCCGACTGTAACAAGTTCTACCGGCGATATTATTTTCGAAATGGACCGTATGCGCAGGCTTATTGCCGATCATATGGTGATGTCGAAACATGTTTCGCCTCATGTAACTTCCTTCATTGAAGTTGATGTTACCAATATTGTACGCTGGCGCGAAAAAATTAAGGATAGTTTTGCAAAAAGCGAAGGTCAGAAAATTACCTACACACCGCTATTTGTTGAAGCTGCGGCCAAAGCACTGCGCGAGTTTCCTAACGTTAACGCTTCCATTGACGGGTATAAAATAATTCAGCGTAAAGCTGTAAATATCGGAATGGCAGCAGCACTGCCTGATGGAAACCTTATTGTTCCGGTTATAAAGAATGCAGATCAGAAAAACCTTTTAGGTATTGTTAAAGATGTGAATGATCTGGCTGACCGCGCCCGAAAAAACAAACTGAATCCTGACGATATTACCGGTGGTACTTTTACCATTACCAATTTCGGGTCGTTCGACAGCTTAACAGGTGTGCCTGTTATTAACCAGCCACAAGTTGCAATACTTGGCATCGGAACCATTAAAAAGCGCCCCTGGGTGCTCGAAACAGCTGATGGTGATGTGATTGCAATACGTCATATCTGCATGCTTTCACTTTCTTACGACCACAGGCTGGTTGATGGTGCCCTGGCAGGAATGTTTATTAAACGGATTCAGCAGTTGCTCGAAGGGTTTGATGGGAATATGGCTCTTTAAGTAGTGAAGAGTGAAAAGTGAATAGTGAATAGTGAAGAGTGAAGAGTGAATAGTGAAGAGGGAATAGTGAAAAGGGATTTGAATTGAGAAAAATTAACTTCAATTCATAGCTTAATACGCATAATCCAGAAATATAAATAAGCCCGGCAGTTTAATTGCCGGGTTTTTCTTTTTACACCTGAAAAATCGATAATTTAGCCATCGGAGGATTCAACTTCCGTATTAATATTTATACAATGCAACTTAATCTTACCAAACCACTTATCATTTTCGACCTCGAAGCAACCGGTGTAAACATTGGCAGCGACAGGATAGTTGAAATTGCTATGTTGAAAGTTTTCCCTGATGGGCATGAAGAATTCAGGCGACATCTGATAAATCCTACCATACCAATGCCTGAGGTTGTTATTGCTATACATGGCATTACCGATGAGATGGTTAAGAATGAACCTACGTTTAAAGAAATTGCAGGAACCCTGAATGCATTTATCGGAAACAGTGATCTGTCAGGCTATAATTCAATAAAATATGATATCCCTTTGCTGGTTGAAGAGTTTTTGCGTGCCGGCGTTGAGTTTGATTTAAAGAACCGCCGTATTATCGATGTGCAGAACATTTTCCACAAAATGGAACCGCGGACACTGAAAGCGGCTTACAAATTCTATTGCCAGACCGAACTCATCAATGCTCATTCGGCCGAAGCAGATACACGTGCCACTTACGAAGTTTTGAAAGCTCAACTTCAACGTTATGAAGGTGTTGAATACACCGAAAAGGATGGAAGTACCTCCTACCCTGTTGTAAATGACATGAATGCATTGGATAAATTTTCCTATTACAACCGAAATGCTGACCTGGTAGGCCATATTATTTTTAACTCCAAGGGACAGGAAATTATCAATTTCGGGAAGCACAAAGGAAAAGTGCTGGAAGAAGTTTTCAAAACGGAACCCTCCTACTACGACTGGATGATGAAAGGCGATTTCCCGCTTTCGACTAAAAGAACAATTACCGCTATTAAATTGAGAGGGTTTAATAAGGGTTGATTAAATAGGGTTTGGGATTTAGGGTTTGGGATTTTGAAGTTGGGATTTTGAAGTTGGATATGAAAAAAAAAATAAAATAAAACATGAAAATCATCTGCATCGGCCGTAATTACGCCGAACACGCCAAAGAACTGAACAACGCTGTTCCTACCGAACCGGTATATTTTATGAAACCCGATTCGGCTTTGCTTACCCGTAACCGGCCGTTCTTTTATCCTGATTTTTCGAAAGACCTGCATTATGAATGCGAAATTGTGCTCAGAATCAATAAAGTAGGTAAATGTATCAACGAGAAATTCGCGCTAAGCTACATTGACGCTATTGGCGTTGGGATTGATTTCACTGCTCGTGATCTGCAGCAGAAAGCAAAAGAAAAGGGATTGCCCTGGGAAAAGGCGAAAGCCTTCGATTTCTCAGCTCCGGTAAGCAGCTTTATTCCTGTTGCGGAATTTGATGATATTCAGCAGATTGCTTTCAGCCTGAAGAAAAACGGAGAAATTGTTCAAAACGGGAACACGAAAGATATGATTTTTTCATATCCGGCCATTATCGCTTACGTTTCGCAATTTATGACGCTGAAAACCGGCGACTATATTTTCACAGGAACTCCGGCAGGCGTTGGACCGGTTGCTATTGGCGATAAACTGGAAGCTTATATCGGGGAAAAGAAGATGCTGACTGTGAATATAAAATAAAACGTAAAGACAGATTTCCTTGAAATCCATCTGCTGATGAATGAATATCTTTAACTGAATTTCATATCGTCAATGGCCTCAATACCAGCAACTTTATTGAGTTTTGCTATCAATTTACTCCGCTGGTATGATAATTCTTCACGCAGCGCAGCGGAATCCACTTTTACATACAACACCCTGTCCTTCACATTCATGTGAATCGTATGACGGGCAATCAGTTTTCCTACCACATCCTCCCAGGCACCAATCAAACGGGTTTCGTTGAGTTTGGTATCCAGTTTATTTTCTTTCAGAAAAGCCTCAATGGCATCTTTAAGCAGTATTTCGTTCGATTTTCTCACAATCTTCTTTACTTTATGTTAAATTTAACTGCCTGATTTTCAATATTTAAAATCGACTGATCCATTCTGAATTTCAAAAACCCGGTGATTTATAGCTGCTTTTTCAAAAGTCCGCTTTATCCTTTCGGGCTCGGTATCAGTTATAAATACCTGCCCGAAACTATCATTATCAACCAGTTGTATCAGTTGCTGAACCCGCGCCGGATCAAGTTTATCGAAAATATCGTCGAAAAGCAAAATGGGTTTAAAACCGATCAGGTTGCGGGTGAAATCGAATTGTGCCAGTTTCAGTGCAACGGCAAATGATTTTTGCTGTCCCTGCGAGCCAAACCGCTTTATCGGATATCCTCCGAGATTAAAAATAAAATCATCCTTATGAATCCCGGCGGATGAATACCGCAACGACTGATCTTTTGTAAATGCTTCATTCACAATATCAAGATATGCTCCGGAAGAAAGCTGGGATTCGTAACTGATGCTCACTTCCTCGAGACCGCCGCTGATAAAACCGAAATAATGCCTGAAGATTGGCGCAAATCCTTCGAGAAAAGCTTTACGCTTGTCGCTGATATTGGTTGCCGGCGCCATCATTTGTTCATCAATCAGAAGCAAAAGTTCGCGATCCGTTCGCCGGCGCTCAGCAAATTGCTTTAAAAGGCTGTTGCGCTGTTCCAGCAGCCGGTTGTACCGGATCAGGTTATCAAGGTACGACTTATCGAACTGAGAAATTACGGCATCAATAAATTTCCTCCTGATATCGCTGCCTTCGTTTATAAGGTCACGGTCATAAGGCGAAACCATCACGCAGGGGAAAAGCCCGATATGATCTGAAATCCGCTCATAATCCTTCTGATTAATACGGAATTGCTTTTTGATACCCGCCTTTTGTATGCAACTTACCTGCTGCGGATTTGAACCATTCCTATGGTAAGTGCCATGAATGGCGAAAAATGCTTCACCATGATGTATATTCAGCTGATCAACTGAGTTAAAATAACTTTTTGTAAACGAAAGGTAATAGATAGCATCGAGCAGATTGGTTTTGCCGGCGCCATTATTGCCAACAAAGCAATTAATTTTATCGGAGAAAGTCATTTCCTGCTCTCCGTAATTTTTGAAATTTATGATTTTCAGGGTGTTAAGATACACGATAGATTTGCTGTTCTGCGTTGTTAAACTCTCTGTATGTTTACAAATTTAACGCTTTATATCGTTTTGGAAAGAAATAGTTTTCAAGCTTCTCAGGTTGAAGAAGTTAATTCTTAGATGTTAATGGCAAAATGGTTAATCAAAGTTTCAAATATTCCTGATAAATTCAGCAACCTGGTCAATCTGCCATCCGGGAGTGGATGTAGCTCCGGTTACACCTGCTGAAGATTTATTTTCAAACCACTGTATGTCAATATCTTCTTCAGTACTTATAAAATAACTTTTGTCATTAATAGCTTTACAAACGCCAAATAAATATGCTCCGTTGGCGCTATTTTTCCCGCTCACAAAAATAACAACTTCGTGCATGGATGCAAACTCCCGTAAAGCAGGTGCCCTGCCCGAAACCTGGCGGCAAACACTTTTATTTATCACTAAATCAGTATTTCCTGTTTCGGTCATCCGAAGCTGAATCTTTTCTGTAATTAATTGATAGCGTTCGGCATCCATGGTGGTTTGGGAAAATAATCTTACAGGTTTCGAAAAATCTATTTTTTCAAAATCACTCTCACTACCGATAACAATGGCTTTGTCAGCCGCATTTCCAACCAATCCTTCCACTTCGGCATGGCATGGTTTCCCGAATATAACAATCTGAATATCATCACTATCTTCTGAAATTGCACTTTCGTGGATGCGTTTCTGTAGTTTCGTAACAATAGGGCATGTAGCGTCAATCAATTTAATTCCCAGTTTATCAGCAAGGCGGAAAGTCTGAGGTGGCTCGCCATGAGCCCTGATAAGGACTTGTTTCCCTTTCAAATCAGGCAAATCTGCGTGAGTAATCACTTTCAGGCCTTTCGCTTTGAGTTTGTCCATTTGCACCTGGTTGTGAACCATTTCGCCAAGGCAATACACCTCATTACCGGCATCCAGCTCACTTTCAGCAGTTTGAATCGCACGGTTTACTCCAAAGCAAAAGCCTGAATCAGGATCGATGGTTACCTTCATTAAAGGGTTTAGGGATTAGGGGTTAGGGGTTAGCCCTTAAAATTTGGTTCTTGGAATTTGGAATTTGGGTTTTGGATTTTAACATTTACTTTTTACCCCAATCACCCAAATTAGTACTCACAGTAATATAATTGGGTGAACCAGTCAGGTGCATGGCAGCCCTGGAATAACTAAAATTGAATTTAGATACTTTTAAACCGAGTCCCCAGGAAAAGCCAACCATACCCGGACGTGAGGCAACACTCATTTCCTGCCGGCGCAGATAATTGTATGCCAGCCTGAGGCTGAAAAATTTGGAAGGAATAAATTCGCCTCCTATAACAATATGACGCAGAGCATTATCAGCAAAAACGTCAATACCTGATTCTTTCTCCACTTCGCCGGTAAACGGATCAACAGGAGCATTAGGATCAGCATAACGCAAATCCCATTTCTGAAGGTGCTGAAGCAAAACAGAGTAACGGAAAGGAACATGAGCCAGTTTCTTTGATATGCCAGCCTGTATCTCAAAAGGAAGAGGCTCAACCCCTTCGGACGTATAGGCGGTTATTTGCCGGCCAATATTCCTGAAAAGTATGGAAGCGGCAAATGTTTCGTTTGGTACATAACTACCGGCAACATCCACAGCAAGACCAAATGAATTGTATGTTTCGAGACCTGAATATATCATTTTAAAATTTGCCCCGATCGAGAAAACCGAATCAAGCATGCGTCCCCAGCCTACATTAAAAGCATACTCTCCGGCACTGAATTGCCCGTAATTTTCGCCAAATTCATCAATATTATCTGATTTCCCGTAACTGTAGTATTGCATGGTTCCGACAAAACTGCCGATTTTGGAAAAATCATATCCGTAACTGGCAAATCCGTAATTGGTTCCAGCCAATCCATCGGTAAAATTCAGGGAAAGATTATTGTGCATTTTAGGCGAAATCAATGATGGATTAGCCAGTGCAAGACTAAGATCATTATCATAAATAGTCAGGAAATTACTTCCAAGAGCAGCAACGCGGGCTGAATTGGTAAGATTCAGGAATTTATAGGTGCTTGTACCTCCTGACTGAGCAAACGATTGAATACTGAAAATCAAACCAATAGCAACTAAACCTAAAGTTTTGAGCGGAGATTTTTTCACAAACAGTATTATTTGAGTGAATATTATTCTGAATACGTTGTAAGAGTAACGATGGCAATCAGTTTTTATTTTTAACAACCGAAATAAATTGAGTGATAAAAAAACAGGCTGAATAAAACAGCCTGTCATTTCCATTTGATTTCGATTATTTCAGTTTTTCAAGTGATCCAGAGCCTTTAATATCGGAGGAGATATCGGGAGAACCGCCGTAATAAACACTACCGCTACCCCTTATTTTGATACCTAAAGCTTTTGTTGCAAATACACTGCAATCGCCTGATCCATTAACAGTTATTGCAACGCTACTGGTTGGGAAATTTTCAGCATTCACATTTCCTGAACCGTTTACTTCAATTTTATGCCGTTGAGCAGCACCTTTCAGGTCAACATTACCCGAACCGTTAATTTTACTAACCACATTTGTAGCATTTACATTAAGATCGATGTTTCCGGACCCGTTGATACCCAGTTCGAGATCTATTGCCGACAAATTACCTTCCGACATAAAGTTGCCTGAACCGTTAACGAGTAACTCCGATACATTTTTCATCGGAATAGTTATTGTTATTGGCTCGTTAGCAGAGAAGCAAGGCTTCGAGGTAATTTTCAGCGAAGTGCCCTTCAGCTCCAGTATGATAGCTTCAATAATATTACTCTCACCTTCTATTTTCACAATTCCTGTAGAATCATCAACTAATTTTACATCGGCAGAAAGAGAAAGGTTAACAGATGTGATTTCAGAAAATTTTGCAGTCCTTGTGGCCATTTTCCCATTACCTTCCATACAATCGCTGCAGGAGGATAATACAAGTAGGAGCATAATTGTTAATAATGAAGCTGTTAAGATGATTTTCCTTTTCATATAAATTATTTTTAAACGATAACTAGTAAATTGCTTCCACAAAGTTAAGTGAAACAAACCAGAATCGGGCAGTTTGGGGTTAAAAGGTTGAAGGGTTTCTGGTTTCTGGTTGGTTTGAAGGGTTTCGGGTTTAAAGGGTTTTGGGTTATTACCAAATACTCCTCTAGTTAAAAAAATCCCCGGCGAATAAAGTAATTTATAGGCCGGGGATTTTCATAAGTTGGACTACTTCTATTTCAGATCAATGCAATAAAATTTCGATTCGAGGGGCTTGATTTCAAGACTGCCATTTTTTATTTCGTCACCAATAACATCCACCTCTTTAATTACCAACGATTTACCTGTTAAACCACTGGCAAGTTTAAGTTCTGCAGTTTTACCTTCAGTTTCGCGAAGGTGAATGATGAGTGATTTTCCATCAACAGTTGGTTCGGAGGTTATAAGTATTACATTCGATGGCCATCCGGTAATAAATGATCCTTCGCCTTTGTTAACTCCCGTGCCTTCACCGGGAATAATACGGGTTAGAAACGGGATACGGCAACCCCATCCGAATTGAGTGGCAAAACCGTTGGAATTGTCGGACGATGATGTAAGGTAGTATGTCCATGAATGGCCACCCCGCTGATCGGCATTAAAATTGGTTACCCAGTGGTTATTCATCGGCCAGGAGTAAAGGTTAGTGCTCTGCGGCATGGCACCGGCTTTGAACCGACCTGTATTTATTGCACCAAATTGCATCAGCGGCATTTCGGCACTACCGATCACTACCTGCGAATTCGAATTACGCACTGATGTAAAATCCTGAACCGTGTACCAATCGTTCGACGAACCAACAATCTGATCTTTTCCGGTTTCGATCACACCACCCTGAACTTCAGTAAAATGCTTGCCATCCTTCAGATCGATTGGGAATGCAATATAAAAACTCTCCGGTTCAATAATACTTTTTTTCACTATCGCACAAGCCAGATCAACTCGTTTATCGGTATTAAAAAGCCTGATTTCGAAAGTGTAACCTCTTGGATTTATGGTTGTTGAAGACTCACCATAAAACTTCAGACTTGTCCAGATTTCACCTTCAAGCATCGAATCGAACCATATTTTATCCAAAGGCATTCGTTTAAAATCGTCGAGACGTTTGCTTTCCATCTGCGACCTGTTGCCTAATTTTTCGAGAATAAATTCGCCCATTTTATAAGGCGCCTTATTATCAATCAGTTCAATACCAAGCTCTTTATCGAACCAGGAAGTGATGGCGCCTTTTGCGGGATCAACAACAATTTTATAATATTTATTCACAATAGCCTGTGTAGGCTTAATATCGGGAAAAGCAATTTCGTCGTCGATAGCCTTTATCGTAAATTTCTTGTAGCCAAACATCGGAACATCTTTCAGCCAGATTGACCAGTAGGTTCCGTCGGAGCGGGAAGAAAAAGGTTGTGCAGCCATTCGGTTGCCATCAGCATCATAAATACCTGCCATTTTGCCGCGAGGTACAATTTCGTGGTCAATATAAACGGTTGTGAGGCCTGAACGGTTCCAGTTCAACGTATTAAAAATGAGAAGAGTAGGATCTTTTTCCTTAATAAAAATACTTTGTAAAAGCCCCATCGCTTCTTCTCCAATGGAGGCTGTGCGGCGGTTTGCCTCCCAGGCATAAGATTCTTTCAATGCCCGTTGCTCCATAGTCGGCTGACTGTAGGGTTCGCGCACACTTTCGGAATATCCGGTTGTATGTTCGGTATAAAAAAGAAGGGCATTATCTGCCAGGTCAATTCTTTCATCAATTTTAGCAGGAATTTTAACTCCGGCGACCGAAGCCATGGAAAGCCCGGCAACATTAGCAGTAAGTGTTGAAGAAGCAACACGTGTGGTAGCGGTTTCGCGCGCGGAAGCACCAAAACCATCCGTCCACCAGTCAGGCCAGGCTCCTCTTATTACCGGGAAATCAGCGCTATGCTCCTTTTCCATATTTTGGAAAAATGTTTCGGCTGTTGCAGTTGTAATTTGGGGCCATTCAAAAGTATCATTCCATTGTTTTATCAGATCGCTTGCAATAGTTGATGGTGGTGCATTATCGGTCAGGTAACCGGAATGTTGTATTGCCATTTCATTAAAAGGATAGCCTTTAGCATCGAGATTTATTAAATAATTGAAGAGATTATTTTTAAACTTGTTGATATCACCTGTTTGAATTTCGAATTCAGTATTTCCAGTCATATAATGCTCGGCCCTGAATGTGAGCACCCTTTTGCCGGAAGGCGATTCCCACCAGAACATGGTTGGCTTGTCGAAACAAATTAATGCGCGATGACCATGAGTTCCCATATTCAGGTATTTTACACCAAGCTGGTTGAAATAGTCATTCATGCACCAGCCGATGCCATTCACATCGTTTTGCATCGCCAGACTAACCGGAATTCCATGTTCTTTTATGCGGCCAACAGCTTTTAATGACGATGCAAGTATTTGTTCATCAGGCAATTCGTCAAAATTATAATACATAGCTGTTACCTGTATCCTACCCTCTTTGATGCGGGCTTTCAAGCGTTCGATCTGGCTTTCCGGACGGCATTTCAGGTATTCGTCTACAGGCCAGGCAGCTTCGCAGGTCCAGCGGAATTTTGCATTTTCAGGATAATTATCGGTAGCATCGCAATAATCGAGAGCATAATCGATATACCGTAGGTGTTCGGCAAGAATCTCAGTCTGTGAACGGGTGTAACCGATATCAGTATGCGAATGCTGAATAAAATCAATTGTCCATTTCCTTACCGGTTTCAAAACCACGGTATTGTTCATAGTAAAATCGCCGGCTACAACCTTCATTTTCACGGTAGTAGGTTTTTCGACCGGTTTCAAACCCAGGTTCACATTATTGTACCCGAATTTCAGTTTGGTGGTTTCGAGCAACTTGTTGTTGGCATAAATTTTTGCGTCAACCTCCTGTCCAAAATAAAAAATTGCAGCTTCAACCAATTGTGTTCTTTCATTTCCTTTTTTCAGAATAGCAGGAAAAGGATTTAACGTAACGCCTGTTTTTACAGCTTTTTTAAAAGTCATATACCACGATGATAAATTGGCATCACTTCCGGTTACCTTTAATATAATTGGTTTTCCAGTTACAACTTTTCCTGCCGGAATCCGTAAAATCATATAGCCATGCTGATCGCCATGCTGATCAACCATGATTGAATTGAATTTGAGCGAAGATCCATCAACACCTGCAACCTCCCATTCCGGCTTTGAGTCAGTATAAAACGAAAACTGCTGATTGCCGTTGATTGCCAGATCCATCCTGGCACGACCGGGACCAGATCCAAGCGCTGCTATCCAGACAAAAGTGGCATATTTCTCTTTTATTCCGGCTGGAGCAGGATCGGTTTCCCATTCCATAAAGTCCTTGCCGTTAACAGCGCGAATAAGCATACTTGCGCGCTGACCGGGAATACAGGAAGTGTATTCAAAATCCATTCCGGAAACCTTTTTCGAATAGCCATTGATCAGATGATCATCAGCAGTGAAAAAGGATTGGGCAGCCAGATCATTAACTCCAAAAAGTGCTAATGCTAAAAATAAAAGGAAGTATTTTTTCATAGTATTTAGGTTTTAAATTTCCAGATGGTCGTAAAATGTCAAAAAGAACTGTCAGTTTAGAATTTAAATTTAAAGGATAAAAAGCAAAAACTGTGTATCCAGGTCGCCGGACTTATTTCATTAGAACAAATGAAGAAACAAGCAGTTTCGTAAAATTGCTTTAAACAATAGAAGACGAGAATAATAAAGCGAGTATCAGTCTTTTGCCGAAGCGAAAACAGAAAGTGAAAGGATATACACTGCGCAGAAAACCAGTACCAACATTCCGGCGGTAAGGCTCATTGAATCGGTTAGCCATCCTATTAATAAAGGGATAACAGCACCACCCGAAACAGCCATGATCATTAAACCAGAAATTTCGTTGGCTCTGTCAGAGTATTTCTGTATGGTAAGAGCGAATATGAGCGGAAAAACATTGGCTAAAGTAAGACCGATCAGAAAAACAACAATCATACCTGTCATTTCACCGGGGACAAGCAGTAAGCCAATGATTGCAATAACGGAAGCAATGGAAGTCCACAGGAAGAATGGACGCGATGCTAACCGGGTTAACAGTATGGCTCCGAGGAAGGTACCCGCCATTTTACCAAAGAAATAGACACTCCTGGCTGATTCGGCAAAGGTTTGACCGGATTGAAATTTACTTAAAAAGAATTGACCGGAAACGGCATTAATCCCCACATCGATACCGACCAGGAGAAAAATTCCCAATGCCATTAATGAGATATATTTTATGGAAAGAAGTGAAAGCGATGAAGAAAACGTTGCGCGTTTGCCTGTTCTTGCTGATTCCTCAACTTTAACCGATCCCAACCATATTACTGCTATAAGTGTAACGACTCCAAAAACGATGAACATCAGTCGCCAGTCGCCATAAGTTAAAGCCAGCCAACCAGCAAAAGGAGGAGCAATCATTGAGCCTATGGCTTTGATGAACTGTGAAAAGCTGAGGAAACTTGAAGCACGGTTGGATGGTACAACATCGACAAGTAACGGATTAGCTGAAACCTGAACAATTGTATTTCCTATGCCTAGCATGGCAAATCCAAATAGAACGCCATAAAAGGAGTATAAAATAAAAGGGATCATCAATCCAATGAATGTAATTCCCATACCAATGTTAAGCATCAGGCGCTTTCCGATGCGATCCTGTAATATACCAATCGGGACTGAGAGAAAGAAAAACCAGATAAACACCGCTGAAGGTATTAACTGCGCCAAAGTATTGCTGAGGTTGAATTCCGGCTTAATCCTGTCGACTCCAATACCGACCAGATCGCAGAAACTCATCACAAAAAATGACATTAATACTGGGAAAACGAATTTCAGATTGACTTTTTTATCCATGGGATTTCTAGATTACATTTTTGGTAACAAAGGTTCAACTTTTGCGAAAAACTCATTATCAATCAGGCGCGCACTTCCAATGATAGCCGCATTTTCTCTGAGTATCGAAAGAGATACACCTGTTGAAATACCGTGGTTAGCCAATGATTGTAACAGGTAATTCCCGAATTTATCAAAAGCACCCGTTATATTACCTCCGATTACGATCTGTCCGGCATTGAATTTTTTAATCCAGGGAGACAGGAAATCGCCCATATTGCTTCCGTATTCTACGAGCAACTGGTGAGCAACCTCATCATAATCAAATAATTCGGAGATTTCTTTTACGCCATCAACCGGTTTCCCGGCTAATTTAAGGTATGATTTCTCGAACCAGCGGGTTGAAAAATAGTCATCGGCGATTCCTTCGCCGAAAGGCAGATGCCAGACACAACCCATTTCAGGAACTGTATCGCCTTCCAGAACAGGAATTCCGTCAGCTATAAACGCTGAACCAAAACCTG
The DNA here is from genome assembly GCA_964420555.1 of uncultured Lentimicrobiaceae bacterium. GTDB lineage: Bacteria > Bacteroidota > Bacteroidia > Bacteroidales > UBA4417 > UBA4417. The sequence goes on along the minus strand of CAYQTT010000011.1, from coordinate 160,326 downwards.
TGCCCAGGGTAAGCGCAATGATGTTCGGAAAATCCTTCCCTACTCCTATCCAGGCTTCAGCAATAGCAAAAGCAGTAGCATCATTTATAAAACGAACCGGCATGCTTGACGGCAATCCTAAGCGTGTACGTATTTCGTTATCCACATGCACATTATATAAATTCAGGTATTTTTCGACCCTTTCGAAAAGTGCGATTCCTTTGGCATAATCGAATGGTCCGGGCATAGCAAAACCAATTCCTGCTATCTGGTCTTTACCAACTACATCAATAGTTTGTTGTATTGCGCTAACCCACGAAGTAAGTATTTCGTCAGCAGATGCCTTGTTGTCAACTTTAGACTCGAAACAGGTGCCAGGCAATAATTCATTGATTTTCAGATCGACAGCGCCACAACTGATGTGTGAGCCCCCGATATCGATACCAATAGCAATATGTGTAGTATTCATTTATATAGTGTTTTAGATGGCTGTACGTAAAGTTTTTAAACACGATTTCTTTGAAAGACAAAGATATAATTTTTACAAAACAGATGTGAATTTGGTATTTTTTTTACGAACATTTTCACACTATCATTTCCGGTAATTCAACGGGTTAAAATATTCTCCAAAAGGTATCAAAACAGTTTTTTATCACCAAAAGCAATGTATTTATTAACAGGATCAAATTTTCAGTATTTTATTTAAGAAAGGAATATTAATTTTCGCCGGTTTATCCTTTCTCAAACTTCAAATTCACCAAAATTCTTTAAAACTTATTTTTATGGCCAGACGTGTAATCGGCATCCACGAAAAACTACCATTGCTTGAGAGCATTCCCCTTAGTTTTCAACATTTAACCGCTATGTTCGGGGCAACAATTCTTGTCCCGATACTCTTAGGCGTTGATCCGGCTATTGCATTGCTTATGAATGGAATAGGTACATTAATATATTCGTGGGTAACCAAAGGTGGTATTCCGGCCTACCTGGGATCGAGTTTTGCATTTATTGCTCCGGCAATGCTGGTTATCAGCACTTACGGCGGATTTAGTCATGCTCAGTCGGGGTTTATATTTTTCGGATTGTTTTTTATTGCCATTTCTTTTGTAGTAAAATACTGGGGAATAAAGTGGATTGATATTGTAATGCCACCGGCTGTTATGGGCGCGGTTGTTGCAATTATTGGCCTTGAACTGGCTCCTGTAGCCGCGCAAATGTCAGGCCTGGCTCCATGGCCAACGTCAGTCGGACAAGTTGTTGCACCTTTTTCTGTAAGTTCTGATGTTGTGTTTGTTTCCATGTTCACCTTATGTGTCGGAATTATCGGTTCGGTTATGTTCAGAGGATTTATGCAGGTAATTCCAATCCTGGTAGCAGTGATAGCCGGGTATTTACTTGCGCTGGCAATGGGAATGGTTGATACAACGGTCATCAGCAATGCCTCATGGTTTGCATTACCTAAGTTCCAGGCACCGGTATATGATCTGAATGCAATTATCATTATTGCCCCGGCTTGTATAGTTGTATTAGCCGAACATATCAGTCACCTGATAGTTACAGGAAAAATTACCGATTCCGACCTGATGGCAAAGCCCGGTCTACATAAATCGTTACTGGGCGACGGTATCAGTAATTTGCTTTCCGGTTTCGCCGGTTCGCCACCTAATACAACCTATGGCGAAAATATAGGCGTAATGGCAATCACACGTGTTTATTCTGTTTGGGTCATCCGTGGAGCCGCGTTGCTCGCTATCGCTTTTTCGGTTATAGGAAAAATATCAGCTGCCATTTCAACCATTCCATCTCCGGTAATGGGAGGAATCACAATGCTGCTGTACGGAGTAATTGCGGTGCAGGGTTTCAGGATGTTTGTTGAACAAAAAGTAGATTTCAGTAAAAACAGTAACATGGTGCTCGGTGCTATTACTTTCGTAGTAGGTGTAAGTGGAGCAAGTATTAATATTGGGTCGGTTCAGCTCAAAGGAATGGCTTTTGCCGCTATTGCAGGCGTGGTTTTATCATTGATTTTCTGGCTTTTAGGAAAGGCTGGAGTAATGAATAAGGAGTAAAGGATGTGGGATGTGGGATGTTGGATGTAGGATGTGAGATGTGAGATGTGAGATGTATAAAAAAAGAGCCGCTTCCCATTTTCAGGACAGCGGCTCTTTTTGTGATTGGGGTAATTTTATTTCAGGTTCATGCGGATCAGATTTAAAGCTCCACCGGTTTTAAACCATTCGATCTGCATTTGATTATACGAATGATTTACGGCAAACTCATGTTTTGTACCATCAGCATGGTGAAGAAGTATCTGAAGTGGTTTATCGGGGGCAAAAGATGTAAGCCCAACAATATCAATACGATCGTCTTCCTGAATAAGCTCATAATCTGCTTTATCAGCAAATGTAAGAGCCAGCATTCCTTGCTTTTTAAGGTTGGTTTCGTGAATACGGGCAAATGATTTTACCAGTATTGCCCTAACTCCAAGGTGGCGCGGCTCCATGGCAGCATGTTCACGTGAGGATCCTTCACCGTAATTTTCGTCGCCGACAACTATGGAACCAAGACCAGCAGCTTTATATGCCCTTGCCGTTGCAGGCACTGCATCATAGCCGCCGGTAAGCTGGTTTTTTATCATGTTCGTCTTTTCGTTGAACGAATTTACTGCACCAATCAACATATTATTCGAAATATTATCGAGGTGCCCGCGGAAACGTAACCATGGACCAGCCATCGAAATATGATCGGTTGTGCATTTGCCTTTTGCCTTTATTAACAATGGAAGTGCCAGCAGATCAGTTCCTTTCCATGCTTCGAAGGGCTCGAGCAATTGAAGCCTTTCCGATTCGGGTTTTACAACAATATTAATCGCTGAACCATCTGCCGGTGGTGCCAGGTACCCGGCATCTTTCACATCAAATCCTGCAACAGGAAGCTCAATACCCTGAGGTTCATCAAGTTTAACCTTTTCGCCGGCTTCGTTAATAAGGAAATCAGTTAAAGGGTTAAAACATAAGTCGCCGGAAATAGCATATGCGGTTACAATTTCGGGAGATGCAACAAAACTGTGTGTGTTAGGGTTGCCATCATTGCGTTTGGCAAAATTGCGGTTGAACGAAGTAATAATCGAATTTCTTCGCTCCGGATCGTCTGTATGCCTTTTCCATTGTCCAATGCAAGGTCCGCAGGCATTAGCCATTACAACACCGCCAATTTTCTCAAAATCGCCAAGCAACCCATCGCGTTCGGTGGTATACCGGATGAGTTCCGAACCCGGGGTAATTATAAATTCAGATTTGGCCTTCAGGTTTTTAGCAGTTGCCTGTCGTGCAATGGAAGCCGCCCGTGTAAGATCTTCGTAGGATGAGTTTGTACACGAACCAATTAAACCGACTTCCAGTTTCTGTGGATAGTCTTTTTCTTTTACCAGTTTTACAAATTCCGAAACAGGATAAGCTGCATCAGGTGTAAACGGGCCATTAACATAAGGTTCGAGCGTATCAAGATCGATTTCGATAAGTTGATCGAAATATTTCGTCGGCGAAGCATATACATCTGCGTCAGCGCGAAGATCAGCTATTATTCCATCTGCCATAGTTGCAATTTCTGCGCGTCCGGTTGCTTTGAGGTACTCACTCATTTTGGCATCATAACCGAAAACAGAGGTTGTGGCGCCAATTTCGGCTCCCATATTGCAGATTGTTCCTTTTCCGGTAGCGGAAATAGAATCGGCTCCATCACCAAAATATTCGACGATACAACCTGTTCCTCCTTTTACTGTTAGAATACCGGCAACTTTAAGAATCACATCTTTAGCCGAAGTCCAGCCAATCATGCGTCCGGTAAGTTTTACACCAATAAGTTTAGGCATTTTCAATTCCCAGGCCATGCCGGCCATCACATCCATAGCATCGGCACCGCCAACACCAATGGCAATCATACCGAGTCCGCCTGCATTAACAGTGTGGGAATCAGTGCCTATCATCATTCCGCCAGGAAAAGCATAATTTTCGAGAATCACCTGGTGGATAATTCCAGCTCCAGGTTTCCAGAAACCAATTCCATATTTAGCTGATACCGATTCAAGGAAATCATATACTTCTTTATTCTGCGAAAGCGCTAAAGTGAGGTCGGCATTTGCACCGACGGAAGCCTGGATAAGATGATCGCAGTGAACTGTGCTTGGCACAGCGGTACGATTGCGGCCGGCTGTCATAAACTGAAGCAGAGCCATTTGCGCGGTAGCATCCTGCATGGCAACGCGGTCGGGGCCAAAATTCACATATTCCTCTCCCCTGCCGAATGGTTTCGCCGGGAACTCATCCCACAAATGGCTGTATAGAATTTTCTCGCTGAGTGTAAGTGGTCGGTTTACTAATTTGCGCGCTTTTTCAATTTTGGAAGGTAACTCTGAATATACTTTCCTGACCAGTTCAATGTCAAACAACATATTGAATCTATTTAAATAATTTGATGTTTTGCAACGACTAAATTACGGTGAAGTTTTGAGTTAAACAAAATGAATTATCAATCGTTCATTAAAAACCCATTACTTTTGCAGTTATGCAAAAAGCATTACTCAAAATATCAACATTGTTTCTCTGCGGATTATTACTTTATAATTCATTGGGATATTTTATGGTATTATCCGTAATGCGTATTTCGGTCCGTCACCAGAAATGGTCGCAAATATTATCTATCCCCGACCATCAGCTTACCACTTTGAGTTTTAAAAAAAATGCAGCTAATCCCGGATTCAAGCAAATAAACAAACGGGAAATCGTGGTTGATGGTAAGCTTTATGACATTGCCCGAAAAACAGATGACGGTAAAACAATAACCTTTTACTGTTTGCATGATAAAAAAGAAGAAAGTCTGATTACCAAAACAAGGCAATTCCATTCAATGACACAACCCGTGCCGGCTAAAAATACAGCCAGGCTGATTATTGAGAAAATTATCAAAACAGCTGTGATCAATTCCTCAACAAATACTTTCCATACTGAATATACTCAACTTCATACATTCAATTATTTCAATGCGTATCATGGACCTGATATTGCTATAACGGTTCCACCTCCTCAATTTTTTTGTTGATTTTCCGGACTTATTCCATCCTTCATACTCATTGACAGAGTTATGAAGGTAGATTGTTTTTCACCTTTGGCACTCATCTGCAAAAGGGGATCATTAAATCATTTAAAAATTGTAAAATGCAAAAAATACTAACTTTACTATTCATGCTGCTTGCAGCCTATTCCTATGCTCAACAAGTGCGTGTTATCAGCAAATCGGACCTCCAACCTATAAGCAACTGCCTGATTTACAATGCAGATAAATCAATATCAGTCACTACTGATAACAAAGGGGTTGTTGACATTTCGAAGTTTAAAAATTCGGACAGGTTAACATTTACTCACCTTTCGTTTGTAAAAGTCGAATATGACAAATCGAAGTTTACTGCAAAATCAACTGATATAATGCTGGAGGCTGCGGTTATCAATTTGAGTGAAGTCGTTTTTTCGGCCAATAAAGTGGAAGAAAAATACAGAGACCTGTCAATGAAAATTGATATACTCCCTGCCCGCCAGATACAATTCAGTAATTCGCAAACTTCGGCGGATTTGCTGCAACAATCAGGAAAAGTATTCGTACAAACCAGCCAGCTTGGTGGAGGCAGCCCTGTAATACGTGGCATGGAATCGAGCCGGGTGCTGCTGGTAATTGACGGTGTGCGAATGAATAATGCTATATACAGGGCTGGTCATCTGCAAAATGCTATTACCATTGATCCGAATATTTTGAGCCGAGTCGAAATAGTTCATGGTCCCGGCTCAGTAATATATGGCAGTGATGCCATGGGCGGGGTTATGCACTTTTATACCCGCAACCCTGTTTTAACAACTAATGATAAAGTTTTCACCTCAGGAAATGCGATGATGCGTTATTCATCGGCCGCTGATGAGTACACGCAAAGTTTTATGCTAAACGTGGGAGGCAGGAAAATCGCAGCATTTTTTGGCGGAAGCACAAAAAGTATAGGTGATCTGCGCCAAGGAAGCATTCGCGACAGTAAATATGGTGATTGGGGCAAATGCCTTAATTATGCTGATATTGTTGAAGGAAAAGATGTGATGGTTAAAAATGATGATCCACTAATTCAGAAAAATTCGGGGTATTCGCAATATGATGTTTTTGGAAAAGTGCTTTATAAAACCACGGAAAATCACTCGCTGTTGCTGAATATGCAGTATTCCAATTCAAGCAATGTTCCCCGTTACGACAGGCTTACCGAATATACAGGCGATGCACTAACTTACGCTGAATGGTATTATGGGCCTCAGACCCGTGGTTTGGTCTCATTGAAAAGCGAGTGGCAGAAACCTGTAAAAATCTATGATAATATGCAGTTTCTGGCTGCTTACCAGTATATCAGCGAAGACCGGATAAGCCGAAAATTTGGCAAATCCAAGAAAAAACACCAGGAAGAGACGGTGAACATTCTCTCACTGAATGCTGATTTCATGAAGAAGATATTCAAAAAGAGCGAATTACGATACGGGTTGGAAGGGATATTAAACAAAGTGGACTCGAAAGCTTATAATCAGAATATCAATACCGGTGAAATTACCTACGACGTTGCTACCCGGTATCCTGACGGAGGCGACCAGATGGTAAACCTTTCAGCTTATGCATCAAACAATTGGGAAATCAACGAAAAACTGATTTTTTCGCAAGGCATCAGGTTCAACTATATAACACTTGATGCAAAATATACTGACGAAATGATGGAACTTCTGAAATTCCCGTTCGATGCAAATATTCACCAGGAAAATGCTGATATTAACGGTAGTCTCGGATTAGTGTATATGCCTGGCAGTGGGTGGCGTATGGCTACGAATCTTTCTTCTGGTTTCAGGGCGCCAAACCTCGACGACCTCTCCAAGCTTAATGATTTCAGCAGTACCATTATAATCGTCCCCAACCCCGACCTTCAGCCGGAGAATGCTTACAATGCAGAGCTTACCCTGGGAAAAACATTTAATGATTTTTTACAAATAGAAGTTACCGGTTTTTATACATTACTGAAAGACGCATTTGTATTACAGCCAACGCTTTATAACGGGCAGGATTCAATTGATTTTGACGGAAACCTATCAGCTGTTCAGTCGTTACAGAATGCCGAACAAGCAGTAATATATGGTGTTGAGGCAAGTCTGCTGGCCCGACTAACCAAATCACTTTCTTTAAGCAGCAACCTTACCTATACTCAAGGGACTTTAGCAGAAGGCGATGTGCCCCTTGATCATATTCCACCTGTATTTGGCAAGACCTCTATAAAACTTGACTTAACAAAATTCACCGCTGAATTATATGCCAGCTATAACGGCTGGAAACATATTGAAGATTATAGTCCAAGCGGTGAAGATAATCAGCAATATGCAACACCTGACGGTATGCCATCCTGGTTTACATTAAACCTGAAAGCAGGATATCAGATCAACCGATATCTTGGTATTCAGGCAGGAGTTGAAAATATTCTGGACCATCATTACCGCAATTTTGCCAGTGGCATCAGCGCCCCGGGCAGGAATATTTTTGTAACGTTAAGGGCAACGCTGTAAAAACAAAACCATTTGCACCATCCTATTCTTAAAATAACAAACGTTAAAGAGCCGCATCTGATTTCTCATTTGCGGCTCTTTTCAAATCACACAATCACCATTATGAAATTATATTCCTTTTCTGGAGGATGTTACCTTACAATAACAAAACTTTTTGAAAATGACGTACCTTTTATTTTAAGAATATAGCTGCCTTTTTGTAAGCCGGAAACATCAAGAATAAATTCGGCGGTTTCAATTTCATACTCCCCAACTACCTGTCCTTTAGCATTATAAATAGTTAAAAGAGTTCCCTTTTTAAAGTCGTGCATCACAACATTTATAAAGTTGGAAGCAGGATTTGGAAAAAACGTCAATCCCTTTTCATCATGCTCATTTACTGAAACATAGGATGGTGATTGAATAACCTGAAGTTGAACAGGTGAAACGCCCGTGGCAATAACCGAAATATTGGCCGTACGTGTTACCATGGTTTCATTTTGTGAATACGAAACGCCTATTACACCGTTTCCAGATCCTGAAGCAGTCGGTTGGCACCAGTTCGCATCGCTCGAAGTGCTCCAATCCACATTTGATGTCACGTTAAAAGTTGTAATTCCTTCTAGATAATCCACATGCTTAACAGTGGGCGTAACGCTTAGTATTGCCGTTGCACCTTGCTGATTAACAGTTACATTAACAGGGTTTACTCCGTTTGCTGATATTGTAATAACTGCAATTCGGGGTGTGGACAAAGTGTTTTCTGCGTATGAAGCAATCAATGTTCCTGTTCCGTTTCCTGACGGAGTAACGGTGCACCATCCCTGGTTGCTCAGGGCAGTCCACGATGAATTCGAATTTATATCGAAATTGGTTGAACCGGCTAAACAGTTTACATCCTGGTTTGGCGGAGTAGCCAAAAGGAAAGGCAAGGCAGCGTCTTGCGATACAGTAACTACCACAGGAGTCAAGCCGGCAACGGTTACCGTTATTGAAGCAATACGCGGTGAGAGCGAAGTGTTTTCCTCATAATTTGCTGTTATTGTTCCTGTTGCTGATCCTGATGGAGTTACAGTACACCAGTTCTGATTACTTTCAGCAATCCAGCCGGAATTAGAGGTAACAGAAAAACTTGTTGTGCCTGCAGCTGAAGTAACATCTTGATTAGAAGGCGAAACTGTAAGTGTGGCTGCCGGAATACCTTGGGTGACAGTAACAACTAATGGAGTTAAACCGGAAACTTCTACAGTAATAGAAGCTACACGTTGAACTCCGGTCGTATTCTCGGAATAATTCGCAGAAATTGTGCCGTTACCTGATCCTGAAGGTGTTACTGTACACCATGCCTGGTTGCTGTTTACAGTCCAGGCCGAATTAGACGTTACCGAAAAAACAGTCGTGCCTGCAACGGAAGACACATTCTGATTAGCAGGTGATACCAAAAGAGTTGGAGTAATTCCGGTTTGGAAAATTGAAATGTCGTCGAGATACACATTGCAGGCTTCAGACGAATTATCAGTACCATGTCTGAAACGGAAAAAGAAATTATTTCCTGCATACGAATTAAGATCGTGTGTGCGCTGTACGTAGGAGACATTTTGAGTTGCAGGTGAAAGTAAATCAATAACTGACCAGGTTGTTCCACCATTTACCGAAACTTCGAAGTAGGTTGTATCATGACCGGCAACCTTATTTACACTAGTGTTGCGCCAAAAATAAGAGATTGAGTATCCCGGAGGCAATAAAACCTTAGGTGAACGTAAAATAGCCAGATTTCCGGTTGTGAAAAATGAGCTCTTGGCACAAAGCAAACCAGTATTAGCATTCGCATTGTACTCGTACCAGGAAACATCCGGTGTAATCTGCCAGGCGCTTACAACAGGGTAAGTATGAAAAACCAATGAATCCTCAAATCCTTCGTTAAAAGGGAACTGGTCAATTACAACTTCTGTTTTAAATTTCCACACAGGCGACAATTCTTGCTGCGACCCGTTTTTAGCAACAACTTTCCAGTAATGCATAGCTGAATCAGCCAGCAATCCGGGAACCGTATAGGAAAACACCCCAGCGCTGCATGGTGCGTTTGAAACTATTAAAGGTAAATTTTGCGGATCAGTTCCAAAATACAAATCATAAGTGGTTGTGTTTGCGCCAAGTGTCCAGCTGAGATCAGTATCAACCGAAACAACAGTTGCATTATCCGAAGGGATAGGATTTGTAGGAGTTCCCGGACCGGATGAAGTGTAATAGAACCTCATATTGGTAAGTGAACTTGGATACGGATTCAGGTAACCCGTTTGCGATGGAACAGGAAAACCTACATCGCTGCCACAATTTTTATTGTTGTTAATGCTTGATGAAGTTGAGTTAAATTGAGGGCCATAGGTATTTCCCCAACGGTTTTCCCAGTGAATTGATAGGTTTTGGACGCCGTCATAAACTATTGGTGTAGTTAATACAATTTCATTCCACCCTGTCTGGAAAGTCAGGTTCCCTTGGAAAACCAGTATATAGCCGGTATTGAGCGGATCTTCGTAGTTAGCGTTTGCATATACATCATTCGACACCAGTTTAACATACATTTTCTGGTTTGTAACTGTTTTTGGGCCATTAACGCAATTCAAACCTATTTTTGTTATAGTTTTTGCAGATCCTAAATCCACATGATTGTAAATCAGCGAACTCCAGGTATAATTCCACGACGAATAAATTGGCATGGTGTTCTGAACGGTGCCTGTTCCTATCTCAACGTAATTTTGTGCCGAGGAGTTTTTGGAAGTAATGAGCAGACAAACTATGGCTGCAAGAGTGAGTTGGTAAATGATTTTCATGGGTAATTCTTTAAAAATTTAACTGATTACAATCTTTCAGCTAGCTGAACAGATTAGGGAATACAAAGTAACTGTTATCAGGGATAGCATCGAATTTTAACAAGTTCGGATTCAGGAATCAGTACATAAAGCAACACCATGTTTATGGTTATGAGCTGCTTATATAATGGAAATTAGTATTTCCTTTCCGGAGGGAAAAATATTCTACTTTTGTTACTTGCTCAAAATTTCTGTTTAAAAGATAGTTTCTGATGGAGTTACTGGTTAAAATACTTTTTGCATTGCCTGTATATCAATCGGTTGTGCTTACGTTGCTGCTTTTTTGGGGCGGTAACAGACAGGCCAGCTTTTCGAGGCAAATTATGGCGTTTTTTCAGTTTCTGATGGCTCTTTATTTTACTTTTAATTTCCTTTATAGTGTAAATGCCTATAAAGTCATTGTATATGTTTATCCTCTGATTCTTCCTGTTATACTGCTGTTTATCCCAGTCTTTTATTTATATATGCTTTCTATTACAACTCCCGGGTTTAAAATTTCAAAATCAGAAACTTACCATTTTATTCCTGCTGCATTAATAGCATTACTAAATATACCCTACCTTTTTGCATCAACTGACGAAAAAGCAAATTTTGTAACCCAGGGAAATGGGATGTTAAACAATGCAATGTTCGAATATTTGATCGCGATTTATATGGTAGGTATTTTCGGAATATTTACGTTTCAGCTGATTGTATATTCTATTAAAGCTTTTGCACTTTATAAAAAGTATAAAGCATACATCGAGAACAGGTTTTCATACACCGAAAACATAAATATCGATTGGATTCTTCTTTTATTAATTTGTTTCGTTGTATTCTTCGTTTTCAATGATATCCTGTATCTGGTAGGATTCCGGCAAAATTATGTCACCCAGGTAATTTACAATCTTGCCATGCTTTCAATTACATTTTACGTTGGCTACAGGGGACTTTTACAAAAGGAAATAACGGAGAATATTTCCTCAAACCAACCAGGAACATTTTCGTATAGTACTAATAAACATGTTATTACACCTTTCATTGAATTTGTTTCAAATTTTAAGGAAGAAAACCGAAATGATGAATTCTTAAGCGAAAATAAACCGCAAAAAGAAGAAAGTTTCAAAAAATATTCCGGATCTACATTAAGCGAGGACCAAAAAATATCTCTGATTTCGAAACTGGAACATCTTGTTCAGGTTGAAAAAATATTTATAAACGAAAAACTGTCAATCGAAGATATAGCCATTAAGCTGGATACAAACAGCAAATACATTTCTCAGGTTATAAACGAAACTTTCAATAAGAATTTTTACAATTATATTAATTCATACCGTATCGAAGAAGCTAAACTGATGCTCCGCTCGGAATTAAGTGATAAATATTCGATTTTGGGTATAGCGCAATCCGTAGGATTTGTTTCTAAATCAACCTTCAATGTGGCATTCAAAAGAATTACCGGACTTACACCAACTGAATTTAAAATAACGAATTCTCCCGTTAAGGAATAATCAGGAAAGTACATCAAAAATTCGTTCTATAATTTGAATCCAAACTTCATACTAAATGCCTTGTATGGATAATAGTCGAAGTTCAGCCCGACTGATGTGCGTTTGTAATCAACTCCAGCTCCGATCATTAAGCTTAGATTTGGGATTGACCGGTCGGTTTCAACATGTGTAGACTCATCATAAAAGAATTCATCTGTGTAACTTTCATATTCTCCAAACGTAAGCAGAGTCAGCGATAAACCTGCCTCAACAAAAGGCTTTATCTGTCTTTGCGTTAAATTAAATTTATACCGAGGAAGAAAGGAATATGAAACAGTGTAGCCTTCAAAACTATCATAAAATATATCGTAATAATCTTCACGGATTATACCGGTAAAACTATAAGCGTATTTCAAATGAGCAAGTAAAACTGAATGGTAAATGCTGAATTTTTTCTGAGTTCCAAACCGTTTAGTACTCAGCCCAATCCCGAACAGTGGCGTAAAACAGGTTGGATCAGGATCAGTCAAAACTAATTCCTGCCCCTCACTCATATAACCACCGGCATGGTTCGAAAAGTCATATTTAGTATACTTAACGCCTCCAAGTGCAGAAAACACAAAATTTCGCCTGGCTTTGTACCCGATGGTCATTTCTTTTTTGCTGTTGTAGTACGAAACTGCCTGGCTGATTGATTTACGGGTATAAGCCACATCCTGAACAATGCCCTCCATGGTTTTCACATCTAACATAGTGGTCAATAAAGTTGCCTGAAATAGTTTTAGACCCGATTTAGCTGTTGACAGACCAGTTTCATCAGTTTGTTTTTTATTTTCCAATCCGATAAAAGCTGATTTACCTTTCTGAATGTAGAATTGTATTTCAGGTTTAGAGATTCCAACAGAGTAAAGATTTATTACTCCCGAAATCAGAACCTCAATGAACAGAGTGTCATTTGACGCTACAGCATCAGGTTTACCGGAATTCACAAAACTATATATGCCACCTTTAAAACTTCTTCCTGAAATGCTTATAAATTTGATTTCAAGTGGATTATAAAATTTAATATCCGCGGTCTGAGCAGTGCGGAATTCTAACACTTTGGGGTTAATGATCAATTTGCTAAGATTGATATACCCATTAACGGTTTCATTTTCAGATGTTACGATGTACCCATGTTCGAATTTCCCCTGGCTATAACCGTTAATTTTGAATAAAACCAATACAATAATCAGCAATAGATTTTTAATATTCATAAAATACAGATTGGCAATAATTTAGTCTTTACTCCCTCTTTCGCCGGTAAACTGATCTTCCTTATTTTTAAACAACACGTTAAACGTGGTTAAACTACCATAAATTCTTGTTATATACTGCTCAAGATCAACCTTTTCCTCGTCAGTAAGGTTGCTTCCATTGATGCGTTGCTCCATCACGCGCACACGGTCACGGATCATTACAATTTTATGAAAAAATGTTTCGATCGGAACTTCCTTCTCTTTTAATGCTTTATCACCCGGATAAAGAACCATTTTGCCACCGGTCCATTTCTGACCCAGCGACACGGTTTCCTGCACATCGCTGAAACGGCGCAAAACTCGGACAAGGCTTTTTTCAATCTTTTCGTAAGTAGCTAAATCCGAAGGAGTCTCGACAGCCTCTATTATTTCCATTCCTTCGTAATCGCGCAGTATCTGACGCACTCCGTTTTCGAGAAATCCAATTTCGTATGCATCCGAACGAATCTGAACTACTACTCCTTTACCAAATTGAGGATGTTTAACGCGGGAACCAACGCCCAAAAGTATTTCTGACATAATAACAGGTTTATATTTTGTAATAAGTGCAAAAATAGGATTTAGGGCAATACATTTTTGCGAAAAGTAAAAATTTCGTTTTTAAATTTCTAGTGGAAAAACTTATTTGTAAAAGTTAAACTTTTATTTGTTCCGGCTGTTAATATATTTCCTTAAAATAACATATCGATGAAAAATATAGCAATTCTTGGCACCGGAATGGTGGGCGATACAATAGGTTCAAAACTGGTAACGCTCGGACATAAAGTTATGATGGGTTCGCGTACTGCCAATAACGAAAAAGCCAATGCGTGGAGAACGCGGAATGGCAGCCTGGCTTCGAACGGAACTTTTGCTGACGCTGCAGCTTTCGGCGAAATTATTTTTAACTGTACACAGGGCCAGGTTTCTCTCGAAGCCTTGCAATTGGCAGGCCGCGAAAATCTACAGGGAAAAATACTGGTTGATGTTGCCAATCCTCTCGATTTTTCAAAAGGAATGCCTCCGTCACTAACAATCTGCAATACTGATTCGTTAGGAGAAGTAATTCAACGCCAGTTCACTGATGTTAAAGTAGTTAAAACACTCAATACCATGAATTGCCAGTTGATGGTGAATCCAGGTTTACTCAGCGATCCGGGCAATGTGTTTGTTTGTGGAAACGATGCTGAAGCAAAAGCAGAAGTCGACCATATTCTGAAATCGTTTGGCTGGGAAAAAATTATTGATCTGGGTGATATTTCAGCTGCCAGGGGAACGGAACAGCTTTTACCTGTATGGATCAGACTGATGGGAACATTAGGAACGGCGGCATTTAATTTCAGTATTGTAAAATAATCAGGGAGCTATTCCTTACCTCGAATAGCTTTATGGATTGCAATGACCTGTGGAATTACCAGAGTGTGATTGTCGTTAACCACAACATATTCTGATAGTTCCATTTTTTTTTCCTGTGGCCACTGGTTTTGCATACGTTCAATAACCATTTCTTTGGTAACGCCATCGCGGGCCATTACGCGTTCGATACACAGTTCGTCCGGAGCGGCAACCATGATTGTTGCATCAAACAACCTGTTGAATCCACTTTCGAACAATATAGCTGCTTCATGCAAAATGTAATGTTCGACTTTATGAGTTTCGCACCACTGCGCAAAATCTTCTTCAACCAGCGGATGAATTAAATTATTGAGTTCTGCCAGCTTTCCCTTATCGTTAAAAACAATATTTGCCAAAGCTTTCCGATCAACCTGATTCATCGGATTGATAACCTGATTCCCAAAAAGGGAAGCAACATGGTGTTTTACGGAATCTGAATCGAGTAATACACGTGCCCTAATATCAGCATGATATACCGGAACACCCAGAACTTCAAAAACATGGGCTATCGTGGTTTTTCCGGTGCCTATATTTCCGGTAAGCCCTATTCGCTTCATTTTGAAATAATAATAAATTCAACTTCTTCCGGTACAATTTTTAATACCCTTACGTGATCAGGCTTTTTAGTAAGCCTTACGGTAAGTTTGTTGCCGCTTTTTATCTCAGGCCGGTATTCGACTTCGGCGGCAAAATCCGACTTCACTATATGAGGATACTCTGATAGCGGGACCCTGCAGATAATTTCAACTTTATCAGGAAAAATTTTAACGTTTTCGCCATTACCAAGTATTGAAACAGGCACTGTGTAAGCCGCTTCGGTTACTTTTGCTACATTCATTTGAATGGTAACCGAATCGGGCGAATATTTAATAAGTCGCGACAGCGGTCCTTTAAAAAGAGCCACTTTCATTTTTACACTGCTATCAATCTCGGTAAGGTTTAGTTTTTGCGTTTTCACAAAGGATAGCGTATCAATAATTTCCTTTGTACTCGAAACGGTAACATATTGCGGATAAAAAGTAATACTGTCAGTTATATCATACTGTTGATTAAGTGAATAGGAAACATCGGCCTTTACGGCAAACTGCCTGCGTACTATTTCTGAGAACCTGAAAAAGAGTGTATCCGGCTTCACATAAATAATTTCTTTTTCAAAACGGATCTGGTCACCCAATTGGTCAATAATGCGAGCAGAAGGCAGAAAAGCGGTAAAACCATCATCCGTCCGACGAATTTTAAGTGTCGAAAGATCAACTTCGAGAGTTCGGTTTCTGCTGGCGTATTTTGCAGCAAGCAATTCAAACCCCTGTGCTCTCATTCCAATACTGATCAATGTGTCGTCGCTATTGGTAAAAACCAGGTCTTTAGGCACATTGCTGAATGTAATGTTATACCTTATTTCATCATTATAATCTTTCATTAACTCAATAAAAAGCCACATCAGAATACTGATAACAAGACAGACCAGAAAGACAACCAGCCGCGGATGCGATCGGTGTTCTTTCCGGCCTGTTTCGGCTGGCTTTTTGGGAGTGTCAATCTGACTATCCATGGCTTTGGT
This sequence comes from uncultured Lentimicrobiaceae bacterium, assembly GCA_964420555.1. Taxonomy (GTDB): domain Bacteria; phylum Bacteroidota; class Bacteroidia; order Bacteroidales; family UBA4417; genus UBA4417. Next base: position 144,171 of record CAYQTT010000011.1, on the reverse strand, counting down.
ACACTAAGAAATTTTAGGTTTAATGCCGGAACCCGGATTGCTGAAATAAGAAAATAAAAAGTTTATCCGCATTCTGATTCAACGGACTTACTTCTATTTCCTTTGAGAAACAATTATTATCAACTATTTAGCGGTTTCGCCGGTAAGTTGATCCTGTGCATCGGCAGCAACTGCTGATTTTTCGAGGCGAAGTTTAACACCTCCTTCAACCTCAATGGTGCAGGTGGTTTCCTGTAATTCAACTATGCGGCCATGTATGCCACCAATAGTTACAATTTTCTGTCCTTTTGCAAGACCTTCCCTGAATTTCTTCTGATCTTTCTGCCTTTTAACCTGTGGGCGGATAAAGAAGAAATAGAAAACAACAAAAATAAGCACCAGGAAAATCAGTGAACTGGCCATTCCGCCGCCACCTGCTGATCCGCCTGCCGGAGGCGCCATAAGTAAAATGTTAAGTAGATTCATGTGATGTGATTTTTATGGTTTTTGATTATTGATTGATTAATTCGCTTAAAAAAATCTTTTAAATATCTTCAGGTTCAACTACTTGTGCTTTAATTCGCAAAGTAGTAACCGAAGGTTGGGTGTTGGTGAAAACGGTAACAGTTTTTGATTGTAACCCATGCCTTCCATTGCTGTCGAAACTTACATCAATTGTTGCTCCTTCACCTGGATTGATAGGCTGTTTGGGAAATGTAGAAACTGTACAGCCGCATGATGTACTCACACTCGAAATAACAAGAATGGATTTGCCTGTATTCTTAAATTTAAAAGAATAAGTAACCTGCTCGCCTGCATATAATTTCCCGAAATCGTGGAAATCCTTTTCAAAACTAATTACAGGCAGAGCATTTGGATCTGATGTTCCACCGGCCGTATTGGGATTGGAAACAACTCCGGCTGGCAGGTCATTGGTAGCTTTGCGCGAACCACATGAAACCGCTGTTAGCGCAAAGATGAGGAGTAAGAATACTGGAATTTTGAAAGTCTTCATTAAGGTAATTGATTTTCGAGAGTGCAAAAGTAACAATTCGCTGAATCCTTCCACCTATATCGCCGAAATATCGCGGATAATATATACATGATAATCGCCAAGGTATGTAAATCCGGCTTTTTGATACAAGCCTAAAGCTCTTTCATTGTTTTTATGTACTTCGAGTTTAATCTGCAGCCCTGTTGATTTTGCGAATTTAAGGGAGGCTTCGAGCAAAGGATCAGCTAATTTTTTTCCCTGGTAATCAGCATCTATTCCAAAATGATGCAAATATGCGCGCCTTCCGTCAACGGTAAGCCATGATGTTCCTATCATTTTATTTGTATGCTTTTCGAACATCAGGAGCAGCTTCCCTCCCATTTCGATTGTGCGCTGAATAATCGTTGAGTCATCTCCCCGATGAGCGCCTCCAAGTCCGAGTCTTTCCCACAAACGTATCATTTCCTGATAGTCGTCGCTGGTATATTCGCGGATAAAAAATTCGGGATGCATAGATTTAGGGTTAATTCCGGAGATTAGGAAATTTTGTAATCGAACGTTAAACTTCTGAAAGCTGAATTAATTATAAGTCTTATTAAATCAGTAAGTTATACTCATAAATAAGGAGTTATTCCATTAATCCTCTTCCTGATTTCACTATAATTCCTTTTTCTTTGTAATCGACTATCAGTTTATCAAGAACCCCGTTTATAAAAATCTTGCTTTTAGGCGAACTATATTCTTTCGAAAGTTCAATATACTCGTTTAAAGTAACTTTAATGGGTATAGAAGGGAATTCAATCAGTTCGGTAATAGCCATCTTCAGGAGTATGGTATCCATGATGGCAATGCGTTCCAGATCCCAGTTGGCTGCTCGTTCGCTTATCACTTTATTCATTTCATCGCTATTTATCAGCGTTTTACGATAAAGATGCTTAACAAACTGCATATCTTCACTGCCTTCGGTATGATTTTCATCTTTCAGCAAAGTAGGAAGGCTGGTATACTCATCGTCGGATACTTTAAACGCTTTAATAGTTTTATCAACCATCATTACAGCAGTATCAAAATCCTCATTCCAGTAAATATATCTTTCATCAAAATAACTCCTGAGGTGATCCGATTCGGAGAACATCCGGAGTAGAACCGCCTGAACTACCTGTTTTTCATCCGCATAACTCACGGATGGTTTATTCATGTAGGAAATATAAGCTTCGTCGTCGCGCATACCATTATAAAGCTTGCGAATCATTTCTTCCTCATCAACCCAGTTGATTTTAAAGGCTGAATTGCGCCTGAGATAGTCGCGGTTGTTAGCAAGCTGATTGACGAAACGGTTTTGAATAAAGCGCAGGTTAGGATTGAGGTCATCCGGGGTAGGAAGTAATTTCACTCTGTTTTCGTCAATACGCCTGCGTGCGAAATCCGATATCTCTATTAGGAGCGAAAGCTGATAGATATAGAGTTCGTAAAGTTTGTTGAGACTTGTTATAAGTTGCTTTTCGCCTGCGCTGATACTTTCAGGACCTTCCTGTTGAAAAGCATAAATCGCCTGCATTACTTTAATCCGAAGAAACCTTCTGCTTAGCATAAAATGTAAATGAACCTTTAATGAATACGGGCGCAAAGGTAAGAATTTTGGCGAAACCGGAAGGCAAAAATTATTCCTAAGCGCAGTCCTGTTGCTGAATGAAATATTATTTCTACATTTGCGTTGAAGAAGGAGAAATTATTTTAACCAATAATGCAACCCAACGATGGAAGAATTTGATTATTTGGATACCAGAGAGGATGTATTCTCGAGAGCGGTGAAAGCAGGAAAACGCACCTATTTTTTTGATGTAAAAAGCACACGCGACAAAGAGCTTTACATTACTATCACTGAAAGTAAAAAGCGATTTGACAACGCATTGGGCAAATTTGTTTATGATAAGCATAAGATATTTCTGTATCAGGAAGATTTTGAAAAATTCACTCATGGCCTTCAGGATGCATTCAGTTTTATTGAAACCGGCAAAGAACCACCTGAAAGAGTTTATAAAGAAATCAGGCGACTTTCGGACATCGAAAATACCGACCATAGCGGTAGCAGGGAAACCACAGAATAATACCTGCTGATATCTGATACTGGTTATTTAGTTAGAATTCAACCAGTTTACAGCATACAATTCAGAACTTAAAAACTTATTAACACGGGTTCAAAATGGCTTTTGCTTTTTAGTACCTTTGCAAGCTATTACACCTGATGGGTTTATAATAAAAATACTTATTATATTCTCACAATCCACTGATTACAAGCACATTAATTTTAATAATACTTTCACGAATGGGAAAAATAATATCCATTGCAAACCAAAAAGGCGGAGTTGGAAAAACCACTACCGCCATAAATCTTGGTGCTGCTCTGGCTGTATTGGAGTTTAAGACATTGATCATTGACGCTGATCCGCAGGCAAATGCAACTTCAGGCGTTGGTTTCGATCCTAAAACAATCAAAACCAGCATTTACGAGTGCATCATCGAAGAGGTTGAAGCTAAAAATATTATCCTCAATACCGATACACCAAACCTTTTCCTGTTACCTGCTCATATCGACCTGGTTGGCGCTGAAATTGAAATGATTAACCTGCCTAACCGGGAAATTATGATGCGGAAAGTTGTTGAAAAACTCCGCGACGACTACGATTTCATACTCATCGATTGTTCTCCGTCTCTCGGTTTGGTAACCGTCAATTCTCTGGTTGCCTCCGATTCGGTTATCATACCTGTACAATGTGAGTATTTTGCACTCGAAGGATTGGGCAAATTGCTGAATACCATTAAAATAGTACAATCGCGTCTGAATCCGAAACTCGATTTCGAAGGTATACTTTTAACCATGTATGATGGCCGATTGCGTCTTTCGAACCAGGTGGTTGAGGAAGTAAAAACCCATTTTCAAGATATGGTTTTCAATACTTTAATTGCTCGAAATACCAGGCTTGCCGAAGCACCAAGTTACGGACTTACCGTGTTGATGCACGATGCCGGCAGCACAGGAGCGATGAACTATTTAAACCTTGCCCGCGAAGTATTGCAAAAGAACAACATGACCACCCTTACACAAGATCAGAAAGAAATTAAGGTTCAGGACTAATGGCAATTCAAAAAAAGACAGGATTAGGTCGTGGATTGAGTGCTATACTCGAAAGTCCCGAAACCGATATCACCTCCAAAGACATTTCGGGTAATTATGTGGCTGGTGCCATTGCAAACCTGGGAATTGATAAAATTGAAACCAATCCTTTTCAACCCAGGGAAGATTTTGACGAAGCAGCTTTGGCTGAACTAGCGCAATCCATTCTCGAACAAGGCATCATACAACCGCTTACCGTCAGGAAGATGGGATACGACAAGTATCAGCTTATTTCGGGCGAACGCAGGTTCAGGGCTTCGAAAATAGCCGGTATTTCGTCAGTACCCTGTTACATAAGAGTTGCAAATGATGAGCAGATGCTCGAGTGGGCTCTTATCGAAAACATTCAGCGCGAAAACCTGAATGCTATCGAAATAGCCATAAGTTACAACAGGCTTATTGAAGAATGCAGCCTCACCCAGGATGAACTAAGTAAAAGGGTTGGGAAAAACCGTACCACTGTCACCAACTACATGCGCTTGTTAAAGTTGCCGGCCGAAGTTCAGGCTGCTCTCCGCGAAGGTGCTATAAGTATGGGCCATGCGCGCTCAATAATAAATGTTGAGGACGAACAGAAACAGCTTTTGATCACTCGGAAAATTATTGCTGAAGAATTATCTGTGCGTGAAATTGAAAAACTGGTCCGCCAACTCGACAAAGTAATTGCCCCGGTTGTAAAACCAGGCAAAACAGCTCTACCATTAAAGTATGAATCTATGAAAGATTCTATTCAGGAACGCCTGAACCGGAAAATTGAATTAAAACGGACACCAAAGGGTAAAGGTACCATTATTATACCATTTGTATCGGACGACGATCTGCAGGCAATTATTTCGAAGTTAGGAATTGAATAAATAAAGTGATTAAAACATCAGGATATATCCGTAACTATCAACCTCAAAGTCTGCCGGTTTCTTCTTTGCGAAAGGCCCGCGGACTTTGTTTTGTTTTAATGATTTTACTATTCGCACCTTGTTTTACCGGAAACACCGTATCAGCGCAAGATACAGCTGTTATAATGCAGGAAACCGCCCCTTTAAATCCGAAAGAGGTGCATTCGCCTCATAAAGCTACTATTTACGCATTAGTGCTTCCGGGAGCAGGTCAAATATACAATCACAAATACTGGAAGGTGCCAATTGTTTATGCCGGTTTCGCGACCTGTATCTATTTTATAACTATTAATACCAAATATTATAATGATTTTAAAGAAGCTTATATATATGAATCAGTTACAAAAAAGATTGAATACCCTCCTACCTGGCCCAATCTTTTTCACCCTATACCTGATCCTCCTAACGACTGGGCTACCAAAGGCTATACCGAAGCTCAATTAAAAGAATACCGTGATTTTTACAGGCGAAACCTCGAAGTATCCTATATTTTTACAGGGGTTTGGTATATTCTTACTGTTGTTGATGCAGTGGTTGATGCCCATTTTTTCGATTATGATATCAACGATGATCTTTCGCTGCAAGTAAAACCCTGGGTGCCGGTGATGGGAACCAACACTGCTTTTGGAGTGCCTTCAGGCGTAAACCTCACGTTAAAGTTCTAACAAAGTGATTTCTCACTTAAAATGTTCAGCACATTTATTATCAGCCATATAAAGCCAAACAGATCACTTAGATTAACCTTATTAAAACCCGGATTATGAAAATTGCGCTTCTTGGTTATGGTAAAATGGGCCACGAGATTGAGAAAGCAGTCCTGGAGCATGGTCACTCAATCGGGCTTATTATTGATAGCGAAAGCGATTGGGCTGAAAAAACACTTTTGTTAAAAGATTGTGATGCGGCAATCGAATTTTCAATTCCGGCAATTACATTCGAAAATATGCGCCGCTGTTTCGAAAGTAATATTCCTGTGGTAGTTGGAACAACGGGCTGGTATAGCAGGTTTGATGAAATAGCTGAATTATGCCGTCAAAATAACGGCACACTTTTTTATGCTTCAAATTTCAGTATCGGGGTTAATATTTTTGCGGAAATCAACCGTAAACTCGCATCCATGCTCGAAACATATCCTATGTACTCTCCTGCAATGACTGAAATACATCACCTTCAGAAACTTGACGCACCAAGCGGAACAGCTATTACACTGGCAAATGATATAATAAAGTACAATAGCCGTTACAACGCTTTTACAATGGATGATCCGAAATCAGGTGAAATACCTGTAAATGCGATACGCGAAGGAAATGTAACCGGCACACACACAATTACATGGAGTTCCGAAATCGACAAAATTACAATAACTCACGAAGCCATGAACCGACGCGGATTCGCCTTGGGGGCCGTAATGGCTGCTTCGTGGATACAGGGCCGCAAAGGAATTTTTACCATGCAGGATATGCTTAAGCTTTAAATGACAGTGTTTTTGGTTACAAAGCAACCGGGGTTTTAACACATTTTAACGATACATGTGCCTCAAACCTGTAACTTTTAGCAGATATTTGCGCCAAAGTCATATTGTGATAAGTACCAAATAGTGAAACACATACCATTACTCTGAAATTTTTACAACCGGTTTATCGCAAAACAATCAACATAAAACAACAATTAAATCAAGCCTCTCATGGATCTGATGACAATTTTACTGCTCGTAATCATTCTTTTCCCAATGTTGAATTACTGGGTATTCAACGATGCCGGGGTTGAAGGATACAAAGCGCTGATACCATTTTACAATTACTACATCTGGCTGCAGGTAATCGGGAAGCCCTGGTGGTGGCTTATTTTAATGCTGGTTCCATTTATCAACTTCTTTATGATCATGCTAATGCTTGTGCAAACCGCAATAAGTTATGGCAAAAATGATTTAGGGTCGCAGGCACTGGCAGTTTTAGTTCCCTTTGTTTACATTCCTTACCTGGGTATTTCGGAAAAGGAAAAATATATCAAACCCGAAAACAGGGTCAGAGTTAAGAAATCGCAGATCCGCGAATGGACCGATGCTATTATTTTCGCCGTAGTAGCTGCTTCTATTATTCGTATTTTTATGATAGAGGCTTATACGATTCCAACATCATCGATGGAGAAATCGATGCTGGTAGGTGATTTCCTGTTTGTAAGCAAACTGAGTTATGGCCCGAAACTCCCAAATACTCCGCTTGCATTTCCGTTTGTACATCATACTATGCCATTAACAAAATTCACCAAATCATATGTTGAATGGATCAAATGGCCTTTCTACCGTTTTCCGGGAACTACTAACGTTAAACATAACGATGTTGTGGTTTTCAATTACCCCGATGGTGATACGGTTGCACTGAAACAACAAAACCAGAGTTACTATGGATTAGTGCGTCAGGTTGGACGCGAAAGGGTTTGGAATGACAAATTTAACTTTGGCGATATTGTAGCCCGTCCTGTTGACAAACGCGAGAACTACATCAAACGCTGTATCGGATTGCCGGGTGATAGCATTGAGATTAAGGATGAAATTGTTTTTATAAATGGGAAACAAATAGATATTCCCAATTTATCACAGTTCATGTACATCGTTAAAACGGATGGAAACCCTATTAACCGAAGGATTTTGAAACAACTTGATATAACCGAAGAAGTTCAGATGACTGAATCCGGCGACCAGGTTCTTACACTAACGCAGGAATCAGTTGACAAACTGAAACAACTTCCTAATGTTAAAGCTGTTGAAAAAATCATACAACCGAAAGGTTTCTGGCAACCGTATATTTTCCCGTTCGATTCGAGCTATGCCTGGAATGTGGATAATTTCGGTCCTTTATATATCCCGAAGGCGGGCGCAACCGTTCAGTTAACTCTTGCTAACCTGCCATTGTATGAAAGGATAATAAATGCCTATGAACTCAATACACTTGAAGTTAAAAACGGTAAAATTCTTATTAACGGCAAAGAATCAACTTCCTATACTTTTAAACTCGATTACTACTGGATGATGGGCGATAACCGCCACAATTCAGCTGACAGCCGTTTCTGGGGGTTTGTTCCGAGCGATCATATTGTAGGGAAAGCTGTCTTTGTTTGGCTGTCGCTCGATAATAACAAATCGCTGTTCGACGGCAAAATAAGATGGAATAAATTGTTCCGAACTGTTAAATAAATTTAATAATTGCATGCCCTGAGAGAATGGTACAATTTATGAAGTAATACTCCGTTCACTCATTTCAATGTAAATCATAAAAAACTGATAAACTATCTATGAAACGTAAAATCGCAATTGCCTTCCTTCTTTTCTGCCTTCCGATGGCAGTAATTTTCGCACAGGGAAATACTAAAAAATTCACAGGTACAATTACCTACCGAATCACCTATCCCGCTTCTTCCAGTAATCCTATGATGGCTTCGCTACCGACTACCATTGAAATGCAGATTTCGGGTAACAAAGCCAGAACAGAAATGGTACTGCCTTTCGGTAAAAACACTTACATTATCAATGGCGACGATTTTACCGTAACACGCCTGGCCGAAATGGAAAGCGGCAATTATTTTGTAAAGAAAACGAAGGAAGATTTTGTGATGAAAAATACTCCTATGATTGTTCCGTTAAGAGAAACCAAGAGCATTGCCGGTCAAAACTGCAAAGCTTCGGAAATTAACTTTGTAAACGGAGACAAATCAACAAAATCGAAGATTTATTATTCCGACGAGTTAGGTACAAATAATATTTATTTCAATACCGATATCAGGTCGATAAGCGGAATAATGCTCGAATTTGAATACAATCTGATGGGGATTCCTGTTCAGCTCAGTGCAATTTCGGTTAGTCCGGGACGGGTTTCGAACAAACTTTTCGAAATTCCATCGGGATACACCGAAACCACAGAGGCTAAATTGCGCGAACTGAGAGGTCCGATCAAGAAATAAGCATTTAGATTTTAGTTAAAAGGCAGACCTTTTTCATGTTTGAAGGAGGTCTGTTTTATTTTCATCACCACTAGCCGGAATTAGTAAACAGGCGAAGCCTCGCCTGCTAAAAGTGTTATCTAATAACATTCATTCGCGGTGTGTAAAAATCATACGCCCTAACTGGCAGTCTTTGTCTGTGTGCAACTTAAAGTCGCGCCCTGACTTCTCCCTCCCCAGATAACTATGGAATTTTAATCCGTGCCGGTACTATCTTTCATTGAAATTCCGTATATTAAATTACAAATATATCCATAACACTTTCTTTCCGGTATAATCTGTAGTGCTTATTAATAGTATTTTGTACGGCATGTGTTATTCCGCTGTGTGGAATAAGATCGCTTCACTAAGTTGCAAATGCGAGCCATCAGGGAGGCGGATAATTACGTTTTACTGCAATACTATTAAGTGAATTGCTTACAGAATAAAATTCCGAATAGCAATACCTTTGCGCCGAAAAAAAGCTCCTATTTCGAATTACTTACAATGAAAAAAATCATACCAATTCAGCATAATGCTTTATCGTTTGCAGGTATAATTATTACCATGGGGATTGTTTTCGGTGATATCGGTACTTCACCTCTTTATGTAATGAAAGCAATCCTTGCTGGTTCGCGAGGCACTATTACTACTGATTTTATACTGGGCGCTATATCCTGTATAATATGGACACTCACGTTGCAGACCACAGTGAAATACGTTTTAATCACCCTGCGCGCCGATAACAAAGGTGAAGGAGGAATTATGGCACTTTATGCGCTTGTACGCAAAAGGAAGAAATGGTTGTTTGCACTGGCTATTATCGGTGGCAGTGCTTTGCTTGCCGATGGAATAATAACGCCTTCAATTACAATTGTTTCCGCTGTAGAAGGACTTCAATTGCAGTATCCTGATCTGCAGATTTTGCCGATAGCATTACTCATAGTAACTGCATTATTTCTGGTGCAGCAATTTGGAACTTCTGCAATCGGGAAATCGTTTGGCCCGATGATGATCATATGGTTTGGAATGCTGGCTGTGTTAGGTTTTGTTCAACTTGTTCAGCTTCCTGTGGTATTAAATGCGTTCAATCCTTATTATGCAGTTAATCTGCTATATCAGTATCCCCACGGATTTTTACTTCTCGGGGCTGTATTTCTGTGTACAACAGGAGCCGAAGCGTTATATTCTGATTTAGGTCATTGCGGGGTTGGTAATATCAGGATTAGCTGGATTTTTGTAAAAATCAGTCTCATAATTAATTATCTTGGACAGGGAGCATGGATATTAATGCAACACAAAGAAGGAATTACCTTACCCAATCCTTTTTTCGCTATAATGCCTGCGTGGTTCCTTCCACTTGGTGTTATGATTGCAACGGCTGCTGCTGTTATAGCGAGCCAGGCTTTAATAAGTGGTTCATATACAATAATCAGCGAAGCAATTCAGCTTAATTTCTGGCCAAAGGTCCGCATAAGCTATCCAACCACCCGTAAAGGTCAGATGTATATTTCGTCAATCAACTGGTTCCTTTTTGCTGCTTGTGTGGTTGTTATCCTGATGTTCAAGACTTCGTCGAATATGGAAGCTGCCTATGGTCTGGCAATTACCTTAACCATGTTGATGACAACATTCCTGATGATGTTTTACCTGATAAAAATAAGAAGGAAACGCTGGCTGATAGTTTTATTCATGGTCGTTTATCTTACTATTGAAGGTGCTTTCCTGGCTGCTAACCTGGCCAAATTTATTCATGGAGGATGGTTTACCATACTACTGGCCGGGCTGATTGCTTTTGTAATGTATGTGTGGCAGAGGGGCCGACGGATTAAAAACCAGTTTACACGTTTTGTGAAGATTGATGAGTATGCGCAGACAATTAAAGATATAAGTAAAGACACATCCATTCAAAAGTATGCAACAAACCTGGTATATATTACTCATGCCGATTATAGCACAGATATTGAGACAAAGATTCTTTATTCAATATGCAATAAAAAGCCAAAGCGGGCTGATACTTATTGGTTGTTGCATGTTCATATTACTGATGAACCTCATACCATGGAATACTCGGTCGATAAACTTGTTCCGGGAGTACTGATGCGGGTTGAATTTCGGCTCGGATTCAAAGTTCAGCCACGTATAAACCTGTTTTTCAAACATGTGCTCGAAGAGTTGGTTGCCAATAGAGAAATTAATCTCGAATCTGGCTACCCCTCCCTACGTAAACATCATATTCCTGCTGATTTTCACTATATTATAATCCGTCGTATTCAGAACTATGATTTCGATTTCCCTGCATTCGAACAGTTTGTAATGGATACCTATCGGTGGCTCACCAAAATGTCAACTTCCGATATCCGTGCCTATGGTCTCGATACCAGCAACGTGATTGAGGAAAAGGTACCTTTTGTGGTCGAAACTGGTAAACGGAATATTTTAAAAAGAGTTAAGCAGGAGTAGCTCCCGAAAAACAGATCCACTGTTTTGTGATTTTTCAAAAGAGGATATTCATTTTTCGCTTGAACACATAATCCGGAATCTGTTTAATTTCGGGTTATGCTTTTTTACTGTTCTCAGGTTGGTTTTGTAGTTTGGTTTACCTGAAGAAAATAGAACTCGGGAAATCTAACGAAATGCAACTGAAATATGTCAGATAATGAATATAAAATATATTGTAATATATTGTAAATGTGGATATTATATTTTTATTTATATGATTTCCAAAGTGTAATTTATTTTAAATTTTATTGAATTTGTTATCAACTAAAATCTAATTTTGCACCCGAAAATCAGCAGGTGTCAGCCTTAATTCTTTTACTAAAATTCATAAATATAATGGGCTCTGTTTTAGTTAAAACTTTGATAATGTTTCTCCTTGCATTTGGTATTGCAATGGTTGTGGCTTTATTAATTTATTGGATTCGAAGCATGCTTACTTCAGTGAGGATAAACAGTTTTTTTGATGAAAAATCAAAAATTGTCGTCCGCCGGGCTATTAAAATACACAAAATTCATGACAAGTCTTTAAGTAGGATAGCTGCAGAAGTTGAGCATGAAGCGCATCCCGAATTACTTGATTTTTATCTGGGGATTAACGAGGAATACATTGAACCGGAGGATTATCATGGAGTTTTAAAACCTATCATCCGTCGGAAACGATCAACAAAAAGGCATAAAAATTTATAGCATTGAGTTAAAAATCAAGAAATGGAAAGCATCGATTTTTTTAAATTGTTCCAGGGATTCGGAACTATTGCAGCATCTAGTCCGACAATAATTATTGCCCGCTTCAGCCTGATGATTTTGGGAGCTTTACTGGTATATCTTGGTAAAAAGGGAATACTGGAACCATTATTAATGATCCCGATGGGGATAGGAATGGCTGCAATCAACGCAGGGGTTATGTTTATGCCCGACGGCACAATGGGGAACTTATTTCTCGATCCCATGATAAGTGAACCGGATGAGTTGATGAATATTATGCAGATCGATTTTTTACAGCCTATTTATGTGCTGATGTTCAGTAATGGTTTGATAGCCTGTTTCGTATTTATGGGCATTGGGGCAATGCTTGATGTAAGTTACCTTCTTGATCGCCCTTTTTCGAGTATGTTTTTAGCCATGTTTGGTGAATTGGGTACATTTTTAACAATACCTATTGCTATATATTTCGGATTGAATATTAAAGAAGCAGCTTCCATTGCAATGGTAGGAGGAGCAGACGGTCCAATGGTATTGTTCACATCGCTCAGCCTGGCAAAACATCTGTTTGTTCCGATTACTGTAGTTGCATATCTTTATCTTGGTTTAACTTATGGCGGTTATCCATACCTTATAAGGCTTATGATACCAAAACATATCCGGGGTATAAAACCTGAACCACCTAAACATAAAAAGAAACCCATCAATTCAGGGATGAAGCTCACTTTTGCTGTACTTATCTGTACTGTGCTTTCTTTCCTTTTCCCTGTAGCATCCCCATTATTTTTATCATTGTTTGTAGGAGTTGCTATTAAGGAATCCGGATTAACTAACCTGCTTAATTTTATTTCAGGGCCATTGCTTTATGGGTCAACATTTCTGCTGGGATTGTTACTGGGAGTATTATGCGATGCCAGTCTGTTGCTCGATCCTAAAATCCTGATACTTCTTGTTCTTGGAATAACTGCGCTTTTAATTTCCGGTATAGGAGGTATACTTGGTGGCTACATTCTTTATTTTCTTTCAGGCAAAAAGTACAATCCAACTATTGGTATCGCAGCAGTTAGCTGTGTACCTACGACTGCGAAAGTAGCTCAGAAAGAAGTATCAAAGGTAAATCCACAGGCTTTCATACTACCACAGGCAATAGGAGCCAATATCAGCGGAGTTATTACCACAGCCATAATCACAGGAATCTATATTACTTTATTGAGTTAATATCGTGAATTGCTTAATTAATGCGGGTCAATATAGTCTTCTAAGTTGGCGCTGATTTGTAATAATGGTGTTCGAAACATTTAAACGCTAAAATTTTGGAAGGAAAATTTAAAGTTTTAGTATTAATTCTGGTGCTGTTTTTGTGCTTGCGCTTTACTTTTCATTTAATATTTAAAGGTTTCGAACACTTTTGATTGCAAATCCGTGCCATCGGCAGATACGGATTATCAGCCTGCGACTTATGAGATCGCTATGTTATTCGCTTCACTTCCCTCGGAAAAGCGGGACAGGCTATGAGACCGCTGCGCTAAGTTCACTAAGTTGCAAAGTCATGCCATCGGCGTGTAAACTGTTAATTATCTGTTAATTTAGATAGTAAACTCAACATAAATACTCATTCCGTGTTAAAATTTCTATAAAACACTTAACTATGACAAAAAACTTACTGATATTAGCTTTAGTAGCTATTACATTGTTTGCTTGTAATAAAAATGATGATCCACAAACTACTGATCCTATAGTAATTAAGCAAAACGACATTGCTGCTCTCGATACCAAAGTAGCTGATTTTATGAGTAAGTATAGTATACCCGGTGCTTCTCTGGCTGTTTCGAAAAACGGTAAACTGGTTTATAGTAAGGGATATGGATTTGCTGATCAGGCTACAAATGAAAAAGTTACGGCCAGTCACCGATTCAGGCTGGCAAGTGTTTCAAAAACCTTTACCGGTGCTGCTATCATGAAACTTGTACAGGATGGCAAACTAACGCTCGACAGTAAAGTGTTCGGAACAGGTGCCCTTTTAGGAACCGAATACGGTACACCTCCCTACAATTCTCAGCTTAGCGCAATGACAGTCAGGCATTTATTGCAGCATATTTCGGGATCTTGGGGTGGATCAACCGGCGGTGACGTTATTGATTATAATCCTGAATATAATACAAAACAATTGCTCGATTGGGTATTGAATACACGCACAAATCCAAAGGAGCCTGGTACTTTTTACGATTATTCCAATGTAGGTTTCTGGATAGCCGGACGCATTGTTGAAAAGGTTTCGGGTAAAAGCTATGTTGAGTATGTAAAATCAATACTGGCACCGGCCGGTGTAACCCAGATTGATATTGCCGGAAAAACAGAGGCTGAGCGCAAAACCAATGAAGTGAAATATTATGGTCAGGAAGGGGATGCGCCTTATGTGTATGTTATTGCATTTCCACGAAGGGATTCGGACGGCGGACTAATAAGCACAGCCCCTGATTTACTGCGTTTTATCACTGCTATTGATGGTTTTTCAGGCAGAGCAGATATTCTGAATCAAGCATCGCTGGATGCAATGACAACAGCTCCGTCTTTTAATCCGTTTTATGCCTGCGGGATAGGAATATGGGATGATCAGAACCTGTGGTATAACTATGGGAGCCTTCCAGGAACCAGAACCGGATTTATGCGGCACGACAATGGAATGTGTGTGGCACTGCTTCTAAATTCAAGGGTTGACCCTTTAACAGGCGAAACCGAATTTGCACAGGCTATGCAAAACGTAATGCTCGATATTGTGAAAAACACAGTGTATCCATGGCAGGATATTGATCAGTTTTAATGCTTCCTCAAGCGGGATTTGTAACTTAGCGAACTTAGCTCAGCAGTCTTATATGCGAAGCAAATAGCAAAGCATCTGATTTCGCGTTGCGGAATAAACCTGTCTCAGTTAATTATCAGGATTTGCAACTTAGAGAAGCCATCTCTTGAGCGAAGTTAAAAACCCTTATAGAATGTGAGGGTGGGATTACAAATCACCCCCGACGAAATAAAACATATCCCCCTTGCCGCGTATTTGTAATCGGTATACTTTTCACTGGAATTCATTTTATTCAATGATAAATTTATCTAATAACCTTTAACCGCCAATGTATTGTAATAAATACCCCGCTGCAGCAGACTTTTATTCTCTGCGGGTAGTACCTCACATTGAAATTCATATTTTCCAATAACAAATATATCCAATTACCTTTACACTCCGGCATAATCATTTGCGGTTAGTAATAGTACTTTGTGCCGGTAAGGATGATCAGCCTTTAGCTGTGGTGAATACTTCCATTGCATGACCGATCAATTGTTTTTTTATCACACATATCAAACGTTCCGTATCTCGGAATAAAGTATTCGCAAAAAATTCATATTTTTGCACGTTCACCCTTACGAAATCCTTTTTTGCCATAAGGCAGCCTAAAAGCCACTTACCGATTTATCTGATATAAAAATAATGCCCCGATCCACATCAAACTCACTTCCGAAAAACACGCTTCAGAATGAGCCTGTAAATGTTCCGGCTGAGCCAAAAGAGAAGAAAAAAGCCAGGCCGGAAAAGAAATCGCAGGAGGAAAACCTGAATCCTGTTACTCCACGGATGGAAAAAATTGCTCAGGTGGTGGGTATTTTTTCGTTACTGACATCTTTTTTCCTGTTTGTTGCCATTGTATCATTCTTTATAAACTGGTTTACAGGCGATGCCGATGATATTTTTTCGAACCTTGGCATGTCGCGGATACTTGCCGACAAATCACTGGAAGCCAATAACCTGGGTGGAAGATTGGGCGCTGCAGCATCTAATTTACTGGTAAAACAAGGTTTTGGATTAGGATCGTTATTTATACCTATCTGGTTATTTGTCCTTGGCGTAAGGTTAAGCCTGAAACACAAAATTATTGCCCTGGGTTCAAGCCTTGGATTTATTTTGATGGCGATGGCATGGCTTTCGGTTACTCTCGCTTTTTTGTTCCGCAACTCAGCACTGTCCATACTGGGAGGCATTTCCGGGTATGAGTCATCTCTTTTCCTTGAAGGACTTCTGGGCAAACTGGGGCTTATGCTTTTGCTGGTCTTTATTTTTGTCGCTTTCCTGGTGATTGCTTACAACTTTTCGCTGAACCAGGTAAAACCATGGCTAGCTAAACGTAAAAAAGCAATGGCTTCAACTGAAGATGAAAGTATTACAGATCAGAATCCTGATTTTGTTATACAGACACGCAGCAATATGCAGGAAATCCCTGTGGATAAATACAATACAGTTGAATTTGCTGTAAATGAACATGATAAGGTAACCACTCCCGTAAAAGAAACAGTGCAGCAGAACAATGGAAACGAGCAGGCTACAAGCACACAGTTTGAGCCGGTTACCATGCCTAAAACCAAACCACAGCCAGTAAACACACAGGTTGAGTTTACAGTTGAAACGAACGAAACAGCTGCTGCGGATAACAAGCCTGACGAGAGTTTCACAACCATTGCCCCCGAGGTTTACAAACCTGCCAAACCAGTTGTTGTTGAGAAAGAGCCAGACCCTGAAGTTGTCCACAACACAATGGATACCCAATACGATCCACGGCTCGATCTGTCGTCATTTATTCTGCCGGGCATCGACTTGCTCGACGAATACGGGGTTGGTACTATAAGCGTTACCAAGGACGAACTCGAGGCAAACAAAAACCGGATTGTCTCAACCTTAGGCAATTACGGAATACAGATAGATAAAATAAAGGCAACTATCGGCCCGACTGTTACACTGTACGAAATTATTCCTGCACCGGGAGTACGTATTTCGAAAATCAAAAACCTTGAGGACGATATTGCGTTAAGCCTTTCGGCACTTGGCATACGTATCATTGCCCCTATTCCGGGTAAAGGCACCATCGGTATTGAGGTACCTAACCAAAAACCTGCAATTGTAGGGATGAAATCGCTGATTGCTTCGGAGAAATTCAACAGCAATACTTACGATTTGCCTTTTGCTATCGGAAAAACAATTTCGAACGAGGAATTTATTGCCGATCTTACCAAGATGCCACATATTTTGATGGCCGGTGCTACAGGGCAAGGTAAGTCGGTTGGGTTAAATGCTATTATCACTTCACTGCTGTATAAAAAGCATCCGTCAGAACTCAAATTTGTGATGGTTGATCCGAAAAAAGTTGAGCTTACCCTGTTTTCGAAAATTGAGCGCCATTACCTCGCCAAGCTTCCGGATTCGGAAGAGGCAATTATTACGGATACGCGTAAAGTGGTGAGGACGTTGAATTCGCTTAATATTGAGATGGATAGCCGCTACGATCTGCTTAAAGACGCACAGGTCCGTAATATTAAGGAGTACAACACCAAATTCATTGCCAGGAAACTGAATCCGCTTAACGGCCACAAATTCATGCCATATATTGTTGTGGTAATTGATGAGTTTGCCGACCTTATTCTTACTGCGGGTAAAGAAGTGGAACATCCTATCACCAGGCTGGCACAGTTGGCCCGTGCGATTGGGATTCACCTTGTTATTGCCACACAGCGACCAAGTGTAAATATTATCACGGGTACTATTAAAGCCAATTTCCCGGCACGTATCGCATTCCGGGTAATTTCGAAAATTGACTCCCGAACCATCCTCGATACCGGTGGCGCCGATCAGCTGATTGGTCGCGGTGACCTGCTTATGTCGCAGGGCGGTGATATGATCCGTTTACAATGCGCTTTCATCGATTTGCATGAAGTAGAGCGTGTTACTGATTTTATAGGATCTCAGCGCGGTTATCCTTCGGCGTATCCGTTGCCTGAATTTAACGAAGAAGAATCAGATGTTCAGCAGGAACTTGATCCCGGCGAACGCGACGAACTCTTCGAAGAAGCAGCTTACCTGATAGTTTCGTCGCAGCAAGGCTCAACATCCCTGTTGCAGCGTAAACTAAAACTCGGGTACAACCGTGCAGGCCGTATTATCGATCAGCTCGAATCGGCTGGTATTGTTGGTCCGTTCGAAGGCAGTAAGGCCCGGGAAGTAAAAGTAGCTACCGAATTCGCTTTGGAACAGTTTTTGAAAGACTTAAACAGCAACAGAAAATCACACGACGAATACTAGAATAAAAAAAAAAAAAATACAATGAAGAATATACTACTGATAGCAATCCTGATAGTTTTCTCCGTTTCGGGCATAGCACAAAATGATAAGAAAGCCACTGCAATTCTTGACGAGGTTTCGGTTAAGACAAAATCGTATAAAACGATTAAAATTGACTTTACATATGCCATGGATAATGCCAAGGAAAAAATCCATGACAAATTTAAAGGAACGCTTGTTTCGAAAGGTGATAAATACAAACTTACCGCTGCCGGACAGGATGTTATAAGCGATGGTAAAACTATATGGACTTACCTAAAAGATGCCAATGAGGTGCAGATAAATAATGTAGGTGAAGATGAGGATTCATTTACTCCTACTAAAATGCTGAGCGGATATACCAAAGATTTCAAATCGAAATTTATTGAGGAAAAAGGGAATGAGCAGGTTATTGAACTTTATCCCCTTAAAAAAGGTAAAACATTTACCAAAGTTAGGCTTACAATTGATAAAGCAAAGAAACAGATTAGCAGATTTGTGATTTACGACCGCAGCGGAAGCACATTTTCATATATCATCGAAAAATTTGTAGCCGACCAGCCAATAGCTGATACTGTTTTTACTTTCAATAAAGCAGAACATCCGGGAGTTGATGTGAATGATATGAGGTAAAATTCCAAGATCCAAGATCCAAATTCCAAGAGCCAAAATCGTAAATCGTACTTTTCACTTTTCACTCTTCGCTTTTCACTTTTCACTCTTCATTTTCCTCTTCATAATATCCATGTCGATATCGCGCATCATTTTGTTGCCAATACTTCGGAAACCAGGTGTGCCGTCGCTCATCTGAAATTCGATAGTGTCGTACAATTCCTGAAGGATATCAGGTTCGGTTGCCGAAAGACGGTAAAGGATCTGAATGCAATACATTTTTACAGCTACACTTTCGGTTGGTGAAAGTAACCATCCGAATGCAATATTCAGCAGTTCGCCGTCAGAATTATTTGGAAATGGCAGACGGGCAATCATACGGAGAGCGTGGCGTTTAAGTCCATCATGATTAAACAATGGCAGTTTGCGGATAAGATCAGGCAAAAATGGTTCCACCCATTCAGGTTTATCTTCCGATGCTGTATCGATTATCCAGGCAGCCCTTCGCGAAACAGGTTCTTCCATTGCCAGATAAATCTCCCATAACTCGTTTACAAGTTCAGGGCGACCGGTCACAATATCAGCCACAAAATCAGTATAAGAGCGTGAATTCCCTTTTAAAAGTAATTCCTTTAAATTATGCTCCTGTGTTGCCATGCGTCTGAATTTAGTGTCTGATTATTATTATTGATTATAAAATATAGAAGGGCGAGGATAGATACCCGGAGTGTAACTCAAACTTCGATTCTTCCTTCTCCGGACTTCTGTCTTCCAGCTTTTGATTATTTCCAGGCAAATTTAAGCAGTCTCTCAATTGTATCAAACCGAAAAATAATCCTTTTCTGATAAGCCAGGATATTATAAAAATCCATAATTATGTAAGGACAACGTGATTTTTGATCAATTTTGCAAAATTTTATTACCCTCTACATTTATGAAAAACCGAATTGTTGTTTTCTTCCTTTTCCTGATTTACTGGTACCTGCTGTTTGTGGTGGCACGAATAATATTTCTGATCACATATTACACCAACACTTCTCAACTTTCGCTTCCTGAAATAGCAAACACCTTCGTTTACGGGTTTAAAATCGATCTCGCTATTGCATCGTACATTGCATTACTTCCTTCGCTGGTACTGCTTTTCACTTCCTTTTTTACAACAAAATTCACACGGATATTTTATCACGTTTATACACTTATTTTACTTTTAGCGATTACAATAATAATTTCAGGAGATCTGTTCATGTATAAACACTGGGGATTTCGTTTGGATGCTACTCCCCTATTTTATATGACTAACCTGAAAGCCACCACTGCCAGTGTATCTGTCCTCACTGTGATTGGCGGACTATTTGCCATACTGATAACAACAGCTTTTTTATATTTTATCTATCTGAAAATATTCTCATTACGCTTAAACGCGATAAAAAAAAGCAATAAATCGTTTCTTGTAGTATTACCTCTTATCGCCATAATGCTTATCGCAATGCGTGGTGGTATTGGTATTTCGAGCCTTACAACCAGTACAGCCTACTTTTCGAAAAATCAATTTGCCAATCATGCTGCTATCAATCCTGTGTGGAATGTAGGATTTTCGCTTACCGAGTCGAATGATCTGCAACGTAAATACCAGTATTACAGCGAAGAAAAAATGCATGAACTACTAAAACCGCTGCATCCTGGCTACGGAACTGTAACAAAACTGCTGAATACTAACCGTCCAAATATCATACTTATTATTACTGAAAGCTTAACGGCAAAAGCTTTGGAAGCAACCGGCGGACGGGCTGATATCATGCCCAATTTAAATCAGTTGGTTAAAGAAGGTGTGGTGTTTACCAATTTATATGCCGCGTCCGACCGCACCGACAGAGGCATTGCTGCGGTATTGGCCGGATATCCGTCTCTTCCCGGCACGAGTCCCCTGAAATATCAGAAACTCACTGAGAAACTAGCTTTTGTACCCAACAAACTGAATGCCGAAGGATATACAAGTGAATTTTATTACGGAGGCACGCTGGACTTTGCAAATTACCGATCCTTCCTGGTGCAGGCTGGTTTTGATAAAATGATTTCGGATAAAGATTTTCCTGCGGCTGAACTTGAATCGAAATGGGGAGCTTTCGATCATGTGGTTTTCGAAAAGTTTCTGGATGAAACGCCCGACAACGACAATAATTTCTTCAAAACCATCTTAACCCTTACCAGCCACGAACCTTTCGAAACGCCGGTTGCACCCGTTTTTAGCGGAAAGGATGATGAAACAAAATTCATGAATTCGTTGCATTATACCGACGGAGCCATCGGCAATTTTATTAAAGAAGCAAAAACCCGGAAATGGTGGGATAATACGCTTGTTATCATTATTGCCGATCATGGAAGCAGAATGCCGGGAAATTCCGATCTTTTTGATAAAGCCAGGTTTCATATCCCTATGATATGGCTGGGAGGCGCACTTACTACCAGGGATACAATTATTGATAATCTGGCTTCACAAACCGATCTGGCAGCAACCTTATTAGCGCAGTTGGATATAAATGCGGATGAGTTTACATTTAGCAAGAACATTATCTCAACCGATTACGTTGCTTATTCTTTTTATACTTTCAACAATGGATTTGGATTTCAGAAACCAGGCAAACTATTGTTATACAATACGATAACAAATTCTTTTTCAGGTTCAGAGCAATCTGCCGACAGCACCGACGGCAGACAGGCAAAAGCATATTTGCAATCCCTGTACCAGGATTCTCATTCAAAGAATAAATAGAGTTTACAGATATATTTGTATTAAATGCGCGGAAGATGTATAATATAAACCATAATCCAAGCTTATAAATTTCGGTGCGCTGCACCTTGTACGTAATTATTCCATATTCCTAAAAATATCACGGTGCTCTGCACCTTTATTTTTTGCAAGTGCGGTGATAATATGAAGCCACAGAGTGGCGCAATATTTGTAGTCTGTCGAAATAATGTATTTTTTAAGGTGCAGCGCACCGAAACCTAAAACCAATTATTATCCGGTTAATTATTTCAGCAAACCTAAAATAATTTGAATTTGGGAAATCCAGTTCCCCGATTTACTAAATCCAGAAATGATAAGTAAAAACCGCTGATCAATTAAAACAATCTATTTTCCAGCAGGCTTTTTAACAGAAAGACCATATTTTTCATATTCAATCTTAACGATTGATGCGGGTTCATTTCCATCATCACCTACCTGCGTAACTTTCGAATAAATCTGCGGATATTTTTCCTGGATAAAAGCCATGTAACGCTCTACGGTATTAATGATCATCCCGTCTTTAATGGCACTGTTTCGCCGGAGGTTAGCGGTGAGAATATGTGTTACACCAGCATTCTGTAATTGCATCAGCAACGAATCGGGATAGTAAATTTTCATCTCTTTCGCCTCACCAATTTTCTGCTTGAAAGCAGTAACTGACGAAGTATAATTAAATCCGGCTGCTTTGATTTTTTCTTCTAGTCCTACTTTAGCCGTATCGCTCAGTTTATCAACAAAATATACACTGTCGTTAACAAAAAGCAATGCCAACTGATTTTCTTTCAACGTTTTATATAAGTCAGGCGAAAGCTGTCTCCCGTTAAAATCCGAATAGTTAAAAACCATATAAGCGGATTCGTTTTTCTGCCAGTTATCGAAGAAAGCATTAATATTGTATGTTGGTAACTGCATGATTCCGTAAAAGTTACGACCTTTACCATAAATAAATGATATGGAAGGTTTACGGCAGGCTACTATTGCATCTTCAGGAAGGTTTATTGCAGACCATTCGCTGGCTTTCAGGTAATTTTTCCAGTCGGGAGTTAATCCGCCATACATACCGACAATTTTACGGTTTTCCTTCACGGCGCCGGCGGTAACAGCCAAACTCTGGAAGAAAACCACCAAAGCAAGTACCGGAATGGCAATCTGAAGGATTTTATATCGTTTGATTTTCGAAAAATAATACACAGCAGAGAACAGGATCAGCAACAACATTGGAACGGCAGGAATAATAAGCCGGCTCTGATCCCATTTTACCTGCAAAATAATAAATGAAACAAGTAAAAAAGCGCCGGTAACCAATGCAGTAAAAAACAGGTATTTATTCTTCCGGAAAGTAAGTATCAGCGAACCTATTGCTAATAAATAAATCAGCAATGTAACAATTGAATTGACTGACATCATTAGTTCTGCCTTCCGCAAGCCGATAAGAGAAACGAAATGTTTCGAAAGGTAAAGGTTCGAATTGCCTGTTAAACGCGAGAAATATCCTGCCAGGTCCTCTTTTCCAGCCTGCGGATTGTAATAGTCCTTATTCGATAAACTCGATCCCTGCGACGAGAACTGTAACCCTCCTTCGTCCCAAAGCATATATTTAACGCCTTGAAAAACAAGCATAAGCATTGCAAAAGCTACTATCGAATAAAGCAAATTCTTCCATTGACCCCGCAATAAAAAGTACCCGGTAACAGCCATAACTGCCGAATAGCCAACATTTTTAGTCAGAACCAGCGCTAACAAACTTAACGCAAGTATTAAGTGACGTTTAATATCCTCTTTCTGACTTACAACTGCCTCAACATCAATAAATTTCCTAAAAAACACCAGTACAAGAATCATTTGAACCAGGATGTAAAAAGCTTCGTTGTAAGTCTGGCTTCCGTAATAAAGCAGAAATGAGTTTACGCTCATCGCCAGCAATGTTATTACCAGCAAAGAGGAAGGAATACGTGTACGGAAAGCCACATAAAACAAATACATGAAACCAAGTATTGAAATGATCGACAATACTTTTAGCGGAACCAGGCTGATGCCAAAAATTGCAACAAATATAGAAAGCACCATTGGGTAAAGCGGTCCCTGGAAAGCCGGGTATTTGAATGAATGCAGGAAGTCGGAAGCCCTGATGATATAAAAAGAATCATCGCCCGACAGGCTCACCCGCGAATCAAAAAGCAGCAGGCTGAAAAGAAAAGTTATTCCTAGAATCACCCAGATCAGCCATCCTAAACGTTTATCAAAGAATCCATCGATAATTCCCAGTAAATCTTTGGTTTCGGAAACAATACCCTCTTTTTTAGCTGAAGCGGGTGCCTTTTTCAATTCTTTGGTATTTTCAGTTTTCTTTGCCATACTTGCGGTTTCAGAATAAATAAACAAAACGAGTGCAAATATCTGCAATTTTGTTGAATGTAAAATCTTATACTCTGAAAACGATAACACTGCAATTCCATAAGCATGGCGACTGAGAGCCCGAAAACTAATTTCCGCATTAAAATCTCTGTCTATTAAGCGCAGAGCCTGTTGATTGCTTTCTGTTCCAACTTATAATCAAGGCAGCAAGCCACATTTTTTTTGTAGTTTTGTCTCTTTAAAGCACTCTCATCACAACCGTATGAAGAAAGAAGATATCAGGAACTTTTATTCGAAAACAGCTGCTTCGCGCAGTAAGTGGGTAAGGATGAACAGTTTCTATCATAAATCGCTCGAAAAATATATCTCATCCATAATCCCTGAAGGCAAGCGCGTACTCGAAGTAGGATGTGGCAGCGGCGATCTTCTGCATTCAACCAAACCTGCGTATGGTGTAGGAATCGATTTTGCTTCTGCACATATTGAAAAAGCGACTCAAAAGTATCCTGATCTGATTTTTAAAGTTGATGATATTGAGGAACTTCAACTGAATGAAATTTTCGATTACATCGTACTTTCCGACCTGACCAACTGCTTATGGGATGTACAAACCGCATTTCATAACATAAAAAAACTCTGTCATCCCCAAACACGAATTGTTATTTCGCAGTACAATTACCTGTGGGAACCCATTTTGCGATCAGGTGAATTTTTCGGTTTGAAACTGAGGCAGCCGGCTCAAAACTGGTTTTCGAACGGCGACACTTGCAATTTACTTGAACTCGAAGGATACCAGGTTATCCGCATCGAGCGAAAGCTGATGTTCCCGAAATACATTCCTGTTGTTAACCTGATTTTTAATAAATTTCTGGCCAACCTTCCTCTGTTTAACAGGCTAGATCTTGTTAATCTTATCATTGCCAGGCCTTTACTTAGCGACGATCAACAATACAGTGTTTCCATAGTTGTACCAGCCCGGAACGAAAAAGGCAATATTGAAAATGCTATTTTGCGCACACCGCAATTTGGAACTCACCAGGAATTTGTTTTTATCGAAGGACATTCGGCTGACAATACCTATGAGGAAATGCTCAGGATAAAGGATGCTTTTCCTGAAAAGGACATCAAAGTACTGAGGCAAAGTGGCAAAGGGAAGGGCAATGCTGTGCGCGAAGCTTTTGAAGCTGCAACCGGCGAAATACTTATGATACTTGATGCTGACCTTACAATGCCTCCGGAGGAATTACCGAAATTTTACGATGCGTTGCGTTACAACAAAGGCGAATTTATTAATGGAAGCCGCCTGGTTTATCCAATGGATAAAAATGCCATGCGTTTTCTTAACCTGCTGGGTAACAAGTTTTTTGGTATGTTTTTCACTTATTTACTTGGTCAAAGACTCAAGGACACGCTTTGCGGAACAAAAGTTCTGTATAAGAAAGACTATGATCAGATAGTCCGCAACCGGCATTACTTTGGTGATTTTGATCCGTTTGGCGATTTCGATCTGATATTCGGAGCAGCAAAACTCAACCTGAAAATTACTGAAATAATAATCCGTTACCGCGACAGGGAATATGGCAGCACACAAATCAGTCGTTTCAGTCATGGCTGGCTGCTAATTAAAATGACACTTTTTGCTGCCCGAAAACTGAAATTTTTCTAACATATACAACATTTACGAATTAAAGAGGTTTATACAATCAAAAGACTTCAACAAATGAACCACTATATATTCAAAGCCCTTATTTCGTCTGTTCTTGTTGTTTCGCTACTTGCAGCTTATTCGTGCAAGCATGATCCTGATCCTGTTGGAGTTTTACCTCCTGTTGATACTACAGGAAACAATACAGGAACTCAATGCAGCCCCGACACCGTATATTTTGTGCAGCAGGTTTTGCCGATGTTTCAATCCAGTTGTGCCATGAGCGGTTGTCACGATGCAGGCTCAGCCAACGAAGGAATAATCCTCGACAGCTATTCGAATATTATCAGTACCGGTGGAATTAATGTTAATAATCCGGCTGGCAGCAAAATATATGAAGCTATGACGGAAAGTGATCCGGAAGACCGTATGCCTCCGCCGCCTGCCGCACCCATGACAAACGCGCAATTGGCTATTATTTCGAAATGGATCGGACAAGGTGCAAAAAACAACAGTTGTATTGCGAGTGGTTGCGATACAACTAATGTAAAATACTCAACTCATATCAAACCACTAATACAAAATAGCTGCCAGGGTTGTCACAGCGGTGTTGCACCAAGCGGAGGAATTGACCTGGCAACATATTCCGGTGTAAAAGCAGTAGCCGATAACGGAAAGTTATACGGTTCAATCAGTCATTTAACAAGCTATAGCCCGATGCCTAAAAACGGCAATAAATTATCTGACTGCCAGATTAGTATGTTTAACATATGGATTAATAGCGGTTCGCCGGAGAATTAGGGAATAGTGAATAGTGAAGAGTGAAGAATGAAGAGAAAATAGTTGTGCCGGAGAAATTAGTTAATGGAAAAAAGTAAATGGAAAATAGTTGAACGTGTAAATCAACCATTTTCCATTTTTTATTTTATCTTTTACATATTACTGAATTCCAGCTTACTATCTTTAACGCTAATCACTATCTTCTTATCCTTCCGGATCTCATCAGCCAGAATCATTTTCGACAATTTGTTCAACACTTCACGTTGAAGAACCCTTTTGATTGGTCGCGCACCGTATTGCGGATCGTACCCTTCGGCAGCAATTAGCTGGATAGCTTCGTGAGTAACTTCGAGATGTATATCATTGGCTATCAGCATTTCCTCAATCTTTTTCAGCTGGAGACGTACAATTTCGGCTATCTCTTTTTCAGTTAACGGAGTGAACATAATTACCTCGTCAATCCGGTTAAGGAATTCGGGCCTGATAGACTTTTTGAGTAAATCGAATACTTCTTCCCGCGTTTGATCCAGCACTTTTTCGCGGTTTGTATTGTTGATAGACTTAAGTTTATCCTGAATCAACATCGATCCGATATTGGAAGTCATAATGATTATTGTATTCCTGAAATCAGCGGTACGGCCTTTGTTGTCGGTCAATCGGCCATCGTCCAGGACCTGTAGAAGAATGTTAAACACATCGGGGTGAGCCTTTTCCATTTCATCGAACAGAACAACCGAATACGGTTTACGACGCACTTTCTCCGTCAGCTGTCCGCCTTCGTCGTAACCCACGTAGCCCGGAGGCGCTCCCACAAGCCGCGAAACAGAATGACGTTCCTGGTATTCGCTCATATCGATGCGTACCATGGCATTTTCGTCGTTGAACATATAATCGGCAAGCGCTTTGGCTAGTTCAGTTTTTCCAACGCCGGTAGTTCCCAGGAAAATAAACGATCCCATAGGGCGTTTTGCATCCTGAAGCCCTGCCCTGCTGCGGCGGATTGCGTCAGAAATGGCTTGTATAGCTTCCTCCTGTCCTATAACGCGTTTATGAAGTTCGTCCTCGAGATGGAGCAACTTTTCGCGCTCGCTCTGCAACATTCTCGAAACCGGAATGCCGGTCCAGCGGGCAACTATTTCCGCAATTTCTTCGGAGCCGATTTCCTCTTTAACCAATGCCGAATTGACCTGCATCAGGTTGAGTTCCTTTTTGAGCTGTTCGAGTTTTGCGACAGCTTCCTGTGTTTTACCGTAGCGAAGTTCAGCAACAAGTCCGTAATTACCCTCACGTTCAGCCTGTTCCGCTTCGAATTTGTAAGATTCGATGTTCTTTTTCTGTTGCTGTATTCCGTTAACCAGGTTGCGTTCCGCTTCCCATTTTGCTTTCAGTGCTTTACGGATTTCATCCAGGTTAGCTATTTCTTCGTTAAGGTGCTTTAATTTACCTTCGTCTTTTTCGCGTTTTATGGCTTCACGTTCAATTTCCAGTTGCCGGATGCGACGCTCTTTCTCGTCAAGTTCTTCGGGAACGGAATTGATCTCAAGCCTGAGTTTAGCAGAAGCTTCATCAATAAGATCAATGGCTTTGTCGGGCAGAAACCTGTCGGTGATATACCGTTGCGAAAGTTCGACAGCCGCAATAATTGCTTCGTCCTTAATCCGCACCTGGTGATGCGTTTCGTAGCGCTCTTTCAAACCGCGAAGAATTGAGATCGCATCCAGTTTATCCGGTTCATTTACCATCACAACCTGGAAACGACGTTCGAGCGCCTTATCTTTTTCAAAATATTTCTGGTACTCATTTAGTGTTGTAGCTCCAATTACATGCAAATCGCCCCGGCTAAGCGCAGGCTTCAGGATATTGGCAGCATCCATGGCACCTTCCGAAGCACCAGCCCCAACAAGGGTATGAATCTCATCGATAAACAAAACCACTTCGCCATCCGAAGCTATTACCTCTTTTACAACACTTTTCAAACGTTCCTCAAACTCACCTTTGTATTTTGCTCCGGCAATAAGCGAACCCATATCCAAGGAAAAAATAAGCTTATTCTTCAGATTTTCAGGCACATCGCCGCTAATAATCCGATGAGCGATACCTTCTGCAATGGCTGTTTTACCAACGCCGGGTTCACCAATAAGAATAGGATTATTTTTGGTACGTCGGGTTAAAATCTGCAATACTCGCCTGATCTCTTCGTCGCGGCCAATTACAGGATCAAGTTTGCCTTTGCGTGCTAGGTCGTTCAGATTTCGGGCATATTTATTCAACGCATTGTAGGTTTCCTCAGAAGTTGCGCTGGTTGCTGACGAACCTTTCCGAAGTTCGGTAATTGCCGATTTCATATCCTTCTCGCTGGCGCCCAGTTGCTTCATGAGTTTGGAAACATTGTCGTTCGACATCAGAATCCCAAGCATGATAAGTTCGATGGTAATAAACTCATCACCAAACTCTTTGAGCATCGATTCAGCTTTCTGAAGTGCTTTTGAAGCATCATTCGAAAGAAACTGCTCACCACCCTGAACTTTAGGAAATGTTTTGATTAATGAATCAATCCCTTTTTCAAAAGCAGTAAAATCAATTCCTTGTTTGCTGGTGAGAAAACGAATTATGCTGTTATCAGCCGAAAGCATCCCTTTCACAAGATGTGCATTTTCAATCGACTGATGCTGATTGTTTGCGGCAATCTGTTGCGCCTGCTGAACGGCTTCCTGCGCTTTTATGGTGTATTTATTAAAGTTCATTAGTATAGAATTTAAACCGTAATTGAGTCTTCAAGAAATAAGCCATAAAGAAAATCTCATCAATTTATGCCAATATGTCAATATATTTTAGGGCAAATATGCCAACTTGGCACACATTAAAACTCATCGGAGAATTTGTGTTTCTAATAATTTTCATAAAGCTATCCGGATATTCTATATTTTTGCTATAAACATATCAGTTTAAAATTACAATTCCGCATAAAACCTTCCAGCCATGATAAAAGCACATTTACTTCCAATTATTTTTCTTTCTCTCACTTTGATTTCATTTTCTGCAAAGTCACAGGATCAAAGTATTCAACGTACATTTAAAATTGCTGCCATTGCAAAATCGTACAACGAAGGATTTCAGAAAAATACCGGTAAAAACGAATTTAGCTACCAAAGTCTCCGCGATGATGTAACTGAAAGCCTGTTAACACGTTGCACTGACGGAACGCTCGCAATTGAATGGGAAACTGCGCCTGCTATACACCTCACAAATGAAGGTGCAGGTTTTTTATGGCTGGCTGCTGTGGATCATACTACCGAAGGGAAAAAATTAAATGTTTATATTAACGATAGGTTGCGCTTTACATTTATTTCATCAGGTAACCCTGAAAGAGAATTTACAAATGACGAAGGTGGAAAGATGGGATTCACCGGAATTTCTACCGACCAACATGGCGATTTTCATGGATATATGTGGACCTGGCTACCAAAAAGCTGGCTGATTGAAGGAAAACCACAATCCATTAAAATTGTTGGGGAAGCAGCGGGTTCCAGCTCGTGGGTAATCGTTTTCCAGGCAAAAGATGCGCTTGCTTACCTTTTGAATTCATCAAAATACAGCACCTGGTCGGAACTTACCGCGACTCCGGATAAAAAAGGATACCAGGTAAGTATGAATGCTCCCTTCAACAAAGCCGGTGAAAATATAACGATTGAATCGGGCAAGGTAAAACAAACCGTGCAACTGGTTGCCGGAAAGGAAAACAGCTCTGTATCATTTTCACTTCCAAAGTCGGTGGCAGGAAAGAGTGTTACCATAAAAGATGAAACCGGTAAAATTTGCACAGTTACTGAATTTGGAAAAGCAGAATCGCGTACTATCATGATTCCCAAATCATTATTAACTATTGAATCGACGAAGGAAGGTGACATCATAAAAATAAAGACCCTCCGCACTTACAAACCTGCCACCATCGAAAGCCTCGCCGCACTGGCGCAAAGCCCGGCTGCTAAAGGAAATATTTACCTTATGAATTCGAGCCACCAGGATATTGCATGGATGGATTCACCTGAAAATTGCGTGATTCTGCGCGATACTATGTTACTCACGCCATTGTTCGAGATCGGTTCGCGTGATCCAGGTTACAGGTTTGATGTGGAAGATGCATTGATGATAAAGGAATATATTACCCGCCATCCCGACAAACGACCTTTGGTGCAGCAAATGCTGAACAATGGAAATATTTCCTGCGGTTCAACCTATACCCAGCCTTATGAGGAATTGTATTCGGGTGAAGTCCTTGCCAGGCAGTTTTATTTTGGCGCCCGCTGGCTGAAAAAAGAATTTGGCTACACCGCCAATACTTATTGGAATGTAGACGTACCAGGCCGCAGCCTCCAGATGCCACAAATAATGAGGAAAGCAGGCACTAAAAACCTGATGATCAGCCGGCAGGAGAAAGGTATTTATCATTGGTATAGTCCTGACGGATCGTACATTACAGCCTATTCACCAGGTCATTACGGCGATGCCTACGTGCAGCTGAACAAAACTTTTTACGATGCAGCACTTTTTATTTCGCAACAGGCACTCTATTTCAATAAATATTATCAGGCAGAAACCAGGAACCCCGTCACTCCTATTCTCTCGGACTGGGATATGAGCGCAGCCAAAGATTATAGTCGTATCATCAGGCAATGGGAAGGCATCAAAGAGCTGGAAATAAAAGAAGGTCAGATTATTACAGCAAAACTTCCTGAATTTAAAAAAGTTACGGCACCTGAATTTTTCGATGCCATTGAAAAAGAGAAAACCCAGATACCTCAAATCAAAGGCGAAAGACCAGCATTATGGCTATACATCCATGGACCAACGCATTACAAGGCTATAACTGCCAGCCGTGAAGCGGATATCCTTTTACCAATGGCCGAAAAGTTTGCTACTGCAAATTCGCTGGTGAAAGGCAATTTTAATTTGTATCCATACAACCGGCTAAACAAAGCCTGGGAAGCAAAAATATATCCCGATCACGGATGGGGAGGGAAAAACGGGCAGATTACCGATGACCTGTTTCTCGAAAAATATCAGTTTGCACGGAGCGAAGCACAGGCAGTTCTTGACCTCACGCTGAACGATCTTGCATCTTCAGTTCAAACAGACGAGGGTAAAGGAATGCCGGTTGTTGTTTTTAACAGTCAGAACCGGGTACGCAGCGGAATGGTTACATTACAGATTGCCAGGCCTGAAGGTAAAGAAATCAGTGTTTCCGATTATTCAGGAAAAGTATGCAGTTATTCCATGTCACCTTCCGGAAATTTGTACTTTTTTGCCGAAAACATACCATCCGTTGGGTACAAAACATTTTATATAACTGAGAAAAATGTTGCTGAAACTGCTGATGCAAAAAGCAGTTCTGAAAATGCCGATCCAAAAGAAACTGAAAATCAGTATTACAAAATCAGTTTTGGAAACGGAGGTTTAAAAAGCATTTATGATAAAGAACTCAATCGCGAAATGCTTGACACAAAAAAATTCCTCGGGGGTGAAGTATTTACTATGCGCTCCGAAGGAACAGGAGCCGGTGAGTTTGCTGACATTCAGCTCCCGACAATGGACGGTTTCGATAAAACCAGCCTACACGATGGCAAATGGAAACAATTGGAGAACAACAAGTTATTTTCAAAATACAGTTTCCGATGCCCCATACGCAATGCGGTAATTGAGGAAACACTAACGCTGTACCACAATGAAAAGCGCATTGATTTTAATGTTTCGCTTCTGAACTGGGATGGCGAAATTTACCGCGAATTCCGCATGGCAATGCCGCTGGTAATTTCAGAGGGACAGGTAAGTTACGAAGTTCCTTTCGGAGTGCTTAATGTTGGCAAAGATGAAATGGAAGGCACACCCGGCGAACGCCATAAAACTGAAAGTAAGGATGTGCATCCGCGTGGCATTCAAAACTGGATCAGCGCAAGCGATACCCAATCAGGAGTAACTTTAAGCTCGTGTGTGGCTGTTGCCGACTGGATTGACCCAACTACCGATCCTGTTAAAAACATTGTTCTGCAACCCTTGCTAATGGCTGCACGACGCAGTTGCCATGGCGAAGGCAACGAATACCTGCAAACGGGTGATCACCATTTCTTTTTCAGTTTTACGTCACATGCCTCCGGCTGGCAGAACGGTTATAAGAAAGCGCTCGGCGCCAATGAAAAACTGCAGGTTGTTATAAATCCGACCATGTACAAAAATGCTCAGTTACCTGCCGAGCTTAGTTTTTTCTCCACCGAAAAGGATAATCTACTGATCTCCACAGTAAAACGCACAGAAGACAATAACGGATTTGCGGTAAGGCTGTATGATATGGAAGGAAAAGATACGGTTTCGAAACTGAAATTTTTCAAACCGGTAAAATCAGGATGGCAGACAGATTTACTTGAGTACCCGAAGAATACAATTAGCACAAATGGGAAAGAAGTGCAAATCAGTATAGGTCATCATGCAATTGAAACTTATACTTTTGAATAGTTTGAAGAAGTATCTATTTTATTTCTCCTCAGATAATAATCCAAAAACTTAATACATAAAAAGGCTGCCCATTTCGGAGCAGCCTTTTGCATTTATAGTTGAACGAGGTTATCAGAGAGCTCCTTCGTCATAAGCCTGTTCGCCGTGCAAAGCAGTATCGAGACCTATCATTTCATCTTCTTCGCTCACCCTTACTTTTGTAACGTAGTTGATCAAAATCAGCATGATGTAAGTGAAAATAAAAGCATAAGCTGAAGCTGCAACAACGGTTATCAGCTGTTTCATAAAGAAAGAGAAATCGCCGTAAATCAATCCGCTGTATGCCTGACCGGTAACGGCGTTAGTTCCGGAATAAGCAAAAACACCTAACAGAATTGTTCCTATGAATCCACCTATACCGTGTACTCCCCATACATCGAGTGCATCGTCCCATTTCATTTTATTCTTAAGCTGAACAGCCAGATAGCAAGCTACTCCTGCAGCTGTTCCTATAATTGGCGATGCCCACAAAGGAACAAAACCGGCACAAGGAGTTATAGTAGCCAAACCAGCAATTGAACCGGTGAGCAGTCCAACAAACTTAGGTTTTCCTTCGCGGTACCATTCAATAGCCACCCAAGCCATAGTTGCAAAAGATGCTGCAATATCAGTATTGAGGAAAGCCAGGGAAGTAACTCCGTCAACCTGCAATTCGCTGCCGGCATTAAAACCATACCATCCAAACCAAAGCAAACCGCTTCCGATTGCTACCAGAGGAATGCTGTTAGGAACTGATTCTTTTGAAACCCTTTTACCAACATAAAAAACAGAAGCCAATGCCGCAAAACCAGCAGTTGCATGTACAACAATACCACCAGCAAAATCAAGAACGCCCCATTCAGCGAGTAATCCGCCACCCCATACCATATGTACAAACGGGTAATAAACCAGTATTTGCCAAACAGTTAGGAAAATCATGTACGATTTAAAAGAAACGCGGTTTACGAAAGCCCCGGTAATAAGTGCAGGAGTAATGATGGCAAACATCATCTGGTAAGCGATAAATACAATTTCAGGGATTTTATTGTTCCCGGCATACAAGGAATCCATTCCTATTCCGGCAAGGAAAGCCTTATCAAGGTTTCCAAGCAAACCTCCTTCGCCACCGCTGAAGCAGAGTGAATAACCAAATGTAACCCAAAGTACAGTTGTCCAGCCCAGGGAAACAAAACTCTGGATCATGATACCCAGGATGTTACGCTTCGAAGCTAGACCACCATAAAAGAAAGCCAATGCAGGCGTCATTAACATAACCAGGCTTGTAGCAAGCAGCATAAAGCCCGTTGAACCAGTGTCAATCATAATGTTTTGATTTGTAAAAGTTAGTGAATTGTTCGTTGTTTGTATAACTAATGGTTCTTTTTAAAGAGAAATCCCAAGAACCAGGTATGCTTTCTCCTGCTGCGGATTAAAAATGAGTGATGACCGCAGGGTGGTTTTCAGTTTTTCGGAAAATTCAATTGTTTTATATCCTGTGAGGCCCAGATTTACAACTCCAAATCCGGTAACATTTCCATAGCCGTCGCCATAAAAACCATCAGCAGGTGTCATACCCAGAAATGCGTCGAATTTATAATCGCTTACTTCAAAAGCATAACCAAGCTCGATATACGTTGAATAGTTGTTGTCAGGGGCTGTCTCTACTTCTTCCTCAACATACTTTTTATCAGCGCCATACATCATTGTGGCGACAGTAACTTTGAGTGGAATTTTTGTAAAAGTATAAGCCAGGCTACCTTCCAGAATATGCCCGGTTGTTTCATTTTTATAACTAAAATATGGTTTCGAAGCCCAGCCGGCATCCCAATAATAATCAGTAAATGTGGCAGTTAAACCTTTGAATGTATAAGCGGCATAAAGATCTAATTCCTGGTAAACTCCTGAAAAATCAGTTGATCCCCACGCCCCTACTTCAAGTCCGCCAAAAACAAATCCAAGTGTTGGCTGAATGTTAGGAGCCAAAGCAGTATTACCTCCGTTTGACGTATAAGCAGGCGATCCACGCCAGATGTAACTGCTTACCAGCTCGGCTGATGCTTTGAGTGAAAAATTGCTTTTCTCCTGTGAAATGGAAGTTTTAGCTGTCATTATGAAAGCTACAGCTACCAGTAATTTGAGGGTTCTCATTTTCATTTGATGCATTTTTAGTGATTATTATCTGCACCAAAAGTATGTATTCGATTCTGAACCGGCAATCAAGTAGAATACTGAATTTTTAAGCTGAATAAATTACGGAATATTACGTGATGGGATTAAGTGATACACGGAGGAGGGTTGGGATTTGGGATGTGGGGATTTGGGGATTTGGGGATTTGGGGAATTAGGACAATACATGAAATGAACCACAGGGTAGAGAGGATTCAAACTAACTAGATAAATAAATTGTATTTAGGGTTGTTTTATAAGTCGTGATGTATAAAAATGTGATTTATTATTAATTTTTAAAACATACATACCCGGTGTGAGTTTCGAAATATCCAACACTAACTCGTTTTTACCGCTGTTAAGATACGTTTCTTCGCTCAGGGCCAAAATCCCCTCAAACGAATAAAGACTTACGTTTGCATTCCCGGCACTTTCCGACACTAAACTTACGGTACAAGTGTTTTGTGCGGGATTGGGAATAACATGTAACTCGTTAATAGTAACCGGTGAATTAATTGATGTATGCAAGGTGTCAACCATTTTTAAAATAAAACTATAAGCATATGCATACCCAGTATTATTATAAAACTGAAACTCATGTATCCAATCCGTTTGGTCGTTTGTAGCAAAAGTAGTATCATATTCAACAAAGGATGCCCCTCCATCAGTACTTTTATATATTACAGCAGGATATCCACTCATCCAAATTGTTGTATCATTCTGATGAAATAAACCATCAGGTATTTGTTGCCATTCGTTTATGTAAAAATGAGATATTGTATCAAAATTGTTTTCAGTAAACATAACCAGACCAAAACTCCAATTCCCTCCAGTAACCCCACCGTGCAAACTATCAGCAAAATGTATTTTGTACAAATCACCTGTTATTGGTTCACAAACGGCCCAAGATTGCCCTCCATCAATAGTTTTTAGAACAAATCCATTGTCATAAAGCAGTGAATTTGCTGCCCATCCATAGGTTTCATCAATAAAGAACAAGTCATTGACTATATAGTAGTTAGAAGAACTTGAGTCTATTATTACTGGGGTTGTCATTTTTAGCCATGTTATTCCTGCATCCTCTGTTTTATAGATCGAATTCAAACTTCCAGCAAACCCTGTACTTTCGTCTAAAAAGTAAAATGCATAACTAGAATTGAGAGGGCCTCCGGGTTTAAACATGGTAGTATCAGTAATATCAATCCAAGAATGTCCGCCATCATGGGTAGCCCAAAAATATTTTTCTGACCCAGATGTTCTATCAATCCTGGCAAATCCATTCAAACTGTCAACCATTTGCATTTTCCAGCTAACAAAATAATCCGGAAATGAAAAAATTGGTTCAAAAGTGAATGCACCGTCATTAGTATGTAATAGATCATAATAAATTGAATTGTCATTTCTAGCCACAACCCAGCCTTCCTTTTCATTTATAAAACTTACTGTACTAAAGTAGGTATAACCTGTAGGGCTAACGTTTTGCCATTGTTGTGACTTGACTGATGTAAAAATCAGTAGGAATAAAAATGATAAAATTGCTGTTTTTGGATTTTTGTAAATGGTTTTCATAATTTCTGTTTTAGTATAACAAAAAGATTGATTCTGCTTTTTAGTTTATAGGATTATATTCTTCGTTTCCTACGCTACCGCGCGTAATTCCTCTCCAAAGGTAATCTTTTCTCCATATTCGCAAATTCTTACACTGGCACTTTCATTATTCATTAGCCGTTATTCAATATTCATCAGACTGCCGGGTGATGCGATTTTTAATCGCATTTTACATGTTTATACAGCGATATTCATTATTCACTTCCATCTAACTAAAAAATATACTCCTGATTATGTGTCAATTACAAATCATACTATACGTTGTTTTTTCGAAAGTTAGTTTCAGTTTGTGCCATTGCTAAATGGTGGTTGTCTATTCACTTTTCACTGTCATTGTGAGCGAAGCAACACTTTTCTCTTTCATGTCACCCCTCCGGGGTTTTGTTTTTCCTTATTCATCTTTTCAATAATAATTTCATCCCTTCGGGATTTCTATTTCAGAAACCGTCATCGCTAGCAAAGCGAAGCAACACATTTCGATATCATTGTTAGCGAAGCAAAGCAAGACTTTTCACTTTTTAAATATTAATAAGATTATGCCGTATCGCATACTTAACAAGTTCGACCTGTGTTTTCAGGTTCAGCTTTTGCATAATATGATTTTTGTGCGATTCAACCGTGCGTATACTGATAAAAAGTTTGTCGGCAATTTCCTTATTTATAAAACCTTCGGCAAACATGGTGAGGATTTCTATTTCCCGTTTCGAAAGTATTTCATGGGGATTCAGTAGTTCCTCTGCATTGAGTTTCGCCTTTTCAATGTAACTTTTCAGGATAATCTTTGAAATATTATCACTGTAAAAATCATTTCCCGAATAAACCGTATCGATAGCAATAAGCATTTCTTCCCGCGTTGTATTTTTATGCAGATACCCTTTAGCCCCCGATTTAATAGCCTGGTTTATAAAACTTTCGTCGGTGTACATCGAGAGAATCAGCACTTTTATTTCTGGAAACCGCTCCGAAAGCAATCGTGTGAGTTCGATGCCGGAAGTGTCGGGCAACGAAATATCCATCAGGATAATATCCGGTTTTTCACCTTCCAGTAATTTCCACAATTCAGCTCCGGTTGAAGCTTCACCGGTAATTTTAATATTTTCAGATGCTATCAGCGATTTAACGCCATCGCGTAAAATCTGGTGGTCTTCGGTGAGAATTATATGAATTGGCATTTTTAAGTGTTTCAGTATATTGAGTTAAAAGATTCTTAGTTTCAAATATGTTCCTGCAAGCTCAATTAGCTCAGAGGAATTTTCACCGAAACAATAGTTCCGTGTTGTTCGCCTTTCGAAATATCAATCAGTCCGTTAAGTAGTTTCACACGTTCGCACATGCTGTTCAATCCGCGGCCATTTTGATTGCAGGGCTGTTCCATGTTGATACCTACTCCGTCATCCTGAACCAGCAGGTTGATCATTTTTTCGTTTCCGATAAGGGTAACAATTACTTCGGTGGCGCCGGAATGCTTAACCGCGTTATTCAATGCTTCCTGAGCAATGCGGAAAATATATACAGCAATGCGTTTGTCCATCTCACCAGGCGAAATCTGCGAGTCAAAAATCACCTTAATATTGCTATGATTGGCAATATCCTTACAAACCTGGTTCAGAGCAATTTCCAATCCGAATTCTTTAAGAACGGCAGGCATCAGGTTGTTCGAAATACTCCTCACTTCATCCACAAGGCTATCAAACATATTCCTGAGACGGGCCACGCCATCCGGATTTATTACATTCCCCGAATTCATGATGGTTTCGGTTTTCAACTTGGTTGCGATGATCATTTGACCAAGTCCATCGTGCAATTCCCGCGAAAGCCTTTGACGTTCATCCTCCTGTCCATCAATAAAAGAGGTAAACATTCGCGCTTCCCGCTCTTTAAGTTCGCTTTGCTGGGCTGCTAACTGGCTGGTCATCAAATTGAAATTCTCAGTCAATTCACCCAATTCGTCATTTGATTTTTTTGTAAGAACCTGGTCGAGTTCACCTTTTCCAACCCTTATTGTTGCATCTTTAAGCTCAATAATTGGCCCGGCAATGGTTCGCGAAATAATATAAGCCGCCACAAACAGAAAGAGCGTAATAAAAATGCTTAGAAACACAATTTCATTAGCCAGTTTGTAAACCGGGCGCATGGCTTCTCTTTTGTCGATTTCGGCAATTATCACCCAATTAAGATCAGGAATCGAGAGCCTGCTGTACGACGAAAGGGTTTGTATTCCACGGTAATCGGTCGTAAGGTGTGTACCTTCGGATGCATTAAATGCATTGCGGACTGATTCGGAATTAACAGGTACGCGTAAAACTGATTTTGTCAAAAACCTTGATTCACTGCGCATTAATGAGTCGGGGCCAACCAGGTAAACTTCACCCGTTTTACCCAAACCATTAACAACCTCTTTGTTTTTCATGATGTTGTTAATGGCCGACGATTTTATTTCGAACACAGCCACCGAAGTTTTATTTTTATCAGCAAAATATATCGGCGAAGCAATATAAAAATGAGTGGTGCTGTCGTTGAGTCCGAAGGAAAAATCTTCGATCAGCAAACGCTTTTCCTTTAACACTTTTAAAATTATAGGTTCCAGCAATCGCCGTTTTTCACTGCCGGGTGCAGTTGGATTGCTTTGCAGCGAATCAAAATTATAACATTCCATTTGCCCGTTGTGCGACAGATAAACACTTGAAAAGAAACCTCCTGAAATAAAGAAACGTTTAAAGTTGTCATTCATTCCTTCATTTGAGGCGCTGAACTTTATGGAACCATCAAATCCTCTGGATTTAAAGCTGATTTGCCCGGAGTTTTCCTGGTGCGAAAACAGTTCAACCTCCTTTTTACGGTCGGTAAAGAACTGTTCGACCTGCTCTTTTTTTGCAACCCTTAACGATGTAAGCTGATCGAAAGTACGCTGAAGAATGGCGTTTCGTGTGGTGATAAATGAAAACAAGCTAACCGATACTATCACGAATATCCCGAGGAAGAAAATGTACAGAATAAGTTTATGGTAAATGGAAGTGCGCGTTTGCATTAGCCTGGTCACGATTTAGGAAACACAAAAATAGTTTAATTCTTTTACGTTGTGAAAGAGCTTTTGATCCAAGATTTTTTTTGCAATCATGGTAATTTCCTTTGAGAAGATGTAATAGCTCAATCAAAAT
Organism: uncultured Lentimicrobiaceae bacterium; assembly: GCA_964420555.1. GTDB lineage: Bacteria > Bacteroidota > Bacteroidia > Bacteroidales > UBA4417 > UBA4417. The sequence goes on along the minus strand of CAYQTT010000011.1, from coordinate 104,175 downwards.
TCTGATATTTTCGGATATCTTTGTCTGTATAAAAAAATGAATTATGAAAGCAGGAAAATTGTTTTTAATTTTAACTCTCTTATTTTCAAGTATAACTATTAATACTTTTTCCCAACAACAACTCCCCCAATACCAACCTGTAGCAGTTAAATCCGACTGGCTGGTCGCACCAATTACACAGAAGGCAGCGCTTTTTCAGGATAAAGATAAAAATATCATTCTTTCCAACGGATTGATTTCAAGAACATTCAGCATTTCGCCCGATGTCGCTACCATTGGTTTTGATAACCTGATGACTAACCAGGGATTGCTCCGCTCAGTTAGGCCGGAAGCAGAAGTTGAAATTGACGGGATTAAGATCAGCGTTGGCGGAATTACCGGCCAGCCGATTCACAATTATTTGTTGCCCGAATGGATTAAAACCATGAGCAGTAACCCGGCTGCTTTTCATTTTAAAAGTTACGAAACCGGACCTGCAAAAGCCCGTTTCGACTGGAAACAACATCCTGAATGGATGCCTGCAGATGCTGCCTGGCCTTACCCCGGAATTTCGCTAACTTTTATCTACCAGGCTGACGATGTTACAGTTAACGCTCTGGCAAAAAGCAGAAACCTGGAAGCAGCAAAGCTTTCCTATCTTAAAAATGTGACCGTTAAAGTCCATTACGAACTTTACGATGGCATACCGCTGATTTGCAAATGGATAAGTGTCGAAAACAATTCGGACAGAGCGGTCACAATCAATAAATTTAAAAGTGAGATACTCGCCCTGGCCGAACCTGAAAGCATGGTGGATGACAAAAAACACTGGCTGTTACCGAACATTACCATTGAAACAGATTACCAGTTCGGAGGTATGAGTTCCGAAAATCCTGAAAAATCCTCATTTAGCTGGAGCCTTGATTCACTGTATCTTACACAGGTTAATTACAACCGGCTCATGCCCTGCCTGCTCGAATGTTACCCGAAATATGGCCCGGAACAACAAATCGGAGAAGGTGAAATTTTCGAGTCCTACCGCACCTGGGAACTGGTTAACGACAGCTATGACCGTGAGCGCAAAACGCTGGGCCACCGAAGGATGATGCGCGCCATGGCTCCCTGGGTTACAGAAAATCCGATATTGATGCATGTGCGGATGGCTGATAATGAATCTGTAAAAAAAGCTATTGATCAATGCGCAGAAGTTGGTTTCGAAATGGTAATCATGACTTTTGGAAGCGGGTTTAATATCGAGGACAGTTCAGCTACCAACCTCTTGCTAATGAAGCAATTATCAGATTATGCTCACAGCAAAGGCATTGCTTTGGGAGGATATTCGCTGCTTGCCAGCCGGAGTATCGACGCAACAAACGATGTGGTAATGCCAGCCGGAATGAAACCTACTTTTGGCAATTCGCCCTGCATCGAAAGCAAATGGGGACAGGAATATTTCAAAAACATGTATCGCTTTTATGAAGAAACCGGTCTCGATATCCTTGAGCACGACGGTTCGTATCCCGGCGATGTATGTGCTTCCGTTTCGCATCCGGGGCACAAAGGGCTGGGCGATTCGCAATGGAATCAATACCGTACTATTTCTGAATTTTACAAATGGTGCCGTAGCAAAGGAATTTATCTTAATGTTCCCGACTACTACTACCTGGCCGGGAGCAACAAATCAGGAATGGGTTACCGCGAAACCAACTGGTCGCTGCCCCGCGAGCAACAGGAAATAATTGAGCGTCAGAATATTTACGATGGAACCTGGGATAAAACCCCTTCGATGGGCTGGATGTTTGTTCCGCTGGTTGAATACCAGGGCGGCGGCGAAGCGGCAACCATTGAACCATTGAGCAAGCACCTCCCCCATTACAACCAGCGGCTTGCCAATCTTTTCGGTGCCGGTGTGCAGGCCTGTTACCGTGGTCCGCAACTTTACGATACGCCCGAAACCCGCGAAATAGTTAAAACATGGGTCGATTTCTATAAAAAACACCGCAGGATTCTTGATTCCGATATTATTCATATCCGCCGACCCGACGGAAAAGATTATGATGCTATCCTTCATGTAGATCCAGCCGGAGAGGAAAAAGGATTGCTGATGGTTTATAATCCATTGAATACTGAAATCACACGGACACTAAGTATCAATGTGTATTACACCGGTTTACACGAAAAAGTTAATGTAACTGATAAAAACGGAAAAACGACAACCTACGCCCCCGACAGGAATTATTTTATTGATATGGAAGTGACTATTCCTGCTAAAAGCCAGGGTTGGTGGGTGATGAAATAATTGGGAAACCTGAATTAGTAAGATCAATCCCGTCCTGTCATCACCGGAATTAATTATCCAGTTTAACAATTTTACCTCCAGAGTGACCGGGATTGGAATGACGGCTAAAAAAGGACCAGATCACCTCATATGCATTAATATCCATGTTGGCTCCCGGTTCAACGCCCGGCACCGAATGCCCTCCTCCGATTATTTTGTAATATTGGATCTCTGAATCGTTCGAATACCCATTGTACTGATATAAAGTCACTGTTGAGTTATCATTGTGATCAATATCAGGCAGTTGCGTAACTACCGGAGTTGTACCGCATTTGTTATTTTCCACAAAAAAACTGATGATTGTATCAGCCGAAAGATATCCATCAATCCGAACTATCTGATCAGCAGTTCCATGCATATAACACAAAGGCATTGAGCGATTTAATGAATAATTTATAAATACATTTTCAGATATTAAACCTGAAATAGGTGCAATTGCAGCAATTCGATCCTGCAATCCGCGGGCAGCAAAAAACGTCATAAAACCTCCGTTCGACATACCACTAATGTAAACTTTACTCAAGTCAATTTTATATTCAGTAAACATATAATCAATCAGTTGATTCAGCAGACTTACATCGTCCCATGGGAAAATATAATGTGCATTCCATTGAAATAATGTTTCACCATTAAAAGTGCCAGATAAAGCCTGTGGCATAAGCAATATAAAATTCTCCCTGTCGGCAACAGTTTTAAAATCCGTGCTATTGATTTCCTTCCAGGCATTGCCATTTGCACCATGCAGGCTGATTAACAACGGCAGATTTACTGTTGAATCATAGGATGCGGGCAGATAATAAGCAAAATCACGTTTATAACCCTGGTATTTGAAAAACCTGTGCACTAATCTACTTTTATCGTTTTTGATTGTTCTGAACGTAAAAACTTCTTTACTTGAATTTCCGGCAAGGTCTCTAGCAATTATTTCGCCCGAAAAAAAGCTTCCGGAATTTAATCCTGCTATTTCGCATGACAGTCCGGTTATTCCATTGATTTTTAGCTGATTATTCAGAAAAATATCATATTTCACTGAGTCGTTTTCGGGATCGTCTGATTTACTCCATTTTAAAGAAACCGAGTTATTTTTAATGGCAATTTCGTAAATGCTGAATGCCTTTGGCGCCTGATTGGTGAGAGTCGTGAAGGATACTGATTGCTCAGCAATCTTCTTATTGCCAGAGATTGCTGATAGTGAAACTTTATATTCTGAACTTTCCGAAAGGTTTACAATTTTATAAGTTCGTAGTGTAAGATTACCGGCGATCAAACTATCATTTAAAAACAATTCAAATTCAACAACTGAGTCTGAATACCCCTTAACCGGATCCCATATAATCGCAGCATCATTAACACCCTGAATAACAAACACCTGAAACGAGGGTAAGACTACTATTTCCTCTGCCTTTTTACAGCTAAAGATTGCAAGAAAAAAAAAAAATGAGTAAATATGCGTTCTTCATTTCCTGGAAATGTGATTGTCTTGTATTCTGTCAGTTCTTTGATTTGCGAATATCAAAGGAAACAAATATTTGTTTACTGACTTCAACTGGTTAAAATAAAAACCGATTGTCATAATTCCGGTATCCATAAAGCAAAAAGCTGTCAAACCCGAATGCCTGGCTGACAGCTATTAGTATCATTTTAAATTGAAATTCTTATTTAAGCAGTTTTACATTAACTGCATTCGGGCCTTTCGGACCATTTACAACTTCGAAAGTAACTTTATTATTTTCTTTTATCGGTTCGGCAAGGCCGTTGATATGAACAAAAACACTTTTCCCTGATGCCAGGTCGTTTATAAAACCATAACCTTTCGAATCGTTAAAAAACGCCACTATACCTGTGCGGATAAGTTCGCCGGCTTCGGGCTCAACATATTTTGGAACACCAATCTGTATATCTTCAGCTTTAATAACCACGCGTTGTGTAAGATCGGGAGGAGTAGATGAAATTCGGCCATATTCATCAACATAAGCAATCATTTCATCCAGGTTGTTCCCATCCCTGCCATCTTTTTTCTCAAGCCTTTTTGCTTCTTTTTCTTTTCTCTTTTTGTCCTGTTTACTGCGATTTTCTCTTTTACCAAAAGTTTCACGTGGTCTTGCCATAAATTGTTTTTTAGATTTTTACCATATACCAAACTAATCACATGAATTCATAACGGTGTTCAATTATTTTGCACGGACTGATATCGGGTGCAAAAGTACGCTAAAAAAACGGCAGAAGTGCTATTAATAATTATTTCGTTCAGGCTCAGAGCAATAAACTTTAACAAATAGTGAAGCTTACCATTGCTATAGGCTAACCGGATCTTCAGGAATCATAGTTTTTGAATTGACACATCCACAAAATCTCTTTCTGATGCTTAAAGAGTAATTGACAAAAATGACCTGACAAACTGGTCGAACTATAAAAACAATGAACTTCATCTGTTTGGTAATCAACAGAATGAAGTTCATTTTTATGTAATATTAATCATTGTTCCCCGGTAAAATCAATCAGAAAACGTTACAATGCTTGTTACATAGCGTCCCTATGGGACTTCACTTCACTAGGGTTGTTTTTTTTCTACCAATATTTCACCCCTAACGGGGCTGTCCCGTAGGGACAAGATATTGGTAGAAAATAAGTTAGAAGAAAGTTAAAGTCCCCTTAGGGACGACATATTTTTTTTAACCGGACATCATTGAATACTAATACGTAATTACACTGTTTTGCTGAACTTTCGCTACGCAACTTCTTCGAGCAATACTTCTTCTATTTCGTTTTCGTTGCGCAGATTATCGATAATAAACAACTGACGCTCAGGAGTATTACTTCCCATATAGAATGAAAGCAAGCCTTCAATCTCCGAAATATGTTTTAAAATAACCGGATCGAGGCGCATAGAGGAACCGATGAAATTCCGGAATTCGTCGGGCGAAATTTCACCAAGTCCTTTAAAACGTGTGATTTCCGGATTCGGACCCAATTCGGCAAGGGCTTCCTGCCTTTCCTGTTCTGAATAGCAATAGTTGGTTTTCTTCTTGTTCCTGACCCTGAAAAGCGGAGTCTGTAAAATATAAACATGTCCCGATTTTACAAGGTCGGGGAAAAACTGCAGGAAAAATGTAAGCAGCAACAAACGGATATGCATACCGTCGACATCGGCATCGGTAGCAATTACAATATTGTTGTATCTCAAGTTTTCGATGTCGTCCTCAATATTCAAAGCAGATTGAAGCAAGTTAAACTCCTCATTTTCATATACTACCTTCTTGCTTTTCCCGTAGCAATTGAGGGGTTTTCCTTTCAGACTAAAAACAGCCTGCGTATTTACATCGCGCGATTTAGTGATGGATCCGCTTGCCGAATCGCCCTCAGTAATAAACAAAGTAGTTTCCAAACGGCGTTGCTCGTTGGTGTTATAATGCACGCGGCAATCACGGAGCTTTTTGTTATGCAGGCTAACTTTCTTTACGCTTTCCTTGGCCAGTTTTTTAATATTGGCCATTTCTTTGCGTTCTTTCTCCGACTGCAGAATTTTGCGGTAAAGCGCTTCGGCAGTATCCGAATTCATATGAAGGAAGTTGTCGAGTTTCTTCTTCAGAATATCGGTTATAAATTTATTAATAGTAATGCCTCCCGGCTCAATATGCTGCGAGCCGAGTTTGGTTTTGGTCTGCGATTCAAATAATGGCTCAGCTACTTTAATGCTTATGGCTGCAATTATAGAAGATCGTATATCACTGTATTCGAAATCTTTACCAAAAAACTCGCGTATAGTTTTTACCAAAGCATCGCGGAACGAAGCAAGGTGAGTACCACCTTGGGTGGTATGTTGCCCATTAACAAACGAATAATACTCTTCGCCATATTGTTTGGCGCTGTGGGTAAATGCACACTCAAAGTCTTCGTCTTTAATATGTACAATCGGATAATTAACCGGATTCCCGTTGTTTGACCGTTCGAGCATATCAAGCAAGCCATTTTTGGCAAGGAAACGCTGACCGTTGAAAATAATGGTCAGGCCGTTATTGAGAAAACAGTAATTCCACAACATCTCCTCAATATATTCCTTCAGGAAATGGTAATTGCCAAATAACTGAACATCAGGTGTAAAAGTGATCAGGGTTCCGTTGCGCAGTTCGGTAGGTTGTTCGCCGCTTTCGCTGATAAGAACTCCCTGGTGAAATTCGACTGTATTGGTGCGACCTTCGCGGATAGCCTGTGCAGTGAAAAAACTCGAAAGGGCATTCACTGCTTTTGTACCGACACCATTAAGTCCGACTGCTTTTTTGAATACTTTGGAATCGTATTTTGCACCTGTGTTGATCTGCGAAACACATTCAACCAGTTTTCCCAGCGGGATACCACGACCATAATCACGAATCGAAACAAGGTGTTCTTTAATGGTGACTTCTATAATTTTTCCGTGCCCCATTGTGAATTCATCGATACAGTTATCGATTACTTCCTTAATAAGCACATAAATACCATCATCGTGCGACGATCCATCCCCTAATTTGCCGATATACATACCGGGCCTGAGCCGGATATGTTCCTTCCAGTCGAGCGACCGGATACTCTCTTCGTTGTATTTTTCTTCTGTTTCCATAATGTGTTCGCAAATATAAATGAATCCTTCAAAGGATTGTTCGTGAAAAGTGAGAAGTTATGAATGAGTTTTGCACAAAAAAAAAGTTTCCGGTTTCCCAAATATCACAGTAAATATGATAGATTTCAAACATAAAACGCAGTAAATATGATATTTAAATACCTTGGAGGGAAATGATCTAAATCAGACAAAAAAACAAATGGACTTAAAACCCAAATACTGACTTCTATTTTTTAAATATCCAGATATCCGGAAAATCGGGCCTGAGCGGAGGAAGAGCACGGCTGGCCTCCTTGTTGGAATTATACGATGTAAGTGCAATACGAAAAACACCATCTCCGGGTAAAATATAGGCGTCAAGATATCCTTTGGATTTTACACGTTTTAATTCCGATTTTGCTGATTCGGCAGTTTTAACACTACCAACAATGAGGTAATATTTTATAACCGGTTTCTCATTCAGATTTGATTTAACCTGATTGTTAACCGAAACATTTTCAGACTGTTCGGGAGTTACGTCTAAAGTACTTTTAGCCGCTTTTTCAGCTGGTTTGGTTTCAGCCTGTGCTTTTGGCGATACCTGCTGACTTATGATTGTGACTTTTTCCGGTTCAATAACTTTTTCAGCCTTATCGCCAAGCCACAGAACAGCATATCCGGCTGTTAATCCGACACCCATTGCTTTCCATTGGTAGTTTTTCCATTTACCACGACTTAGAATCATATCAGCTGAAGCATCAACCTGTTGCCATAATGCAGCGGCATCAGAAGGAGTGGCATTTTCTTCTTCCCAGTAAATCAATTCATAGCCATTTCCGGGATATCCGGTAATTTCCCTGGGTTTCGATTTCATGCATTGCAAGCCTATATCATCTTTGGTATTGCAGCATTCAGTCCATTTACCTTTAGCGCTCCAGCTATGCAGGCTGCACCCTCTTTCCTGCGGTTTTGATACAATAAGATCGTTAATATGTACATGCGCAACTTTACATAAATCGGACGAAAGCGGAATGGACGGCATTTTGTTTTGCCGGCGCATGTCATTAATCATATTAAATAAAATGGTTTCGTCCTGAGATAGAGCAGCAACAACTGAATCGCTTCCGGAAAATATATCCGTTTTATCATTGCTAATAGCAGTAAAAGCTATAACCATCAGCAAAAAACACAGAAACAATTTATTACAGCGAAACATGTGATAAAGGGAATTTTTAAGTTCTCGAATGGCTAAATTACAAAAAATCCAACAGTGAGGATATATCTGAATTCCCTGAAACGAAAATACAGGTGAAATTCCGGGTGATATTTTTATATTAATTATTTGTTAATCATGTCAAAGAAATGTTTTAGTTCGGCTTTCTTTTCTTTCGATAGTTTGTGCCACCTTATGCCTTCAACAGCACCTTCGATTGCGCATAACTTACTGAAACATGCATCGGGTTCAATAGCCCTGATCCTGATAAACGCCTGAATTGCGCCGGTCTCATACAGGTCTTCGGGAGAATTGATGCCTGTTTCATGCAAAAGGATTGCCAAAGTATTGCCAATATTAGGCAAATTTTCAAGTTTGGATTTAACTTCCATTTGCTATGATTTAATTATTGAAGTTGGAGTTACAATTAGAATTATCACTTACAAAAGTAAAAAAGTTAATTACGGAATACGATGTGATTGCTTAAGTTTGCAAAAAATGTGAAACCGATGAACCTGAAGCCGGCCTGGTTGCTATACAGATATTTGCACACAATGCAATTCGATATACATAAGGCAATGATGCATAACAAATTAAGCCGGATTTCTGCAGGGTTAACCGGCAAATGGCTTGATATCGGTGCAGGCGACCAACCATATAAAAAGTTTTTTGCCAATGCCGGCGAGTATCTGACTACCAATACAAAACGTCATTATTCATCCGAAAGCATAGCTGATCTAAATCCGATTACAACCTATTGGATTGAAGACGGCAAAGCCCTGCCTGTTGCTGATCATTCGCTGGATGGAGTGGCTTGTTTCCAGGTTTTGTCTGTTATTGATAAGCCGGAAGAGTTTTTCAGGGAAATTTCGCGTGTACTGAAACCCGGTGGAAAATTATTACTTACTACCGATTTGCTTTATCCGGTATGGAGTGGCGAGGACCGTTTCCGTCATACAGCTTTTAACCTCAGGGATTTAGCGGAGAAAAACGGATTCCACGATGCTTTTACTGAAAGTTTCGGAGGATATGGTGCTATGAATTATGCCCTATTTATGCGGTACCTGCGTCTATTCCCCGAATTGTGGAAACGGAAGAAACCCATCGCAAAAATATTCTCAATCCTTCCCTATATTTTAGTATTGATTCTTCTTCCGTTTATCAGTCTGGCTGGAATCGCACTATTTCTCCTCGAAAAAAACAGCACAAATTATACTGATTTTACTTTCAATATTTTTCTCACTGCAACCAAAAAATAGTCCTTAACCTTAAAAAGTCTGGATGTAAGCACGGGTATGTTGCAGTGGCCCGATTTTGTGAAACGGAATTTCAGGCAATTTCTCTGCTGACCTCATAAACAGCCTGATATATGCCACTATTTCAGCCATTCCTTTAAAATTTATCAATTCAGTATCATCGGCAGGAGTATGATAATCAGGATGCAACCCGGTAGTAAAATAGATAACGGGTATGTCCTTTTTCAGGAATGGCGCATGATCGGAAAATGGTGGCGCCCCGTTGATTTTCTTAATTGAAAAACCGGAATTTTCGATACCTGCCAGAACGCTTTCCCATACCGGCGATGATGCTACACCGAGCACGCTTACCGTATCGCCCTGGCAACCGAGCCTGCCAACCATATCAAGGTTCAGCATATACGCTATGTTGTCGTTATTCACCCATTCGAGTGTGCAAAAGGCTTTTGATCCAAACAATCCTTTTTCTTCGGCACTGAAAGCGGCAAAAATATAATTGTATTTCAGACTTTCATTGTTCATGGCCCACCGTGCTAGTTCAAGCAAAACGGCAGTCCCGCTGGCATTATCATCAGCGCCGTTATGAACCGCAGGTTGAGGACCTGTTCCTTTACCCTTTGTGATGCCAACATGATCGTAATGCGCCCCGATAACCACGGTTTTTGACGATTTATTGTCGATCCAACCAATCACATTGGCCGGTTTTGTTATGGTGCGGTCTATTTCGACCATTAAACTACAATCAGCGGTTTTAATTTTACTGATTTTATTAAACGGCAGCCTTGCTATATAAACCACAGGAACATTTAAAGATTCAGTAAACGGCGATCCAAACAACACATCCTCAGTAGCTTTACGCGAAGTGTTGTGAAGTATCACTCCTACCGCTCCCATATCAATAGCTGATTTGACTTTTTCAATGATTTTAGCAAGAATTGTTGCATTGTCTTCGTTCTTCCAGCCATTCGAAATATCGAGGAGAACTATTTTTCCCTTGATATCAGAAGCCTGAATTCCTGGTGAAGAAATTCCTGAAACTCCTTTACCAATATTGATCAAGGAAGCAGCCACTTTGCCCGGAGCCGACAGGTCGGTAGCGCCAAACTCTTCTATATGCTTGAATGTGATATCATTAATCCGCAAGCTGGCTTCTTTAAAAATAACCGGGTAGCTCATCCTGAATTCACTCAGGTACGATCCTTCTGAATTACCTTTGGGCAACAATCCAATTTGTTGCATTTGTTTTGAAATATAATCCGAAGCCATTTGTTCGCCTATGGTTCCGGCTTCGCGACCTTGCAGCGAGTCGGAAGCAAGCATGGTAACATCCTTACGCATCCGTTCCTCTGAAGTATTTGCAATTGGCTGCTGCTGAGCAAATAAAGTACTGACAATTAACAGGTTCAGTCCGAAAAACAGCAGAATAGTATTGGGTTTAGTCATCATTTCAGTTTCAATATTTTAGAGATTTTTTTCGACAGTTTCCTTGAAAAAGCCTGCCAGATAAAGCATTCGCGTTTGCCATCCACAATAACGGCACCATTGGTTACACAAAAAGTATGCATCCCGTCAGGGAATTTTGAATCTTTTGCAGGATTAAGTATTGAGTACACTTTTTCCTCAAAAACAGTTGGTGAAAGAGTCATTATTTCATTAATACAAATCCTTCTGCCTGAGCGCATTGAACAATCCTGCGCCGGACGGAAAAGTTTCCCGTACAACCGAAACGGATTCCCTGCCGGACGCGAACTCCTCACATCTACTTTAACCGGATTGTTGGCATGAGCTGCATAAGGACCGCGCAAATCAGCTGAAAACCAGATATGTAGACGCTCATTCGTTGAAACTCTATCCGTAAAAAACAGCCACCAATATCCGTCGTGGAAAAACAATGATGCATCAACCGCCTGTAGGTTTTCGATCAGGGTCTGTTCAAAAACAAGAGTTCCGTTAGTAACATCGTAACGGTACAAATCTACATTCTTTCCTTCAGAGTTTTCGGGAATGCAATATTTATTTCCTTCATATTCAAAAAGATACGGAAAAGCAAGGTGGTAATCTTTTTCGAGTGCTATGGATTTATTATTCAGAGCAAATGTGTTTTTATCAATCTGAAAAGAAGTAAGAAACCCTTTTGGATTTTTATAATCGTACTCTTCACAAATAATTTGGTACTTTTCACCATCCGTAAAACCAAAAGAATCAGCATGATATACTGATTTTTTAGCATTGATCTTCAACCAATTGGGTTCAGAAATTGTGAATTCTCCGGGTTTTAAAAAGCTTTCAATAGACGCCGGGATGATTCCCACATTCCATTTCTCAGTCAGAAACAAGTCGCGGTAATGAAACCTGGCTTTGTTAGCAGCAATTCTCAGTAAAAAGCGTAACATGAAGAAATTTCCAGGCAATTTATAGATAGCTGTTCCCGGCGAATTTTTAACTGAAAGGAAAGCAGTATTTCCGTTTTCGATATCGCGACATACCTGCAAAGGACATTCGGTTGTGCTTTTTAGCAGGTTATCAAGGTTTGCCTGCCACGAATGATTGATGGTTGCGAAATAGGCTTTCCGCAAAATTATGCCGCTATCAAGCTGATTGGTAAGTCGTTGAAGTATAGCTGCATTAATGGGATCATTGAACCAGATTTCCCAGAAACCAGTAGGAACACCGCGGTATTTTCTATCGTCATCGTGATGGTACGACCATACACCATACTTTGCTGCATCCAGAATATCACCTTTCAGAATACCAAAACCAAACCTGAGGATGAAATCGAGTTTGTGCGATTTAATCGTTTCAATATCAGAATTAGTAAAATACTCAGCATAGCCTTTTTTCAACGTTATACACTGAATTTCAGGCAATCCAGGATAAAATCTAGATAAATCAACAAGCGTTTTAGCATCGGGTTTCATTAAAAATCGAAACCAGATGCGTATGAAAAGTTTTGAATACGGGTAACCGTTGATTTTTTCGCGAAAGCTTTGAACCGGAACCTGGTTTGCATTTACAATCAAAAGTGAACACGAATGGCCGTTTTCGATAAGTAAACGGATGGTTTCCATTTGCCATTTCTGAAAATAATTGCCATTGCACAGTATTCCAAAGTTCATGTAATTCCCGGGATTAGTTTTTTTTCACGAAGCCGTAAAGCTCCCGTAGTTTTTCAGCAACTGCCTGTTTACCAAATATTTCAAAAGCATTTTTTCGTATCAGGTCTTTATCAAAGTCATTATAATGATCAAGCATAAAAACAATGGCTGCGAGCAAAGCCGTTTCATCAGCAGCATTCACAAGCCTGCCGTTAGTTTCGTTTACATATTCAGGAATTCCTCCTACCGAAGTAGCAACAACCGGAAGTCCGCACGAGAAACTTTCGCTGATCACTACCGGCATATTTTCATAATTACTGAACATAACCATAAAGCGGGAACTCTGATAAGCTTCGATCAGTTTTTCGTTTTCGAGCAATCCGGTAAAAGTGATCTGATTTTCAGTTAAACCAAGTTCGGAAGCCAGCACTTTCATTCGATCGAGGTCTATCCCCTCTCCTACCATAAAACATTCAAAATCATTACGTAATGCAGTAAGTTTGCTGATAACATTTAACAATCCTGAAATATTTTTTGATCTATCCTCGAAACAAGAAATATGGACGAACCGTATTTTTCCACTTTTCTGTTTCTGCGGATCAGGCAAATATGAATCTGTATCGACAACATTAGGCAAAACCATATACCTGTTATTACTCAGACCATGACTTTGCATCGCATTTGCCAGGTTTTGAGAAACAGTGCTGACTGTTTCGGCATTCCTGACAACAATTCTTGTAAAAATTTTCCTGAAAAATCCCGTGTAAGTTCCTGTAATTGGCAGGTACCTCGACCAGTGTTCGGTTACTACATACCTGATACCGCTGAAAATTCGCAGCCAGAGGGCAAATATTCCCAGTCGTGTAAGCACGTTAACATGTATCAAATCCGGCCGTCCCCACTTTTCGAGTAAAAACCTATATCCTTTTATGAATGCCAACACAAAAAAGATGGCAGCACGGGTTTTAGCCGGCAAAAAAGAGAAACCAGGTTTGGTTCCGTAATAAACAATTACGGTATTTACATTATTTTCGAGCGTTTGGACAATTTCAAAACTCCGCTTTTCTTCAGGTGCTGCACGCAGATATAATACTGCAACATCAGTAAATCCGGCAGCTACTTCCGCATGACGTTTGATAAACAAACCTGTCATAGGATCGTAGCGATCGGGGTACCAACGTGCAAGAAAGAGAACTTTTGGTGCAGTTTTCAAGAGTGAAATGTTAAAAATCCGTATCAAAAGTAAAAATTACTACAATATAAGCCGGGATTAAAATTAGGGTTCAAATACTTACTACTTTTGCACCTCATTCAACAAATGCACATTCCGAAACATTATAGTATGACAATCATCAGGTTAGCACTTCTACAAACTGCAATACTCATAGCAGGAATTCTTTTACCTCTTTCAATTCGTGCACAGCAGGAACTTAAACCAGCCATAAACTGGCTTACTTTTGATCAGGTGATGGCGAGCTCCAAGGAAAACCCGAAGCCTTTAATGGTATTTTTCTATTCAAACGACGATTCGTCAAAACTGTTGCTAAATACAACTTTTGCGCGGAAAGAAGTCTGCGTTTACACCAACACAAAATATTATCCTGTGAAAATCGATATCGGCAGTAAAGCTGATATCACTTTTATGGATGGAAAAGTTTATAAAAAGGATCCGGCCAAGCCTTATCACGACCTGGCAACGCTTTTACTGGGCGACAAGCCCAAAGCTCCAACGGTTTTGCTGTTTGATGATAAAAACACGCCTTATGCATTTAAAGGGTACAAGAATCATTACGATATGCTTTGCCAGCTGGTTTATATTGCTGAAAATGTGCAGAAAACAACCCGTTATAATATTTGGGCTCCGGCCTATTTCCGCACATTTCCTCCCGATCAGAAAGCAAACCGCATTCCTTTGGCTATTAACTGGTTGACTTTGGAAGAAGCATTAAAACTGAACAGTGAAAAACCAAAAGGAATTTTTCTTACCTATTTCACCAAGAGCAGTGCTGCTTCATCGGTTATGCTTGTTAATGCTTTCAGTCACAAACAGGTAGCAAAATACCTTGATGAGAATTTTTATTGTGTAAGGCTTGATGCGCAAACTTCGGACACATTGATTTGGGATAAGGAATATTACAACACTCACGGAACCGGTAATTTCCATGATCTTGCTAAAATCATGATGAAAGACCAGATGCAATTCCCTTCGATTTTCTTTTTTGATCATACCAACCGGCTCATTCTCAGCGAAAACCTGTATCTGAGTCCCGAGGCAATGTACATGCTTTCGAACTATGTAGTTAGCGAATCGTATAAAACAAAAGCGTTTGCTGATTATATCAAAACTTTTAAATTCGAATTTCAGGATATCGTACCAAGGGAATTTCCGGGTTCAGCTCCGGCGTCAAAACCATAATAAATTTTCCAAAAAAATTTACCGGTTTAACGCTGAGCTGATATATTCGTCAACGAAAGCAATAGCATTCTGAAGGCGTTCATCGCCCGTTCCACTTACGATCCGGTAATTAAAACCACGGCCGTAAAGCAAATCCTGGTACATTCCAAAAAGAGTGGCGCGCATTTCAGGATGCTCCCGCAACGGATCGTATTGCCAGGGCAGATCGATGTCGCAAAGAAGATAAAGTCCGTAGTGATTTTGCTCCAGTTTTTCGGTTATCCAATGATGACATTTTCCGTATTTAACGTTGCACCAAATACTAGTAACGCAGAAATCGGTATCACAAAAGAGTAAATCAGTGTTTTGAGCTAATGAATTCTCTTCCTCAAACTGATTTTGAGCTATAACCAGAATATCATCGTAGTTGTATGGTCTGTTGATACTTTCGAGGTATTTACGCGCGTATTCGGGCACCCAAAGAGTTTTGTAATGCCCGGCCAGTTGCTGCGCCAGCCATGATTTTCCTGTAGATTCAGGCCCTGTTACCGAAATGCGCATCATACTTTATTAGCTGCAAGAAGGCGTTTGCGCCATTCGATATATCCCAATATAGCAAGTACCAGGAAAACAATATATTGAACACTTGTAAAAACCAGGCCTTTCATGGCAAAAAGCGGAATAACCAGCAAGTCGCCAAGTATCCAGAATAGCCAGTTTTCAATTTTTTTCAGAGCCATCAGCCACATGCCTGCAATAAACAAAGCGGTTGTAAATGAATCGAATACAGGCACTGAGCTGTCGGTAAATTCGGTTAACACATAAAAAATTATTCCAAAAGCGACAGCCGTTAAAAGGATGAAGAAAAGCCATCCCTTCAGGCTTAAGCTGCTTATTGGAACATGGCGCTGGTTTTCGTCGCGGCGCGACCAGTTGTACCAGCCGAAGACGCTCATTACAAAATAAAAGGCATTGATTCCCATGTCAGCGTATAAACCGGCAAAGTAGCAGAGATAAACATAAATCAGTACATTTAAGATTCCGGTTGGATACACCCAGATATTCTCCTTTCGGGCAAACCAAACGCTGAGTATCCCGAAAACAACTGCAACCACTTCGAGCCACGATGTATCAAGTATGTTTGAATATAAATGGCTCAGCAGGTCCGACATAGTTTTTCGCTTAGGATCGGCAAAGATAATGAAATGTAAACGTGGCCAATCACAAACAGATTTTCATTGAACAAACGTCGGAATAGCGATATTAAATACGTCCCTGAAATTTCATACTTTTGTGATCGGACAAACGACTCTATATGCCGGATTTACTGAAAATTTTCCGATTACTGCTGATCATTATAATTCCTTTAAGCTTAGCAAGTTGCCTTACCTGTGAGCGCAAGGAATATACGATTCAGCTTACCGGTGAAAAATCTGGTCGGATGACGATCAAATATGTCAATATTTTTTCGAGCCTCATTGATTCAACCGGCGAATTATCAGCGGATTATGACGAAATGATGAACCTTTGGCTAAACGGTGAAAAGATCGAGCGCGATTTTCCGCAGGCTAAAAAATTCAAAAAGCGTCTGTTTAAAGAAAACGGCACCCTTTGCGGAGAAGTGATCATGGAATTTGATGATATTTCTAAAATTAACATTTACCGCCACCAGGGCAAAGGTCCTTTTATGTTCAGCATGGCAGCAGTAAATGATGATAATGAAACATTTTTGCAAACCAACGGTGAATTTGGCGGTGAAAAAATGCCTGTCATATTCTGGCCCGACGACTCACGCACACTCAGATTCAGCACCAAAATTGCTACACCCGACAACACTTGCGTGAGCATGCTCGATCAATGGGAAGAAAAACAGCAGAAAAAAGATAAGTACTGAGCTTACGGATGGGGGTGTTCAGTTTAATTTGCTAAAAAGCTTCTGTATAACTTCTTCAAAGCTGTTACCGAACTAAACATGGCTTTCGCTACAAACTTTGTTTTGTTAATGCCCTACGGGCAATTTTATTATCCTGATCTTCTATTATTGATGTTAAAGTCCTACGGACTAAAGCAGTTTATTTACACCCCAAACTATAAATGCAAACAATTTTTACTGATCTATAAGTGAATAAAAACAGCAATTCGCACCACAATTGCAATTTGGCATGTTTTGAGTTTTACCACTTCAACTTTCTTATAGCTTTTCAGCGAAATCTTTTACATTCAGTCCATCATAATTTCCTGAACTCATCAGAAGCAGGTTTGTATTTGTATATTCCTGACCCAGAAGGAATTCCTGAAATTTAGCAGATTCCGAAAATACCAGCAATCCCTGTTTTCGGAACGACTCTTTAATATCATCCGGCGAAAGCATCGGCAGTTTTTTCAGTGCCAAAGCATGCAGAGAGAAATACACCAAAGCCACATCCGCTTTTTCCATACTTCCGGCATATTGATCTAGAAAATCCTTATTCAGACTGCTGTATGTGTGCAATTCGAAACATGCAATAAGTTTACGATCAGGGAATTGTTCTTTTACAGCCTCAAGAGTTGCTTTTAATTTCGAAGGAGCATGGGCAAAATCGCGATATGCATTAAATCCATCTCTTGTTGCAATAAGTTCAAGCCGGTTCGAAGCACCTTTAAAATCGCTTATAGCTTTATAAAAATCAGAATTACTGATATTTAACTTATTACAAACCAATCGAGCACCTTCGAGGTTCATGAGGTTATGGTTACCAAAAATCATCAGTGGAAATTCGCCTTCAGCGGTTTGAAGTACAGTTTTTCCATTTTCAACTCTGTGTTCGGGAACACCATAAGCCAGTTTGAGCATTTCACCTTCAGCTGCCATGGCTGTCTTGTGAACTTCAATATCCTCATCACAATAAATGAGAGCGCCTTCGCGGGGAACCATTTCCATAAAAACACGAAACTGGCTGATATAATTTTCAAAAGTCGGAAATACATTCATATGATCCCAGGCAATTCCGCTAACCAAAGCAATATCAGGCTTGTACAAATGAAATTTCGGACGCAGGTCAAGCGCTGAAGTAAGATATTCATCCCCTTCGAAAACCATAACTTTTGCTTCCTTAGTGAGCCTGACCATAACATCAAATCCTTCGAGTTTGGCCCCGACCATATAATCAGTATCAACTCCACAACGCTGCAACACATGCAAAATCATTGCCGTGATAGTGGTTTTACCATGGCTGCCGCCGATAACCACCCGCAATTTATCCTTACTTTGTTCATAAAGAAATTCAGGGTACGAATAAATCTTCAATCCGAGTTCCTTTGCTCTTGCCAGCTCCGGATTATCGCCACGGGCATGCATACCAAGAATAATTGAACCGATAGTGTTATCAAGTTTTTCGGGGAACCATCCGAATTCTTCCGGCAGTAAACCATATGCATCCAGCCGGCTGCGGGCAGGATCAAATATTTCATCATCAGAACCAGTAACTTTATATCCTTTCAGATGCAAGGCAATTGCCAGGTTGTGCATGGCACTTCCCCCGATTGCAATAAAATGAACCCGGTTTTCAATCATGGTGGTAGGTTTTATTTTCGATTTTGCGAAGGTAAAACAGAATTAATTGATTTTAAAGCCTGACAAAAAGAAAAAGCTGCTCCGTTATTAACAGAACAGCTTTCTCAGAAATTAAAAACCTTTTATTTTTTGAGCATTACTTTAAATTGCTCGGTTTTATCGGTGCCAATAATTTTCACAAGGTACATGCCCGAAATCTGGTTGCTCAGATCAATGTGATAGATATTTTCTGGTTTCAAAGGAATATCCACTGAACTAACAGGCTTTCCGGAGGCATCATAAACAACAATTTGTTTCATATTTTCGAAACCACTGCTTGCCTCTATGCTGATCTTTCCAGTGCTTGGATTTGGATACACCATGAATTCTGGCTCATTTACCGCAACACCTTCTGCTTCCTTGGCATTTGCATACTTGTAACGAAGCGTTGTACTGATGGAGTTAGTTCCGCAACCGGAAACAGTTGTAACCAGTTTTACTTTTCCTGTAAATGTAGCTTTCCATACAATCTTGGCATCATCGCCGCAGGCATCGTCAGAATATGCTATAAATGCTCCGGTAGTATTGTTACGCAGTGTCATTTCCGAATTATAAGAAGCTACAGCTCCATCTGCAGAGCAATAAGAGAATGTATATGTACGGCCCAGGGTAACATTGAAAAGCGTAAATTCGCCGGCGTAGATTGATTTCTGCGACTTCCAGTTTGTACCCGGTGATAATGTAGTACTTGGATACTGAACAGTACTGTTGCATCCCTGAGTTGTCGTAGTAACCGTTATGGCAACAGAAGCCAGATTGTTTGTTTCGTTGCTCTCGGCAACCTGACCATCAAAATCAGCAATAAATAAAATGTACCAGCTACCAGCTGCAGTTGCCGCAGGTATTGTAAGTACTTCACTAAGAGCTGATGTAGCATTAATTGCCAGGGAAGCAACAGCGTCGGTTGCAAGGTAGACATCTCCCGCTCCATAGGCATTATCAGCCGACAAGTAATATTTAAGCGATGAAGCTGCTGCTACAGCAGTGCCCTGGTTCAAAACAGTACATGATGCCGTGGTAGTAGCTCCGGCGTTTAGAGTAACAGGTGTTGTGGCCGCACTTTGAACAACCAGGTCAGGTGACCCGGAAGCTGAAGTAACACTGATCTGGATACTTCCAACATTATTGGTCTCATTCAATTCGGTAACCTGTAAATCAGCATCTGCAAAAAACAGAATATAGTATGTTCCGGGCACAGTTGCTGAAGGGATTGTTACTAATTCGCTCACAGCTAGTGTTGCACCAGCTGCCAGGGCTGAAACGGCATCAGTTGCCAGTAAAACATCACCGGTTGCATACGTATTGTCAGTCGAAAGATAATACTTGAGGTTTGAGGCGCCTGAAGCAAGAGTTCCCTGATTTTTAACAGAGCAGGAAGCTGTAGTGGTCTGACCTGCAATAACTGAAACCGGAGTTGCAGCCTGACTCAGTGTAATAAGATCGATACCGGCAGCAGCTGTACCAACCTGGAACGAAGCAACCCGAGACTTTCGTGCTGAAGAAGTTCCAATGTATTCAGTTGTAAACCAGAATGTTTTATCATCGGCAGGATCTACACTCAAACCAGCATAATCGCCCCAGCGGTTATATGCTGTTTGCGAATAGGCGCCTGTAGTAATGGTTTGTTCAGCGAGATCAAGTACTCCAGCCCCATTCGCATAAGCTGTTGCTGATTGCCCGGTATAACGGATTCCCGGATAAACCGTTGTACTCGAAATCGAGTATCCGAGACCAATCTCATTCTGACCATTCAATCTGATGCTTCCCAGCCACCGCGAATGTGCATCGGGTGAATATGTACCTGATTGCCTCAGCGACCATGTTCCTGTTGTTTTTCTTAATTCGTACCAGCGGATACCAGCCAGATCAGTATTATTTACATCAACCGTATGGCAACATACAAGGGTTTGGTACGAACCAAAATTGCGGTATTGAGGAGCATTCATTACAACCTGGGGAATTGCATCCAGTTCCCTGGTGGTTCCCGGCTGCTTAATATTATCCCAGTTTGCACCAAAATTACTGTCGAAAGCAGGAACAGCCAATTGCTGAACACGTGTAAAAGTTGACGAAGTTGGGGTAGTCCAGTTTACAGCAAGCTCATACAGCCATAGCTGATCGGCACCTCCGGCAATAGCATCATCGTTAATGGTTACAAATAATCCCGGGCTTCCGGCGGGAGCAAATGCTCCATCATTATCAACCGGGGGCACACACATAAAACCATCAATAGTTGTCGGACGCCAGGCGTTATCAAATCCAACCATTTGAGCAGTCTGACCAAGCAGCATTTTTGATCTCTCAACCACATAAATGTCTTTTGCTGCAGAGTTATTCGTCCCCATGTAATAACCATCCTGCCAGATACCAATTTTCTCATAATCAGGCATATCGTCAACATCAAATGAATAACGATGCCAGGCACCAGTCGGATCATTGGTTTGTGAAACGGCAAAAAGCATATAGTCATTTGCTCCACATATCGAGAATTCCACAACCAGCCACCTGTCGGCCTGCTCATCGTATAAAACAATTGGGTCTCCATCGTTGCAGGTTGCACCGGTTACGCTACCGAAAAGAAGGTTCAGATTTGTAGGACCAGCGACCAAAGCGCCTGTTTTTGAATATATTGCATAAACACTGTTAATTGTTTGCATATAATGATTCGGACCAGCTGCACCGTTGGCATCAGGAGGATAGTAAGGAGATGTTTGTCCGTCGAAACTTACAATCGGAGCCCTTGGAGGCTGAGTATTTCCCATTTCACGCTGCCATGCCGGATCGTCGCCTTTTGGAAACGCAGTTTCAGCGAACGGATATTCACGAACGCGAATTTTCTCATTGCGGGGCTTTGCGGCATCAATTTCCATTTTCTCATACTCATCTGGCGTAATGGCTGGTATATCGCGCAGAGGCTGAGAAAGACCGTGATATACCCCAATGCCTGTGTAGGAGGGGCTTATCGCTTTGTCCTGCGCATTAACTGCAAATGCTAAAGTAAATAGCAATACAAAAAGTAGGTAATTTTTTTTCATGGTAATTGGTTTTGGTAAATAAAAAATTGGTTTTTGGTTAAAAAAAGTTATCCTGATTTAAAGGTAACACACTTAATCCGAAAATAGATTGAAAGGTCATACGAATTTACAAAAGAGTTATTAACATTTTCGAAATTACTTATTAACAAGGTAATGTAATCATTGTTTACGAAAATGCTCTTTGAAAATAAAATTCCAAAAACATTACCTTTGCCACATAACTAATTTTTTTCTGAATGGAGCTTATTCCTCTTATTGCTGATAACTGGAAAATGGATGGCGGTGTTGCATTCGGTGTTGTTCCGAAATCGCTATGGTCGCGAAAACATGAGGCTGATAGCAACAATATGATTAATATCACAACCCGGTGCCTTCTGATCATTGAGGATGAAAGACGAATTCTGATTGATACCGGCCTCGGCGACAAACGAAATGAAAAGTATTACGCTGTGCGTTACCGCGAACCAGGAATCAGTATCGTAAATTCCCTTCAGGAAGCAGGATTTTCGACAGAAGATATTACCGATGTCCTTTTTACCCATTTGCACGACGATCATGTTGGCGCGGCTACACTAGCAAATGAAGATGGAAGTATCGAATGTGTTTTCAGTAAAGCCAGGTATTGGGTTTCGAAAGCACATTGGGAATGGGCTATAAACCCTAATAAGCGTGAAGGTGCAGCTTTTTTCAAGGATAACCTGATTCCTCTGCAGGAAAGCAGCAGATTACATCTGCTTGATGAAGGAGAACAGCCTTTTGGAAAAATAACATTGAAAATGTACAACGGCCATACCCGTGGACAGATTATTCCTTTTATCCATACCAAAACCCGAACCGTCGTTTATATGGGTGATTTTATTCCTACACAATCCAATATCCCGATACCATTTATTCCATCAGTAGATATTGAGCCGTTGATTTCCCTTTCGGAAAAAGAGATTTTTCTGAAAGAAGCTGCTGACAATCAATACATACTCTTTTTCGAACACGATGCAGATAATGAATGTTGTACTGTTGTAAACTCAGAAAAAGGAATTGTTCCCGAAAAATCATTTAGACTCAATCAAATAGAATTATAAACTATGAATCCAAAATACAATATCGATCATCTCAATGAACTCTGGAACGGACTTAGTGCAGAAGAAATTCTTGAAAAAGCGCTGGAACTGTTTGGCAAAAAAGTATCCTTTGCAACAAGTATGGGTGCTGAAGACCAAGTTATTACCCATATGCTAGCAAAAATCAGCAAGTCGGCAAACATTTTTACATTGGATACCGGCAGGGTTTTCCCCGAAACCTACGATCTGCTTCATCGGACAGTGAACCGTTATGGATTGCAGATAAAATCATACTATCCTGATACCACGCAGGTTGAAGAAATGGTGAATTCGAAAGGGATTAACCTCTTTTACGAAAGTATTGAAAACCGGAAACTCTGTTGTCACGTTCGTAAAATTGTTCCTCTTCGTCGTGCTTTGACTGGCATGGATGCCTGGATTACCGGTCTGCGCCGTGAACAGTCAGTTACCCGTACCGACTTAAAAATCGTAGAATGGGATGCAGGTAACGGTCTGATTAAAATCAATCCGCTACTCGAATGGAGCGAAGAACAGGTTTGGGATTATATAAAAAACAACTCTGTTCCTTACAACAAGCTCCACGACCAGGGATTCCCGAGTATTGGTTGCCAGCCTTGTACCCGTGCCATTGAAAAAGGAGAAGATTTACGCGCCGGCCGCTGGTGGTGGGAATTGCCCGAAAGCAAAGAATGTGGGTTGCATGGAAAAAAATAACACAAATTGACAACAATCAGAATACTACTGAATGAAAAACACAACTTTCAATGCATATTGGGTTACTGAAGAACCTGACGGAACTTTCCGACACCAGATCATCGAACGAAATACCGATGATCTTCCTCAAAATGGTGTTCTTATAAAAGTATCCTTCTCTTCATTAAACTACAAAGATGCTTTGTCAGCTTCCGGTAACAAAGGTGTAACACGTCGTTACCCTCATACTCCCGGAATTGATGCTGCTGGAGTTGTCGCTGAAAGTAATTCCGCAGATTTTAAGCCCGGCGATCAGGTTATAGTTACAGGTTACGACCTGGGAATGAACACAATGGGTGGTTTTGGTGAGTATATCAATGTTCCGGCTGAATGGGTAATTCATTTGCCTGAAGGCATAAGTCTAAAGGAAAGCATGGTACTTGGAACAGCCGGTTTCACCGCAGCACTTTCATTGCATCACCTTTTACGTTGTGGACAGAAACCAGCTAATGGTACAATACTTGTTACCGGCGCAACCGGTGGAGTTGGCAGCTTATCAGTTTCAATTGCATCAAAACTTGGGTTTGAAGTAACTGCATCTACAGGCAAAAACGAACAAAAAGACTACCTTATTAATATAGGTGCTAAAACTATTATCAATCGGTCAGAAGTTGATGATCAGTCGGGTCGCATGCTGCTGCGCCCACAGTGGGCCGGAGCTATTGATACCGTAGGAGGAAATACACTTGCTACCATTCTGAAATCATTAAAACCACATGGAAATGTAGCTTGTTGTGGCAATGTATCCTCGCCCCTGCTTAATACCAGCGTTTTCCCGTTTATATTGAATGGAGTAAATTTGCTTGGAGTAAATTCAGCAACTACCCCAATGCCATTACGAAGGAGTTTATGGCAGAAACTTGCAGGTGAATGGAAACCAGAGTCCTTCCTTATCAACGCAGAAACGGTTAATCTGGAAAATATTCATTCAGGAATTGAAAGGATTTTGAAGGGAGGAATTACCGGGAGGGTTGTGTTGGAGCATAACCACTAAATCCGGGACATAAATTCAATCAATGCCCAATATGATCCGGATCATCCGGTTTTTTGCAGCATGGAGGAAGTGATGCATAGGCTTTTGGATCGGCAAGAGTTTCATCTGCATCATATCCTAATGAATTCAATGCTTTCCGGATTTTGTCCGGTGTCGTTTTTCCTGCTTTATAAGTTACAGTAAGCACTTTATCTTCCAGGTTCAGATCAGATTCGGATACACCCTTTTCGTAAGCCATTGCAGTTTCAATGCGGGTTTTACACATTTCGCACTGCGCTGAGGTCTGAATTTTAATTTCTTCCGTCTTTTTTTGAGCCTGTACATATGTTGACACAAAGAAGACTGACAATATCAATATGAGAATGTGCTTTTTCATGGTTGAAAACTTTTTGAAACTATTTAGATGCAAAATTACACAATAGTTTACACTTTCAGGAAAAAAGCTAAAAGTCTTCTTCACACGTTTTCAATGCATTATAAATTAAAATATTAATTAATATTCCAAATACTTAATTTAGAGCTATTCTAAATTAGCTTATGTATCAAATTTCATACATATATAATTACAACAATTCAATACTTTTGCCCCCTCAAAACCGTCACAAAAAACGTTAAAATATGGACAGCAGCGCTTTAGTGCTTTTTTTCATTGTTGCAGTGGTGCTTGTTGGAGGAGCAATGCTTTTCTCAAGTTTCGTACCACCAACATCTTACAATCCAACAAAATTTGAGCCTTATGAATGTGGAATTGAAACTATTGGAGGTTCCTGGTTACAATACACAGTAGGCTATTATTTGTTTGCCATTATCTTCCTGATTTTCGATGTGGAAACTGTTTTTGTTTTCCCTTGGGCAGTTGTTATGAAAAATGGCGGCATAACTGCTTACGTTGAAATTTTAATCTTTTTCTTCATTTTAGGTCTCGGCCTTTTATATGGCTGGAAAAAACATGCGTTGAAATGGGAATAACATCAAAAAAAGAATTCGAGAAAAACGACTTTCCTATCCTTGAACAGTATGAGGGAGGCAGTATTATACTCACACAGCTGGATGCGCTGGTTAACTGGGCCCGGTCCAATTCGGTATGGCCTCTGACTTTCGGAACCCGCTGTTGCGCTATCGAATTTATGGCTGTGGGCGCATCGCGTCACGATATGGCTCGTTTCGGTTATGAAGTTGCCCGTGCAACCCCGCGCCAGGCTGATATGATCATTATTTCAGGTTCTATCAATTACAAAATGGCACCGGTACTGAAACGTTTATACGATCAGATTGCCGATCCCAAATACGTTATTGCCATGGGAGCTTGTGCTGTTTCGGGCGGACCTTTCTACTACAATTCATACTCCATCGTAAAAGGTGCTGATCATGTGATACCGGTTGATATTTACGTACCTGGTTGTCCACCTCGCCCTGAAGCCCTTTTGTTTGCTTTCCTGCAGTTGCAGAAAAAAATTAAGAGAGAGAAAAACTTCAAGAAGCAGCTTAAAAAGTAAAGAACGGATTAAATGCAGGTTAATGCAACAATTCAAACCGAGCAAACTGCGCTATCTCAAAAAAATCAATCCATGACAAACGAACAGCTTATTGAGAAACTTTCATCAGCATATCCCGATGCGGTTATCAAACAAGGCAACCAGTACCCTGAAATAACTGTTAGCTTCGAAACACTGCATACTTTTATGCAAAACATAAAATCGGATAGCCAGTTGGCCTTCGATTACCTGGTTTGCCAGTCCGGAGTTGATTATCCAACTTATCTGCAGGTTGTTTACCACCTCGAATCAACAACGCACCA
Source organism: uncultured Lentimicrobiaceae bacterium (assembly GCA_964420555.1). Lineage (GTDB taxonomy): Bacteria > Bacteroidota > Bacteroidia > Bacteroidales > UBA4417 > UBA4417. The sequence continues at coordinate 78,072 of CAYQTT010000011.1, read as the reverse complement.
GCATTTCCTGGTTGTAAAAGTAAATACCGGAAACAGGGAAACACCGGCTTTGGATACGGTTACCGATATTTGGCCAACCGCTGAGTTTCACGAAAGGGAAATCTACGATTTACTTGGAATAAAATTTAACAACCATCCTGATCTGCGTCGCCTATTCCTCGATGATACCTGGGGATTTCCGCTGCGTAAAGATTATAAGGATGATATTCATGTTGTAGAAAGATAGTTATGGCTGAGATCATTGAAAAAATTATCACCACCGACGAGATAAAGACTGACGAGTATCTTGTTAATATGGGCCCGCAACATCCTAGTACACATGGTGTTCTGCGGTTGTTGCTTAAACTGGAAGGCGAAATTGTACATAATGTAGAACCTCATGTAGGTTACATTCACAGCGGCATCGAAAAAATGACCGAAGCACTTTCCTACACCCAGATTCCTCATCTTACTGACCGGATGGATTACCTCTCATCGCACATGAACAACGAAGCAGTTAGTCTGCTGGTTGAAAATGCGTTGCAGGTTGAAGTTCCCGAGCGGGTAAAATACATTCGAACCATTTTTGATGAATTGCAACGTCTGGCTTCACATCAGTTGTGGTGGTGCGCTTCGGGAATGGACCTTGGAGCACTTACTGCTTTCTTTTACGGCCTCCGCGACCGCGAAGATATCCTCGATATTTTTGAAGAAACATGTGGCGCCCGTCTTACCTTAAATTACAGTGTACCAGGTGGAGTGATGTTCGATATCCATCCGAATTTTCAGCGTAAAGTAAAAGCCTTTATTAAAAAATTCAGAAAAACATTACCCGAATACGATAAGCTGCTTACCGGTAACATTATTTTCCAAAACCGTACAAAAGGAGTTGGAATTTTAACCAAAGAAGATGCTATTGCATACGGAGTAACAGGTCCAACAGGAAGAGCATCGGGATTCAGCTGCGATGTGCGTAAACATCATCCGTATAGTGCATACCCGTATATTAAATTCGACGAGAAAGTAGGAACCGGGGGCGATTCATTTATGCGGTGGAAACTGAGAATGGACGAAATGTGGGAATCGCTCAATATCATTGAACAGCTTATCGATAATATTCCAGAAGGAGATTATGCTGTAAAAATGAAAGGTGTAATTAAACTTCCTGAAGGCGAATATTATCAGAGGGTTGAAACAGCCCGTGGCGAATTCGGAGTATATGTTGTAAGTGATGGAAAGAAAAATCCGTACCGCGTAAAATTCCGCTCACCGGGTTTCTCAAATCTTTTCGCTATCAATCATATTGCTAAAGGATGGAAAATTGCTGACTTGGTTGCAATTATGGCCACTTTCGACCTTGTAATACCTGATATTGACAGATAATAATCATCCGGCTGACAAAATAAATATTTGTAAACGTAACAGATAAACCCATTTAATAATGGCATTCGAAAAATACGATTTTACGCCACTCACTCAATCCATTCATCAGGGATTGATTGAAAACGTTTCCCCGCTCCTTACTACAATTATTGAATGGACAATAATCGGAGTTTTGTACCTCCTGTTTATTGCCGTTTTCGGATTGTTGCTTGTATATGCCGAACGCAAGGTGTGCGCTGCATTTCAGCAACGTTTAGGCCCGATGCGGGTTGGTCCATGGGGAATAATACAAACCATTGCCGACTTTATCAAGTTGCTGATGAAAGAGCTGATCACACCGAAGAGTGTTGATAAATTCCTTTACAATCTTGCTCCTTTCATTGTAATTATTGTTCCTTTTCTTACCATTTCGGTAATTCCTTTTGCACCAGGCTTACAAGCACTTGATTTTGACATAGGAGTATTCTTTGTAACAGCAGTTTCATCCGTGGGTGTTATCGGAGTCTTACTTGCAGGTTGGGCCAGTAACAATAAATATTCGCTTATCGGCGGAATGCGCAGCGGTGCTCAAATTGTGAGTTACGAACTTTCGGTAGGTATGTCGCTTATAACGATGGTTATCCTGGCAGGCACTATGCAAGTATCCGAAATTGTTGAACTTCAGCGCGGAGGATGGTTTCTTTTCAAAGGACATATACCTGCTTTTATAGCTTTCACTGTATTTGTAATTGCCGGCACAGCCGAAACCAACCGTGGCCCTTTCGACCTTGCAGAAGCTGAATCGGAACTTACAGCCGGATTCCACACCGAATACTCAGGTATTAAATTCGCTTTCTTTTTCCTTGCCGAATACATCAATCTCTTTATTGTAGCTGCTCTGGCAACCGTAGTTTTCCTTGGTGGCTGGATGCCATTCCACTTCGGAGGATGGGAAGGATTTAATAATGTTATGGACTTTATCCCGGGAATCATTTGGTTCTTTATGAAAGTGTTTGCCATTATATTCCTCATCATGTGGTTTAAATGGACATTTCCCCGCCTTCGTATCGACCAGATACTTACTCTCGAATGGAAATACCTGCTACCTATAAACCTCTTCAACATATTGTTGATGGCTACAATGGTTTTATTGGGATGGCATTGGTAGGGAGTGAATAGTGAATAGTGAATAGTGAAAAGTGAAATCAAATATTTGTTGCCTGGAAAAATCAGATCAGGAAACTTGTAAATAATAAATCGGAACGAATGAGATCATTCATTAATTATATAGCCGAAATTTTTAGCGGCGTATGGAGTTTACTCACCGGAATGAAAGTTACCGCCAAGTACTTCTTTACTCCCTGGAAAAACGTTACCCAGCAATATCCCGAAAATCGCGATACACTAGTGATGTTCGAGCGTTTCAGGGGCGAAGTGGTAATGCCACACGACGAAAAAAACGAACACAAATGTACCGGTTGCGGTATATGCGAAATCAATTGTCCGAACGGATCAATCGAAATTATTACCAAATCCATTGTAAATGAAGAAGGTAAGAAGAAACGCATTATCGACCAGCACATATATCACCTGGCCATGTGTACATTCTGTAATCTTTGCGTAAAAACATGTCCGTCAGATGCCATTGTTATGGCTCAAACTTTCGAACATGCACACTGGGACAGAACAACCATGACCAAAGTCCTGAACCAACCTGGTTCTAAGATTATGGATGGAGTGAAAGAATAGTGAATAGTGAAAAGTGAAGAGTGAAAAACGAATAGTGAATAGTGAATAGTGGCGGTCGGAAGACAATTTATGTCAGGCAGAGCGGAGAATTGAATGACGATTGAATGACAGTCCGCCCAACTCAAACACTCACAAAACACTGTCCTCAACAATTGAATGACCAACAAATTACCCAATACCCCAAAGAGCCTCTATAAATCTAAAAAAGCAAAATAAAATGAATAGTGAAGTAATGTTTTACCTTCTGGCCGGAATGATCCTGATTTTTTCGGTTCTAACAGTTACAAGCCGGAAAATATTGCGTGCCGCGGTTTACCTGCTTTTTGTGCTTATTTCAACAGCAGCCATTTATTTTATGCTCGAATACACTTTCCTTGCTGCCGTTCAGCTTACGGTTTATGCCGGAGGTATTGTGGTATTGATAATATTCTCCATACTTCTTACAAGCCATATCAGCGAACGTGCAATTATGGCCGACCGGAAACAAGGCGTATTATCAGCTTTGGCTGTGGGTGCAGGCGCTCTGTTAACACTTATCACCATCATGCAGTTTGCATTCACTCCATCAGTGGAACCAGCACAAGCATCCACTGTTACTGATGTGGGTAATGCTCTTATTTCCTATGACCGCAATGGCTTTGCACTTCCTTTCGAGGTAATTTCAATACTATTGCTGGCAGCATTAATCGGAGCCATTATCGTTGCACGGAAAGAAAAAGATGCAATAAGCAAATAGCGAATCGTTTTTCTCATCAAACAGAAATCATAAGTAAAGAATACTTCCTATGACCGGAACAATACCATTACAAGCTTTCCTGATAATCAGCACATTGATGTTTTTTATCGGAATTTATGGATTTTTAACCCGTAAAAACCTGATAACCATGCTTATGTCGCTTGAGCTGATTCTGAACTCAGTGAATATCAACTTCGTGGTTTTCAACAGGTATCTTTATCCGCAAAACCTTCAGGGACACTTCTTTTCACTAATAATAATTGCCATCGCTGCGGCCGAAGCTGCAGTAGCAATTGCTATCATCATCAATATTTACCGTAATTTCAGGTCGATTGATGTTGATAACGTTGACGAAATGAAGTTTTAATTCAAAAGCATTAATCACTGACATATTAGAAAGATATGGTCGACTACACCTATACATTACTTATACCGCTGATTCCATTCGTGTTATTTATCCTCATTGGAATTACCGGTCACAAAATGAAACCCATTGTTTCCGGACTTATCGGTACAGCCGGATTAAGCGTTGCTGCTATACTATCGTATGTGACCGCTATCCGTTATTTCTGGACCGATCACGTTGCTGAAACCGGCTACCATTCAATTAAAGCCTTCGAAATTACCTGGCTGCATTTAACGGATAAACTTACCATTAACCTGGGTGCCCTTATTGACCCGATTTCAGTAATGATGCTGATTGTTATCACTACTGTATCTTTAATGGTGCATATATACAGCATCGGTTATATGAAAGGCGAACGCGGATACCACAGATTTTTCGCATTCCTCTCGCTTTTCAGTTTCTCCATGCTTGGATTGGTTTTAGCAACCAATATTTTCCAGATGTATATTTTCTGGGAGCTTGTTGGAGTTTCATCTTTCCTTTTAATTGGATTCTATTACGAAAAGCCAAGTGCCGTTGCGGCTTCCAAAAAAGCTTTTATTGTCACACGATTTGCCGACCTCGGGTTTCTCATTGGTATCCTGATGTTATCATTCAATACAGGAACATTTGATTTCCAAATTCTTACAAGTGCATCAGGACCTGCTATCACACAAGCCGGCGGTGCTGCATTCATGGGAATGTCGGTTTTAACCTGGTCACTGATTTTTATTTTCATGGGCGGTGCCGGAAAATCAGCCATGTTTCCCTTACATGTTTGGTTGCCGGATGCTATGGAAGGTCCAACTCCGGTTTCAGCACTTATTCATGCTGCTACTATGGTTGTTGCCGGCGTTTACCTGGTAGCACGTCTCTTTCCTGTTTATGCTCTCGGAGCTCCAGATGCCCTTACGGTGGTAGCCTGGGTCGGTGGTATTTCGTCATTGTTTGCTGCAATTATTGCCTGTACACAAACTGATATAAAACGCGTACTTGCTTACTCAACTATGTCGCAGATCGGTTATATGATGCTTGCACTTGGCGTTTCGGGTTATGGCGGGCACGATGGACTTGGTTTTATGGCCGGTAACTTCCACCTGTTTACGCACGCGATGTTCAAAGCTTTGTTATTCCTTGGAGCCGGGGCTATTATTCATGCTGTGCATAGTAATGATATGAAGGACATGGGAGGACTACGCAAATATCTGCCTATTACTCACGCCACTTTTCTGATTGCCTGTATAACCATTGCCGGTATTCCACCATTATCCGGATTCTGGAGCAAGGATGAAATTATGGTAGCTGCCTGGCATCACAATAAAATCTTATTCTCAATTGAATATCTGGTTGCCGGCCTGACAGCATTTTATATGTTCCGCCTGTATTTCAGCATTTTCTGGGGCAAAGCGACACATTATCATCACACACCACACGAAGCACCTTATGTAATGACAATTCCATTGATGGTTCTGGCATTCGGTGCTGTATTTGCAGGATTCCTGCCTTTCAACGAATTAGTAACATCCGATGGTTTGCCTTTCGAAGCTCACCTTGATTACAGCATAGCTATCCCATCGGTATTAATTGCTTTACTTGGAATTGGAATTGCTACTGCTATGTACCGCAAAACCAATAATTTACCTGATAAGCTTGCCGGAGTTTTTGGAAATGGTTACAAATGGGCTTACCATAAATTCTATATGGATGAAGTGTATCTGTTTGTAACAAAAAAGATAATCTTCGCTTATATTTCAGTACCTGTTGCATGGTTCGACAGGCATATAGTTGATGGATTTATGAACCTGGTTGCACGCATTATTCAAAATGCATCAAACCTCATTAAAAATTTCCAGTCAGGCAGATTACAACAATATGGTTTCGTTTTTGTAACCGGCGCCATAGCATTGGTTCTTATATTCGTTTATCTCTGGAATTAACAGAATCAGTTAAACAAAAAGTACAAAGTTAAATTGTAAGAAAACTAACATGAACATACTCAGTTTATTTATTCTGATACCCTTGCTCACAATAATAGCAATATTATTTACCGGCAATATGAAGCAAACCCGCATAGTGAGTGCCATTGGTATGGGAATTCAACTTATCCTGTCAGGAATCCTGGTTTATCTTTACCTTGTTGAAAGAAATGCCGGAAATACTGCCGAAATGCTGTTTTATTATGATGCAGTCTGGTTTCCGACACTTAATATCCATTATACCATTGGTGTTGATGGAATTTCGGTAGCCATGATCGCTCTTACTTCGATAGTTGTCTTTGCGGGTATCTTCGCTTCGTGGATGGTCGATTTCCTTTACAGGGAGTTCTTTATTTCACTCATTCTGCTTGCTTCGGGAGTTTTTGGATTCTTTATCTCGCTCGACATTTTTACCATGTTCCTGTTTTACGAGCTTGCTGTTATTCCAATGTACCTTTTGATTGGTCTCTGGGGTTCAGGTCCGAAAGAGTATTCAGCCATGAAACTTACCCTTATGCTTATGGCCGGATCAGCACTGTTATTCGTTGCAATCCTGGGTATTTATTTTTATTCAGCACCTGCAGGAAGCCAGCTTACTTTTAACCTGCTGGAAATTGCAAAAAATACAATTCCTCTTGATATGCAGCGTTTCCTTTTCCCATTTGCTTTTATTGGCTTTGGTGTACTGGGTGCGTTATTTCCTTTCCACACCTGGTCACCTGATGGTCATGCCTCAGCCCCAACAGCTGTTTCGATGTTACACGCAGGTGTTCTTATGAAACTTGGGGGTTACGGTGTTTTTCGCGTTGCCATATACCTGATGCCGGAAGCTGCTCACGAACAAGCATGGATTTTCCTGATCTTAACTGGTATCAGTGTTGTTTATGGTGCATTCGGAGCTATTGTTCAGAAAGACTTAAAATATATCAATGCATATTCTTCGGTGAGCCATTGCGGATTAGTACTTTTCGCCATACTGATGATGAACCAGACAGCCATGAACGGAGCTGTTATCCAGATGATTTCTCACGGATTGATGACAGCCCTTTTCTTTGCCCTGATCGGCATGATTTACGGACGTACACATACACGTTTAATCAACGAAATGGGTGGTTTGATGAAAGTTATGCCATTCCTGGGAGTAGTTTATGTAATTGCTGGTTTAGCTTCTTTAGGTCTTCCGGGTTTAAGCGGTTTTGTAGCTGAAATGACAATTTTTGTAGGATCGTTCCAGCATACTGACACTTTCCACAGGGTGTTAACAATAGTTGCTGCTTCGTCAATCGTTATCACTGCGGTTTATATTTTAAGAGTTGTCGGCACCTTGCTTTTCGGGCCAATTAAGAACGATCACTTCCTGCACCTGAAAGATGCCTTGTGGTTCGAAAGGCTTTCAACATTAACTCTCCTTCTTGCTATTGCCGCTATTGGTATGGCACCGCTTTGGTTGTCGGATATGATCAACTTCAGCTTAGGACCCATTGTTGAAAAAATTAACGGGGTTGCAGCCGTTGCAGGAATTTTTTAATCCATTGTATTAATCATCACTTTAAGTACTCAATATGAGCATCTACGATTTCATGACAATGCGGCACGAATTAATACTGACTGTTTTAGTATTATTAGTTCTCATTATCGATCTGAACCTGAAACAGAGCCAGAAACACCGGATCATACCGATTGCTATTACACTGTTTTTTATTCATACAGTGGTAGGCTTCCTGCCAGCACAAACGGGAGTCCTTTTCGGCGGAATGTATCATACCGATGGTTTGACCATTTTAATGAAAAACATCCTTAATGTTGGTGTGCTGATTATCTTATTCCAAAGCTCTACCTGGCTTAAGAAAGAAGAAAACGGTGAGAAAGTCAGCGAATTCTTTATCCTTTTGCTATCAACACTTGTTGGTATGAATTTCATGATTTCATCAGGTGATTTCCTTATGCTTTATCTTGGACTTGAACTTGCTACCATCCCTATGGCAGCATTGGCAGCATATACCCATCACCAAACCCGTTCTGCTGAAGCAGGTATTAAACTGATTTTATCATCGGCACTCTCATCAGGTATATTGCTTTTTGGACTTTCGATGATTTACGGCACAACTGGTTCTATCTATTTCGATGCAGTTGGTGCAGTATATTCGGATACACCGCTACAGGTGCTTGCTTTCATTTTCTTCTTTACCGGAATGGCATTTAAAATTTCCCTCGTTCCTTTCCACCTATGGACAGCCGATGTTTATGAAGGATCACCTGTTAATGTAACATCGTATTTCTCTGTTATTTCTAAAGGAGCTTCAGCGTTTATCCTGATTATGGTAATGTACACTGTTTTCCATTCTATTGCTTACCTGTGGAAGGATATAGTTTACCTTATTGCAGTAATGACGATGACTATAGGTAACCTTTTCGCGCTAAGGCAGAAAAACATGAAACGGTTCCTGGCTTTCTCAAGTATTGCACAGGCAGGTTTTATACTTCTCGGTATCATTGGAGGAAATAAAATAGGGATGACAGCAACGGTTTACTTTGTTTTGGTCTATATTTTCTCCAACCTGGGCGCTTTCGGTGTTATTTCAGCTATTTCAGCTAAAACCGGAAAAGAAAATATGGATGATTATGATGGACTTTATGCCACTAATCCTAAGTTATCATTGCTAATGATGCTCAGCGTATTTTCACTTGCCGGAATTCCGCCTGTTGCCGGATTCTTTGGTAAATTTTTCCTCTTTACATCTGCAGCATCCGGTGGTTATTACTGGTTAGTTTTTATTGCTGTTCTTAACGCTACCATCTCTTTATATTATTATTTACTGGTCGTTAAAGCGATGTTCATCAATAAAAGTGAAACCCCGATTGCATTTTTCAAAAGTGACTTAATGACAAAAATAGGATTGTTTGCATGTGCAATCGGTATCTTTGTTATCGGTTTCTGGAGCCAGATTTACGAAATTATTGATGCCGTAACTTTTGCCATTGTAAACTAATTGCTTACAGTAGAATACAAAAATAATAAACTGATCTTATGCCTCTAAAAGCAAAACATATAGTTGAAGAAATTAACGGTGTTCGTTGCACTGTTGTCGAAAAAGGAGCTACTACAGCCCGTGTTGATTTTCTGAAAAGCCTTCTGGAATTCAACAAATTTGAGACTCAGGTAGCTGAAGATAAGAAAGAAACTGAGGATGCTCCTACCCTGTTCACTATCGGAGTAACCGACCTTGTATTTAATCCGGTTATAGCGGTTTACGAATTGGGGCTAAAAACTCCTGATGGCAAACGCGTTTCACCAGCTTACTGGGAGCAGAAAACAACAGACTGTGTGGATGAATACTGGGAGTTTAAAGAAAACTAAGAATTGTGAAGTCAGCTAAATGCTGGCTTTTTTTTTATATCAAACACCCCGCGGGGTGCAGACACAAAAAAGGCCATCCGAAGACGACCTTTTACCTGGGTGGAATATGGGGTTCGAACCCACGACCTTCGGAACCACAATCCGACGCTCTAACCAGCTGAGCTAATACCACCATGTTTATTTGATGCTGCAAAAGTAATCTATAATTTTGGAATTTAAAAGTGTTGTTGAATCATTTTTAATAGATTTGCGGCGGAAATGTAGTTAATGGTTAAAAGCAAAACAGAAAATAGTCCTCTCAACCATTTTCTAATTTCTAGTTACCATTTTCTATTAACCATTTTCTTTTTTACTGACATTTCCCGAAACCTAATATTAATTAATCCAAAAACTACCCTAACAATGGCAGACGTAATTGATTATAAAATCCACGGCGACGACATGCAAATCGTTGAAATTGAACTTGATCCTTCCGAAGGTGTTCGCGCTGAAGTTGGCGCTATGATGTTTATGGAAGAAGGCATAATGATGGAAACCGGCACCGGTGGCGGCATTTTAAAAGGGTTTAAACGCATGATTTCCGGCGATGGGTTCTTTATCTCAACCTTTTACAACACAGCTGCTTTTAAGCGCAGTGTATCTTTTGGAGCGCCATATCCGGGTAAAATTATTCCATTAGACCTGAGGCAGGTGGGCGGCACATTTATTTGTCAGAAAGACTCGTTTTTATGCGCAGCAAACGGAATTGATATAGATGTTGCTTTTACAAAAAAAATTGGCGCAGGGCTCTTTGGTGGTGAAGGATTTATTTTACAGCGTTTATCCGGCGACGGGCTTGCTTTTGTTCATGCCGGTGGAACCATTATAAAAAGAGAATTGCGTGAGCGCGAAACGCTTCGGGTAGATACCGGTTGTATTGTTGCCATGGCGCCTTCAGTTGACTATGATATTCAGTTTGTTGGCGGATTTACAAATGCCCTTTTCGGAGGCGAAGGCTTATTTCTGGCCAGCCTTACCGGCCCCGGGACCATTTACCTGCAAAGCCTGCCTTTATCGCGATTAGCTGACAGAATTATTTCTTCATCTCGAACAAATCGCGAACAGTCCAGTGGAATCGGGGGAATTGGCGGCGGAATCCTGGGTGGATTACTTGGCGGCGACAGAAAGTTTTAGTGTACAAACCAGATTTTCTTTCGTTGAGATTTTCTGAATACATAAAAATCATAAGATAAAAATCGACTGTTTGTTCTTCCGAAAAAAATCATACGATAGTTCCGGTTCTCTAAGCAAGCTTTCGTGGAGTCGCTTCCGCAGAAATAAGTTAGCGTTTGGCTCTCTTGTCTTTGTTATAGCAATTGTATTTATAGCTGTGTTCGGGTATTGGATAACACCCGACAAATCTCCCATGGTTAATGAGCAAAACCTGCTTTTATCGACCTTAAAACCAGGCAGCAAAGTGAATGTACTTCAGGTTTGTAAAAACCAGGAAATCCCGAATCGCAATTTTTTATATCGTCTGCTTTTTGGGCAGGAAAATAAATTTGCAGTTTACCCTTTTGAAAGTTATAAATTTCGAGGTGACTCAATTATTATTACTGAATTTAGTAAAGATTCCTCAGGCCTCGAAATGGGGTTTCACCTGGCGGATGTTTGTTACCCTTTGATCGGAAACGCTGAAATCAAAAAGAAGGAAAACATTGTTTCATTTCTTACTTTGGAAGGAAAAGAAATTGCAATACCTGTAGAAAAACTTCAAAATCAGGTAATTAAAAGCAATATTATTACTAAAACCTTTCTGTTGGGTTCCGATCGTTACGGCCTTGATGTATTAAGTCAGCTTGTAATCGGGGCGCGGGTAAGCCTTTCAGTTGGATTTATTTCGGTAGCCATTTCGCTGCTTATTGGCATTTTTCTGGGCGCTGTGGCAGGATATTTCGGCGGAAAAACGGATGCATTGATATCGTGGTTTATTAATGTTGTGTGGGCTGTACCAACTCTTTTACTGGTGATTGCAGTTACTTTCGCGCTGGGAAAAGGATTCTGGCAGGTATTTGTTGCCGTTGGTTTAACCATGTGGGTTGAAGTAGCGCGTGTGGTGAGGGGCCAATTTTTGAGCCTTCGCGAAAAAGAATTTGTTGAAGCCGCCCGCGCACTTGGATATCGTGATTTCAGGATTATTTTCAAACATATTTTACCCAATGCTATGGCTCCGGTAATTGTAATTTCGGCAGCCAATTTTGCTTCGGCAATACTTCTAGAAGCCGGATTGAGTTTCCTCGGTATAGGCGTACAGCCACCGATGCCATCGTGGGGAGGTATGATTAAAGAGAATTATCCTTATATCATTCTGGATTATGGATATCTGGCTATACTTCCGGGAATCGCCATTATGATAATGGTGCTTGCTTTTATGCTTATTGGCAATGGGTTGAGGGATGCTTTGGATGTGAGAACCGTAGATTGATACAATGGTTTGAACTTTTTAATTCCATCCTAATCCTGCACTAAATACTCACTTTCGGGTTTTAATATATTTTTTGTACTCTTCCATCCCGCAATTATCGGAAGGGGTATTGCGGCGACAATCTCCTTTACGCAAGGATAATTTAAGACCGGCATAAAAATCGAGTCCGGTAAAATCGCTATAACTGAAAAAACCGCTTAATTTCTCAGTACCTATAAAAAATCCCCGAAAACGTGCGCTCAGTCCAATTCTGGGTTTTGTCCAGTCGTAAAGTGTGATTGGCAAACTAACTTCAAACATTTCGGTTTCATACCGGGGTGTAAAACCGAATAAAACTGGTCTGATTAAGCCTGTTTTCGAAAATTGCAAAGGATAAACAATGGTTCCGTTAAAATACCAGTTTCCTACATAATTAATATCTGCCTGAATGCTCAGGGCAGTAGGTAATGCAACTTTTATTTCGTTCCCCTGTATAAGTTCAGTTGAGTTTCCGTAAAACTGTTGGCTTACTGTATCGGTCAAATCCCTGATGGTTGTATAATCAATCCATGTAATTCCGGGCCAGTATGTTGAAGCATCTTTAAAAACGAGTTTCTCGGCATTATCAGTAAATTTAACCCTGCCAATATCGAGTAAGGAAACGCCTATTTTATACTTATAGGGAACATAAGTTTGTGCACAAAGTTTGTCAACACGATCGTCGTGGACATACCTTTTCTTTTTCTGATAAATTACACCTAAATCGAATCCCACACCTTTACCTCTGAAAAGCGGACTATTCATTGTTTCATTGGTTTCGTAATTCAGCGGAAGCGAATATCCGGCTTCAGCATTAACATTCCTCACAATAAGCGTGTCGCGGTCAAGTACTGTATAGTCAATATTATCTGAGTTAAAATATCCTCCGGCATATCCTCTCAACACTTTTATCGTAGCTCCGGCAGCCCAATAATCAAGTCCCTGTTGTTTAAATACATATGAATAATTAAATCCTACTTCAGCCCAAGCCATTTCTGAATTATAAATATTTCGGTTATCTACGTAATTAATATCATATTGAGGAGGATATTCCAGTTTTTCGATTCCGAATTTGGCAATATCATAAGGAATATTTTTAGCCGACATTACAGCCCGTGCGGCAGTTACCAGACCGAACGAATGCCGTCCAACCGTTACCGAAAACGATGGCCCCATCAGCCGGAAATTTGCATAGCCTTTCTTATCCTTTCGGTTATAATAATCGTAAACAATGAGGTTATTATCCACTCCATGGGTAGGAAACTGAGGATCTTTCATCAAAAAACGCTTGAATTGATATTCGTCTTCGGCCAGGTAAATAAAATTATTTTCAGCAAATATATCCACAGCAAAGAAATTGATATCTATATAAAAAGGTGATGTTACCGGAGTGGCAGGATTTATCAATGTACCTGTAATTCCCGCACGGGTGCTGTTTACAATTCCAAGCATTTCCTGCGCATATAACTTACCAGTGCCGGAAGTAAGTATTAGCACGACAAGTATTTTTGCCAAAAAGAGGCTTGTCCTCTGGATATAATCTTGATTTTGGTTTATCAAAATAGGCTCAGCTAAGTAGTACTTTTTGTATGAAACGGAAAAACTTCTATGTTATTTCACAAATATAGATCACATTTCAAAAAATATATACGCTTAATTACATATTTGCGCTGCCATTTAAAAATAATGAGATATTTTTGCCGACGAAAAAACTAATTTTCTTTTTATGAGTCACTCATTAAAATCAATCCTTTGGTGGATTTTTGCGATCATCTTCACTATCGGGATAGCAATTTATCAGCGTATGACCGGTCCCACATACCCTGAAAGAGGAACAGTTACACTTAATAATAATGTTATTAAGTACAAACTTATCAGGACAGCGGATAATGATAAAGATGCCGAAATTGCTGTGGAAGTTGCAGATAACAAAGTAACCGGAGAAATTAATTACAGACGTTTTAAAAGCCACGACACATTAAGCAGTGCGCCACTCGTACGTTCGGGCGACAAACTTATATTTATGATGCCAAAGCAACCCGCTGCCGGCAAAATGGAATACAGTATCAGCCTGTCGGGTAATAACGAAACTGTAAAACTCACCGAAAGGCCAGTAGTGATGCGTTTCAAGGGACCAGTTCCGCCTTTTGTACTTATACCTCATATTTTACTTATGTTCCTCGCCATGCTTTTCAGCACCCGCGCAGGACTTGAAGCCCTCAGAAATGGGAACCGCACATATTTGTATTCACTGCTTACACTCATATTCCTGGTTCCAGGCGGATTGATTCTGGGCCCATTTGTTCAAAACTATGCTTTTGGCGATTACTGGACCGGCTGGCCCATGAAGGGGATTTTTAAATTTGGTGATATGACAGACAATAAAACCCTTATTGCTGGACTGGGATGGATAATAGCAGTATTTATGCTGCGTAAAAACCATAATGCCAGAGGCTGGGCTATAGCTGCTGCTATAATTCTACTTGCAGTATACATGGTTCCTCACAGTGTTCTTGGTTCTGAAATAGATTACACACAACAGTCCAACTAAAATGACAGTAACAATCGTAATCATTCTGGTTACTGTGGCAGTTACCATACTGGCTTTCAACAACCATGAATTGTTTCGCAGACTCGCTTTTAACGCATACGATATAAAGCATTTTAAAAACAGTTACCGCTTTGTATCGTATGCACTAATTCATGCCGACTGGATACACCTGCTAATCAACATGATGGTTTTGTATTCGTTTGGCCGTGTTGTTGAAACATATTACGGATTTTATTTCGGTAACAAAGCAATATTATATTACCTCCTGCTTTACATTGGAAGCACTGCTATCTCAACACTTCCATCGTATGGAAAACACAAGGACGATTATACCTATACAGCAGTTGGAGCTTCAGGAGCTGTTTCTGCAGTAGTATTTGCAAGCATAATTTTCGATCCGATGAGCAAAATATACCTTTTCCTGATTCCTATCGGAATACCAGCCATTATTTTTGGTGTGCTATATCTGGCTTATTCGTGGTATATGGGTAAAAAGAATATTGACAATGTGGGGCATGATGTGCATTTCTGGGGCGCAATTTTCGGCTTCGTTTTTACAATTGTATTGAAACCATCGCTGCTCAACAACCTGTTTTACATGCTAACCGGCGGCTAAGTAACCTCCTTTATTGCTTGAAAACACGAAAGATTTAAAGAAATCGCGTATCCGGGAATAAACAGTCACAAGCGCGCTAATTAATTCATATTGGGATCGTAAGGATAATTTACCCACGGCACAAAATCCTCACCGAGAGTGAGCACTATTTTCTTCCACAAACCTGTTGGCCGTGAGCCGAATACGAAGCGTTTTTGTCCATCGAGTACGATCCACGAATTTTCTTTCATTTCCCTGTCGAGTTGCTTAGGTTCCCATCCCGAATAACCGGCATAAAACCTTATATCATTACTTGTTAGCTCACCCGATGCGATTGATTTCCTGATATCTTTAATATCACCACCCCAATACACTCCATCAATAATCAAAAGACTGTCCTTAATAATATTTCCTTTTGAATGCACATAATACAGACTATTAACGTGCACTGGTCCACCCAGATACAGGTCAGTATCAAAATCCCCGAACTCACCGGTAACTTTGCTTAGTTTAACCCGTGCCGGTTTGTTAACAATAAAGCCAAAAGTTCCGTCGTTGCTGTGTTCGGCAAGCATAACAACCGATCTGCTGAAAAACCGGTCGGTAAGCGATGGCTGGCTTACGAGTATTCGTCCACCTGCAGGATTTTGATCAGGTAAAATCATGGTGTAAGTTTTAGATGACAATATACGAACTATAGTAATATGTTGTGATCAGGCATTTGCATTGTAACGTAAAATACTATGCCAGATTGTATGATTGTTTTATCTTTGATGATTGAAAATGTTCAATTATTTCAGCCTTTACCTGTGGAAAAGAATAATAATTATGATATGATGCCGGGACAGGAAAAATTCAACCATCTCCGGAAGGAATATCCGTTCATGGAATATAATGGCTATACTGCAAGTATTGATCATGCAGGGCTTCATATCGTTTATGAATTTAACCTTGGCGGCAAATTCATTTTCCATCCTGGTTTCAGTGTGCCCGTAAAACGGTTTATTAAAAACTTCCCTGTTAAGGAAACTTTGGATAGTCCGTTTTACCGCAACCTGCTTTTTCACATTGGAATGATTGAATTGATAAGTTACTGGAAAACAGCTTGTCCACCCGAAGTTATTATCAAAAACCATAAGCTTTCCGGAGAACAGATTTCGTGGTGGAAAAATGTTTACTTCCAGGGGCTCGGCGAATTTTTCTATACAAATTCAATAAAAACATCGCTCGCGGATTTTATGACTATTACCGCTGAAGGCGAAGAGTTTGAGCCGCATGAAATCACTCTCGATGATACCGTAATTGTTCCAATCGGTGGAGGAAAAGATTCAGTGGTAACGCTTGAGCTTATAAAAAAGGCTGAAAAAGTAAGGCCGTTTATCATGAATCCCAGGGGTGCAACCATTGAATGTGCACGTGTAGCAGGTTTCGGCAACGATGGTTTTTTGGAAGTTAACCGCCGTCTTGATCCGCTTTTAATCGAATTAAACGCGCAGGGATTCCTGAACGGGCATACACCATTTTCGGCATTGCTTGCTTTTTATAGCCTGCTGGTTTCTTCAATTTCGGGTCACAGGAATATTGCATTGTCTAACGAATCGAGCGCCAACGAGCCCACGGTTGCAGGTACAGAAGTAAACCATCAATACTCCAAGTCCTTTGCGTTCGAAGCTTATTTCAGGAATTATGTAAAACAATATATTTCAGGCAGTTTCAATTATTTCAGTTTCCTGAGGCCGCTTAACGAGCTGAAAATTGCACAGTTGTTTGCCGAACAGGTAAAGTATTATCCTGTGTTTAAAAGCTGCAACGCAGGAAGCAAAACCGATGTATGGTGTTGCAATTGTCCGAAATGCCTGTTTGCATTCACCATCCTGAGTCCTTTTATACCTGTAATAGAAATGGTTCATATTTTCGGTAAAAATCTTTTTGAGATGCCTCAAATGCTTACTTATCTGAAAGAACTTACAGGTATTGATGAAGTTAAGCCTTTTGAATGTGTGGGTACTATTGACGAAGTAAATGCGGCACTTCAAATGTTTATAGCTCAGCACCAGCATGAAAAACTCCCGCTTTTAATCGACTATTACAGCAATACAACCAATTTTTCGAAATATTCGCCGGTGATGGCTACCACAATTTTGACGGAATTTAACACGGAGCATTTCCTGGAGCCTCGTTTCCTCGAAATCAT
This sequence comes from uncultured Lentimicrobiaceae bacterium, assembly GCA_964420555.1. Classification (GTDB taxonomy): domain Bacteria; phylum Bacteroidota; class Bacteroidia; order Bacteroidales; family UBA4417; genus UBA4417. Next base: position 60,705 of record CAYQTT010000011.1, on the reverse strand, counting down.
TCAAAAAGGATTAAAATGATAGCGAAACTTAAATCTATTTTCGATAATAAGAGTCTGGCATTATTAGGATTTGGAAGAGAAGGTCGATCAACTTATACTTTACTGAGGCAGGTTTTCCCGCAAAAAGTGCTCACCATAATCGATGCAAACGAAGCAATTCGTGGAGATTCCACTCTGAAAAGCGACACTAATTTACTTTTTGTCACAGGTGAAAACTGCATGCAATATATTGATAATTATGATATTGCAATCAAATCACCCGGCATACCCTCTAATTCATTACCACCTGCTCTTAATCGTGCAATTATCACTTCGCAGACGGATATTTTCCTGCAGTGTTATGGTCATCAATCCATCGGAATTACGGGTACCAAAGGGAAAAGTACAACTGCAAGCCTGGTGTATCACATTCTGAAAAATGCTGGTTTTAATGCAATGCTCGTAGGGAATATCGGTATTCCTCCTTTTGACTGCATTGCCAGCATAAAGCCAGAATCCATTGTTGTATTAGAACTATCATCGCACCAGCTTGAGTACATTGCGCACTCTCCGCATATAGCCATATTGCTCAACATTTTCCAGGAGCATCTCGATCATTACAACAGTTACCTCGATTATCAACTGGCAAAATTGAATATCGGAAAGTACCAGGGACCGTCGGATTATTTTATATATAACAATGATAACGAAGTTGTTAAATCACTTGCCAACACATTAAACAATACAAAACATAAAGATCTTCCTTTTTCGCCGGAGCCACAATCCTTAGCTGCCATCCAAATAGTCAACAATGAGATTGTTTTAAACCTTGATGGAGCAGTAACAAAACTTTATGATACCAGTCATAGTCAGCCACTGCAAGGTCATCATAACCTTTATAATATCATGGCAGCAGCGGCAGCATGTTACCTGAGCGGTGTTAACACCCCTTCGATTGCTTCAGGTATCAGGTCGTTCAAAGGTCTTGAACATCGCATTGAACAGGTTGGAGAATATAATGGAATCATCTGGTATAACGATTCAATTGCTACTATTCCTGAAGCAACTATTGAAGCGGTTAAAACCCTTCAGAATGTTGATACACTAATACTTGGCGGCTTCGACCGGGGAATTGAATATGATATTTTGTATCCGTTTCTGAATAGTTCAGGGATTTCCAACATAATTTTTGTAGGAGGAGCCGGTGAACGTATGATGCGGGAATTCACTGCATTTGGAGTTAAAAATATCATCTTTTATACTGCTGAAGATTATGCTAAAGTTGTAACCATTGCGGGAAAAATTACAGCCAAAGGAAAGATTTGCCTGCTTTCGCCAGCAGCAGCCAGTTACGATATGTTTAAGAATTTTGAAGAGAGGGGAAATATTTACAAAAAAAATGTGAGGAACCTGGGCTCCTCACACGATTGATTATATTGGTTTAGTTGGTAGTATAACTATTTTTCAACGACGTCATCGGTTTTAACCTTTTTAACAGCTTTTCTAACAGGTTTAGGAGCAGCAACAACAGCAGTTTCTTCAACAGAAGCAACAGCAACTTCAGCTATTTCAGCTTCTTTAATTTTAGGTTTCACTTCAGCTTTGGTGGCTGTAGTCTTTTTGACTTTAGCCGGTGCTGCGCCAGCACTTGCTTTCACGTTAACAATGGCTTTATTCTTCGATGATTTTGGCCTGCGAACGCCAAATGAACCAAGAATAATTTTGCCCCTGCGTGTTTTTTTATCTCCTTTTCCCATAATGTATATAGTTTTATGAATGTTAGGTCGTGCCGTAAAAATAGTGAAAAATGATACCCGAAGCAAAATATTTTTACAAATAAAAAAATCAATCAAATAATTTTGATCTTTTCATTTCACCGAATTACTAAATAATGGCTAATAAAAAACTGACATCAAAATCCTAAAAACGCTAATACTGTACCGAATAATAATCCTGAAAGAATTTTCTTTCGATCATTTCGGCGTTAGTGGTTGTATTGCGAAACCATTGAAGATATATGTCAAGTTGCTCTTCTTCGGTTAAATGCCAATCCGTTTGGGTAGAACGTATTTTACCCGTAAAATGGAAAAGGCAAAGTGACACGGAAACAGAAATATTAAAACTTTCGGTAAAACCATACATCGGTATCCGGATAAACTCATCAGCCAGATCGCAAGCTTCCGGCGTAAGTCCGAATTTTTCGGTACCGAACAGCAAGGCGAATTTCCCTTTTGATACATCAAAATCATGAATATCAATTGCTTTTGCATCAGGAGTAGTTGCTACAACGCGGTAACCGTCACTTTTCAGTTTCGCGATGCATTCGGGCGTATTATTTTCAAGCTTATCATAGCGATGCAGGTTAAGCCACTGTGCAGCGCCTAACGAAACATGAGGATTAAGTTCGTACTGATACGAATTTTCAACAATATGCACATCCTGAATACCGAAACAATCGCACGACCGAAGCACAGCACTTGCATTATGAGGCTGGTAAATATTTTCGAGGGCGACGGTAATATATCGGGTACGTTCGCTTAAAACGCGATCCATCAGTTCATTCCGCTTTTCGAGTTTCAAACTTTTGAAAAAACTTAGCAGGCCGGCTTTGTACTTTAAATCGTCAATAACTTTATTCATAATCATCGTAATATTTATTGTCAGCATCGCTATTCCGGCTGATCCATTTGTCAAGCGAAACTTCCTTGCATAAATCAGGAATCCCAAACTCATAGGAGGGGATATTTTTATTCTCCGTTTGATTTACCTGCCATTCCGACCTGTAACCTTCCTCAAAAATATACCTTCGCAGTACCAGTCCGTCATTAAACATTTCCCTATACTTCGCCGAAGCCATATACCTAACTGTATTATCTTCAGGTTCAACAAGATAAACATATTTAAGAAAAGCGTTCATATCCAGTTGATCTGAAATATTAATTTCAGAAGTAAATAGGAACTCTTCCTTTTTTCGCCCGTTTTCCGAAATTTTGTATTTCGTTGCCTTGTGGCCCAGCATTTTCTCATTTTCCGACATTATGCTGATTTCCAACGAATCACCATTGTTCTCAGGAAGAATAATCTGTTGTTCAATCTGCTCCCTGTACAAACTTTCGTATTCCTTTTTTTTATCCTCAGGTATTAAAGTGAGCAATTTTTGCAGTCGTTCTGATTTGATTTCGCGCATTTTCGACCGGTAATCCGTAAGCGTTGTCCGGGTATATACCAGGTTCACAGGATCGACAAGAAGAATACTTTCTGTTTTAAGGTTACAGATGTAGATAAGGTTATAGGTTTCGACTTTCACCACGTTATCCTGGATAAAGTACCTTTTTAATATCGTATTGCCTTCGCGGTCAATAACACGGCCGTTGATCAGCCAGCCGGCCTGTGCATTAAAAGGCAGTGCGATCAAAAAAAGAAATGCGATCCGGAGCAGGTATTTCATGAGTTTAAGGTTATATGATTCAGGGTTTAGAACACTTTCTGTGCCAAATAATCACTATTAAAAATGATATGTTAGTAAAAAATGCGTCCTATGAGTATTATTTCCTAAAAAAAGGCTACTTTTGCGCCTCAAAATTAAGAATTATGGCCAAGAAAATTGACAATACTGAAGAGAAAATCCACAAGGTTGAAGAAGCTCTTTCGAAATCAGAGAAATTTATTGAGAAAAATCAGAAACTTCTGACAATAGTAATCGGTGCTGCCATCGTTATAGTTTTAGGAGTATTTGCATTCCAGAAATTGTTTGTAGCCCCCCGCGAAAAAGCGGCACAAGGACAAATGTTTATGGCTCAGAGATATTTCGAACAGGATTCGTTAACAAAAGCATTGAATGGCGATGGTAAAAATCTGGGATTCCTTGACATTATGGATGAATACAGTATGACCAAATCAGCAAACCTGGCAAAATATTATACCGGTATCATTTATCTGAAACAAGGAAAATTTGAAGATGCTATTACTTATCTGAAAAAATTCAGCAGCGACGACGAACTTGTAGGCTCAATGGCTACAGGAGGAATAGGCGATGCTTACCTTGAACTTGATCAGAAAGATAAAGCTGTTGATTATTACCTGAAAGCAGCTAATCAGAAAAACAATGATCTTACAACCCCGCTTTATCTGATGAGGGCTGCTTTTGTTTACGAAGAGCTTGGAAAATTTGATAAAGCAGTTGAACTCTACGAAAAAATACAGAAAGAACACACGAAAAGTACCGAAGCAAGAGATATTGATAAATATATAGAACAAGCTAAGGGCAAACTTTCGAAATAACTTACTGATTAACTTTTAGAAAATACCTGGACGAACTTCAGGTATTTTTTATTTAACAACAGTTGTATGAAAAGGAATCTGCGAATCGTTTATATGGGTACGCCGGAATTTGCGGTTGAACCTTTACGTGCAATAATTGATGCAGGATACGATGTAGCAGCTGTTATTACGGCGCCCGATAAACCAGCCGGCAGAGGGCAGAAATTGCATGCATCGCCAGTAAAGGACTATGCACTGCAGCACAATCTTCCTGTTTTACAACCTGTAAGCCTTAAAAACAAGGAGTTTGTAAACGAACTGAGAAGTTTCAATGCAAACCTTCAGGTGGTTGTTGCTTTCAGGATGCTTCCGGAAATAGTGTGGCAAATGCCCGAATTGGGAACTCTTAATCTTCATGCATCCCTGCTTCCGCAATACCGTGGAGCCGCGCCGATAAATCATGCTATTATTAATGGTGAAACCGAAACCGGCCTGACTACATTTTTCATAGAAAAGGAAATTGATACCGGAAATATCATCCTGTCGAAGAGAATCCCAATACTGCCCGCTGACGATGCCGGCACCCTGCACGACCGCATGATGAATGATGGAGCTATCCTTGTCTTAGAAACGCTGCAGATGATCAGCACGGGCAATGTAAATGCACTGAGCCAGGAAAGCCTGCAACCGGAACAATCTATACTTAAACCTGCTCCAAAAATTTTTAAACAGGATTGTAAAATAAACTGGGACACATCATGCTTTCAGATTCAAAACCTGGTTAGGGGACTGTCACCTTTTCCCGGCGCTTTTTCGACTCTAATTTCAGAAGATGGCACCCAAAAGCAGCTCAAGATTTTTAAAACATCATGTGAAATTTCAAAACTTGATTTAACACCCGGAACAATAAGTACAGATGGAAAGAAATTACTTTCGGTGGCTGCCGGTGATGGTATTATTTTTATTGAGGAGCTGCAACTCGAAGGTAAAAAACGAATGGGGACAGCAGAGTTTCTGAGGGGTGTTCAAATCACAGGAGGTTTTCGCTTTGAATAAATACTCTTCTACTGTAAAAACAAGCACTAAAGTACTGCAAACAAAGGGAAGTTATTAACAAAACATTGCCTTTATTAACAATTCAGCGTGTTTTTGGGCTGAACAGGTTGATATCAGTGATTTTTGGATTATATTTGTATTAAATATAACCATATTACTAACTAATACCTTATAACAATGAACAAAGCAGAACTAATTGAATCAATGGCTGCTGAAGCCGGCATGACAAAAGCTGATGCCAAAAGGGCCCTGGATGCTTTTATTGCCTCTACAAATAAAGCGTTGAAAAAAGGTGACCGTGTAGCTTTAGTTGGATTTGGATCATTCTCCGTTAGCAAACGTGCTGCACGCAAAGGACGTAACCCACAGACCGGAAAAGAAATTAAGATTGCTGCTAAGAAAGTAGTAAAATTCAAACCTGGTACTGAACTTCAAAAGAATGTAAGATAAGTATCAACAGTTTAGCAAAAAAGCTCCTTTCAGGGAGCTTTTTTGTTTTTAATCCATTGAAAGCGATAAGGCAGCAAGGCATCCTCTGCAGCATAATCAATGCCAATCCTTTTACTTATCTTAATTTCGTTATCAGCAACTATTATCCCATCATCCTGAATCCATATTTTGCATTCCGATTCCGAAACAGGGCAAAGATCAATGCCGGAATGTGCAACCTTTATTCCTAGCAATTTTGACACATTACCAGGGCCGATTCCATTTTTAGCGTTTATAATAGTCTTCCCAGCCCGGAGCTGCATATTTTCAATTCCGGATAAAGGTTCTATAGCCCGAACCAAAACTGCGTGAGGATCCGACTGTGCAGATGTTACAATATTAAACAGAGAATGAATACCGTAGCAGAGGTACACATAAGCATGTCCCCCATTGCGATACATAATTTCAGTGCGTGCTGTGCGACGGTTGTTATAAGCATGTGATGCTTTGTCAGTGACTCCTTCGTAAGCTTCAGTTTCGGTAATTATACCCGAAGAAATCACATTTTCTACAGAAGTATAAATTACTTTCCCAAGCAGTTGCCTTGCAATTTTAACGACATCGTTACGGGTATAAAATCCGCGGGGTAAGGGGTTGAAAGAATAATGGTGCATATCAGCGGACGATTGAAATTATATGCTTTTGCTGAATTCCAGCCAAAGATAATACCAGGATGTAATTCCCTGAAGGTAAGGTTGAAACATCAATACTTCTGGTATTGGCAGACTGAAACTTTTTGTATCCGGACATATCAAATAAAGAAACCGAATAAATCCGCGAAGGATCATCAGGAATGATTTGTAAAAGCGTTGATGCCGGATTAGGGAAAATATCGAATTCGTTTACAGTTTTTAACTCTTCATTTATGCTGTTCGAATTACAAATTACCTCATTCAGAAGCTGCCATATTTGATTATTAAAGTAGTTTGCCAGTTCGTACTGATTATCAGGAGCATCGCCCATGCGTATCATAACCAATCCTTTAGATGGAACTACATTAATAAGCTGACCATTTTTACCCATAGCGGCAAACATTTCATCTGGAGCATCAGGGCACAGTGAGCCGGGGAAAACAAATTGCGACTGCGGAAGCATATACGTTTCTTTTCCATTGAGCCAGGTTAGGTAACCATAAGAAACATTCATATCCTGAGAGCTTTTGACCATGGCATTAAAATATGATGTATCATCAATAACCGGCTGTCCATCCCATACCCCTTTCGCCTGAAGTAACAATCCATATTTAGCCATGCTGCGGGCCGTACTGAAATAAAGATTATTGTAATCAAGTGTAAACCATAAACCGTTCATCCCGGTTTTGTTTCGGATACGGGTATAAAAATAAGTACTGAAATCAATCCCGGTAGCATTGCCAATCACCTGATCGAGAAGGGTATATGGTGCATTGTGATAAGCCCAGCGTGTTCCGGCATCTGACAGGTATGTGAGACATGAAGGTAAAGTACAATCAGGATTCACATCAATATCGGAGAGACCTGAAGTCATGGTTAGTTGATTTCTGACTTTTATAAGTACTTCTTTTTCAGGAGAACAGGTAGTCCAGCCCTGCCCGATGTATTTTGATACTGATGAATCAACTGACAGATAGCCTTCTTCCTGCGCTATGCCTATCAGCATCGAAGTGAGAGTTTTCGCTGCAGAAGCCCAATACCACATGCTATCGGAAGTAAAAGTTCCAAAATATTTTTCTAATGCTATTTTGCCGTTTTTTAATACAATGAACGCTTTTGTGTTGCGGCTTTCCAGAAAATTATACAATGTATCCGTTTTCTCTATACACCAACTTAGCGATTCGGGCGATACTTTTTCCCACTGAAAGTTATTTGAAGGCGGGAAATACAACTGCTGTGCCGGAGATACGACAGGAAATAACATCAACAGTATTCCGAAATATAAGTTACGGATTTTCTTCTTACTGAACTTATTTGGTATTTTTATTGACACATTTATTTCCATAAAAAGCAATCAGTATTTCAAAGCAATTTGCAGATTGTTTCAAGCAAATTAGCGCTCTTAATTGGTTTAAATACTACTCCATCGAATAATCGCTCGTCAAGCAGCGATTCAATCTCCTGACTCGAAGATGCTGTAGAAACTATAATTGGAATAGAGGGTCGGAGTTTTTTAATAAATCCAGCAGCATCGTGACCCGACATTTCGGGCATACGTAAATCCATGATAATTATATCAATAGCTTCATCCGACTGGCAAAATTTAATTGCTTTTGTTCCACTGATCACCCTGAAAGTAACTGCCCCGGCTTGAGTTAGCAACCTGTTGACGTATAAATAACCAAAGTCATCATCTTCACAAATCAGAATTCGGGTATCACGCAGACACGATTTGGTTTCGAGATAATTGCGTTGCATTTGATTTTTGACGGGGACATTCATATAAGGAATAGTAAAATAAAAAGTAGATCCAGTTGCTGAGTCACAATCAACTGAAATTTCGCCACCCATTAGTTCAACCAATGCTTTAGAAATGGAAAGTCCAAGTCCGGAACCTCCGAATTTGCGCGTAAGTGTATCTTCAACTTGTCGGAAGCGTTCAAAAATAATATCTCTGTTTTCAGGCAGTATGCCAATGCCAGTGTCTTTAACATAAAAAAATAATTTTTCATTTATCAGCCGGCAGCCTAAATGAATTGAACCTGAATAGGTGAACTTAATTGCATTATTGAGTAAATGTGCCAAAACCTGTACCAGCCGGAAGCCATCACCATAAATCACGGCCTGATTTTCAGCAAGTTCCGAATTAATTTCAAAAGTAAGATGTTTATCCCGTGCTTGATTTTCGAAACTGGAGAAAAGTTTCAGAAGGGTTTGGTTAATATTTATAGGCGCAATGGAAAGCTTAATCTGATTGGTTTCGATCCTGGAAATTTCAAGAATATCGTTAACAATCGATAATAACTGCCCGGAAAGGTTATGAATCATTTTTGAATACTGCTCTTTATCCGCTTCTGAAATTTCCTTCTGTATCAATATATCAGCGAATCCAATTATTCCATTTAACGGTGTGCGTATTTCGTGGCTAATATTTGCCAGGAAAGCTGCTTTAAGTTTATCGCTTTGTTCAGCTCTTTCTTTTTGTTCAAGCAGTTTCTGTTCGGTTTGCTTGCGATGGGTTATGTCCATAACCATTCCCGAAATAATATCACCATTTATGGTAGCACTTATCAATACTGTAATCTCCCTGCCACTCCTTGTTAGCCACACGAGTTCATAATCCGTTAATTTACCATCCGGTCGCATGCGTTCAATCATCAAATCCCTGTCACCCTGATTTGCATATACTTTTTCAACATTTTGAATGGTGAGAAAATCTTCAGGCGAATCATATTCGAGCATACGGCATAAAGCATCATTAACAATAATAATTTTCCCATTGGTAAATGTGGAATAAACTCCAACCAAGGCGTTCTCAATAAGATTACGGTATTTCACTTCGGAGTTGACCAAAGCAATTTCCGTTAATTTACGACTGGTAATATCCTGAATAAAACCCTCAAGTGCTATAACTTCACCTACAGAATTGTAAATGGCTTGTCCTTGTTCCCAAACCCATTTGTGTTGTCCTTCAGATGTAATTACCTGGTATTCGCCGGTATAGGTTCGCCTTGCATCAATTGCCTTTTGCCATTGTGTCCAAACCATTTCCTGATGTTCAGGAGCAATAAGGCTATTGAATGACAATTTTCGGTTATTAATAAGATCATAAGGCTGGTAACCAGTTATGTCAAAACATCCCTGGCTCACAAACTCCATGGTCCAATCCTTATCATTTTTACAACGGTAAGCCAGGCCGGGCAGGTTCGACATAAGAGTAGAAATCCGGCGTTCGCTTTCGAGCAGGGTATCAGCAGCCAGTTTCACCATCGAAATATTAAAAGACGTTGTATCCTTCACAGTTTGAAATATTCCGTAAAATACGCCATTGGTATCGTAAGCCGGATAAGCGGAAACCAACCAGTTGCGTCCATCCGCTCCGGTTAGTTCTAATTCCGAAAGAGAGCGGTTTAGAAATGCATTGTTAACAGGACACTTATCGCAGCCACCGTTATTGTTACCAATAAGCTTACAGCAAATATTTTCATCCGGATCCTCCTGATACGAATGTTCGGAATTCCTGTGCTGAAAAAGCGACCATTTTACCAATCTGTCGTGGTCAATAAACGCAACGTACGTATTTACACCTATGAGTTTTTCGGGAAGTATCATTATCAGGAGCTATAGGAAGCAAATATATCGCGACAGGAGAAAAAAGAGTTAAAGATTTCCATTCAATGGGTACCGGATTACCAAAAGGAATACCTGCATAAAAATACAACTAAAGTGCTGTCGATATCCATTAGGAAGAAAAAACTTTATTAGAAAGTGAGTTTTAATATTTTGTTAGCATATCCCCATTACTTTGAATATCACCTTCTTCAATGAGTAAGCGGAGTATGGTGAGAACATCATTTTCTTTATACTTAGACAGTTTGGTAATCAAAACTGTTATACTCACCGGCTGTTCAGTAACAATAGCGCGGATGGCCGACTCAATTTCTTCCGACTTACGATCGTTTATTTCTTTGCGTTTTTTTCGCAGACATACATCGCAGACGCCGCAATCGGCTGATTTGGACTCACCAAAATAAGAAACAAGCATCCTGCTGCGACAATCCGTTTCGGATGTGGCATAACGGATTATGCTTTCGAGCTTTTCGAAAGCTTCTTTTTTTCGTTGAGTGTAAAATGTTTTCGAAAGGGCAATATCTCCGGGGTTCAGCCGCTCAGTATTAAAGATAAGCTGAGGCGTATTTTTATGCGGCAGATAATCGAGGATACCAAGTTTTTGCATGCGTAGCAACAATTGACTTACTTTCGGGGAATCTATTCCGGATCGGGTTGCAATCTCGTTTTCGCTTATGCGCGTAAAATCAGTAAAAACACCGCTATATGACCTTAAAATAATCCTTAAAATTTTATCAGCATCCGCATTATCAAGCTGATAGCGATACAGATCTTCTTTAGTACACACGAAAAACAAGCGCGAATGATCGTCCCATGCATCATTTAAAGAAATGTAGCCATCGCGCTCGAGAATTTTCAAAGCACTATAAACCGTAACAGGTTTTAATTTGTAACTGCTGCTGAATTTTTCGAAATCAAAATCGAACGACACGTCGCGTCCGGCACCTACCGGAAGCTGAAGAAAATTACCCAATGCCTGGTAAACCATCCTTACGGTTTCCGGATCGGGCCAGGAGAGTTCCAGGTGATGCCGGCTGTTTACGATATCGTGTTCATTAAAAAGCATTACCGCGTATGACTTTTCGCCATCGCGCCCTACCCTGCCGGCTTCCTGGTAATATGCCTCGAGGGTATCGGGCAGATCGATATGCACAACCAAACGAACATCAGGTTTATCAATACCCATTCCGAAAGCATTGGTAGCCACTATTATACGGGTTCGTCCCTGCATCCAGTCGTGCTGCCGCGATAAACGGGTGGCTGGATCGAGTCCGGCGTGGTAAAAACTGGCCGAAATGCCATTGTGCATTAAAAGTTCAGCAGTTTCTTTGGTAAGCCTTCGGTTGCGGACATATACAATTCCACAACCCTGCACACCATTGCACACCCTGAGCAATTTCTTTACTTTATCCTCTTCGCGCGAAACAATATAAGCCAGGTTGTTACGCACAAAGCTCTTACTGAACACATTAGATTTCGGAAATTCAAGTTTCTGCTGAATATCGTCAACCACACGCGGCACAGCTGTTGCCGTAAGAGCCAGCACCGGAACAGCGGGAAACAGGGTACGCACTTCGGCAATCCGAAGGTAAGGAGGCCTGAAATCATACCCCCACTGCGAGATGCAATGTGCTTCGTCAACAGCTATTAATGTAACATTGATGCCACGGAGCATTTCGCGAAACTTCCTGGTTTCGAGGCGTTCAGGTGAAAGGTAAAGAAATTTCGCTCTTCCGTCGGCACATTTTTCAAATGCCATTTCAATTTCGCGGGGATGCATACCTGAGTGCATTTCGGCAGCGACGATTCCGCGCTTTTTCAGGTTTTCGACCTGGTCAGTCATTAATGCAACAAGCGGAGTAACCACGAGGCATAAGCCTTCCCTGCAAAGGGCCGGAACCTGGAAACAGATAGACTTTCCACCGCCGGTTGGCAGCAAGGCAAGCGTATCTTTTCCTTCAAGTACCGACGTAATGATATCCTCCTGCAAAGGACGAAACGAATCGAATCCCCAGTATTTTTTAAGTATTTCGTGAGGCGAAGGCTTCATTTATAATTTCGGTCGATATGGTTCGATTTCAGAAAAGACTTACTGATAGCAGGTTAGCTGATAGTCAGTCGGAAAATAAGTTATTTTCAAAGTTAACCGAAAACTTCAAAAAACAGGAATTTATGTTCAAAATCAGTAAAGAGATTTAACTTTGCCGGATGAGAATTTTCCTCGTAGGATATATGGGAAGCGGAAAAAGCACATTGGGGTCAGCCCTGGCTGATGCCTTTGGAATTCAATGGATAGATCTTGATGATGAATTCGAATCGCGTTATAAAATCACGATTTCTGATTTTTTTGCAAAATATGGAGAAGAAACGTTCAGGGATCTCGAGCATAAACTGCTTAGCGAAATAGTCGAAAGGACTGATATTGTAGTTTCTACAGGAGGAGGCGCACCTTGCTATTTTGATAACATGAAACTGATGAACCAATCCGGGGTGACGGTATATTTATCAGCCACACCGGAATTATTGATTTCGCGGATTGAAAACTCAGCGCGGAAAAGGCCAGTTTTCCAACAAATGAAAGGTGAAAATTTTGCAGAAAACCTGATCCGCCACCTCAAATCGCGTGAGCCATTTTATAAGCAGGCAACATTTACAATTGATGCGGCGAAACCGGATATTGAAAGGATTAAAGCCCTGATCCTGAATTACTACAAGCCTACTTTCTGAGTGTCAGCAAAGCCACATTTTCCACATGGTGAGTATGTGGGAACATATCGACAGGCTGCACTGCGGCGACTTCATATTTTTCGATCATTAAAGCAATATCACGGGCCTGGGTTGCAGGATTGCAACTGACGTAAATGACCTTTTGAGGCTCAATGAGAAGTATTTGTTTAACAACACTTTCGTGCATTCCCGAGCGGGGCGGATCGGTAATTATTACATCCGGACGGCCATTCTGTAAAACAAAATCCTCATTTAAAACTTTAGCCAGATCACCGGCATAATACACGGTATTTTCAATATTATTTAAGTCCGAATTAGTGTGTGCATCGTCGATGGCAGAAGGAACATACTCCACACCTACTGCTTTTTTAACGTATGGAGCAACAAAATTGGTAATGGTTCCAGTGCCGCAATACAAATCGTACACAAGCTCTTCGCCGGTAAATCCTGCAAAATCGAAAGCTGTTTTATACAGATAATATGCCTGTAAAGGATTAGTCTGGTAAAACGAAACAGGCCCAATCCTGAACTGCAGCTTTTTACCACCTGCCACAGGAGCTTCCATAGTTTCGGTGATATATGGTTCGCCTTTAAATAGCAGCATTTCCTGATCGGTTATCACATCGTTTTGTTTGGTATTAATAACATAAATCAGTGATGTGATCTGAGGAAATGTTTCTGCAATAAAGTTCATTAACTGGTTGATTTCATCAGGAGCATCATATGCAAATACCACAATCACCATCAGATCGCCAGCCACGGCGTTGCGTATGAGCAGGTTGCGCATAAATCCTTCGTGCGAACGCGGATTGTAAAAACTCCAACCTTTGTTCAATGTAAAATCCCTGACTGCCAGCCGGATAGCATTGGAAGGTTCGGGCTGGTGGTAGCAATGGTTAATATCGAGGACGCGGTCGAAAAGAGTTGGAATGTGAAAACCGAGCCCGTTGTTCCGGCGTTCTTCTGCCGGCAATGTCATATCATCGGCATTAAGCCAGCGCCTGTCGGAAAAAGTATATTCTAGTTTATTGCGGTAACCGGTAGTGAGAGGTGAAGGCAAAATCGGTTTTATAGGAGGAAAACTGAATTTCCCGATACGGGTAAAATGATCATCAATTTGTTTTTGCTTGTATTTTAATTGCTGCTCGTAGGAAAGATTTTGCCAACGACAACCGCCACAAGTTCCGAAATGTTCGCAAAACGGATCGACCCTGAGTTTGCTGTACTGATGAAATTTTACTGCTTTGCCTTCGCAATAGCTTTTACGTTTTGAGATGACCTGTATATCCACCACATCGCCGGGAACACAAAAAGGAACAAAAACAACAAGATCGTTTACCCTTGCAACAGCTTTGCCTTCGGCTCCGGCATCAAGAATAGTAACGTTTTCAAAAAAAGGTAATTGGCGACGGGGCATGAGAGAATAGGGAATTATAAAATTATACTTACAGGATTCGGGTCAGTTATTCAGGATTGATTTTTGGTGCGTGAGTGGCGAGCAAAGTTTAAAATTAACTGCGAACCAACAACCTGAATCATGATTTTTCTAACCCAAACTAACCATTGAAACTCAGATTTTCAGTGGCAAAGGTACAACGAAAGGAGGAAATTATTGAAGAGTTTTAAACAGGCATTACAGCCACCACAAAATAAATCATGAGTATCAAAAGATAATATTCGATTAAGTGGGCTCAGTTTATTACTTTTGTTGGTTAAAATACAAACACACAAACCATGTCAGGATTACCGGTACTATTATTTCTAGATATAAGCGGTGGCGAATTGCTGGTTATAATGCTGGTGGTATTCCTGGTGTTCGGACCCGACAAAATGCCCGAAATGGCGCGAAAAGCAGGCCGTTTCATGAACCAATTAAAAAAAGCATCGAACGACCTTACCCGTGAGTTTAAAAAGGAAACTGCTGTTTTTGAGAATGAAATAAATGCTGTTCAAAAGAAAGCAAACGACCAGATTGATAGCGTGAGCCGTGAGATTATCCAAACCAGGAAACAGGTAGCCAGCGATCTGTCAATCGAAACTGAGCCGGTGAAACAAACTATTGCGCCAGCAACTTCTGCAGAAGCTCCAGAAGAAAGCAAAGCAGTGATTGATAATGTCAAAACCGAAAATCCCAGACCTGCTGCTGCTGCAGAATAATAAAATTACTACAAAACCGTTTTAAATTATAAGTTATACGTTTCGGGAAAATTTTCCGGTTAAAAAAGAAGACCAATCTGCTGACGGATATTCCCTTACTTGCTTCAGATAAATCGTGTAGCGCAAAAAAAACAGTATAGTTCAGCCCATAGCATAAAATATGAGAATACGTATCCTGATTATCACCATCATTTTCAGCTTTGCCGCTTTTCCGGTTTTTGCCCAAAACAATCGTGCCTGGCGAGCTGCCGACGACGCATTTAATAATATGCAATACAACGCAGCTCTTTCGAAGTACAAAAAAGCCTTGTCGAAAGCCAAAGCTAAACCCGACAAGGAAAAGATTTCGTTCCAGATGGCTGAATGCTACCGCATTACCAACAACACTAAAAAAGCAGAGCCTGCTTATAAAAGGCTGGCCAAAACCAAATATGCCGAAAGTAATCCCCTGGTTTTTCTGTACCTGGCCCAGGCAATGAAATCGAACGAAAAGTATGATGAAGCCAAAACTTATTTCGATAAATATACTGAATTAGCACCCGAAGATCCCCGTGGACCTAACGGTTCACTCTCCTGCACCCTTGCCCGCGAATGGATTGAAAGCCCCACCAAATACAAAATTGCTCCAGTAAAAATCCTTAATTCAAAAGAATCGGACTTTTCAGCTACCTATGCTGATAAACTTTACAATACCATTATATTTACCTCCACGCGTGATGCCGCCACCGGAAAGGATATGGACAACTGGACGGGGTATAATTTCAGTGATCTGTTTATCTCGAAACTTGATCCGAAAGGTCAATGGTCAACGCCGGTGCAACTCGAAACCGGAAATGTTGTGAACACTGAGGCCAATGAAGGCAATCCGGCAGTAAACAGCAAATTCACCCAAATGTATTTTACACGCTGTTCCAACGACAAAGGAACTTTACAGGGATGTAAAATTATGGTTTCGCGCAGGGCGGGCCGTAACTGGGGCGAGCCAAAAGCCCTTGAACTGGGTGGTGACAGTACTACTGTTTTCGGTAATCCTTCTATAAGTCCCGATGAACTTACCTTACTGTTTTCGAGCGATTTACCAAACGGAAAAGGCGGAAAAGACATCTGGATGTCAATAAGAAAAGGACCCAACGATGCGTTTGGCCGTGCAGTAAATCTAGGATCGGTTATCAATACGCCAGGCGACGAAATGTTTCCGTTTATGCGTAACGATACTTCAATTTACTTTGCTTCCAACGGTCACCCGGGTATGGGTGGACTTGATATTTTCCGTTCCACGTTTTCGAATGGGGAATGGACAAAACCTGTTAACATGCAGGTTCCCATCAATTCGCCGGGTGATGATTTCGGTATTGTTTTCAATCCCGAAGAAGACAAAGGGTTTTTCTCAACAAACCGCAAAGGTGGGCGTGGCAGCGACGATCTTTATTCTTTCGTGAACCCACCGGTTATTTTTACACTCTCTGGCGTAGTTAAAGATGAAAATACATTGCAGTTTATTCCTGGCGCTGTAGTAAAAATGACAGGTTCGAACGGCACTTCCGTTGAATCGAGAACTGATGCACAAGGCCGTTACAGTTTCAACAAAGTACAGGTGAAGGCTAACACCACATACGAACTTATCTGCCTGAAGGACAACTATTTCAACAAAAAGGCAAAAGAAACTACAGTAGGACTTGAAAGCAGCAAGGATTTTGTAATCGATTTCAGGTTGCAACCTATTCCTGACAAACCCATTGTACTGCCCGACATTCTGTACGATCTTGCTAAATGGGATCTGAAACCACAATACCAGGATTCTCTGCAGGGACTTATCAAAACACTTGATGAAAACGAAACTATTATAATCGAATTAGCTTCACATACCGACTCACGCGGCAGCGACGAAAGCAATGATGTTCTTTCGCAAAAGCGTGCCGAATCAGTTGTCAACTACCTGATTGACCGCGGAATTGACCCCGACCGCCTTATTGCCAAAGGTTATGGCGAGCGCACTCCCAGACGCCTGGCTAAAGATGTGGTTAAAGATGGGTTCTCATTTAAATCAGGCACTCTGCTTTCGCAGACTTTTATAGATTCACTGGCAACAAAACCAGCACAGGAAGCCGCATACGCGCTAAACCGCCGTTCGGAATTCAGGATTATAAGCAAGGACTTTGTTCCTAAAGCCCAAAATGTTGCTATCAGCAGCCAGACTCAAAAAGTGAGCATTCAGATAAACCCGGAAGATAATGTGGTCCCATTCACAAAAAATGCTGATAACACAATTACTTTCAGCGGTGTAGTAAATGGTTATACCACCCTAATAACGTTAGGTGAAAATAGTTCCGGATTGAGTTTCTCGGTTGATGAGACACTTAAATTACTAAAATCAGGAGCTATCGGGAAAACTGATTTTGATGGTGATGCTGAGAAAATTCTTGGAAGTAATTCAGTAGCCGATAAGTCAATTTTAATTGTAGGTGAAATCAGTATTGCTACTAAATCAGCTTTTGAACTGGAAGCAACCGTTTTACAGAAACAAAAAGAAGCCGTGCTTATGAGTGAAAAAGTGTTGAAGAAATTTGGCAACTTCACTATTGATAATGAAAAGCAACAGATCATTTTTAACTAAATGTAAGCAGGTTTCGGGCTAATAATATGAACAATACATCGCTTTAAACTTTCCGGCGAAAAGCGGAGAGCTCAGCGAAACATAAGCCGAATTTCCCAATCCTTCAAGGGTTTGGGAAAATATAAGTCCAGCTTTAAAAAAGTGATTGGAAACACAAATTAATGAGCCAGATATTCAAAAGTTTTAAAGGCTTTAAGCGTTTCCTCTATCAGAAAAACACTAATAACCCATTTCCACTATGACCGACCGGTATTCGCAGCGAGGTGTTTCGGCAGCCAAAGAAGATGTACATAAAGCTATTAAGAATATTGATAAAGGAATATTCCCAAATGCTTTTTGTAAGGTTGTACCTGATTTGTTGGGTAACGATCCTGATTTTTGCTGTGTGATGCATGCTGACGGCGCTGGAACCAAATCGTCGCTGGCCTATGTGTACTGGCGTGAAACGGGTGATATTTCGGTGTGGAAAGGCATCGCCCAGGATGCTGTAGTTATGAATACTGACGATCTTCTTTGTGTAGGAATTACTGATGGCATATTACTTTCATCGACCATTGGCAGAAATAAAAACCTGATACCTGGCGAAGTAATAAGCGCTATTATTGAAGGAACCGAGGAATGCCTTGCGATGATGCGGAACAACGGCATCGGAATAAATTCCACCGGTGGCGAAACTGCCGATGTCGGCGACCTGGTACGTACAATTATTGTGGATAGTACTGTAACAGCAAGAGTCCGTCGCAGTTCTGTAATTGAAAACAATATACAGGACGGGGATGTAATTGTAGGGCTTGCATCGTTCGGGCAGGCAGATTACGAAACCGGCTACAACGGAGGAATGGGCAGTAATGGATTAACATCAGCCCGGCACGATGTTTTCGCTCACGATTATGCTCTAAAATATCCGGAAAGTTACGACCAGGCTATCAATAACAACCTGGTTTATTCAGGTAACCTGTTGCTGACCGATCCAAGTGGTGTGGCAGAAATTAATGCCGGTAAACTCGTTTTGTCCCCAACACGAACTTATGCGCCGGTAATAAGGGAGATTTTGGAAAAGCACCGCGCCGAAATTCACGGAATGATACATTGCAGCGGTGGAGCGCAAACCAAAGTTTTGCATTTTATTGACAATCTTCACATTATAAAAGATAATTTATTCCCGCCTCCTCCCCTTTTCCGTATGATACACCAGCAATCGGGAACGCCATGGCGCGAAATGTACCAGGTTTTTAATATGGGTCACCGTATGGAATTATATGTACCTGAGCATATTGCCAGCGAAATTATTTCCATTTCCCAAAGTTTTGGAATTGAAGCCCGAATTGTTGGCCGTTGCGAACCATTTAACGGGAAAAAGCTTACAATCAGGACTGGAGAGGAAGTATTTGAATATTAGTCTGAAACTGATGAAGGATAAAGCCGTTTAAAATTTTTCGTAATTAATATTCTGAAGGCAATCTTCCTGTTTTATTTGTGTTGATATTAAAGTCCTGTTGACTAAAGCAACTTTGATTCTAACTCTACTGTATTTTTGTAGTACCAACACCTTTACCTAATATACCTCAGCTCACTCAGCCTGTTTTCTTTCTCACCATTCCCAAAACCACCAACCAGGAAAGAAATAGTTACACAATTTCCTGACAAATTGGTTCCGCCCTGGTTGTTGTAGTTTACAATATTGTATTTGCCTTGGAGTGCCACGTAAAAGTTGTTTTTTAAATAATAGCGGTAGCCAAGTCCAAAATTAGTATTGATTGAATTCACTGAATGACCTTCGTCGTTATCCGGATCATCATCCTCAGTATTTGTTCTTATTGTATCTAATCCGTCAAATCCAACGCCCGCCAGCACACAAAGCTCATTCCGCTTTTTTCGTAGCAAAACCCGCTCCAGGTCAATGCCAACATAACCGCCCAGGAAATAATCGGTCGAATCTTCCAATCCGTCCTTCATATAAACATATTCATTCTTCGATTTTAAAAACTTGAAAGCCATGGTTGCATTATACTTCATTTTATCTGTCCAGATACCGCACTGAAAACCCAAAACCGGATGATTGCCAAGCAAAGCCGCATTGCCCCTCGGAATCCAGATACCTGTGTAGCCGGCGACATTGAAATCGGGTTTATACCTGTATTTATCAACTTCCCGATAATAATACTTATGCAAATCAGATTCCTGATAATCAGCAACCAACTGCAGTTCTTTTATTGGATTTGTTAACAGGTTAGCATAAAACTGGCTAAAAAGAAGTTCCATAGGATTATAAAACTCAAATCCAAGTAGCTCATCGGCTACGGATTGTGTAAAATAATCGTATTCGCCGCGGATTGGAATAAAACCGTAATAGGAAGGATAATCGTAATATAAATCAGGATCATTGGTAGTATCAATCCTGATCATATAATTAAGGATATAATCAACCATGGATGAATCATAAAACTGTTCGCTGAATGTGTCGGCAAGAATTGAGAATAGTATGCGTGTCCGTATGATTGGCTCACTCATACCGCAGGACTGCTGCCAGTCATTGAGAGTTATGCCAATACTGTCGAAATCGCGGATAGCATAAAAATACATAATAAGGTTAGCCGAATTATAAGCTACTGTCTCACAATCAGCCGGTTCGTCAATTGTGAGAGTATCAGGTCCGTTTTGCGAAAATCCGGTTGAAACTGATATAAGAATAGCGACAAAGAGAAAAATCTTTTTAAACATATCCGGCATGTGAGAATAAACTGATTGCAAATTTACGACGAAATAAGCGAATCCTACATTCAGTTTACCATATCTCTATTCACATACGCATGAAGCAACACATGAATTTTGTATTTTAGTATATCTTTCGCTCAACTTTCAATAATTAAGAGTCTATGACAAATTTTGCGATTTTTGCAATATCCCCGAATTTAAATAGGATGAAGAAATGCCTCCCAATAACCCGATAAGTGAATTTGACGGCGAAATGCCTTTTTAAACTATTTTACATTTTGTGTTACGAAATCCCCAGGTGTTTTTGAAGTGATGAAAGCAAACGTGGTTTGTTAACAGGTTTTGTTAAAAATTCAATACAACCTGCATCATAAGCGTCACTCTCATCGCGGGCCGAAACAAATGCCGTTAAAGCTAAAATCGGCAAAGCTGGTAAAAACTCCTTTATTTTACGTGTGGCTTCAAGTCCGCCCATAACCGGCATTTTCATATCCATAAGAATAAGGTTTACTTCCGGATTGCTGTGGCAGATATCAACTGCTTCGGAACCGTTGGCAGCCCGTAATACAAAATAGTTTTCGCGCTTAAGTACAATTTCGAGGTATTTAAAATTAAAATCATCGTCCTCAGCAACCAGAATAACAGGTTTTGATATCCATTCAGGCTGTATGATTTTAATATCTTTGGTTTCAGGCTCGGCTACTATTACACTCGTTGGCAATGAAAAATAAAATGATGATCCTTCATTGCGTACTGATTTGAGATTGATATGACCTCCCAATAATTTTACCAGTTCACCCGAAATTGATAATCCAAGGCCACTGCCTTCGTACCTGCGTGTGTGCGAGATATCAGCCTGCATGAAATACTCAAAAATAAGCTTCGTTTTATCTGTATCTATACCTATACCGGTATCATTAACAAAAAATTCAATTTCAGCTGCTTTCTTTCTATACCCAAAAGATATTTTGCCATGCTTTGTAAACTTAACAGCATTATCGAGTAAATGTGTAAATGTTTTTTTAAGAAGTTCAATATCAGAGTTTATCTGTATGTCGGGCGGAGCGGAAGGTTTTACAACAACCAGCTCAATACCTGCAGTAGAACAGGCAGAGGAAAATTTATCTTTTATATCATCCAGAACACTGTTCAATGCAAACACTGATTTACGAACCTCCATATTACCTGAAACCAAAAGCGAAATATCAAGGTAATTTGAAATGGTGTTCATAAGGCGGACACTACTTTTTTTGATAATGTCATTAAAAGCAGTTTTGTTTTCGATTGAAACGTCGGGACTAAGTATCATTTCGCTGAAACCAACAATGCCACTGAGCGGAGTACGGATTTCGTGCGAGATATTATTGATAAAAGCGGTTTTAAGCCTGTCGCCGGCTTCGGCTTTATCTTTGGCAATGATCATGTCCTCAATCATACGGCGCTTTTCGGTAATGTCTTCCTTTATAGCAACCAGATGCATGATCTCGCCAGACTCATTGAGCAGTGGTGAGATAAGGGCATTTTCCCAATATACCTCTCCACTTTTCTTTTTATTCTGCATTTCGCCAATCCACTCTTTACCCGACATAATGGTTTGCCACATGTTTCGGTAAAATTCGTCGGAATGCAAACCCGATTTTAAAATCCTTGGATTTTTCCCGTAAGCTTCTTCGGCAGTATAACCAGTAATTTCGGTAAATTTTGGGTTAACATATTCGATTGTACCATCCACGGAAGTAATTACAATGCAAGCCGGATTCTGCTCAACGGCAAGCGAAAGTATTTTCAGTTTTTCTTCGGCCGCATCTTTCGACCTGATAATTTCTTTTTTCCGGATAGCCGATTTAATTGCTTCGCCCAATCGGGTGAGATTATCTTTGAGTATATAGTCATCGGCCCCGGCTTTCATACATTCAACGGCGATTTCCTCGTTATTGGTGCCGGTAACAAGTATGAAAGGAGTATATGGTGCATGCTCTTCGCGCAGCCGCAGTGCTTTCATCCCATCGAACATGGGAAGGTTATAATCGGAGAGAATCAGTTGAGGATCAAAAGATTTAAGCTGATCAATATAATCGTGCTGTAGTTCAACGATTCTAATATCAAACTGCATACCACTTTTATTTAGCTCATGCTTAACCAGTTCGGCATCAGTGGGAATATCTTCCACCATTAGAAGTCTTATTTTATTTTCCATAATCGATCTTGATTTTACAAATTATTCAAAATGATACCAACAAATTTAACTCAAATTATGCTCTGGCTTAAATGATAAAACGAATCTTGCGATTGTAAGAAAATCTTCTGCAAACAATGAATTGTAATAACGGGGTAAACCGAACTCGTGTATTTTTTTTCATTGACTTTAATTCCTTGTATCAGAGTTAGTTATATGTACCTGGCATTACTTATAAAAACTATATCAGGGCGACAGTTCCGGTTTTCTTTTTTTAAACTTCACTTAGAACATTATGCGGTAAGGTAAAAAAGAATGTTGCTCCTTCGTTAATTTTAGCATGGGCTTCTATGTTGCCACCATGACGTATAATAATGCGCTGTGTAATTGCCAGGCCTACACCGTTGCCTGCAAACTCCCTTGAAGTATGCAAACGCTGGAAAACACCAAACAATTTATCGTAATAATCCATATCAAATCCGGCCCCGTTGTCTTTTACAAAATATACAGTTCCGGAATCGCTTGTTTCGCTCCCTATTTCAATTTTGGGTTGCTGAATTTTGGATGAGTATTTTATCGCATTGCTTATGAGGTTAACCCACACCTGCCGAATAAGTGAAGCATCGCCATATGCATGCGGAATATCGTGCAGCAGAAATTCTATTTTATCCTTTCCGGAGTCAGCTACCAATCCCTGGTAAACAGAGTTTACCATTATTTTCATGTCAATTTCTGTTACCCTGATATCGCTTTTCCCAAGCCTTGAAAAAGCAAGCAAATCATCGATCAGACGTCCCATTTTTCCTGCTGTTTCGATGATGATTCCCAGCAGGCGTTTCCCTTCAGTATCAAGTGAAGCTTCGTGATCTTCGAGCAGGATATTGGCAAAACCATCCATAGCCCTGAGGGGAGCATGCAAGTCATGAGAAATTGAATAACTGAACGCTTCGAGTTCTTTATTGGCCGATTCGAGCTGAGCAGTACGCCGTTTTACCCTGTCCTCAAGTTCTTCGTTGAGTTTCCTGATTTTACCTTCAGCCAGCTTCCGTTCAGTAATTATATCGAAAACAATAACCAGGTTTCCTTTTTGCTGGCTGTACAGCGAGATTGAATACCAATTATTAAAGCTGTTGACAAATATCTCGAATCGTTCGGGAATACCTGTGGTAGCAGCTCTTCCGAGTATTTCTACAAGTTCCTTATCACTATGTATGAAATCGGGCAGCACTTCTGAAAGTTTTCGTCCGGCAACATTAGTAAGTCCTGTAATTGTTTTAAACGAAGTGTTAACATCTACACAGATAAAATCGACAGGAACCTCATTTTCGAAAATCACACTACAATCGATAAACCCTTCAATCATATTCTCGAACAGGGAGTGAAACCGTTTTTCACTTGCTTCGGCATTTTCTTTCGAAATTAGAATTTGTTTCTGGGCGCGGGCCGAAAAAATTGCATTTGAAACCGAGTGAGCAAATGTATTGAGCGTGTAAACATCAAATTCCGACCATATTTTTTCCCTGTTTACTGAATCGAAACCAATGAAACCGAGCAGCTCTTCCCCTTTATACAAAGGAACAACAAGCAACGAAACAATATCCTGCGATAAGAGTATTTCGCGCTCAACCGATGCTTCATCCGGCAAATCCTTAACCTGTTTGATAAGTATATTTTCCTTACTAAGCATTTTTTCCATCCACCAGGGCATCATCGAAACAGGTAAATCCACCAGGTATTCAATCTGCGGTTCAATTCCCGGGGCACACCACTCGTGTGTATTATCCATATAGTTATTGTCGTCGCGGAGTAGAAATACGTATGACCTGTCAACGCATGAATAATTTCCGATAACTGATATCGCATGGTGAATCTTCTGATCGAGGTTATCAGCTGACACTTCTATTAAATCAGCAGAAATACCAACAATAAGCTCCTCAATATCAATTTGGTGTTTCAGGATTTCGCGCGACCTTTTCAACTCGCTGATATCAATATGTGTACCGCTCATGATGAGTGGTTCGTTGTTTTCGTCCCAAACGGTTACCTTGCCACGGTCAATAATCCACACAAAATGTCCGGATTTGTGTTTCATCCTTATCTGGCTTTCGTAAATCCCTGAAGGTTCCTTTAAATAGGCTTCAATTTTTTGATTTGAGACAATCAGATCATCAGGGTGTGAATATTGTTGCCATGTTTTTATGGATGTTGGTTGTAATTCAGCTAAAGTATACCCTATAATATTGGCCCATCGTTCGTTAAAAATAGTTTCGCCAGTTTTCATGTTCCACTCCCAGGTGCCAGTATCGGAACCTATAATTACGGCTTCGAGCCTTTTATTGGATTGTTCGAGTTCTTTCTGAACATTTATAAGCCTGGTAATATTCCAGCTTGTACCAATGAGAATATCCTGTCCGTTAAACCGGCCCGGGTACACCTTTGTTTCGACGGGTATAAAATCGCCGTTTTTAGCTAACAGTGGAATATTACAAATTGATTTCTCGCCGGCCAACATGCCCGCCACTACTTGCCTGGCTTCGTCTCTGCGTTCGGATGGATGAACATTTAAAACGGATTGACCTAATAGCTCAGCGGGTGTATATCCCAGAGTATGGGTTACTGATTTATTAGTATGTAAAATATCACCTTGCATATTGAGAATAAAAAGAAGGCCATCGAAGGCATCGAAGGATTGTTCAAAATCCTGGTTTGCCTGTTTCAGTTCTTTGATATTTTCGACCTGTTTCGAAATATCCCTGCCGATTGTAAACAAGCAATCTTTTCCTTTCCAGTTTTCTTTGTAGGTTTTCATGCTGAAAGGAATGCGGCAACCATTTTTATGAAGGATATTTTCATCAAAAGTAATTGTTCCTTTCCTGACCATAATTTCAGCAAAATCCTTTGGATTATTTGCTGTAGATGGATCACTGATATCAGTTACAGCTAAAAGCATCAATTCCGCACGGGTGTATCCGAGAATTTCACATGCAAACCGGTTCACTTCAATCAAAGCGCCGGGGGTTCCGTTATCAGTGATTTCGTGAATAAAGATCGCATCTTCAATTTTGTTGATCAAGTCGCTTTCGTTCATTTTATTCAGTAATTGCGGTAGTTATGTGTAGTAATAAAAGAGTTTGTGTTTAGTTAAAACCGGTGATAAATTGTTAATAATGACAAGAAAAAAAAGACCGTCACACAGCAGCCCCTTTCAAATGTGATGATGCGGCTAATGGTAAGGCAAAATAGAAAGTGGTTCCTTTGTTAATTTCGCTTTCGGCCCATACCCGGCCCTGATGCCGTTGAACAATGCGCTGAACAATTGCAAGGCCTACGCCGTTGCCTTCGAATTGCCTTGCCGAATGCAGCCGTTTGAAAACGCTGAAGAGTTTATCGTAATATTCCATATCAAAACCGGCCCCGTTATCTTTTATAAAAAAAACGGTTTCGGTTTCAGAGCTTGTGCTACCAATTTCTATTACCGGATTTGTGATTTTTGAAGTATATTTAATTGCATTGCTGATCAGGTTTACCCATATTTGTTTTATCATTGGAGCATCGCCATAACTACTGTCAATTTCTGAAATCCGGAAATCAATTTTTGCTTTATCCTTATCTGCAGCCAATTCAGTAAAAACCGTTAATGCTAAGTCGTGCATATCAATAGCCGATATTTTTATTTCGTTGGTACTGATACGTGAAAACGATAGAAGATCATCAATCAGGGCGCCCATTTTTTTTGATTGCTCAGTTATTGCATTCAGCATGCGCTTGCCTTCGCTATCAAGCAAATCGGCGTAATCTTCGGTAAGCATGTTCGCGTATCCGTTTAATGCCCGCAACGGTGCATGCAAATCATGAGAAACGGAATAATTGAATGCTTCGAGCTCCATGTTGGTAAAATTGAGCTTGGCAGTACGTTCCTGGGCTTTGGCATCAGTTAGTTCCCTGATATTTTCCGCTTTTTTCAATCGGGTAGTTATTGTTTTTATAAGTTCAACCCGGGTGAAAGGTTTTGTTATATAATCGTCGGCCCCCAACTCCATTCCGGTTCGGATATTCAAACGCCCTGAGAGTGCAGTCATGAAAATAAAAGGGATAAGCCTGGTTGAGACATTATTGCGCAAATCTTCAAGCACTTCGGTACCGTTCATATCAGGCATCATAATATCGCATAAGATAATGTCGGGTACCAACTGGCAAGCCATATCGATTCCGGCAAAACCATTATCAGCTGACCAGGCTTCGAAACCTTCGAAGGTAAACCAGTCAATTAATTCCTCGTTTAATGATTTGTTATCTTCTATTATCAGTATTTTTTTCATAGCTACTTTTTAAGTGCTTTTTACTAAAAATTCACTTCTGGTATTAAGGTTCCGGAAAAATAGCAATAAACGTGCTTCCCTGGCCAGGCATACTTTCGATAAACAGCTTACCATCATATAGTTCAATTAGTTTTTTTGCAATAATCAGTCCCATGCCCGAACCCCTCTGTTCGTGAATTCTGCGGTCGAATTGCATACTTGCCCCGATTTTATGAATATCGGCAGCCAGCATTCCCCTGCCATGATCTTTTACGATAAGCCTGAAAGTTTTATTTTCGGTTCCGCAACTTACTATAACCTTCTGACCGGGCTGCGAAAACTTAAAAGCATTATCAATAAGTTCTTCAACGATTTTTCTGAATTCAGTTTCTTCAATATTTATACATCCTTCGGAAACCGTTACCTGCACGTCGTTGATCCTGTTATAACCCCGGGCAATTTCGTTAGAAAGTGCTTTGCTTATTTCGCAGGGATTTTTTAGTACCGATTGCCGGTTATTTTTAATTGCGTTAAGTTGCAGCTGGGCATAAATTAGGTAATTGCGAAAAAGCCTGAAAAGCTGGTTTGCGCTTAGTTGAATATTTTCACCCAGCTCTACACGTTTGTCGGTAGTAAAATGTATATCAGCATCTTTAAGCAAATAACTGGCACCTAGTATGCCATTGAGCGGCGTAAGTAATTCGTGGGGAAGGTGGAGTATAATGCTATCGCGGAGTTCGTTTATTGCCGATTCGGTATTCATTTTAAAATCACCTGTTTTTTGGAGTCGTGTTGTGGCTGCTTTCAACATTTCGCTGCGGGTAAATGGCTTAATGATATAATCATCAGCTCCCAGGTCCATGCCCGTTCGTATGTTTTCGCGTTCGGCGAGAGCGGTCATAAATATAAACGGTATCATCCTGGTAGCTGGATTTTTGCGTAAGACGGATAATACTTCTCTGCCATCCATTCCGGGCATCATGATGTCGCACACAATAAGATCAGGCAACTGGCCCTTAGCCAATTCAACGCCGGCGAGTCCGTTGGTGGCTGTAAGAGTTTCGAATCCCTCGAATGTAAACCAATCATTTACTTCTTCCGAAATAGACAACTGATCTTCAATTATCAATACCTTTTTCATGCGTTATTATTTATTTTTTACGGGTCACTATTTGTCCCGATTGATCGGGATGGAATATGCCAGATTGATCATAATATCATCTTGGTTGGTTATTTAATCCAATCATGGCTATTTCATGCTACAAATTCTGAGTATTTTTCAGGTTAAACTTTTCACAAATTATTTATTCAACATTTTTCAGGTCATGACTGATAGAAAGAGGTAACTGCACTATAAACTCCGAGCCTGCGTTAAGCTTGCTTTTTACGGAGAGGGTACCTTTATGACGGTCAATTGCTTCTTTAACAATGTTAAGTCCCAGCCCAGTTCCTGGTATATTGCCTGCATTGGATGCTCTGAAAAAGGGTTCGAACAGGTGTTTCATATCAGCTTTTCCAATGCCGATTCCCTTATCCTTAATACTAAAATAAACTGAGTTGTTATCACTGTTAAGTTTTACCGAAATCGGCATATCTTCTTCAGAGTATTTCAATGCATTGGTAATGAGATTGTTTATTACTTTCGCGATTTCATTTTTATCGAGGTAAACATTTAGAGGTCCTTTCAGAGATTCAAAATCAAACCTGTCGTTTTTGCTGCCAATATTCCGGAATTCGTCGAGAATGGTATTGAAAAGTTCAACCATATCGAATTTAACAGGGTCGAGCAAATACTCTTTTGCCTGTAACCGCGTAAGATGCAGCATTTCGCCAATGTACTTATTAAGATGTTCGACCTGCTGTCTTATTTTACTGAAACGGAGTTCGCGCTGTTCAACTGTCATACGTTCCCAGTAGGATCCAAGCGACTCGCTCGAAGCCAGTATTGTTGACAAAGGCGTCCGGAACTCGTGCGAGGCTACCGAAATAAATTTTGATTTCAGTTCGTTAAGTTCTTTTTCTTTTTCGATAGATGCCAGCAGCGATTGTTCTGTTTTTTTGCGGGCGGTAATATCGGTATGCGTTCCGATAACACGTCGCGGGCGCCCGTCAGGTTGCCAGCTTACCGCCTTACCCCTGTCAAAAATCCATTTATATGAACCATCCTTGCAAAGCATACGGTGCTCGCTCATATATATTTCGGTAATGCCGGCAAAGTGTTTTTCCAGTTCGGCGTAACATTCTGTTTTATCATCAGGATGCACACGCTTGTCCCATTCGCTGAGGGTATTTCCTATTTCAGATTCTGAATACCCCAACATTTCTTTCCATTGCTTTGAGAAAAACACTTCATTGTTAGTAGCGTTCCAGTCCCACACACCATCGCCCGATCCTTCGAGAGCAAAATTCCAACGGGCTTCGCTTTCGCGCAGAGCTTTTTCCATTTCCTTCCTGCTGGTGATGTCAATTTTAATAGCGATAAAATTTGAGATATCTCCATTTTGATCCAAAACAGGAGTTATAGTTTGTTCTTCCGAATAAAGCTGTCCGTCCTTCCTTCTGTTAATTAATTCGCCACTCCATATTTCCCCGCTGAGTATGGTGCTCCACATATTGGAATAAAAAGCTTTATCCTGTTTCCCTGACAATAGCAATTCGCCGGAGGTTTTGCCTATTACTTCCGATAGCGGATACCCCGAAAGACCGGCAAAACTAGAATTAGCCCAAAGGATTACCCCCTTAATATCGGTTATTATAATTGCCAAAGCAAACGATTCGAAAGCAGCACTCTGCATTTTAAGTGCTACTTCTGTTTTTTTACGTTCCGTAATATTAATTGCATATGCCGAAACACCAATAACCTCGTTTCGTTTGTCCACCACCGGAAATTTCGACTTCTCGTACCACATCAACTGATCATCAACAATTTTCTGCTCTTCAATAATTAGAGGCATACGGAAATCAATAACCCGCTGATCCTCTTCGAGATACTTTTGTGAATCTTCATCAGAAAAAATTTCGAAGTCAGTAGTCCCCAGAATTTCGTTGTTTTGGAGCGATGTTGCCAAGCGCATAAATTGTTCATTGTGCTCATTAATCAGCAGATACTTTCCATTCAGGTCCTTCATCCAAAACATTCCGGGATGATTGTTTATTACTGCTGAAAGGTATGATTCGCGCAGCTGAAGTTCTTTTTCGGTTTTACGCAGTTCGGTAACATCGCGCGAAATACCGTAGAGCACATCTCTGTTATCCCATCTTCCGGCAATTATGCGGGTTTCGACAGGAATAAAGGTTCCATCCTTTGCGCAAAGCGGTATGGAGCAATAGGAAGCTTTGCCTGCTATCATTTCCTGTATTGAAAACCATAAATCATCCTGCTCACCCGAAGGATGTATTTTAAGTATATCCAGTTTCTGTAATTCAGCGGATGTATAACCAAGCCTTTGCTGAACAGCAGGATTGGTGAGCATAATATTTCCTTCGGTATCAAGAATAAACAGGAAATCGTCAATGGTATCGAAGAGTGTTTTAAAATTCAGCTGGCTCGACAAAAGTGCGTTTTCGGCTTTGATCCTGAAAATGGCGCCCCCTACCTGTAAGGCAAGTGATTCGATGGGAAGAGTAATATTATTATTAAACCCCTGAACTGATTTCGAACCAACATTGAATGATCCTATTACTCTTCCTTCAAACTGAATAGGAATAAATCCAATGTGATGGAACCCGGAATTGCTAAATGAGGGATAAATGCGACCAATGATTTCTTCGAAAGTACCGTAAAAAGGCTTACCTTTAAGTACGATCTCGCCATAAAGCGAATCTGATCTAACCGATGAAACCATCTGCTTAAACTGTTCCGAAACACCACTATATGCAGTGAGTTTAAACTCTTCAAGTTCCTGATCGAGCAGAAAAATACCTGCTGCATCAATAACATTAAACTCAAGGAGTGAATCCAGCGACAGAGTAAGAGCTTCGTTCAAATTGGAGCAGGCGCTCAGTTTAATTGCCAGGTCGCGTTGTATGCTGATAAACTGTTCCGTGGATTTTCGTTCAGTGATATCTTCAAAAATATACAAACGGCCATGGTACCCGCCATCATCATCTCTTAACTGAGTTGTAAACCTGCGTATGATACGGCCATCGGAAAATGGAATTTCATCTTCCAAAACAGAAAGATTATCAAGTTGTTGCAATGGCGCACACGAAGCGGCAAATGCAGGTATATCTTTTAAAACCGGCAAACAGTCGGGGATAATATCATTATTTTTAAGTTCGCTTTTCTGAACCTTTTCTTCAAGATGGGTGATGCCCCAAATTTCGAAAAACCGGTGATTGGTATAAAGAATTTCATCCGTTCGGTTATCGACAACTAGAAATGCCAGTGGCGAGGATTCTGTCATTTTCTTGAGGAGTGATTCGTTCCATTGCAGCGCTTTTTCAGCAATTATTCGCGGAGTAATATCGCGGATTATGGAAAGTGCTTCGGTATCGGAAATAGCAAGTACACGGTCCTCGTAGTAACGGACACTTCCATTAACCAGCAGTTCGTATTCAAAAGTTATAGTATCGTGCGAGCTGAATGCTTGTTGAAGGGCTATCATTGCTTTGTCAGCTATAGCGGCAGGCAGAATGTCCCGTGTATTCTTTCCGAGAAACATATTGGGTTCAAGCATCAGGGATTCTTTATTCCCGGCATGGAATGCCAGAAAAACCCCGTCCTTATTGAGCCGGAACATTAAATCGGGAACGGCGGTAAGAATTGCACGGTTCTCGGCTTCGCTTTTTCGTAAAAGCTCCTCAGCCTCGCGTCGATCTGTTATATCGTGAATGACTGAGAATAATAGTTTATCTCCTTCAACATCAATAGGCGATGAGTGAACTTCAACCAACCGGATTTGGCCTGTAGCAAGTTTATGTTTGAAAATGAAATAATTACGGTTTCGCTGAACGGCATCGTTCAATTGCGGTGCCAGTTCTTCATGCGACATTATATTAATTTCATTGATATGAATTTTGATATCGCCGTTGAAATTATAACCATAAAAAGCAGCAGCAGCCTGATTTGCTTCAATGATAAATCCGGTTTCAGGATTAACGAGGAACATAACAGCTGCGTGATTATGGAACATGGCATGAAACCTTTCTTCGCTGAGCCGCAACGATTCCATTGCTTTTTTCTCTGAGGTAACATCCATTGCAACACCAATATAGCCTCCAATTGCCCCGTTTGCATCTTCGAACGACGAAACCGTAAGATTAACCGGAAACCTGTTACCATGCTTGTGAATAAAATCCCATTCGAGTGGTTTGGCCGGCAGCAAATTATATACGCCTGTCATTTCGGTAAAGTCAGCAGGGATTGTATTGCCCGACATGTTGCTGACTTCAGCGGCAAAACGGTTTAACTGTTCCTTGTCATGAAAAATATCGGGGGTAACTTTTCCTATTACCTCATCAGCGGAATAGCCCAGCATTTGTTCGGCTGCCGAGTTGAAAGTCTGCACAATACCATCAGCTGAAGTTGAAAATATAGAGAGGCCCGCATTATCGAGAATAGCTTTTTGCATATTGGCAAACTGGCGAATTTCCTGGGACCGGAGTTCAACACGTATTTCAAGACTCTGGTTAACAATACTAAGCTCATAAAGGCTTTCTTTCAACTGACTTATATCCTCGAAAGTGGTAAAAGTTCTGAAAGGCTTTGTTTCGCCGGGCATAAATTCGGGAGTTGCACTCACTTTAATCCAGTTATAGTAACCTTTAAGAGGATTAAATACTCCCATTACAGCTTCATTTACTTTACCGGTTTTTATTGCCAAAAGCGAAGGATGAGCTTCTGCTCCGAAAAGAGAGCCATCTTCACAGATTGCATTTCCGTTAGGGTCAAATGTATATTTACCTATCACCTCCTCAAAACTTAACCCGAGAATGCGCAGAGCCGAAGGGTTTACTGAGATTATTTCACCGGAAGTATCCTGATATATAACCCCTTGCGACATAGTTTCGAAAAGGTTACGGAATTTAAACTCGCTGTTTTTCAGGTCTTCTTCAGCCCTGAAGCGCCTTGTAATATCTTTATCCGTACCCCTGTAGCCAATGAGGTTGCCGTGTTTATCGAGCACAGGCACTCCGCTGGTTTCAAGTATTACGCTATGGCCTTTTTTATGAACATTGGGATTTATAAAATTGTTAAAAGTCTCCTTATTTTTAAAAACATTAAATGCTGCGTTTTTGAGCTCATCTTTAACTGACGGTTCAAAGGAATCGTAAAAATATTTTTTACCTAATAATTCTTCGGGTTTGTAACCGAGCAGAGTTTCTGCTTCACCGCTCACATAGGTAATTAATCCGTTTGAATCTACTTCCCACACCCATATTTCGGATCCGGCTGTTACCTGACTAAACCGCAATTCGCTATCTATCAGCGCTTTTTCCGATTTTTTTAAATCATTAATATCAAGTCCGTGGCCTATGTAGCCTATATATTCGCCCTTACTGTTGTAACGTGGTGAGGCGTCGTTGAGTATCCAGTGGTATTCGCCGCTGTAATGCAGTACCCTGAATTCGATAGTGAACTTATTTTGTTTGTCGCTTTCGCGGATAAAGACTTCCAGCACTCTGTCCTTGTCATCGGGGTGTATGCTTTCGGCCCAATCCCTTTCAGGTTCCAGTCCGGGAATGCGGCCGGTATAATCGAACCAGGGTTTATTGAAATAATAGAATTCTTTATTTATATCCGAAAGCCATACCAACGAATGGCCAGTATCAGCAAGTGTGCGGAAATGCACCTCGCTTTCCCTGAGTAATTCTTCCGATTTTTTTCGCCTTCTCGTATCACGGATTGTTCCTATAATTTTATCGACGCTTCCGCTGATGCTATATTTTATAGTTGACGAAAGAGCACAAGGTACCAGTTCGCCATCAGCATTTCGAAAATACATTTCAAAATCAGTCACACTCCCTTTTTCTGTTAGTTCCTTAAGCAATGTATCTCGTTGATCTTTAAAAGGATAAAATTCGAGTATCGACCTTCCGATAAGTTCCTCCCGCTTAAGCTGACCGCCCGAAAGAATGGAAACAGAAGGGCTTACTTCGAGTATAATTCCATCAATAGTAGATTCGTAATATACATCAAGAATATTATCGAATATACTATCGTATTTATCCTGTAGCACATTAACATATTCCTTTAATTCGTTGATTCCATTTACAACAACTGCTGATACCTGGCATTCAATTTTGTTGTCCGAAACAAGACCTTCCATCAGAACATCGGTTGAAGTTCCCGATGCGTTATGAAGGCTGATTGCAGCCGATTGAGTGGTTTGTGTTTCGAACGTTTTGTTCAGGAAATCCTGAAAATCAGCTGCAGAATGATCCCCTACAAACAGATTAATGTTAGCGTTAATCAAGAGGGAACGTTCCTTACCAAGTAACCTGGCAGCAGTGAGGTTAATATTAGTTATAACACCAGCTTTATCAAAAGTAAAAAGCGCTGATGGAGATGAATCATATAAGGAAGTATATTTTTTTAATGTTTCTGAAAGTATTCTGTTTGCTTCGCGAAGAGCTTCTTCCTGCTGACTGGGCTCAACTATACTGTTTTTGACATCAAGTACTGGCAGGGCGTCGGGTAAGGAAACAAAACCAAAATCACTCTGTTGCTGCTGGTGCTCAATCTGGCGGATTTCGAGTTTTCGCAGAAGTTTTAATGTAGAATCAGCGGAAAGAGATTCTACTTTTTCCGCTTGTTTCTTGCTTTTTCTTATTTCTGTCTGCTTACGAATCAGCTCGTTTTGGACAAAGTTATTTTTTCTTTTTCCCATTTTCTCAAGTTCCTTATCGCCCTCTAATAATTTACTATCCGTTGATTTTGAGTTTTATGCGTTTTTAATTCATTTAATCGGTTGGTCGGTAGCTAAATATAACTAAATCAAAGGTTTTCGCTTTTTAACTTTCTCTGCTTTTTTATCGTTAAGCGTAAAGTAGAAGGTAGCCCCTTCATTTACTTTCCCATCGGCCCATATATGTCCGTTATGTCTTTTTATTATGCGGCTAACGATAGCGAGCCCTACACCTGTGCCTTCAAAATCATTGCTTGTATGCAGGCGTTGAAATACATTGAACAGCTTATTTGCGTAGCACATATCGAATCCGATTCCATTATCCTGCACGTAATAAATATTGCCCATAAAATGAATATTTACCCCGATATCGATGGTAGGGTATGGCCGCTTTGAGGAATACTTTATCGCATTGCCTATTAAATTTATCCATAACTGCCTTATCATGGATGAATCGCCTGTTGCCTTTGGCATGTCTCTGATTATAAACTCTATGCGTTCCCTTTCAGCGCGAGTTGTGAGCTCATGAAAAACTGATTCGGCCATGGCAGCCATATCAATTGTTGTTTTTGAAATTTCCCGGTTACCAACACGCGAAAATGTAAGCATATCGTTAATAAGGTTACTCATTTTGGCTGAAGTGTCGAGAATAACCTGTATTACATGTTTTCCTTCGGGAGGCAGCAAATGCGCATAATCTTCCTGCAGGATGAATGCAAACCCGTCAATTGATCTTAATGGTGATTGCAGGTCGTGGGATATTGAATAGCTGAATGCTTCGAGGTCCTTATTGGCAGCTTCGAGCTTTGCGGTGCGGCTGGCAACACGTTTTTCGAGTTCGGTGTTAAGTTGTCTTATTTCTTCTTCGGCATGCTTACGGTCGGTGATATAATTAAAAACACAAACGAAGTATCCGCTTACCATGCTATATACCGAAACGGAAACCCAGTTGTTAAGGCTGTTTACATACGTTTCGAACCTTTCAGCTTTCCCACTCAGAGCTACCCTGCAGCATATATTGAGCAGGCCGGTGTCGGAAAGCAGAAAAGCAGGAAGTACTTCCGAAATTTTCTTGCCGGTAACTTTCTTCAAACCGGTTAAGCTTTCGAATGCCGTATTAACTTCAAGGATAATAAAATCGACAGGAATATCATTTTCAATAACGAGTTTACAACCTGCAACACCATCAAACATATTATCGAAAAGTGAATGAAGTTGTTTTTCGCTTGATTCAGCTTTCTCTTTTGCCGAAAGCAGGATTTTTTGCGACCGTGCCGAAGTTATGGCATTGGCAACCGAAATTGCGAAAGTCCGGAGGGTATGTATCTCAAAATCAGACCATATTTTTTCCTCCATCACACTATCGAAACCTATAAAACCGAGGAGTTTGCCGGCATGGTAAACCGGGACTACCAAAATTGAAAGTATATTTTGCGATTGTAATAATTCCTTTTCGTTAACTGCTTCATCAGGCATTTCGGAAATTCTTTGAAACTGAATAGTTTCTTTCCGGTGCATTTTCTCCATCCACCAGGGGAAAATTGTTGCAGACAAATCTTTAAGATTCTGTATCTGAGGTTCAATACCTTCGGCACACCATTCGTGGGTGTTATCCATTAATGCCCCGTTCTCCTGGAGAAGGAACAAATACGCGCGGTCAACCACAGAAAAATGGCCTACTGCCGATATTGCGCCATGAATTTTATCGTCAAGATTATCACTGGTTACATTTGTTAGATCAACTGAAATGCCTGCAAGAAGAGCTTCGATATCAAGCTGATGTTTCAGAGCGATCCGCGATTGAATAAGTTCAGTAATATCAGTATGGGTACCACTCATTTTAAGCGGTTTATGCAATTCGTCCCATTCTGTTATTTTCCCGCGGTCTTCAACCCACACCCAATGCCCGTCCTTGTGTTTCATGCGGGCCTGGCAATTATAAATATCAGTTTTTCCTAGCAGGTAATCGTTAATTTTTTGGTTTGAAACCTGCAAATCGTCAGGATGTGCAAAATCAATCCAGGCTTGAATATCAGGCGAAAGCTCTGCAAGAGAATATCCGATAATTTCGGCCCAGCGTTCGTTGTAAATAGTTTCGCCGGTTTGCATATTCCACTCCCAGGTGCCGCTGTTAGAGCCTGTTATAACGGCTTCGAGACGCTTGTAACTTTGTTCGAGATCGGATTTTATTTCGAGAAGTTCTTCGAAATTATTCTGAACGGCGAGGTAACTTCTTTTTAATTCCGATTCTATTTCAGCCAATTCGGTGTTGTCTTCGAGCAAAACAATGTATTTTACTATTTCGCCCTCATTGTCTTTTATTGAATAAATGGCAGTTCTTAAACCAACACTTTTACCATTTTTTGTGTTACCAATCAGTTCGCCCCGCCAATGGCCTTTTGTTTTCAGATTTTGGCCAATTTCATTATAGGTTTCATTGTTTATCAATCCTGACGACAGCACCTTGGGATTGAGGCCCACAAGTTCGTTATCCATATATCCGAAAACCTGCGAAAAGGCGCTGTTAACTCTTAAAAAAGTACTATGCCTGTCGACGATTGCTACGGGTGTAAAATTCTGATCAATAATAAGTTCGCTAATCTGAAATAATTGGGTAGCTGTAACTTCGCTGCTTAGTGAAAGAGCTTGGCCGGATTTAGCTGTAAAGCTTTGATTTTGTTCGCTCCCAGCAATTATTTTTGCGATGGTAATAAGACAAAGTTCGCCTTTCCAATCTCCTTTGAAAGCTTTAATGTGGAACGATAATTTTTGTCCGTTTTTGTGACACACAATATCATCAAAATAAACTACTCCCTGTGTAGCAGAGTTATAAACTGAATTAAAATCGGCGTTTAAAGCGCTATAAAACCCTGATTTCGATGAAAATAGCTGATAAAATTCGTCATTTGTATAACCTAAAACAGTATGAGCAAACCTGTTAGCTTCAACAACAGGCCCGGGAGAGCCTTTTCCCATGAGCTTAAAAATTATTATGGCTTCATCAATTTCATTAAGCAAGTAATTCGAATCCGTCATAAGCGAGAAGTTGATAGTAGTGGTTAGTTGTATTTGTGTTGTAAATGAGTGGCAATTGTTATTGACAAGTTTAGGATATTGCTGAATATTCCAGTTTCAGTAAAAAGACTCTTGCTGCTACAGAAAATGTTCAACTTAGTATTCAGTAACGCAACTCCTAATGTATTTGTAAAAGCCTGTAAACGTGCATTTCCGAATTTATTTATCAGGTTTTAAGTAACTTGTTCACATATGGATACAATTTACATTAGAATATTAAAAGTAGGATGAAGCTAAAAATCGGAGGGTAGATGATTTTGCGCTTTAAGTGTAGAGGAAGAAACAAAAATTGTGTAGCAAAAAACGCTACAGGCTTTAAAAATTATAGTGAAACTGATGAATAAAATGATGAATAAGCAGGAATAAGGTGCAATTGCTTGCCTTATTACGGCAACTAACTCTAACAAGGCAGGGAAACCCTTGTTAGAATTAGTTACTTACACTAATAATCTTAAAGCTTATAGAACACACAATATATTATTCACCCGATGGCAGGGTAAAATAAAAAGTGGCTCCTTCGTTAACTTTTCCTTCGGCACATACACGCCCGTTGTGGCGCAGAATTATGCGACGCACTATGGCTAGACCGGCCCCGGTGCCGTCAAATTCTTTTAACGTATGCAAGCGCTGAAAAACGCTGAAAAGTTTTGTGGCTTTTGCCATTTCGAAACCGGCACCGTTATCTTTCACAAAGTATATATTCTCATTTTCGCCCGTAATAACACCAATTTCAATATGCCTGTCGGTTTTTTTCGAAGTAAACTTGATGGCATTCCCGATAAGGTTCACCCATACCTGTTTAACCATGGAAGGATCGCCGGGTGCGGCAGGGATATTGCCAAGCGCAAACCTGATTTTGTCCTTTTCGGTTTCCGGAACAAGTTCATTATAAACAGTTTCGGCCATTGTTTTCATGTTGATTAACGAAGGCAGCATCTCAATGCGTCCTAATCGTGAAAATGAAAGCAGATCATCAATCAGACAACCCATTTTGGTCGCATTTTCCGAAATGACCGATAACAAGCGTTTTCCTTCATCGTCGAGAGCCATTGAATAATCTTCGGTGAGAATAGTAGCAAACCCATTTAATGCCCTGAGCGGTGTTCGCAGATCGTGCGACACCGAATAACTGAAGGCTTCCAGTTCCTTATTGGCAGCTTCGAGTTGTGCGGTACGATTAACAACACGCTGCTCAAGCTCTTCGTTAAGTTTATGAATTTCAGCTTCATACAGTTTGCGTTCAGTAATATCTGACGAAATGCCGACGATCCCTAATAATTGATTTTGAGAATCGTATATGGGCGAATCATTCACAATTGCCGGAAAAGAGTGCCCGTCTTTACATTTCACCATAAACTCACCTGTAAAGCTTTGTCCTTTGGAAAGCGAATTGAATATTTCGATAGTCTGATCTTTTGTGGCTGAAGTCGGCGTAACATCGGTAATGTTTTTCCCGAGAACTTCTTCCTGTTTCCATCCATAAAGTTTCTCAGCCGAATTATTCCAATATGTAATAACACCTTCCAAGTCGGTAGCAATTACAGCTTCCGATATCTGGCTTAACATATTAGCTTGAAACGCTACTTTTGCATCAGCCTCTTTTTGTGCGGTTATATCGGTGGCTATACCTTCAATAGCAAATGGATTGCCATCTTTATCAAAGATTAATACATTTCGCTGTTCAGTCCACATTATTTTTCCATCCTTTTTTATCCAACGCAGAACAACAGGTTCACCCTGAGTTTTATGCATCGAGTTTTCAAGAATATGCCGGTCTTCGGGATGCACCAGTTTAAAACCTAAGTCAGGGTCGGCATAATGTTCCTCGGGCGTATAACCTGATATTTCAGTTACAGCAGGACTTACATAATCAAATCTCATTGAAGGTTTAAGCAGGATTCTGTAAATTATAGCCGGCGAATTTTCTGATAAAGTCCTGAATTTCTCTTCGCTTTCTTCAGCTTTTTGTTTTGCCAGTAAAAGATTCTGTTGTGTTTCGTATAATTCAGAAATATCCCTGCCTATTACTGCCAGGCCTTTTCTTTCTCCATTTTGATGAAACGATGGAATTTTATATACTTCAAATGTTTTACTTCCGCCATCAGGCGTTGGTATAACTTCAATCCCTTTTGACATTGACCTTTTATTCCACGATATTTCATCTGTTTCCATGCACGACAGGAAAGAATCCATATAGAGTTCATTAGTATATGCAGCCAATTCCCGATCAGTTTTACCAAAATAATCCACCCCTGTTAAACAAAAAAGTTTCAGATCTGCTTCATTTGCCAGCAACCATTTTCCGTCCCCATCTTTGTAGCATGTTACATCAGGAACCGAGTTTATAAAAGCAAATAATCGCTGTTCGCTTTCTTCGGAATGTAGTTTAGCATCGTTCAAATCCTGAAGAATAATGGTTTTTTCGATAAAAGCACTTAAATAATAGGCAAGCTGTTCGAAAAGCATGGCACTGGAAGTATCGAACGCATTTGGATCGGTATAGCTTTGTATTACCAGAACACCGATGGCTTTTTTATCGACAATAAGAGGAACCCCTAACCAACACTCAGAGGGTTTGCCTGTAATGGGAATATTTTGTTCTTCACTCAGTTTTGCTATTTCCTGTTTGTTCAGCAACAATGTTTTTCCGGTTTGTACTACGTAGCCCGAAAATGATTGCGGGGCTTCCCATTCAACAAAATCATCAGCTTCATCAACCCAATGCAGTTTTTTAAAAGTGTTGGTTTTTTCGTTGTAAAGTGCGGCAAAAAAATTTGTTGTATCTAATATCTGGCTTAACTGAACACGGGTAAATTCGAGTAATTGCTCAATGTTATCGGATGTAACCCCTGCTGTGGCAATATTGTATTGTATTTCGCGGATTTTTTCGAGATGCTTACGTTCGGTGATGTCATTAATTGACGTTATAAAAAACAAAGGTTTACTATTTCTGTCCTTCTGCAAACTGGTTACTACATCGGCAAATACTACTGACCCATTTTTATGGATATATCTTTTTTCAAATTTAACTTGCTGTTTTTCACCATTTAACAAGACATCAACAGCATCTTTACTTTTTTTAATATCATCGGAATGAGTGATGGCAAAAATATTTTGTGCCTGAAATTCTTCCAACGAGTATCCAAGCATACGACTAAACGCTTTGTTTGTTTTAAGCGAGCCATCCAAACCAGTGATTGATTTACCAACCGCGGAATTCTCGAAGATGTTGCGAAAATATGCTTCATTTTCCTCAGCTTTATGCTTGGCTTCAAGCAAATCCTGCGCTGTCTTTTTCTGTTCGTCAATATCAAATAAGGCTCCAAGTATTTGAATGGGTTTACCATTGCTATCCCTTTTAAACACCGATACAAAAAGCTTCATCCATCTCCAGGAATCCTTCCATTTCAGTCGGTGTTCGAATTCGTAATGGTTAATACTGAAGTTGTTCAGCGTTTCATCAGCCAGTCGTATCAGTTCCTTGAAATCATCGGGATGCGTAAACTGCGATATTTCGGTAAAGTCGAAATCGGAAGAGTCTTTCTTTAAATCTTCAAAAAAGCGCTTGTGGGCCTCGTTAGTCCAAATATTTTTCTCCTTTTCTAAGTCATAAAGATAAAGCAGTGAGGGAGTTGTGTTGGCAATAGAATGTGCCAGGAGCTCACTTTCTTTTAAAGCCAGTTCGGCATTATTGCGTTTAGTGATATCTCTAAGACTTACTCTTTTGCCCTTGTAAGTATTATTATCATCAAAAACTGCTCTGCAAAAATGCTCAATCCAGATTATTGCTGAATCCTTTTT
Source organism: uncultured Lentimicrobiaceae bacterium (assembly GCA_964420555.1). GTDB lineage: Bacteria > Bacteroidota > Bacteroidia > Bacteroidales > UBA4417 > UBA4417. The sequence continues at coordinate 19,246 of CAYQTT010000011.1, read as the reverse complement.
TATAATTCTGAAATTGATTTCTTTTTCAAAAAAATCTGAATTGCCGGCATTATCTAAGTTGCAATGCTCTAAAAACTTAGCTAAATCATCGTGATGTACTATTTTTACCAGTAAATCAGGGTTTGAAATAAATTCAGATCTTGAGTATCCGGTAATCCGTTCGCACGAAGGGGAAATGTAATTAAGCTGGCCATCAGGCAACTGCCAGTATTCCAGATCGGAGGTAAAGTCGGCTACAGTGCGGAATTTATATTCATTCTCCTTAATCAATTTCTCTGCATTTCTTCTATCAGTAATATCCAACATAGCGCCAATCATGCGTATGGGTTTCCCAGCATCGTCGCGCAGAAAATTTCCGCGGTCGAGCACTTCAGCATATGTACCATCAGCTTTCCTGAAACGGTATTCATCCTGCCATTTATCTCCGGATTTGTTTTTCACAACTTCATCAATTCCTTCTTCAATTCTTTTCCTGTCATCAGGATGAATACGTTCCATCCACCAGGCTACGTTCACTGTTTTTTCAACAATTTCGGTCCAGCCGAATACTTTTTTCCCGGCCTCATTCCATCGTTGTGAGTCGTTTACAATATCCCAGTCCCACACAACATCGTTGGTTGCCTGCAACGCCAGTCGCAACCTTTCCTCGTTTTCGAACAAGGCATTTTCCATTTGCCTGCGCGGGGTTATGTCGTTGTAGGCAATCATAACACCATGATCTTCAATAGGAATAGGGGCTGCTGTAACATTTAACCAGGTTGTCTCCTCCCCTGGTTTTACAATTCCCATTTCAACATTTTCAACAAGCCTGTTTTCTTTCAAAGCCTTTTCGCTTGCATACTCATCCTGAGGAAAAACTTTTCCATCGGGTTTGATAATCGTCCATTCTTCGCCTGTCAGCTTTCTTTTCAAATGCTCTTCGCGCGATAATCCCAGCAGTTCCAAAGCTTTTTCGTTGGTTTCGATAATTTTACCTTCAGGATCGCTGATGGTAATGGCTATCGGAAAGGTTTCAATCAGAACCTTGTATTTTGCCAGGTTTTTCCTGAGATCATCCTCAGCATTTTTTCGCTCGGTAATGTCAACTGCAGTTATTCGGCATTGCTCCTTAGTATCGGACATGATACCTGTAAGATGAACATGCAAACTGATATCGCCAATGGGAATAAGCGGGAGATCGCAGTTAACATGACTTTTGCCCCGAAATATTTCGTCCAGAAAATTTGCAAAAACAAGACGGGAATCTTCTTTTATAAAAAAGGCAAACTGACTGTTTATCAACAAACTTCTTTCTTTGCCAAGCATCTGTGCGCCACGCAGGTTTATTTCCACAATGCTTCCGTTGCGCGACAAAGTAAAATATCCCGAAGGGGCAAAATCATAGAGCTCCTCATATTTTTCAGTAGCTGCCCTTGCAATTTCATTGGCAAGGGTTAACTCTTCGTTTTGCATTTCCACTTCAATCTGATTAACCTCCAGCTCGTGAATAATTTTCAGCATATCAGTTTCAGAAATAGTTGCATTTATTTCTGATTTCCGCGACCGGATATGTTCTTCAGCTCTTTGTCGAAGTCCAGCGGAATCTTCAGGATTATTGTTTCGCTTTTTCATTGAAAATTTTTTTTCGCTATCAATAAAGCTATAAATTTTATTATCAGTGATGTTGCACAAATTCAATTTGTATTTCGAATAACTTGCGCCCGGGGCAATCCTCCAATTTCCTGCAGAGTATTGTTAAATATATTTTCCACTTCAATTTCCATCCTCAGTATGATTTATATGATTGTATGGATGAAAAATTCTGTATTCGTACATTCAAACAGGAAATTAAAGCCCCCGTTTTCAGGTAATTATTTCAGCAAGGGTAATGAGAAATAAAAAGTTGCCCCTTCGTTAACTTTTCCTTCGGCCCATACTAGCCCGTTGTGGCGCAGAATTATTCGGCGTACTATGGCTAGCCCGGCCCCGGTACCGTCAAATTCTTTTAACGTATGCAAGCGCTGGAAAACACTGAAAAGTTTTGTGGCTTTTGCCATTTCGAAACCGGCACCGTTATCTTTCACGAAGTAGATATTCTCATTTTCGCCTGTAATAACGCCAATTTCAATATGCCTGTCGGTTTTTTTCGAAGTAAACTTGATGGCATTCCCGATAAGGTTTACCCATACCTGTTTAACCATGGAAGGATCGCCGAGTGTAACAGGGATATTGCCAAGCGTAAACCTGATTTTGTCCCTGTCCTTTTCCGGAACAAGTTCATTAAATACACTGGCTGCCAGTGTTTTCATCTGGATAGTCGAAAGCACCATTTCTACGCGACCCAATCGCGAAAAAGAAAGAAGATCATCGATCAGACAACCCATTTTCGTCGCATTTTCCGAAATTACCGCCAGCAACCGTTTACCTTCGTCGTCGAGAACTATTGAATAATCTTCGGTAAGAATAGTAGCAAACCCGTTTAATGCCCGCAGCGGTGTTCGCAGATCGTGTGATACGGAATAACTGAAAGCTTCCAGTTCCTTATTGGCTGCTTCGAGCTGTGCGGTGCGATCAATAACGCGTTGCTCAAGCTGTTCGTTAAGCGTGTGAATTTCAGCTTCGTAAAGTTTGCGTTCGGTAATGTTTTCGTGCATAAAAACAAAACGCCCAGGCTTACCTGCACTATCTTTTAATGGGAATATTAATGCGCGAATCCAGAGTGGAATATCAGGTGCCTCAATATGCGCATCATGTGCATTGAAATAAATATCAGGTAAATGAACAATATCACCATTTTTGACCCTGGCAACCAAATTTTCCAATTCAATGCTTTTACTTTTTAAATCTTCAAAAATTGAAAATTCAGGGGGAGGAACTGAACCAAAGAGTTGAACAAATGCAGGATTTCCTCTTAAAGTATGTCCTTCTTTATCAACTATTTGAATTGACATCGGATTATTTTCAATGATATCATTTAATAATGCTTCAGCATTTTTGCGATCAGTAATGTTTTCGTGCATTAAAACTATTTTGCTGGGATTCCCATTATTATCATTTAATGTAAAACCAAGTGCTCTAACCCATACCGGAAAATCAGGAAATGAAGGATCTACTTCATGAACATTATAATATGTATCAGGTAAGAAAACAACCTCTCCTTTTTTAATACGTTCGAACAATTTTCCAAATCCGAGCGATAATAATTGATTGTCCTTAAAAACTGAATAGCCAGCAGGAGGTTCAACCCCAAACAGTTTGGTATGTGCCGGATTTACCTGAACCGGATACCCCTCCATATCCAAAATCTGAATTGACATTGGATTTTTTTCAATAATATCTTTGAATATGGCTTCGCTAAGTTTACTCTCGGTATAATCAGTATGTGTACCAAAAAGACGAATAACTTTACCTTCTTCATTTTTTATGGATGCCGCTTTATTGTGTATCCACCTATAAGATCCATCTTTATGGCGAAACCTGAAATCCAGTATAAAATGCTCAATTGGATGGTTAAGATAAGAATTAACAGCATTTAGGCAGTATTCCTTCTCGTCAGGGTGAAGGTGATCAACCCATGTATCGAATTCGTTTTTCAACTCATCATCTTTATATCCAATTTGTTTTTTCCATTGCCCGGAATAAAAAACTTCGTTGGTTTCAACATTCCAATCCCAGATGCCTTGCTCAGACGCTTCGATAACAAGAGCATATCGCTCTTCGCTTTGGTGCAGCTTTGTTTCAGCCTGCTTACGTTCAGTTATGTCGCGCGTGATGCTCAGGATATGTGGCACACCTTCGAGTTCAATAATGCTTGCTGACATTAGTCCATCAACCGGCTTTCCGTCTTTTTTGCGAAACTTTACTTCCAGATTTTCAACATATCCTTTTGATTTTAACTCATCGTTCACCTTTTTGCGCTCGTCATCGGTGGCCCAGATATTTATCTCTATGGAAGTCTTGCCTTGAACTTCTTCTTCGGTGTAACCTGCAATTTGGGTAAATCCTTTATTTATAGAAATGTACATCCCATCCTCGAGGCGATTAATGTTTATTGAATCGGGGCTGGTAATAAAAGCTTTACGAAATTTTTCTTCGCTCAGGCTTATTGCTTTCTCACTGAGTTTACGTTCAGTTATATCCCTAAAATTCAATATGATGGATTCAACACTCGGATTAGCCAACAAATTACTAAATGTAGTTTCAATCCAATGCCAGTTTCCATGTTTGTCGATAAAGCGATATTCGATGGTAGTAATATATGTTGGGTCTTTAAAAACTTTTTCCAACTCGGATAATACGAACGGTAAGTCATCAGGATGAGTGTAGTCATTAGGGTGGCCGGTTATTTCATCCGTTAGATTATATCCGAACATCCTTTTTGCTGAAGGACTTATATATTTGAATTTCCCTCCGGCATCAATTAACGCAATACCATCAGGGGCTTTTTCGATAAGTGCCTGATAGTGCATGCCTGTTTTTATGATTTCTTCTTCAGCCGTTTTACTTTCGGTGATATCTCTGAATTCAACAGATCTGACATTTTTACCTTTGTATGGAATATTTCTCGCCTCTAACCGCATTGGAAATTGCTTTCCGTTTTTTTGTATACCAATTGCTTCGTAGGGCTTATCATTTCCAGTTATGATTTCATTCATAACCATTTCTCTGTGTTGCGGGGCTATAAGCAACAAACCATCCATCCCGATAAGTTCTTTCAATGAATAACCTGTCATCTCCGAAAGACCTTGATTGCATTCAAGAATTACCCCTTTATCATGAATAGCTATACCGCCAAAAGATGCATTATGCAACGACTTGTAGCGTTCTACGCTTTCGGCAAGTTCATTTTCAAGTGCTTTCTGTTCGGTTATATCTTTAAAAACACAATAGGTCTGTTTAAATTTTCCTTCGGGTGTATATCCTACGCAACCTTCGAAAGAAACATCAATGCAGGTAGTATCCTTTCTTCTCATTTTAAACTGAACGCCCGAAACATAGCCCCGTTTCTTAAATGCAGGAAAATTAATCCTGAAATGCTCAACAAAATCAGGATGCAGAAAATCGCCATACCATTTCCCAATCACTTCACTTCTTTCATAGCCAAGGGTTTTCAACCACATTGGATTTATATCAATAAAACAGCCATTCTCATCTAAGGATTGGTACGAAAGCGGCGCATTGTAAAATAATGCCTTGTATTTTTCTTCACTCTCTTCGGCATTATCCTTGGCTATTTTCAATTCATTTTCACGATTTTTAAACAATGTGATGTCTTTGGTAACTTCGAGTGTACCAACCACTTTTGATCCTTGTATAACCGGGAAATGAGAGGTAAGATAATCGGCTGATTTAAAGAGGGTTGTATACCCGTACTCTTCTTCATTGGCTACACCATTTTTTACCTTTTCCAATACATTTTTCCAATGTTCTCCTTCCTCTGCCGGTAAAAGATTCAATGTATTCATCCCGGCAAAAGCCCGCTGGTTAAACAACTCCATAGTAATATCGTCAAATGCCTTATTGAAGAATACCACGTTGTTGTTAAGGTCGCGACTTACTATTATATCGTTGTTCGATTGTAATACTGATCGGAGATACGTTTCACGTTCTTCAACTTTTTCCTTAATTTCAATAAGTTCTGCTTCGGAACATTTTATATCATCAATATCAGTACACGTGCCGAACCATTTGAGTACCGCACCATCAGCACCCAACACCGGAACACCGCGAACCAGCCACCATTTATATTCCCCATCATAACGGCGGAGGCGACATTCGAGCGAATAAGTTGCCATATTGGTTGTTGCGTTTTGCCATGCATCCCATGCACGTTGCTGATCGTCGGGATGAAAAGGTTTGTTCCAACCATGCCCGTAGCTTTCTTCCAGGGTAAGACCTGTATAGGCGACCCATTGCTGATTAAAGAAGACATTCCACCCATCAGGCCTTGTTATCCATACAATCTGAGGCATAGCCTCTGCGAGTAAACGAAACTCAGATTCACTTTTCAATAATGCTTCTTCTGCCTGTTTTCGTTTGGTGATATCCCTGGCGATCCCTTCATAACCAATAATATTGCCGGTTTCGTCTCTCAAAGGAACAGCGCTGGAGGTGTGCCATAACCATGTTCCGTTAGCATGCTGTATCCGGTACTCAATCCCTTCTAGACGTTGGTTGGTTGTGACTACTTTTTGAAAAAACTCCATGCAAGCAGGCAAATCATCAGGATGCACTATTTTGTGGAACGATTTACCCAAAGCCTCAGTTTCCTTATATCCAAGCAGGGACTCCCAGGCTGGAGAAACGTACATAAAAACGCCCTCATTGCTAAATGTGTAAATAATGTCCTGGCTATTCTCAATTAGCTGACGGTACTTTTCTTCACTCTTGAGCAGTGCTTGTTCAGCACTTATTCTTTGGGTGATGTCTTCATTAACAATAATTGCACCCTGTATTTTGCCTTGTTCGTCGAGGACAGGAGCCGTATAATTGAGAATGATTTTCTTTTGGCCATCGAAGGCGTCAATTTCCAGTTGTTCATCAGCAACAGTGACACCTTCGCGAATTGTATGTGCCAGTGCCCAGTCATCAGGCCCGATTTCGGCACCTGAAGGATGAAGGCGGGCTTTGAAGATTCCATATTCCTCTATAGGAACCGTAGGCTCAGCTCCCCATATTTTCACCCCGGCGGGATTGCCCCGGATAATATTTCCATTAGCATCAGCAAACCACAAGCCAACCGGCAGTAAATCAAATACTTTATTGAGAAGATTCTCACGGTTTTTAAGTGCCTTCTCTGCCTGCTTACGTTCGGTTATATTGCTTATAAAAACCACGAAATTTTCAGAAGGTTGAGATTTTACACTTACTTCAACATCTATAATTTTCCCATCCTTGCAACGATGTTTGGTCTCAAACCGGTCTTCGCCAGTTTCAACTATTTTTTGAATGCGATTTTGCGTATGTTCCGAAGTTTCTTCACTATCTACATCAGCAATTCTCATGGTCAGCATTTCCTCGCGCGAGTAACCCAACATTGCACAGGCAACCTGATTTACATTAACGATACAACCTTCGCTATTAACCATCCAGAAGCCGTCCATGGCGGTTTGCAGAATATCGCGGGCTTGTATTTCGCTTTTTTCAAAAAGATCTTTGGCTTTGGTTAGTTCCTGTTCAACTTTTTTTCGTGGGGTGATGTCACTGTAAGCAATTACCACTCCAAAATCTTCAATGGGGATGGGTGCAGCTGTAACATTTAACCAGGTTGTCTCCTCCTCTGATTTTACAATTCCCATTTCAACATTTTCAACAAGCCTGTTTTCTTTCAAGGCTTTTACGCTGGCATATTCCTCTTGTGGGAAAACTGTTCCATCGGGTTTAATAATCGTCCATTCTTCTCCTTTCAGCTTTCTTCTCAAATGCTCCTCCCTGGATAAGCCCAGAAGTTTCAGGGCTTTTTCGTTGGTTTCTATAATTTTACCTTCCGGATCACTGATAGTAATAGCAATTGGAAAAGTATCAATAAGTACCTTGTATTTTGCCAGATTTTTCCTGAGATCATCCTCCGCGATTTTTCGTTCGGTGATGTCAACTGCAGTTATGCGGCATTCCTCCTTTGTACCGGACAAAATGCCTGTAAGATGAATATGAAAACTATTATCGTCTGTGGAAACAAGGGGAAGATCGCAATTAACATGACTTTTGCCTTGAAATACTTCTTCCAGAAAATTTGCGAAAATAATACGTGATTCTTCTTTGATAAAGAAAACAAACTGACTGTTTATCAGCAGGGACCTTTCCCTGCCAAGCATCAGAGCGCCGCGGAGATTCATTTCCAGTATGCTTCCATTTCGCGACAAAGTAAAATATCCGGAAGGGGCAAAATCATATAATTCTGCATACTTTGCTTCTGCGAGTTCGGCTTTCTCTTTTGCAATTGCAAGTTCTTCGTTTTGCATTTCCAGCTCAAACTGATGAACCTCCAACTCGTGAATTAATTTCAGTATGTCGGTTTCTGAAACAATATTACTTATTATTGATTTCTGCGAAAGTATTAATTCCTCTGCCTTTTGGCGAAGTCTCGCTGAATCTTCCGGATTGTGGTTTTTCTTTTTCATTAGTATTTTTTTTCGCAATCAATAAAAACAAATATCGTTCGGGCAGAGAATCATTGCCCTGTTTATCAACTAATTATCTATTGATGGGTATTGAGAAATAAAAAGTTGCTCCTTCGTCAACTTTTCCTTCGGCCCATATTCGTCCATTATGGCGCAGAATTATGCGGCGCACTATGGCAAGTCCTGCGCCAATACCGTCAAATTCTTTAAGCGAATGCAACCGCTGAAAAACGCCGAAAAGTTTTGTGGAATGGGCCATTTCGAAGCCGGCACCGTTATCTTTCACAAAGTAAATATTCTCATTTTCGCCGGTAATAACACCAATTTCAATATGCCTGTCAGTTTTTTTCGAAGTAAACTTGATGGCATTCCCTATAAGGTTAACCCATACCTGTTTGATCATGGAAGGATCGCCGAGCGCAGCAGGGATATTACTAAGTGTAAACCTGATTTTGTTCTTGTCCTCTTCAGGAACAAGCTCAGTGTACACTGCTGCTGCCAGTGTTTTCATATTGATTGTCGAAGGAACTATTTCAATACGACCTAATCGGGCAAACGAAAGAAGGTCGTCGATAAGATGCCCCATTTTGGTTGCATTTTCCGAAATAACGGTAAGCATCCGTTTTCCTTCAGTGTCGAGAACCGAAGCATACTCCTCAATCAGAATATTAGAAAACCCGTTTAGTGCCCGCAGCGGTGTCCGCAAATCGTGCGACACCGAATAGCTGAAGGCTTCCAGTTCCTTGTTGGCAGCTTCGAGCTGTGCAGTTCGATCAATAACGCGTTGTTCAAGTTCTTCGTTAAGTTTATGAATTTCAATTTCATAAAGTTTACTTTCGGTGATATCCTGCACCATACCTACCGATCGGTAAACACGGCCCGAATCATCGCGCTGGTGTACACATTTTTCGTGCATATACCTTATTTCACCTGTATTTTCGCGTATTATCCGATGCTCAGTTTCATACCCATTTTTGCCATCGCGAAGAGAATCTACGTATGTTATATCAACAATTTTACGGTCATCGGGATGTACCCTGCTGAGGAAATAATCGTATGATGCCTGGAATTGCTGTGGCTTAAGACCAAAAATACGGTAAACTTCATCGGACCAATAGAGGTGCCTGGTTGCCAGGTCAAGATCCCAGCTTCCGATATGTGCAATCTGTTGCGATTGAGCCAACAAGGCTTCATTCCGGCGCAGTGCTTCTTCGGCTTCGGTACGTTCAAGCTCAACAGCGGCACGAAATGCGACAAGGTTAAGAATTGACTCGGCAAGTTTAGTGTTTTCAAGTGGTTTGTGCCCTATAACGGCAATAAGCCCAATGGGTTTGCCATCAGCTGCCCAAAGAGTAACACCTATGTAACTTTCGGCATTAAGTACCTGCAATGCTTCGTCGTGAGGGAATAGTTCGCTTACTTTCTCAGGAAAACAGCAAACTTTATTACCTACTACTGCACCGCAAGGCGTATCTTTAAGTGTATATTTAACGTTTTTCTCAAAAACTCCTTCATTATAAACTGCGAGTGTTTCAGCCGAAAGATAATCGCCTGACAGCCTGTCGATGCAAACATATTCCATATTTAAAACCTGCGACAGAAATATAGCAAGCGGCTCAAAAAACTTACCTCCGGTAGCCGGCGAACCACACTCGAGCAGGAAGGACTGAACTTGTTCGAGTATCCGCCGTTCGGTGATATCAGTGAAGGACACAATAATTTCTTCGCCATTCTCCATTATCGATCCATTTGCAAGTCCATACCGGATGGATCCGTTTTTATGATAAAACGAAAACTCGAATCTTTCAGGAGCTTCCTCACTTTCCGATAATCTCCGGCGGTTATAATCCAGCAGGCGTTCCTTATCGGGCGAAGGAATCCAGTCCATCCATGTACTTCCGACAATTTCTTCTTTTTGCACACCAACCACCTCACAAAAGGCATTATTTACCATTTTTATGACAGTATCTGTATCGGTAATTAATATGGCAGTCTGGTTATTTTCGAAAATACTCCTGAAATGTTCCTCGCTCTGCTTAAGTATTAATTCGATGCGTTTTCGCTCGGTTAAATTGCGGGCAAAACCTATCACTATCGGAATTCCATTAAGTTCGATAATACCTGAACTGATCTCAACAGGCATTGTAGTACCGTTTTTGTGGATTTGTGCGGATTCGAATAAATATGTTTCACCTGGAACAATCTTCTGCAGATACTCATCAATTTTATGCGGCCCGGCCAGGGTAAGGTCTATTTCAGTGAGGTTCATACTGAGCAATTCGGTACGCGTGTAGCCAAGCATTTTGGTAGCCTGAGAGTTAACATCGAGAATGTTCCCTTTAAAATCAGCCAGGTACATAGCATCAGTAGCTTGTTCGATAATGGTACGGAACCGCTTTTCGCTTGCGTTTATATCCTTTCGGCTTTGCCAGTTAAGTGACCAGTGAATCATTAAAAGCCCGAGGAACAAAGTGGCAGGAGGATAGATTAACAGAACCGGCAATGCTATAGTTTTCAAGGTATCAAACCAGATTTCGCGGGGAAGCAGAAGAGTACTCAGCAACATTATAAGATGAACTGTAATACCCAGACTGAATAATTCTGCTACAGTATTCTTTATTCTCCAGCCGGGCCTCAATGTACTCCAAATCAAACCGGCTGCTCCTGAAGTGAGTATAACAGCTATTCCCATAGCCATGCCGCTTCCTCCCAGCATTATCCTGTAAATCACTGTTATGGCCATTGCAATAACAGTTGGGACAAACCCGAAAAACAAACCTGAAACAGAAAGCAGCACCGACCGCACATCGAAAACAATGCCGGGTACCATCTTCCAGGGCGTCATCATAAGGATAACCCCAAAAGCACCGAGAATAAATCCGGCAAGCACCTTAACCGAAAGACTTTTCGGATTATCGTAACGCGACCAAAGATAGTCGTATATAAGACTAAACGCCAGCAATATAGCTGTATTCTGAAGCAATCCCAGGATAATTGAAGTGTCCATTTTAGCTGTGTTTATTTAGAACATTAGCGGAATGATGTGAATGACAGGTAAAGTATTAATCATCAATTTTGAAATTCAATCAGTGCACTATACTTCTGTTTACAAGGAAATTATTTACGTATGGGCATTGAGAAACTAATAGTTGCTCCTTCGTTTACGGCACCTTCGGCTCTTACGCTTCCTTTGTGCCGCTGAACAATCCTCTTAACTATAGCAAGGCCTACCCCGGTGCCATCAAATTCTTTTGTGGTATGTAGCCGTTTAAAGACACCAAACATATTTTTTGCATTTGTCATATCAAAACCGGCCCCATTATCCTTCACATAGTAAACATTTTCAGTATTTTCGGGTATAAACCCTATTTCGATACTCCGATCCTTTTTCTTTGACGTAAACTTAATTGCGTTGGAGATAAGATTGACCCATATTTGCCTTATCATGGCCGGATCGCCAGATGCAGGAGGGATATCAAGCAAGCGGAAACTGATTTTTTCTTTATCAGTTTCGGTAGCATGTTCGTTAAATACTTCCTCAGCCATTTCGCGCATATTAATTATTGAATATGAAATATCCTGTCGCCCGAGCCGCGAAAACGACAGAAGTTCATCAATCAGGCGCCCCATGTTATTTGCGTTACTGACAATGATTTTTAACATACGCTTTCCTTCGTCATCAATCGCGTTAGCATAATCCTCCATAAGTATATTGGCAAATCCATCCAAAGCCCTGAGCGGTGTCCTTAAATCGTGTGAAATTGAGTAGCTGAAAGCTTCCAGATCTTTATTAGCCGCTTCGAGCTGTGCTGTGCGGTCGAGTACGCGCTGTTCGAGTTCGGCATTGAGCCTGGTCACTTCGTCTTCTGCACGTTTACGGTCGGATATATCGCGCGAGATTATCAGAATGCTTTTAGGTTCACCATTGGCATCGCGGATTATTTCGGCATTTGCTTCTGCGTAAAAACGACTATTATCCTTACGTACCATAACGTATTCGGATGGGCCGGTATATTGCCCGCCAAGCATTAATCCAATAAGGTTTTGGGCTTTTAAATGGTCAGTTTCGTCAATAAAGTCGAATAAACTACGGTTAATTATTTCATCTTCACTATCAAACCCTAACATCTGTAAGCCTCTCTGAGAGGTTTTTGAAACGAAACCATCAAGTGTTATAATTGCGATTCCGTCGGGCGACGTATCAATTATTTTGCGCCAAAGCTCTTCACTTTCTTTTAAAAGGTTAAGCGCTGTTATCCGGTGCGTAATATCCTGCCCCAGGGCTATAGTGGCGATGCTGGTTTTACCATCAGATGCATAAATGGTGGCCGAATTCCAGAGTAGTGTATGTATAACCCCTTTTGAATCTACAACATCAATTTCAACCGCTTCCCACCTGTTACCACTGGTTGCCTGCTTTATGTATTCGAGTGACCGCTCGCGCGATGTTTCAGAAAAGACTTTATCCACGGTAACACTCAGAATATCAGCGGAAACCAAACCTGTAAGCCTTTCGAATGCTTTATTGAATTTGGTGATTTTTAATTGCGAATCCCATACAATAATGGGTGAATTTGCGTAAGCAAGCAGGTTTTCGAGGTAGTCCTTGGTTTCGCGTAATTCTTCATCAGCCAGTTTACGTGCCGATACATCGCGCAAAACGCCTTCATGGAAAAGTGTTTGCCCTGACTGATCAAACGTGTACCATCCATTATCTTCGACCCAAAGTTCCGTGCCGTCTTTTTTCTTCAGCCTGAAAACTTCAAGATCGTGCCGCATGGCTTCAAGGGTTAAACTCTCCCTTTCCGTTTCATCGAAATACAGATCTTTATTAATATTAATAGCCAGTAACTCCTCTTTGCTTTGGTACCCAAGCATTTTAATCATGGCAGGATTAACATCGATAAAGTTGCCATCGTGTGTCGATTTATAAACACCATCAGGAATTTTTTCAACAAGGGTTCTGTATGTTGTGATACTTTCTTTCAGGGCAGCCTCCGTGCGTAGTTGCTCAGTAATATCCTGCATGACGCCGAATATTATGCGTTTTTCAGCGTCATAAACAGCAATGGAATGTATATCCCGAATTATACCTGAATCAAATGCTTTTATTTTAAACACCTGATCATAGGGTTTATTTTCATTGATAAGTGCATAAATTGCCGATTCAATTCCCGAGCGGTATTCGGGCAATGGTATTTCCTTAATTTCATCAAAAGCGAAATTACTTTTTCTAAATCCATAAAGTTCCTGCGCACCTTCCGAAGCTATTACAATTTGATTATCGATATGCAATTCCCAATTTCCTGATTTTGAAGCTAATTCAGCCCGTTTTAGTCGTAATGATGAAGCCTGTATTGTCTCCTCTGCTTCAATCCTTTCGGTTATATTGCGGCTGAAAACGGCAACCCTGTCAGTAAGTTCATTTTGAACAACTACCGGAAAAACCAAAAACTCATTCCAGCGATCCTTGTTGAAATCCACCGACTGAATGGGTTTACCGGTTTCAATCACCTGTTTAACAATCGCATGACGGCTTTGAGCAACATCCGGCGGAAGCAGTTCAAATATATTTTTACCTATCAATTCCTCACGGGTTAAACCCACACGTTTTGCGTGGCTTTCGTTGGAGTCGATAACTATGCCATTTTTATCGAGCAACACAATAACATCCTCCGTCGATTCCATGATAGCCCTGGCATTGGCTTCGCTTTCAATAATCCTTCTCTGAGACAGCTTGCGTTCGGTGATATCGCGGATAATGCCAACGGTATATCTGCCATCAGGCATTTCAAGACCCGAAAGTGAAAGTTCAACAGGTATTTCATAGCCCTTTTTATGCTTTCCTTCGAGTTCGATAATTTTGTTTACTGAATTTCCTTTCCCACTCATCAGGTAGGCGGGAAAAGCCTTCGCATGTGCGGAATGAAACCTTTCGGGTGCAAGAACATCGTGAAGTTTTTTACCTAGAAGTTCATTTGATGGATAGCCAAAAATACGTTCGGTAGCAGGATTCAGAAATGAAATATAACCTTGAGGATCCATAAGCAGAATGGCATCCTGGGCACATTCTGTTATAGCCCTCACCCTTAGTTCCTCGGCTCTCAGATCGGATTCAGCCTTGCGACGGCTCCTGATATCAATTATAAAAGCGCAATTGTATTCCTTACCTCCGAAAGTTACATAATTGGCATGAATTTCGACAGGGATAAGTTCTCCTGATTTTGTTAGATGATTGCCTTCAAAACTAAGGTTCCCCTGTTGTTTGAGCTCCCGGAAGTGCGCTGTCCACTCAAATCCGTGTTCCGGGACATGAATATCGTTAACTGTCAGCATCAGCAACTCATCGTTAGTATATCCGAGTAAAGCAGAGGCTGTTTTGTTCGCATAAAGAAAATTGCCATCAGCATCGGTATAAAATGCAGCATCCGACATATGATCAACTGCAAACTGGTTAAAACGCAATGATTCCTCTATCCACTTTTGTTTTGTGATATCGGTTGAAATTATCTGGATACCAATCACAGTGCCAAAGGAATCGACGATACGTGTATAAACGCTGTTAAACCATTTTATATCACCTGGTAATTTAACCTGATCGTTATATTCCATGGGTATTTCGGAAGTAACCGCCTTTTGCATCCTGTCGAGGTAAAAATCGGCTTCCGGTCTAGGGAACAATGTATATACTGATAGTCCTTTAAAATCTTCAGGCGTTCCATTCATATATTCTGCAGCCCGCTTATTATAAGAAATCACTACGCCGTCGGGTGTATAATATCCTATGCCTACACCGGCTGACTCGTGCAAAAGCCTGTATTTCTGCTCGCTTTCGAGTAAATCTCTCTGACTCTTACGGTCGGAAGTAACATCAATAAAAGTTACAACAACCTGCTGCAACTTGCCATATTCGTTAAACTCGGGATAAGCATTAGTTTTAACCCATACAATCTCCTTTTTATTATTATGAAAAATTCCTAATTCCAGGTCATATACCGGTTTCAGGGTGGCAAGCACCCGGTTTACAGGGTATTCTTTTACTGGCATAGGAGTTTCATCAGTATGCAAAAAACACCAGGCCTCATCAATTCCGGTTTTACCCATTAACTGATCATGTGAAAGACCTAAAAACTTAGATGCCTGATCGTTAGCAAGTACAATAGCTGAATCGGGCGTGTGAACTACAACCCCTGCATGTAGGTTTTGAATCAGCAGCCTCAGCGCTTTTTCTTTTTCACTGAGCGCATATTTTGTATTTCTAATATCCGAAATATCAACCGCTGTTAAAAGGCATTTTTCTTCGTCTTCGGATATTTTTCCCTCGAGATGAACATAAGAGGAAGGTTCGCCCTGGTGCAATAACCTTACTTCGCAGGTTTGCCTGGTACGGGTTGAAAATACCCGGGTAAGAAAAGCGTTAAAAACAGGCAGTGTCTCCGGTGTAATAAAAAAGCCTAAATTGCTATTAACCAAGTACAAGCGTTCCTTGTTTAGTAGTGCTGCGCCGCTAAGATTAAGGGTAAAAATTTTACTGTCGGAACCAATGGTAAAATAACCAGCCGGAGAAAAATCATAAATTTCGTTGAAGAGATCGGAGTATTTCCGCGCTGCCGACTCAGCACGATCCCTGGCTATGCGAAGTTCAATATTCTGCTGTTCAAGCTCAACTTTTTGAATTTCGAGTTCATGAAGCAGATCAGCTAAATCAGCCTCGTTTAATAATGACGCGCCGGACAAGTGTTTTCGTTTCGCAACAGTGCCTGTTTCAGAAGTTGTAACAGGTTTTACAAGAGGTTTCTTTTTGCCTTGAGCCATAGTTTTTTGTTCTTATGATTATCAACAGTAATGATGTTTCTAAAAATCTGTTTTTAAGGCCAGGAAGTATCAGAAACAAAAATACTTCCAGGCCATTTAATTCGCTGAATACGAAGGAAGTGTAAAATGAATCTCGAATCCTTTTCCTGATTCACTTTGTGCCCATATTTTACCACCTTGTTTTTCGACAAATTCCTTGCAAAGGACCAGTCCCAGTCCGGAGCCTTTTTCGTTGGCGGTTCCACGCAGTATTACTTTCTCATCGACTTTGAATAACTTTTCCAGATCGATGCTGCTTATTTCTATTCCATTATCGGCAACACTTATAAGGATTTCATTTTTAACCTGGCAGGTGCTGAGGTCAATTATGCCGCCTTCAAATGTAAACTTAATTGCATTACCCAAAAGGTTGCGCATAATGGTACGTACCATATAACTATCTGCTTTTGCTACACATCCGCTTTCACCTGAAGTATTGATTTGTATATTTTTAATATCGGCAGCAGGTTTCATTAACGAAACTGTTTCGGAAATTATAGCAGTTATATCAATGCGCTGCGACGAAACACTTATACTACCGGTTTGCGATTCGGCCCATTGAAGAAGGTTATCAACCAGGTGGAGAGAATTTGATGCACTTTCCTGGATTTGAGCAATAAATTCTTTTATTTCATTTTCAGTAAGTCCGCTGTACTCGCGGAGTAAAAACTGCGAAACGCCGTTAATGGCACTAAAAGGGCTTTTAAGATCGTGGGCAATGATGGAGAAAAATTTGTCCTTTGTAGCGTTGAGTTCGCGCAATTGTATTTCGCTTTTTTTCAATTCCAGTTCAGCATGTTTGCGGGCTGTACTATCAATGGCTGAAACCAGGCAATGTATTCCGGCGTAAGGAATTATACCTTCGAGATACAAATAGGAAGAAGCATTTCCGTTAGCAGATAGCTGAACTTCGCAGGTTTGTTTATAACCGGTTTCAAAAATCCGGTTTATAAAAAGGTTAAAATCAGGCAGCGTTTCAGGAGTAAGGAATAAGCGGAAATTACTTTTTACCAAAACTGACCTGTTCTTACCGAGCATTTTGGCACCATTAAGGTTAAGCTCATCAATAGTACCATCGTTGCTTAAAGTGAAATAGCCTGAAGGTGAGAAATCGTAAACAGCCTCATACAGATTGGAATACATGGCTGCAGCTTTTTCAGCCCTGTCGCGGGCAACGCGCATTTCATCATTCTGCATCTGAAGTTCAACTTTATGAACTTCCAGCTCATAAAGAAGTTTTAAGGTATCAACTTCGTTTAATGTGTTTTTTCCTGACTGATATTTAAGCCTGAGTTGTTCTTCAGCTTTTTGCCGTAGTGATGTGTACTGCGGCATTTTTTCATTATCTTTTTCCATAAATTCAATTACTTGTACTCAACTATTACCTGAATTTACTTTTAAGCGTCGGTCAATCGTAACACCCTCACTTATGGCCTTTTATTGCGTAAGGCCTGGCAGAGAAAAATAAAAGGTTGCTCCTTCATTCACTTTTCCTTCGGCCCACACACGGCCGTTATGGCGCAGCACTATCCTGCTTACTATGGCTAGTCCTACACCGGTTCCTTCATAGTCTTTAGTCGAAGGCAGACGTTTGAAAACACCGAATAATTTGTCCGAATGTTTCAAATCAAAACCTGCACCGTTGTCGCGAACATAATAAATGGTTTCTGACGGTTCAACCTTCCCTCCTATTTCGATAACAGGATTGGGCTTACGTGAAGAAAATTTCACAGCATTACCTATTAAATTAAGCCACACCTGATGTATCATATCATAATCACCAATTACATCAGGCAATGAGTTTACACGAAACTCTATCTTAGACTTATCTTCTTCAGTTATGATTTCGTTAAAGGCCGAAGAGACCATTTCGGAGATATTTAACTTCTGCAAATTCATTTCCTTTTGACCTATACCTGAAAACGAAAGCAGATCGTCGATAAGGCGGCCCATCTGATTTGCATTATCTGTTATCAGGTGCAGCATCCTTTTGCCTTCGGCATCAACTGAAGCAGAATAATCCTCAAGCAAAATGCTGGCAAACCCGTTTAAAGCCCTGAGCGGAGTGCGTAAATCGTGTGAAGCGGAATAACTGAACGCTTCGAGGTTTTTATTGGCCGACTGAAGCTGACTGGTTCGCTCAATAACACGTTGCTCCAGTTCTTCATTGAGTTTCTTTATTTGTATTTCAAACTCTTTTCGGTCCGAAATATCGCTGAAGCTCGAAAGCAAACATTCTTCATCATTTACAATAATTCTTTCTGCTGAAAACAGAACGTTAACAATGCGTCCCGATTTTGTGCGGAAGCGTAATTCCTTTCCGCACAATTTACCCTGCATTGATATTTCACTTAGTACTGCATCCCTGTCAGTTTCATTCTCCCAAATTACAATATCAATAGTTGATTTCCCATTAATTTCATCATCATTGTAACCTGTTAACTTTTTGAATCCTTCGTTCACTTCAAGCATTTTTCCATCCGACATCCTGCTAAGAATAATTGCATAAGGTGATGAATAAAAGGCTTTGGAAAATTTTTCTTCCTGCATGGCAATATCTTCCAATAATCGCTTATTAAACATCAGAACCAAAAAATAAGTTAAAAGGATAAAGAGTACCTGGTACGAAATCATGACCGAGCTTTCGAAAGCTCCCGATTCAAGGAAATCAGCGGTTTTATCAAGCGTAACAAAAGCCGAAAACAGCCTCACTATATTTATCAGGCTATATAACACAAAAACAATTCCCACTCCAAGCGTTAAATTCAAACTCCGCCTGTTTACTTTAAAAAGCAATACCCATGAACACTGTAAAAAGAAGATTAAACCTATGGCAGAATGATTCAGATTTCTGATAGCCTGGTCAGGTTGCATGTAAGTAAACCATGTTTGAAAAACCACAAAAACTATAGCAAGGATATAGTTGTAACGCTGCGTATATTTAATATTTAAAAATCGTGTAAAACCTATTAATCCCAAAATCATACCCGAAACCACTAATAAACCGGAAACAACAAAGGAAAAAAAATCGGGGATTTGTCCACGCAGAACTATAAGGAGAAGCGCCACCGACTGAAAGCTGAAATCGATGACAAAGTAAATGGTCCCTTTGAGCCGGTTACGATTTTGAAGCCACAATAATATTATTACCAGTGTACCAAAAAAGTTGGTAAGGATATTACTGAAAATGATTGTTCGCATGTCGAGAAAATCCATAGCTCAGGGTTCGGGGGGGGGAAGGGTTTCTTGTTTCTTGTTTCTTGTTTCTTGTTTCTTGTTTCTTGTTTCTTGTT
>CAYQTT010000010.1:115285-191589 GCA_964420555.1 uncultured Lentimicrobiaceae bacterium | reverse complement strand
CTCGAACCCACGACCTGCTCATTACGAATGAGCTGCTCTACCAACTGAGCTAAAGTGGCATTAAAACAAAGCCTGCCTGTAAATTTCAAGCAGGCTTTTTCATTGGTCGGGATGAGAGGATTCGAACCTCCGGCCTCTTCGTCCCGAACGAAGCGCGCTACCAGGCTGCGCTACATCCCGATCCATAAAGAACTTTCATCCTTTATTTGTCTCCCCGACAGGATTCGAACCTGTGACCCATTGATTAAGAGTCAATTGCTCTACCAGCTGAGCTACGGAGAGATATTTTTTGTTTCCCTAATGCGTTTCTTTACTGTGACCCTCCCGACTGAGGTCGGGATGCTCTACCAGCTGAGCTACGGAGAGATTTCTTTTATTTCCCCATCGCATTTCTTTACTGTGACCCTCCCGACTGAGGTCGGGATGCTCTACCAGCTGAGCTACGGAGAGATTTCTTTTGTTTCCCCAACGCATTTCTTTACTGTGACCCTCCCGACTAATGTCGGAATGCTCTACCAGCTGAGCTACGGAGAGATTTAAGGGTGCAAAAGTAACATTTTTTCGTTTTTGTTGATAAAAAATAATTCTTTTTATATGTATTCGCATTTTTGATGAACCCGGCAAGCCTCCAAATTGTTAATTTTGAACTATGGATTCTTCAGGCAATACCCCTTTCAAATCAGCACTTAAAGTGAATGATGGCATCGAACAGCCACCCTCGGTTAATGAAGGTGCAGCAAAACATTTCAGCAAACCGGGTCGCAAACTCCTTACTCCTGATCAGTATGTCGAAGGCATTCGCTCCGGAAACCGCACCATTCTCAGTCAGGCTATTACGCTGATTGAAAGCGCATTGCCTTTGCACCAGGAGCTGGCTCAAAATATTATCAGCAAATGTTTGCCGCTTTCGGGAAATTCAGTCAGGATTGGGATTACAGGCGTTCCCGGCGTTGGAAAAAGTACTTTTATCGAAGCTTTCGGGAAACATCTTACTTCGCAGGGGCATAAAATTGCGGTATTGGCTATTGATCCAAGCAGTTCACGATCTCGCGGCAGTATACTTGGCGATAAAACCCGAATGGAAGAGCTTTCAATCGATTTAAATGCGTTTATCCGGCCTTCGCCGGCAGCAGGTTCACTCGGAGGTGTAGCGCGAAAAACGAGAGAAACAATCATACTATGCGAAGCTGCAGGTTTTGATACCATTTTAGTGGAAACAGTTGGTGTTGGCCAAAGCGAAATTGCGGTACACTCCATGGTCGATTTTTTCCTGTTGTTGATGCTTGGCGGCGCCGGCGATGAACTTCAGGGCATAAAACGGGGAATCATGGAAATGGCTGATGCCGTGGTTATTAATAAGGCCGACGGCGACAACCTCAACCGAGTCAATGTGGCTATGGCCGAGCTGCGCAGCGCTTTGCACTACTTCCCTCCTACCGAATCGGGCTGGCAACCTGTTTGCGAAGCATGTTCATCTATCACCAAAAACGGAATTCCGAAAGTGGAAGAAATGATCAGTAAATATGTGGAATTCACAAAAGAAAACGGCTATTTCGCTAAACGCAGGCTGCAACAGTCGAAGCAGATTATGATGAATGTAATCGACCAGGCATTGCACGATCATTTTTATAATCAGCTTGAAATAAAGAAACTGATGACAAAGGTGGAAGTGGAATTGCATAATGAAAAAATAAGTGCCTACGTGGCTGCGCAGTTGCTGTTGGAGAAGTATTTTGGAGGTTAAATTATGGGATTGAGGGGATTGAGGGGATTGATGAGATTGATGGGTTTGAGGGGGATCTATTGCTTCAATTTTTAGTTATAAAAGTGAATCCTGAAATATTTATTCTGTTATTAAGATGACTGGATTTATAGTATATTTATTGCTTATAATAACACTCAAATTATCCAGTCATGATCCAGGTCGAAGCACTTTTTCAGATTTCCTATGGTTTGTATATTGTAAGTTCGGGCAATAAAACCAAGGGTAACGGTTACATTTCCAATACAGTATTCCAGGTTACAGCCGAACCCCCACGATTTGCCGCCAGTTGCAATAAAGATAATTATACTGCGGAATTTATTGCCGAATCAGGCGCTTTTGCTGTTTCGGTGCTTCATACAGATACCGATGCGGATATTATCGGGCGATTTGGATATAAATCCGGACGGGATTTTAATAAACTCGACGGTATGAATGTGAAATACGGCGAAACCGGCGTTCCTATTATCATGAACGATTGCATCGCATTCCTCGAATTCAAAGTGATTCAAACGGTTGATGCAGGCACTCACCTGATTTTTATTGGTGAACTGGTTCAGGCTGAATTGGTTGATGAAACTAAAGAAGCCATCACCTACCTGCATTACAGGCGTGTACGTAAAGGACTATCGCCCAAAAATGCGCCTACCTATATTGATAAATCTAAGACAGAAGCTAAGCCTGTTGGCAGTGGACTTAAGAAATTCGAATGCACAGCATGTGGCTACGTATATGATGAAGCTGAGCAGGAAGTCCGCTTTGCCGATTTACCTGAAGATTGGATTTGCCCGGTGTGCGCCTCCGAAAAGTCTGATTTTATCGAAATCGAATAAAACGTTACGCTTTCTTACATCTTACATAATCAGAGAGGTTCTACCCTTTACAAAGGCTTCTCTCCGGTAAGTTCGCTTACGACTTTACGCTTTTTCCGGCTTTTATCAGGCCAGATCAATGAGGCGAATATACTTATACTCAATATTGCTACAATAACAATCAGTGAGTGCACTGTTGTAAAGCCAAGGTCATGAAGCTGAACATGAAGCAGCATCTTAAATCCGATAAATGAAAGTAGGAATGCCAAACCATGCTTCAGGAACCTGAACATTCCGATAACATGGGCTACAACAAAAAACAAGGACCGTAACCCCATGATTGCGAATATATTGGAGAAAAACACAATATAAGGATCCTGGGTTATCGAAAATATCGCCGGCACCGAGTCAACTGCAAAAATAACATCGGTAAATTCAATGACCAATAACACTAAAAACAAAGGTGTAAAGTATAATCGATTGTTGTCGTGTTTATTGCGAAACCAAAAATGCTGACGGAAATAGGTGGGATGTACCGGAAAATATTTTGATACAAACTTTACAACCGGATGATGAGCCGGATCAACTTTATCTTCTTTATTTCTTTCGAGAAACATTTTTATTCCTGTAAAAACAAGGAAAGCTCCGAAAATATATAGTATCCAATCGAAACGCTGAATTAGTGCTGCACTTAAAAATATGAAAATGAATCTCATGATCACTGCGCCGATAATACCCCACATCAACACGCGCTTGTAATACATTTGCTGCACTCCGAACGACATGAAAACCAGTATCATAACAAATACATTATCAACAGAAAGCATGTATTCGATCAGGTAACCGGTGATATATTCGAGAGCCAGGTTTTTCCGGTAAATTTCGATTGCCTGGTTTACATCGGTTACACCAAGTATATTATACGTATGTTTATAGGTATCAATACGGTACTGAACATCTTCAATTGTTTTCACACCATGCAGGCGATCGCCGAAATAAAGGAGCAGAAAATAAAATCCTATTGCAAAACTTACCCAAACCAGGGTCCAGATCAACGCCTCACGGAATTTGACTTCGTGGCTTTTCTTATCGAAAATACCCAGGTCGAGGGCAAGGATGGCTGCAATAAAAAGTAGGAATCCTGCAAATATGAGGTGTTCAGATGAAATCATAAAAAACTGTTTGAGTAAATGGTACTTTAGAAGCGTTCAAAATTACGCATTTCGATTGAAATGCTTCTAAATATTTTGTTCCGTAACATTTAAAGTTGCTACTTTTGCCGCACTTTTTGCTAACCAATCTGTATGAAAAACCCTTTTGCCAACAGCCTTACCGAAATGAACCCAAGCTCACTGGTTCAATACCTGAACAAACCGAGTGATGAGTTTACAAAGGCTGATCTGATTCGATATATCGACGACCATAATATTTCGATGATCAACTTCCGTTATACCGGTGGCGATGGCCGTTTGAAAACGCTCAATTTTGTGATTAACAGCCGCGAGCATCTCGACAATATTCTAACAACCGGCGAGCGCGTTGACGGCTCAAGTCTTTTCCCTTTTATTGGTGCCAGTTCGAGCGATTTATATGTAATTCCGCGTTACAAAACAGCGTTCGTTAATCCGTTTTCAGAAATTCCAACTCTTGATATCCTTTGTTCTTATTACGATAAGGATGGAAATCCTCTCGAAAGTTCGCCCGAATATATTCTGCGTAAAGCACACAAAGCGCTGAAGGAAAGCACCGGCCTTT
Source organism: uncultured Lentimicrobiaceae bacterium (assembly GCA_964420555.1). GTDB lineage: Bacteria > Bacteroidota > Bacteroidia > Bacteroidales > UBA4417 > UBA4417. The sequence goes on along the minus strand of CAYQTT010000010.1, from coordinate 187,260 downwards.
CATTTGAAGTTATGGGTGAACTGGAATATTATGTTATAAGTCCGGAAGAGAAATTATTTCAGGCTGCTGACCAGAAAGGGTACCACGAGTCGTTTCCGTTTGCCAAATGGGAAGCTTTGCGCGCAGAGGCAATGTTTGCCATTGCCCAAACCGGCGGTAAAATAAAATACGGTCATTCCGAAGTAGGTAATTTCAAATTCGACGGAATGGAGTACGAACAAAATGAAATCGAATTTCTGCCTGTAAACCTCGAAGATGCTGCCGATCAATTGGTTATTGCTAAATGGATACTCCGCACACTTGCTTTCAAATACGGTGTTTCAATAACTTTTGCACCTAAAATTACAGTTGGCAAAGCCGGCAGCGGAATGCATATTCACACCCGCCTGATGAAAGACGGCGATAATGCCATGGTCGAAAACGGAAAATTAAGCGATACAGCCCGCAAGGCCATTGCAGGCTACCTCGATCTCGCTCCATCGCTCACCGCTTTCGGCAATACAAACCCAACTTCCTATTTCAGGCTTGTTCCGCACCAGGAAGCACCAACCAATATCTGCTGGGGCGACCGCAACCGATCGGTTTTGGTTCGCGTACCACTCGGATGGTCAGGAACCAACAATATGATTTTTCATGCCAATCCGCAGGAACCTGTTGAACCTAAAGATTTTACAAACAAACAAACAGTTGAGTTCCGTTGCCCGGATGGCTCGGCTGACGTGTATCTTTTGCTTGCCGGACTTACCGTAGCTGCCCGTCATGGGCTGGAAATGGAAAACGCACTGGAGTATGCTAAAAATACTTACGTGGATGTGAATATTTTTGATGATGAGCATAAAGAGCAAACTGCCAAACTTGGGCAACTGCCTGTTTCGTGCTGGGATTCAGCGGATAAACTTTTAGAGCAGGGCGAAATATACATGAAGTACAATGTTTTCCCGAAATCGGTTATTGAAGGATTTGCCGGTAAACTGAAAAAATATGAAGACCAGAATCTCCGTCAGGAACTCGAAAACAACAAAGAGAAACTGATGGAAATTGTAGAGCAGTATTTCCACTGCGGGTAAATAACAACTTTATTTTTGATGAGGATTAAGCCGGTGATTCCGGCTTTTTTCGTTTTCACGCTATTTATAACCTTGTGTTGAAAAAAAAAAATCATGCCAACAAAAGAGTTTCAATGTTTCGGGCAAATGATTTTTGATAATCAACTTCAAGCTATTTGCAACAAAATCTATCACAATTGCGCCATTATGTCGCGCTTATTTTAGACAACCAGCCAATATGTCGTATTTTTGGAGTATAATCATCCTATTTTAGTGTTGGCACAGAAATTGAATTTTAGAAACCAGATTCAAAAAGTTTAACTTAAAAATTAAAAGGAGAATATACCATGAACCACTTACGATTTGCATTCCGCCCGTTTTTGCCAGCAATGATGAACGAAGTTTTCGAGCGTCAGGCCACTGAAACCGAAGCAACCTACAAACCAGCAGCTAATGTTCGCGAGGACGAAAATTCCTATAAAATCGAACTTGCTCTGCCAGGATTTTCGAAAGAGGAAATCACAATAAAATTTGAGGAAGAAGTTCTTACCATCACAGCAGGCCGTCAGCCTAAAGAAGATGAAAAAGGGCCAAAATACACCTGGAATGAATTTGGATACAAGAGTAAATACGAACGCTCATTCCAACTTCCCGAAACCGTAAATGCTGATGCCATCAGTGCTGCTTTCGAAAACGGTATTTTATTGGTTACCTTACCAAAAAAAGAAGTAAAACCTGTTGCTGTAAAGCAGATTTCAATTGCATAAGTACACAATTTCAGGATTAATGCACTAAAGGGCAGCCTTAAAAAGCTGCTCTTTTTTTTGTTTTCAAGCTTTCATGTTTTTATAAATTAATGAACATCCATTGTTTATTCGCAACTTTGCAAAATCGAATTGCTTCCTGTTATCACCAACAAATGAAGCCAGCCACTATCCAAAAACCGATCCCTAACGCCTGACTTTTGCATGGAACGAAATAATTTCAGGGCTCACCTTTCCATGCTGGCAGCAACCGTGCTTTTTGGCGCTAATTACTGGATTGCCAAAGGATTGATGCCCAACCACCTGTTGCCTATGCAGATTATTTTTCTGCGTGTTTCGGGCACAATGCTGATTGCATGGATTATCCAACTGAGCATTAAAGAGCTGCGGGTATTAAAAATTGATCGTGCCGATTTTCCACGACTGATACTGAGCAGTGTTTTGGGTGTTGCCATTAACCAGATGATGTTTTTCTCCGGTCTGAACCACACAACGCCTGTTGATGCTGCCATTATCAACTCAGCAAATCCTATTATGGTGCTTGTGTTTGCAGCCTGGCTGCTTAAAGAAAAAATCGGGACTTCGCGCCTGGCCGGGATATTGCTTGGCGCTTCGGGAGCTTTAATGCTTATCCTGCTTGGAAATCCCATTTCATTAGGCGACGGTCACGTAAACGGCAATTTGTTTATCCTTGCAAATACGGCAGCGTGGAGCTTATACCTGGTTATTGCCAAGCCACTTATGGTGAAATACAACCCGTTTGTGCTGATGCGCTATATTTTCCTTATCGGATTTATTGCAGTATTCCCGTTCACAATAACTCAGGCAATGGAAATCGATTTCAGTGCGTTTGATTCGCGCACATGGCTATCTATTCTTTATATTATTATCGGCACAACTTTTATGGCATATTTCTTTATTACCTTTTCTCTCAAGCGATTATCATCGTCGGTAGTGGCTTATTACACGTATTTACAACCGGTTCTGGTTGCACTTATCGGCATTGTACTGTTTTCCGAATTAATTTCGTGGGTTAAAATAGTGAGTGCATTATTCGTATTTGCAGGGATATATTTTGTAACGAAGAAAAGTACACAGTAAAATGATCCCGAACTGAAATATTTACAAACTCATTGAACCGATTGATCCTTGAAGTCTTCTTGGCAATAATAAAAAAACTAAAACATATGCCTGAAAGGCAACAACATCCATCCCAACACTTTTTCAATCCGTGGGCGTCTTAACCAACTCACATGATCAAAAGGCAGGCAGTTCTGCATGGTTTCGTTAACATGACGATTGACCTCCTCAACAATACCTTTGTGGTTACCAAACAGCATAACTTCGTGCTGATACCTGAAACTTCGATAATCGATATTGGGTGAACCAATGCCGAAGGTCTCACCATCAATAAGCAACAGCTTGGCATGCAGATTATTAAGCGTATAAAAAATAAGACTGATATTATTTGAATAATAAAAACCGTAATATTTGCTGCTGAGCAGATCAATCGAACGCACATCCGAATGGCGCGGCAGTATTATTTTAACGCTAACGCCCCGTTTGGCAGCATCGGCAAGGTTTTTACGCATTTTGTATCCGGGTAGAAAATAAGGCGTTTCAATAATTATTTCCCGTTTTGCTTTATGAAAAAGCCGTTCTAATTTGGTTTTTACACGTTGACGGTAAATGGAAGGCATATCTTCAACCAGCTCAAACTGATCGATAAATTTCGACTTTTTGTATGTGAACTTGTTAAAAATATATTTACTGTAAATCTTATAACTTTCGAGAAATGAACGCTTAAACATCAGCGTAATTCCCCCGGTGAGCCTGATAACCGATTCGCGCCATTGAAGTGAGTAACCGGTAATATTAGCCGATCCCATATAACTGATCTGATCATCAATAAGCAAAAACTTACGGTGATTGCGCCTGTGGTTCTTTGTGAAAAAATCGAAAGTGTACAGAATCTTCCTGAAAAACCTCACTTCGCCACCAAGTTTTATCAGTTCACTGAAAAAATCTTCTTTGTATGAAACACCCCACGAATCGAGTAGCAGCTTTACATGAACGCCCCTTTCAGCAGCTTTTGTAAGCGCTTCACGAAACTCGAGCCCCACTTCATCGTTGCCAAACTTATACATTTCGAGATAAATATAATGTTCAGCCTTTTCAATATCGCGCAACATAGCTTCATAAAACCGCGGAGGCTCGCTGTATAAACGATGGCTAGTAAGAGTAGCTGCAGGTCGCGTCATAGCTATCTGAAATTTGGCAAGTCAAATGTAAGGCTTTTATCGTAACTTTCATATTCTGCCCCAAATCGGGTTCCGTTGGCTTCAACAGCCAAACATCGTATCTTTGCTCATTCTAAAATGAGAATTATGATACGATCAATGACAGGATTCGGCAAAGCCACTGCTAGCCCGGGAGGACGAACAGTAAATGTGGAAATACGCACGCTTAACAGCAAGCAATTGGATGTTAATACCCGAATCCCAATACTTTACCGCGATAAGGAAGCCGAAATACGCGCTGAGATAAGTCGTGTACTCGAACGTGGTAAAATCGATTTTATGATTACCATGGACAGCGATGCCGATGGCGGCGAATTTACTATCAACAGGCCTCTTGCACGCAGGATTTATACCGAAATCAGCCAACTTGCCAATGAACTGGGCGAAACTACCGGAAATGATGTTATTTCAACTATACTCCGGATACCAGATGTGTTAAAAGCCGGCCGCGAAGTTCCTGACGAAACGGAATGGATTATTGTTAAAACCGCAATAACTGAAGCAATTGCTCAAACCGATGCTTTCCGCACTGCCGAAGGCGAATTACTAGGTAAAGATATGAGTTCACGTATTCAGACTATTCTTGATCTTCTACTGAAAGTTGAACCCCTCGAAGGCGCCCGCATAGGAAACCTCCGCGAGCGTTTCCAGCGCAACCAGGACGAATTTCTGGAAAAAACCACTAAAGTCGAAAAATTTGATGAAAACCGCTTTGAACAGGAAATTTTCTGGTATCTCGAAAAACTTGATATTACCGAAGAGAAACTCCGACTGCGTAAACATTGCGACTATTTTATTAACACTCTGCTTTCCAGCGAATCCAACGGGCGCAAACTCGGATTTATCACCCAGGAAATTGGCCGCGAAATCAATACCCTTGGCTCAAAAGCTTATGATGCTGAAATACAAATGATTGTAGTGCAAATGAAGGACGAACTGGAGAAAATAAAAGAGCAGTTGGGGAATGTGTTGTAAAGTTCTTGTTTCAAGTTTCAAGGCCTTATGTCTTAATAGTTTTCCTGAACTGATTTAGATACCAGTTAAAGTATAGTCCCTAAAAATTGATTAAGATTCTGCCATGTCGAAAATGATTATCATTTCTGCTCCTTCGGGTGCCGGGAAAACTACGATTGTAAAACATCTGCTGCTGCAGTTTCCCCAGCTTGGATTTTCGGTATCGGCCACCAGCCGCGCCATCCGCGAAGGCGAAATCAATGGAAGAGAGTATTATTTTGTAACGGCTGATGAATTCCGCCTGATGATTGAAAATAATAAACTGCTCGAATGGCAGGAAGTTTATCCCGGCAGCTTTTACGGAACGCAGGTTTCGGAAATTGAACGCATTGCCGCAAACGGGCAATACCCGGTTTTTGATGTGGATGTTGTAGGTGGACTGAATATTAAAAAAATGTACGGCGATAATGCGCTTGCTGTTTTTATAAGGCCTCCGTCGTTCGAAATTCTCGAATCGCGGCTCAGATTAAGAGCAACAGATAGTGAAGAAAGCCTTCAAAAGAGGCTGAGTAAAGTAAAACAAGAACTAACTTTTGAGCAGGAATTTGACCAGGTGATAATAAACGATAAGCTGGAGAATGCGCTAAAGCAAGCTGAAATGCTGGTAAAATCGTTTCTGGAAATAACTGAATAAACTATTCGGTAATGAAAAAAACAGGACTTTTATTCGGATCATTCAATCCTATTCATATTGGCCACATGATGATTGCCGGCTATATGTACGAGTTTTCGGACCTCGACGAATTATGGTTTGTAGTTTCTCCCCTCAATCCGTTGAAAGAACAAAAATCACTGCTGGCCGACCATCACCGCCTCGAAATGGTAAATCTGGCTATTGAGGACGACAACCGTTTCAGATCATGCAACATTGAATTCAAACTACCCAAACCGTCCTATACCATTCATACGTTAACCTATTTACAGGACAAATACCCTGACCGTGAATTTGTGATTATTTCGGGAACCGATATTTTTCCAACCTTTCATAAATGGAAAAACTGGCAACAGTTACTCGAATTCTATTCTTTTTATGTTTATCCGCGCCCCGGATCGCAGGATCATGATCTTACAAGGCACCCGTCGGTAACTGTTTTCAACGCACCAATGGTCGAAATATCAGCCAGTTTTATCCGTGAATCCATCCGCGAAGGAAAAAACATGTCATATTACCTTCCTGAAAAAACATTCAGATATATACAGGAAATGCATTTTTTTGAGAAATAAACAATTGGTTACCATTTACATAGTATAATCTCACTCTTCATTTGGCAGCTGATACTCATACCTACAACATTTGAAAACTATTACTTTCTTAGGAAGTATTCTATTGCCAAATTGTAAACATAAATATTTATAATCTGTTTCATTATAAATACTATTTTTGCCCGATTAACTATACACCTTTCGCTCAACTTTAGTTGCATAAGCGAAAAAAATCATTAAAAACTTTTTCGTATGAAAATCAGAAGTCTGCTTCTATCAATGCTATTTTGCACAGGAGTTGTGCATCTTAATGCACAAAATATTCCGGTAACTCCATCAGAATCAGGAGTTGGTGTATTCCTTGGCGAAACAAAACCTCTCCGTGATATTCCTGAACTCACTGCATCCGAGTTACAGATTTTGCAGCAAAAAGCTGAAGCAAAGCAATTTAACAAGAAACTCCGCTACCGCGAATATCCGTTTGCTGATATCGCCTTGCCAAAAGGCCCTGATGGCGTGTGGCAAAAAACAATGGGACAAACATCTACAACAAAAGCTCCTGTTGTAAACTTTGAAGGTCAGACTTCACCTTATTTCCCTCCCGATTGTAATGGAACTTCAGGTCCAAACCATTTTATGCAAACGGTTAATACTACCTATGCTATCTATGACAAATCGGGCACTAAATTAGCCGGCCCAACTAACATGAATCAATTGTTCAGCGGAGTTCCGGGCGCCAACTGCAATGACGGTGATCCTATAATTTTATACGACGAACAGGCCGACCGCTGGTTTGCCACAGAATTTTCCCTCTGTGGTTCCAACGACCTTATGCTGATGGCTGTATCAACAACCAACGATCCTACAGGAACCTGGTACGCTTATTCATTCGATGTGCAGGGAATGCCTGATTACCCGAAATTCAGTGTGTGGCAGGATGGTTATTATATGGGCGATAACAATAGCTCAACAAATGATATTTATGTTTTCGAACGCGAGCAAATGCTGGTAGGTGCTACGAATCCAAAATTCGTTGGATTTAACAATGCATGGCGTCCGGGTTCGGTTGATGGTTTCATGTGTGTGCCACCGATTGACAATGACGGAGCTTTTGCTCCTGCAGGTTCACCGGGCTTATTTATCGCACTCAGCGACGATGCTTTTAACAGTGGCCCCGACCAACTCTGGATTTACGAACTTGATGTGGATTGGGCAAATACAGCTTCTTCAACCTTTAACCGCGTTCAACAAGTAGATGTATCACCTTTCGACAGTAATTTTGGCAACAACTGGACAAACATCAAGCAACCAGGCACCAGCCAGGAACTTGATGCTGTTCCACAAGTTATTATGAATGTACCTCAATACCGGAATTTCGGTACATATCAAACCATTGTTTGCTGTCATTCTGTGGATGTTGATGCCACCGACCATGCAGGAGTGCGCTGGTACGAACTTCGGAAAACTCCACCAGCAACCACATGGGAAGTTCGTCAGCAAGGAACCTTTGCTCCAGATAATCACTCACGGTGGATGGGCAGCATTGTGTTGAACGGAAATAACGAATTAGGATTAGGATATTCCATTTCCAGTTCAACTGAATATCCGGGAATCAGGTTTTGTGGTCAGACAGCCTCAGAATATAACGCAGCCTCAGGTGTGCTCGATTTTCCTGAAGATATAATACATACGGGAACATCTTCACAAACCGGTGCCGAGCGTTGGGGCGACTATGCCCAAATATCGGTAGATCCTGCAGATGACGGTACTTTCTGGTTTACAACACAATATGCCAGTGGTGGAAGCAGAAAAACAAAAATAGCTTCTTTCCAGGTTGGCCCGATTCCTCCGACTGCTGATTTTACTGCAAATAACACTCTTCCATGTATTAATAATACTACTGTACTTTTCACCAGCCAGACAACAGGAAATCCTACAACATATGAGTGGACATTTGCACCGGCTACTGTAACCTTTGCGGATGGCACCAGTAGTTCGTCGGTTAATCCGAAAGTAATATTTAATGCTTATGGAGCTTATACGGTTACCTTAACAGTTACCAGCGATGGCGGAAGCAAAACTACCACGAAGCCTGATTATATACATGTAAATGAAGCTAATGCAAACTTTGCAGCTAACGTAACAACCGTAGTTGTTGATAACGATATTACTTTCAACGATGCTTCAACCTGCGGTGCTACTTCATGGCTATGGGATTTCGGCGCTGATGCTACACCGGCAACGGCTACAACACAGGGGCCACATACGGTTTCATATAGCACTACCGGGCTTAAAACGGTTCTGCTTACCGTTAACGGAAATTCGACCGAAACAAAAACCGATTATGTAAATGTTATCGAATCGTCAATAAACATGGTATCTGCAACAATTGCAGCCTGTAACGGTACATTCTTCGATCCGGGCGGACCATCAGCCAACTATGGCAATAATCAGGATTATTCAACACTTTTCAAACCAGGCATTGGCGGCAGTAAATTACAGTTTGCTTTTACCAGTTTCACACTCGAAACAATGACAGGCTGTTCCAAGGATTATCTTAAAATTTATGATGGTTCGAGCATATTTTCGCCTCTTATCGGAACCTACTGCGGAACAAGTTCGCCCGGGACAATAAGTGCATCCAATCCTGAAGGCGTTTTGCTATTTGTTTTCCATAGCAATGCTACCGTAAACCTGGCGGGATGGTCAGCTGATATCAGTTGTACAGCTATTCCCGCAGGAAATCCTGCTTCGTTAACAGCCACTCCAGCCAGCAGTTCGCAAATTAACCTTGACTGGACCAAAAATGCCGAAAATAATGATGTGATGGTAGCCTGGTCGTCCGACGGAACTTTTGGTGTTCCAGCTACCGGAACAGTTTATGCCGCAGGCGAGGTTATTCCCGGTGGAGGCACCGTGCTTTCATCAGGAAATGTTACATCCTTTCAACATACCGGTCTTACATCATCAACCACATATTATTACAAAGCGTTTTCGTATACTGCTGATAAATTGTACTCTGTCGGGTTACCGGCTTCTGCTGCCACTTTACTCGAACCTACACTTGCTGTTGATCCGTTAACGATCAATGTTCCTGCTGAGGCAGGGAATACGCCTGTTATGATTTATTCAAATACTGACTGGAGTATTGCTTCCAACCAAACCTGGTGTACACTGCCTGTTTCAGGCACAGGAAATACAGCCGTAATGATTGATTACGCTGCAAATCCCATGGCCAGCTCAAGAGTTGCCAATATCACAGTTACCGTTCAGGGTTTACCTGCAATTACCGTTACACTGATTCAGGCTGCTGCCTTACCCACATTAGCCGTAACTCCTCCCAACCAGAATGTTGCTGATCCTTCCGGTGTAACTGAATTTACAGTTACTTCCAATGCCGACTGGGCTGTGAGCAGCGATCAAACATGGTGTACGGTAAATACTCCGGGAACAGGCAATGGCACAATACAGGCTAACTTTCAACTAAATCCTACTGTAAACACAAGGGTTGCCAATATTTCAGTTAATGTTAACGGATTATCGACTGTTGTTGTGACAGTTACCCAGGCCGGCGCAGCTCCTATGCTTGCCATAACTCCTGCTTTGGTGAGTGTAAATGCTTATGCTTCGTCCGTTGATTTTGCAGTTACATCTAATACCGACTGGACCGCATCAGCCGATTCGGCATGGTGTATTGTAACTCCTTCAGGATCAGGAAACGGAGTTATCACAGCGTCATATCCTTTTAATCCTTCAGGAAAAGTGCGCAGTACAAAAATTTCAGTCACTGCTGAAGGTGTAAGCACTCAAATAGCTACACTCACTCAGGGACATGAAACCGCTTCAGTGCCTGAATACGGTTCAAAAGGATTTATGATATATCCTAACCCGGCAAGGGGAATTTTCAGCATTGTTGTTGATAAAACGAAATATCCATCGATGCAGGCAGTAATTACTGACGCTACCGGATCTGTGGTTACGAGCCGCGAATGCAAAGGGGAATCAGAATATATGTTCGACCTTAGCGAATCACCACAAGGCACTTACTTTGTAAAAATAATTGCCGGAACCGAATCGCACGTTACCAAACTTGTGATAATAAAATAAGAAACGGGATTCCCGAATTTCATCTAAATGAAAAGGATCAGATCAAAGCCAGAAATAAAACTGGAATTGATCTGATCCTTTTGTTTTATGAGGTCTTGAAATGATTTCAGTATGTTATTCCGAATTTAGCTTTCATAACATTTTAACGCAAAATGCCTCAGCGCCTGGAGGGTTTTTCCCGGTGCTTCAATAAATCCCATATGACCGACATCCTCGAGCAGCAACACTTCACTATGCGACGGAATTACCGCCTGGGCCATAAGCTGGTTATATGGCATACGACTATCCTGTTTCCCGATGATAAACAGCACGGGAATTTCCGATAGCAAGAGAAATTGTATCTGGCTTTCGCGATCGCGCATACCAGCGAGTGCTGCAATAATTGCCTCAGGTTGCATTAAAGCAGCCTGTTCCTGGAGTTTCGTAATATCAGCTGAATATTCTGCCACATGCCTCGGATCAAATAAATCAGGAATAAACTGCCGGATAAATCCACCTTTGTTTTGGTTTACAATATTAATTGTACGGCGACGGTTTTCCCTGGCTTCCTCTGTATCGGCATTGGCATGGGAATGAAAAAGAACCAGTCCTTTCAGGAGATTTTCGTGGTCGGCGGCAAATTGAAGCGCCACATATCCTCCCATGGAATGACCGGCAATTAAAGCCTGCGCAATATTTTCAGCATCAAGCACTTCCTTTACAATTCCGGACATAAGCTGCATACTGTGGTGTTCGGATAATACACTACTTTCGCCGTGCCCGGGCAAATCGATTGCAATTACAGTAAATTCATCCTGAAGCTTCCGTGTAAAATTATCCCAGATCATTTTCGATTCGAGAAAACCATGCAACAGAATCAATGCCGGACCGCTTCCGGTAATTTGGTAGGTTATACTTTGTTGCTGAAATTGAAGTGACTTTTTCATTCTTGTGTTTTTGATACACTGTTGTCCAGAGAAAATATTCCAAGAAGGACTAACTACCTATTTTATAACGTCCCTACGGGACTTGATATCAGTGGAGCTTGCTTTTCTTCTACCAACATTCAGTCCCGCTGGGACTGTCCCGTTAGGGACAACATATTGGTAGAAAATAAGTTATAAGACAGGTAAAGTCCCGTTAGGGACGTTATGTTTTTTTAGAGGACAATAATGATAATTTTCTATTTACGAAATCCTATCAGCCATAGTGGCTTCAACTTCGGCTACTGTTTTAGGAATTGGTTTGCCTAATACACGGTGACCGTCGTTAGTAACCAATATATCATCCTCTATACGTATGCCACCGAAAGTGCGGTATTCTTCAATTTTGTCATAATTCAGGAATTCCTGGTATTTCTTTTCGGCTTTCCACATGTCAATAAGTTCAGGAATAAAATAAATACCTGGCTCATTGGTAACTACGAATCCCGGTTGAAGGCGGCGCCCAAGACGGAGGTAAGCCGTTCCAAACTGTTTGCTGGGCTGAATTTCGTTATCATAACCCACATGTATCTGTCCCAGGCCTTCCATATCATGCACATCCATACCTAACATATGGCCAAGCCCGTGTGGGAAAAACAAAGCATGAGCACCGGCAGCAACGGCTTCTTTAACATCGCCTTTCATCAGCCCTAAATCTTTTAGTCCTGATGCAATGGTTTCAGCAGCAACCATATGGCAATCGCGGTAAAAAACTCCTGGTTTTGTGGCAGCTATCGAATTGAGGTTGGCGTTAAGAACAATTTCATAAATCTCCCGTTGTTTCAGGTTAAATTTACCTCCAACCGGCACTGTACGTGTTATATCGCTTGCATAATTGAGACTGGTTTCGGCACCGGCATCCATTACAAGCATGCGTCCTTCGCTGAGTATATTTTCGTGGTGATGATTATGCAGAATTTGCCCGTTAACACTCAAAATGATGGGGAATGAAACAGGTCGGCCCTGGGCAATTGAAATTCCTTCCATCGCACCTACAATTTCCTGCTCTTTGCGACCGGGGTATGCCATGCGCATTCCGGTGGTAAACATATTCCATGCAATGCCAACTGCTTTTTCAATTTCAGTGATTTCGAGATCTGATTTTATTGAACGTAGTTTTACAATGCCTTCAATCAAAGGAAGCGAAACATAATCGCGGATACGCAGTGGATCGAGACCAAGTAACCCACTGATCTGCATAGTGGTTTCGGCACGGTATGTCGGAGTAAAATGTATAGGCCTCCTTTTCTTAATAGCATTGTTTATAAAATCAGCGAGTTCGCTGAGTGGGGCGGTGTTTTTTACACCGACTTTCAAAGCCAGGTCAACAACTTTAGGCTGTGGACCCATCCAGATAATATCATCAATATCGAAGTCGTTGCCAAAAACATAATCAATATCATTGTCAACATCAATAATTCCGGCAAAATCAGGGTTTTCGAGCCCGAAGAAATAAGAGAAATTACTATCCTGCCTGAATGAATATGTGTTTGCGACATAATTATAGGCAGCTTCGGAATTACCGGGGAACATTATAATTCCCGAAGGAATAAGTTTGCGTAAAGCATTACGTCTTTCGTTATAAACTTCAGGATTGAACATGGCTTATATAGATTGAGAATTTAAAAGAGAGGTTATCTGAGTGCAAATATATGGTTTTGGCATATCAGTTATACACCAATTCTTATCGCAAATGTGAAATTATTGACTAAATTTGTGAATTCAAAATATACCTGAGATGAAAAAGATTTTTTTGCTTTTAGGATTATTCATCGCTTTGTCGGCAACGGGATTTGCCCAAACGGCTGAAGAATGGAACAAAAAAGGCGTTGACCATGCCAAAAAATTCGAATATTCGAAAGCATACGAATGTTTTACAAAAGCCATTGAACTGAAAGCTGATTTTGCTGAAGCATTTTATAACCGCGCAACCGTGTGGTTTGAGCTACCTTCAACGGCATTTCCGGATACTGATGGGTGTAACGACCTCAAAAAAGCCAAAACCCTGGGATTTAAGGTAAAGGATGACGTGATGAAAAAGTTTGGATGTATGTAAGGGTTTCAAGTTTCTTGTTTCAGGTTTCTTGTTTCTCGTTTCAGCGAACCTTTTGATTTACAAGAAAATTACAAACTGAAGTGTTTCCCAAAACTGATTTTCAAAAAATCAATTTTTATAAAGCTCGACCCTAATACCAAAATCCCAAACCCTAACCCCTCATAAGTTTTTCAATTTCGTCAGGTTCAATAGGAATATGAGCCATGAGGTTAACCGGTTCTTCAGCAACCAGAATATCATTTTCGAGACGAATACCAATTCCTTCTTCAGGAATATAAATAGCAGGTTCACAAGTCATTACCATACCTGTTTCGAATACAACCTGCCGCGAGCCCACATCATGAACATCCAGACCCAGGAAATGGCCTGTTCCGTGCATATAATATTTAAAGAATGCGGGTGATCCTGATTCATGCTCTCTTATTTCCTGTTCGGTTATTAAACCAAGTCCAAGGAGTTCTTTCTCCATTATTTTACATACTTCTCCATGCCATTTTTCGTTTGTGGTTCCTGGTTTCAGCATGGCAGTTGCAGCTTTAAGCACTCTTAATACAGCATCATAAACCTGCCTTTGCCGTGGAGTAAATTTACCGTTAACAGGAATTGTCCGCGTCATATCAGCTGCATAATTACCATATTCGGCGCCAACATCCATAAGTAAAAGATCGCCGTCATTACAGGTGTTATAATTAGTATTATAATGAAGGATACACGCATTTGCCCCTGAGGCAATTATGGGAGGATATGCATGCCCGCTGCTACCTTTGCGGACGAACTCATGGGTAAATTCAGCTTCAATTTCATATTCTTTCAGTCCGGGTTTTACAAATTTGAGTACACGCCTGAAACCATCGTTGGTAATATCGCAGGCATTCTGAATCTGTACCAACTCTTCAGGTTCTTTTACCATCCGCATTTCGGTAACCAGGGGAGCAAGTCGTTCGTAGGTATGCAAGGGGAAGTCGGTCCTCATTTTAGCAGCAAAACGCTGATCGAGAACCGGAACATCAGTCATAAACTTTGGGTATTCGTTTTGATTCAGATAAACAAACTGAGCCCTCGACATCAGGTCGCGGAGCGTAATATCGAAATCGTCGAGCCATTTAACGTTTCGGATACCCGACACTTCGCTTACCTCTTCCAATGTATATTTATGACCGTTCCATATCACCATCATATCATTGGTTTTCACGGTAAAAAGCATTTCGCGCATACTTTCGACCGGATGGCCCGGACATAAAGTAAGGATGCATTTCTCCTGATCGAGGCCAGTGAGATAAAACATATCCGAATTTTGCCGGAAAATAAATGTCTGATCGCCGGAGCGCGGCATTTCATCATTTGAATTTACAATAACAAGCGAAGCTGGTTTTAACTTAGTAATTAGCTTTTCCCTGTTACGGATATACATTCCCCTGTTGATTGGCCGATAGCGCATAGTATTGTTTTTTAGCGAGTTAAAAGTAACCTGTTGCCTTCTCTGAAAAAAAAATAAATTTTCTGCCCTGCGAATCAAAAACAAATAGTATTGTTTCTATATTTGTTCCTCTCGCAGGCAACCAAAAGTATGAATTATTTTTTATGCCGGATCAAACAGTGTCTGTAAATATATCAAATCAAAAATCGTATGGGCAATAAATTATTATCTTACTCCTCGATCACTAAAAAAGTGGTGATGGCTCTCGCAGGCCTATTTTTAATCACTTTTCTGTTGGTCCACCTGGGCATCAACCTCCTCTTAATGTGTAACGATGAAGGAGCTGCTTTTATGGTTGCCGTTGATTTTATGACCACAAACCCGTTTATAAAAGTTATGGAGATATTCCTGATGGGTGGTTTCGCGATACATATTTTTATAGGTGTAATCATACAGATTCAGAACTGGATGGCGAGGCCTGTCCGGTATAAAGTTGAAGGATATTCGCACCTTTCCTTTTTCTCGAAATATATGATACACACCGGGGCGATTATTTTCGTTTTCCTGTGTATTCATTTTTTTAATTTCTACTTTGTAAAACTGGGTTTTGTAAGTCCGCCCGAAGGCATTGGCCAGCATGATTTTTACCAGATGGCAACTTTACTTTTCGCTGATAAGTTTTATGCTATTTTATATGTCATTCTCATGGTCTTTCTGGGTTTTCACCTTCACCATGCATTTCAGTCGGCATTTCAAACAATGGGCCTCAATCACACCAAATATACCCCGGTAATCAAAGCTTTAGGTACTATTTACGCCATAGTTGTTCCGCTTGGTTTCGCGAGCATACCCTTGTTCTTCATGTTTATAAAGTAACAGGCACTTAAAATGGCTGGTTGTCAGCGTTAAAAGCATAATTTGTATGACAAATCTCAATTCAAAAATACCACAGGGACCGGTTGCTACCAAATGGAGCAGTTATAAAGATCATATCGCCCTTGTAAACCCCGCGAATAAAAGAAAACTCGACATTATTGTTGTCGGAACGGGGCTTGCCGGAGCGTCAGCAGCAGCTTCGCTCGGCGCCCTTGGTTTTAAAGTAAAGGCTTTCTGTTACCAGGACAGCTCCCGCCGTGCGCATAGTATTGCAGCACAGGGAGGTATCAATGCGTCAAAAAACTACCAAAACGACGGCGACAGTGTTTATCGTTTGTTTTACGACACCATAAAAGGCGGCGATTACCGTGCCCGCGAAGGCAATGTTTACCGTCTAGCCGAAGTGAGTGGAAATATTATCGACCAAAGTGTTGCACTGGGAGTTCCGTTTGCCCGCGAATATGGCGGAATGCTTGATAACCGTTCGTTTGGCGGAGCACAGGTGTCGCGAACTTTTTATGCCCGTGGGCAAACCGGACAGCAGTTATTGCTTGGCGCTTACAGTGCCATGAGCAGGCAGATAAATAAAGGAAATGTTGAAATGTTTACCCGTCACGAAATGCTTGATGTGGTAAAAATTGACGGCCGCGCCCGCGGAATTATTGCCCGTAACCTGGTTACCGGTGAAATAGAAAGACATTCGGCTCATGCTGTTGTGCTTGCTACGGGTGGTTATGGCAATGTATTCTTCCTTTCGACAAATGCAATGGGAAGCAATGCAACTGCAGCATGGAAGGCTTATAAGAAAGGTGCTTTTTTCGGAAATCCCTGTTTTACACAAATTCATCCGACGTGTATTCCGGTGCATGGCGACTTTCAGTCGAAACTGACTTTGATGAGCGAAAGCTTGCGAAACGATGGTCGAATCTGGGTTCCAAAACGTAAAGAAGACGTTGAAGCCCTCCGACATAATAAAATTAAACCTAAAGATATTGCCGAAGAAAACCGCGATTATTATCTCGAACGCCGCTACCCGGCATTCGGGAACCTGGTACCCCGCGATGTAGCTTCACGCGCCGCCAAAGAACGCTGCGATGCCGGGTTTGGAGTAGGCGAAACCGGTTTGGCCGTATATCTCGATTTTGCAGATTCAATCAATCGGTTGGGCCGCAATGTTATTGAGGAACGCTATGGAAACCTATTCCAGATGTATCAGAAAATAGTTGACGAAAATCCATACGAAAATCCAATGATGATTTATCCGGCTGTACACTATACTATGGGTGGACTTTGGGTTGATTACGAACTTATGTCAACTGTTCCTGGCTTATATGTGGCAGGCGAGGCCAATTTCTCCGACCACGGAGCTAACCGCTTAGGAGCTTCGGCACTTATGCAGGGACTTGCCGACGGATATTTTGTATTGCCTTACACCATACAGAATTACCTGGCTGACCAGATTAATATTCCACGTTTCAGCACTGATCTGCCTGAGTTCATCGAAGCCGAAAAAGCAGTAAAATCGCAGATTCAGAAACTTTTCGATGTAAAAGGCACAAAGCCTGTTGACCATTTCCACCGGCAGCTAGGCAAAATAATGTGGGAATATGTAGGCATGGCGCGTAATAAGGAAGGACTTGAAAAAGCGATAAAATTAATACGTGAACTTAAAGTTGAATTCTGGAAAGATGTAAAAATAACCGGCGAGAACAACGAACTGAATCCTGAACTCGAAAAAGCCGGACGTGTTGCTGATTTTATTGAATTAGGCGAACTTATGGCTATGGATGCGCTTAACAGGGAAGAATCCTGTGGAGGCCATTTCCGTGAGGAATATCAAACCCCTGAAGGTGAAGCTTTACGCAACGATAATGACTATATGTATGTTGCTGCCTGGGAATACCAGGGCGATGGCAAAGAACCAAAACTCAATAAAGAGCCACTTGAATACGAAGCTATTGAGGTAAAACAGAGGAATTATAAGTAGTAAATAATTAAGGAACAGAGGTTTTGAAATAAGGGTATTTATCATTAGCACAACCCTAGCTCCCAACCCCTAAAACCTAAAACCTTTAAAAATGGATTTCACTCTAAAAATATGGCGTCAGAAGAATGCCAAAGCCAAAGGCAAATTTGCCACTTATAAAGTTACCGGCATCAGCGACAGTAGTTCTTTTCTCGAAATGCTTGATGTATTCAATGACCAGCAGGTAACAAAAGGTGAAGATCCGGTCGTGTTTGACCACGATTGCCGTGAAGGCATTTGCGGGGCTTGCAGCCTTTATATCAATGGCCGCCCCCACGGACCCGACGATGCTGTTACTACCTGTCAGTTGCATATGCGGAAATTTAAGGATGGCGACACTATTGTGATTGAACCGTGGCGTTCTAAAGCATTCCCTGTTATCCGCGATCTTATGGTTGACCGTGATGCTTTTGACAAAATCATACAGGCTGGTGGTTTTATTTCGGCCAACACCGGAGGTATTCCTGATGCCAATGCAATACTGATTCCCAAAGCAGATGCTGATTCGGCCATGGATGCCGCAGCATGTATTGGTTGCGGTGCTTGTGTGGCCGCATGCAAAAACGCATCGGCTATGTTGTTTGTTGCTGCAAAAGTTTCGCACCTTGCCCTTCTACCACAGGGAAAAGCCGAAGCTACACAAAGGGTACAAGCCATGGTTGCCAAAATGGATGAATTAGGTTTTGGTAACTGTACCAATACCGGAGCCTGCGAAGCAGAATGCCCGAAAGAAATTTCGATCGAAAATATTGCCCGGATGAACCGTGAGTTCCTGGGTGCAAAAATAGGTTCACAGAAAAGACAAGTTAAAGAAAGCGGATTCTGATCCGCTTTCTTAGTATTTTGCTTTTATTGACCTGTAAATTTTGCCGTCGGTTCAATTGTGAAATTGAATAACCGAATATTTGTTTTACCTGATTGTTCAATTTAAATTATACGTTATTAAAACCTTGTCTTCAAATGAAAAATCACATCCTTTCCCTCGTGTTGCTCGTGGGGTTCTTCGGAATTTCTATTGCACAAAAAGCTCCTATCAAATTCGGACAGGTCAGTAAAGCTGATCTCACCAACAATGTATTTGCACCTGACACCAGTGCTTCTGCTATAGTGCTGTGTGATTATGGGTATTATACCGAAAACCGGTTCCAGACCATGAGGATACTGCGCATTAAAATTCTTAAAAAAGAAGGTTACTCCTGGGCAAACCAGTCATTTAACACGGATATGAAAACTGATATCCGCGGTATCACTTATAATCTCGAAGGCGACGAAATCGTAGAATCAAAGCTCAAAAGCGAATCTATTTTTAAAACCCGGATTACTGAGGACTATTACGAAATGAGGGTAGCCATGCCAAATGTTAAAGTTGGCTCTATTATCGATATCCAGTTTATGTATGACGGAATACCTTACGAATGGGACTTTCAGCAGGAAATACCGGTTGTGCACAGCGAACTGGTTATTGAACCGAGTATGTATGTAACATTCCATAAAAACTATTTCGGATTTGTGCCACTTGCTGTAAATACAAGCAACCGGTGGGTATCAATAAATGTACCGGCTTTCAAGCCTGAGCCTTTTATGAGTTCATCAAAAAACTACCGTTCACGCTTCGAATTTGATATTGCATCTATTTCTTTCCCGGGATATTACCGTTCATACACAACATCATGGAGTGCAGTCCGCGATCTGCTATATAACAGCACTTACTTTGGATCGGTACTCGAAACTGATGGATATATGAAATCTGTAGCCAAAGAAATAATGGCTCAGTGCAGCACAAAGGAGGAAATGATTAAAATGGCTTATGACTATGCCAAAAGGATTAAATGGGATAAAACCGAAAGATTGATTACTGATAAAACCTCACTTTCCTCAGCTTTTAAAGAAGGGAATGGAAATTCGTCCGAAATAAACCTCGCTCTCGTACAATTGCTTCGAAAACTTGAGTTTGATGCAGGTCCTGTAGTAATGAGTACGCGAAGCAATGGAATTATCTCTCCGGTGCGCCCCAGCATTAACAAATTAAATTATGTAATAGCAGCAGTATTTACCGAAAAAGATACTCTCTTACTCGATGCTACCGAGGCCAATTGTCCGTATACAATTTTACCGATGCGTGACCTGAACGGACAGGGACAATTTATGGATAAAAAAAGGACAGGATGGATTTCACTCGAAACTCCAAAAAAAGATAAACAAATGGTGGTTTATACCCTTAACCTTGAAGAAGATTATAGCTTGAAAGGGAAATTCGCGTATTCCAAAGCCGACTATGCAGCTCTTGATTTACGAAACGATTACGAAGACTTCAATAGTGAAGATGAATACCTTACCGACTATAAAGAAGGCAAAAAAGGGCTAAAAATTACTTCCTATAAAATTGAAAACCTCGATAGCCTTTACAAACCAATAAATGAAGAGTTTGATGTTGTACTTACCAATAATGTCACCGATATTGACGGTGAACTGTATATAACTCCTTTACTGTATGAGCAGATGAAAGAAAATCCTTTTAAAACCACCGACAGGAAATATCCTATCGATTTCGGATATGCGCGCGATAAAACCATAATCGTAAACTATACTTTCCCTCAGGGATATACTGTGCAAAACCTGCCTGCAAACATTTCGATGAAATTACCTGGCAACACGGCATTATTTACCTGTAAATCGACAGTTACTGAAGGCAAAATTACTATAATGTATAAGATAAGCATAAATAAGAGTTTGTTCGTACAAACCGAATATGCCGATCTTCGCGAATTTTACAATCAGATCGTGAATAAGAGCGCTGAACCTATCGTTTTAAAAAAAATATAATACTTATCGGCTGATTCCAACTTTTTGATTTTACCTTTCTCATCTAAATATAATGAAGACAACACACCTCATTGCTGCCTGTATGCTTTTGCTCAACCTCGGTTTAAATGTCATTGCATTTGCCAAAGACATTAAATACCGCCTCGACGATATTCCGAAACCCTTGCTTAAAGATGCAAAAGCAGTAGTAAGAAACGAGGAAATTACGGTAGAAATAAAAAATGATTCCAAAGTAGTTCAAAAGGTAAAATATGCCATAACTATACTTAATAAGAATGGCAAATCGGATGGATACTTTATGCATATGTATGACAAAAACATCAAAGTGAATAATATAAAAGCACAGATGTTTGATGCATCAGGAAATCCGATCAAGAAAAAAGGAGGATTCGATATTCTAGATTATGCAATGATCCCTGACGGAACAACTTACGCCGACTACAGGGTTAAAGCTATTGATCCCGAGCACTTTGAATATCCGTACACTGTTGAATACACATACGAAGTAAGCATGTCGGAAGTAATAAACTATCCCGGTTGGACGCCTGTTGATGAGTTTAATATTGCAATTGAAAAATCATCTTTCACCCTTATTTTTCCCAAACAGACGATTTGCAGGTATTATGAAAAAAATGTGACTTCAAAAGCAAAAATCCAGACCGAAGCTGACCGCACTGTATATTACTGGGAATTAACAAATATGCCAGCTTATTCAAGTGAAAACTTCAGCCCGGCACTCGAAGATTTTACTCCTGTTGTATTAGTTGCTCCTATAAAAGTAAAAGTGGAAGGATACGAAGGGAATTTTTCAACCTGGGAAGGTTTTGGACTTTGGATAAACCAGCTTAACCAGGGCAAGAATAACCTGAGTAACGAAACAAAAGTAAAAATCAGGAAGCTAACGGAAGGAATTACCGATGACAGGGCGAAAATAAAGAAACTGTATGAATACATGCAGAATAAAACCCGGTATGTAGGAATACAGGTCGGGATTGGCGGATTTCAGCCGTTTGATGCCGAAACCGTCGACCGGCTTTCGTATGGCGATTGTAAAGCACTTTCGAATTACATGAAATCATTGCTCGAAACTGTTGGCATCGATTCGCGTTATACACTGGTTCAGGCCGGTGACGACAACCCTGTCATACATACTGACTTTGCATCGAACCAGTTTAACCATGTGGTTCTTTGTGTTCCTCTTGCTGGCGATACCGTGTGGCTCGAATGCACCAGCCAGCAAAATCCGTTTAATTACATGGGGACTTTTACTTCCGATCGCAAGGCTCTCGTTATTGACAACCAAGGCGGGAAACTGGTAAATACACCTGAACTCAGGATGGAACTGAATCTCGAATCGCGCAAAACTGATGTTACGCTCGAATCAACAGGAAATGGTTTTGCCGATGTAAAAACTAACTATCATGGAGCTACATACGACAATTACGGATACATACTCCGGAGTGATCAAACCGATCGCAAAAAACTGGTAACCAGGCGTATTCATGTTCCTAATTTTGAGCTGGACAATTTTACTATCAACGAGGTTAAAAATGAACAGCCATTTATTACTGAGCGGCTCAATATTTCATTTACCAGTTATAGTACAAAAGTTGGTGATAAAATGATGCTTTGCCTCAATATGATGAACAAACTGGATGAATCGCCATTTCATCCGGCATCGCGCAAAACATCTGTTGCCTTCAAATGGCCTATTTGCGAAGTGGATACAGTTATTTATACGCTGCCCCAAGGATATACACTCGAAAAAATTCCTGCCCGGGTTACACTGCAATCCGATTTTGGAAATTACACTACCGAAGTAACCAAAACAGGAAATTCGATTCAGTATGTGCGTACTTTTCAGATATTTAAAGGTGTGCATTCCATTGACCGATACGATGAAATTGTAACTTTTTTCGAAAAAATAGTTACTGCGGATGAAAACAAAGTGATACTAACAAGAGTGATGTAAATACCTATAAAATAACCCGCCAGACTGAGATTGGTAAAAAACGCTAACCGAAGATGCCATTTTTATCGGACACTTTAACATTATGCATTATTAAAACCTTGTATACAATGAAAATTCACATTTTAACTCTCGTTTTGCTTGTGGGGTTCTTCGGAACTTCTTATGCACAAAAAGCTCCTATCAAATTCGGCCAGATCACTAAAGCCGATCTGATCAATAATATTTTTGAACCTGACACCAGTGCACCAGCTGTTGTGCTATGCGATTATGGTTTTTTTAGCGAAAGCCGCTTCCAGACAACCCGTACTTTAAGAATAAAAATTTTAAAAAAAGAGGGATATGTATGGGCTAATCAGTCCTTTAATCTGAATTTAAAAACCGAAATCCGAGGTATCACTTTCAATTTTGAGAATGGAGAAATTGTTGAAACCAAACTCAGGAATGAATCTATCTTTATGACCCGGATTATCGAAAACTATTACGAAATGCGCATTGCAATGCCTAATGTGAAAGTAGGATCTATAATTGATATCCAATTTATATATGATGGAATTCCGGCTACATGGGATTTTCAACAGGAAATACCAGTGGCTTACAGCGAGCTTATTATTGAGCCTAGTACTTATATGAAGTTCAACAAAAATTACTTTGGTTACATTCCACTTGATATAAGTACTAGTTCCCGCTGGGTTGCCAGTAATACACCGGCTTTCAAGTCGGAACCTTTTATGACTTCATCAAAAAATTACAGGACCAGGCTGGAATTTGATCTTGAAGAAGTAAAATTGCCAGTCAGCACACGCACTTACACTGGTAACGGTAACTATGTGCAAAGTTTAAGTAATGATTTAACCCGCTCATATGCAAAATCATGGGAAAGTATCCGCGACCTCCTCTTTCAGAAAAATTCGGTTGACCAATGGGATTATGCAGCCTTTTTATTCAATCATTTTGGTTCGGTGTTGGACAACGATTCATACCTGACAAACATTGCAGAAGGAATTATCTCGAAATCCCTAAATCGGGAACAAACTATTAAGGCTGCTTATGATTATGTAAAACAAATTAGTTGGGACAGAACAAATAGATTGCTGGCAGAGAAGACTTATTTATTAAATGCATATAAAGAAGGTAAAGGCAATTCGGCTGAGATTAACCTGGCACTTGTACAATTACTGCGAAAACTTGGTCTTGATGCCGGACCTGTAGTGTTAAGCACCCGAACCAACGGCAGGCTTTCGGAATTTCATCCCAGTATTAATAAACTCAATTACGTTATTGCAGCAGTTTTTACCGAAAAAGACACGCTATTGCTTGATGCAACTGATAAAAATTGTCCATACTATTTGCTTCCCATGCGTGCTTTAAACGGGCAAGGCCAGTTCATGGATAAAAAGAGGACTGGCTGGGTTTCACTTGAAGCGAATAAAAAAGACAAACAGATGGTTGTATTCGACCTTTCGATTGAAGACGACCTGAGTTTGAAAGGTAAACTGAATTATTCAAAGGGAGATTACGCAGCTCTCGACTTTCGCGATAACTACCAGGAATTCAACAGTAACGACGAATATCTAACTAACTTTAAAGAGGGCAAAAAGGGCTTAAATGTAGTGTCTCATAAAATTGAAAACCTCGATAGTTTATATAAAATGGTTAAAGAGGAATTTGAAGTGGTAGTTAACAATGCGATAACCGATATCGACGGCGAGTTGTATATTACTCCGTTGCTTTACGAGCAAATGAAAGAAAATCCTTTTAAACTCAGTGAAAGGAATTACCCTATCGATTTCGGTTACCTCCGCGATAAAACGATTATTGTAAATTATAGTTTCCCACAAGGTTACACAGTTGTAAACCTGCCTGTAAATGCGTTTTTACAATTACCCGGAAATACGGCTACATTAAGCTGTAAATCTACTGTTACTGAAGGAAAGATTACAATAATCTATAAAATCACTATCAATAAAAGCATTTTCGTACCAGCTGAATATGCTGACCTGCGCGAATTTTATAATCAGATTGTGAATAAAAGCGCTGAACCAATCGTTCTAAAAAAAATCTGACAATGATTCCCTGATTTCAACTTAAGATTTTATGGTTCTGATCTTGATATAATGAAGTCAGGTGATATTTTAAGGAAAAAACACAAGATGACGACAGAAATTATAACAACATCACCATATAAAAAAACTTTTGAGACTTTTCTAAATGTGGTATTAATGATAATAATAGCACTGACTGTGATTATTCGATATCCTGACACTATTACCTATTGTAAAAAAATGTTCAGCGAAACCACAGCTTACATCGTTCTTACAATTTATTTGACATTAATTATTGTCCTGTTAGTTTTATATTATTTAAGTCGAAGAAGAAAAACTTTAGGGAAATTAACAATGACATCAGAATCCATAGGAATTGAAACTATAGACCAAAAAATTGAATTTAAAATTTCAGAACTAGATAACTTTAAAGTAGATAGTAAATACCTTCGATCCAGGAAAGAACTTGCAGGTTTGATAAGTTCAATTGATAACTGGATTTTATTTGACTTTAGAAATAAATCTTTCAAATACCAATTTCCTATTACGTCTTGTTACGATGGAAACAGATTTAGTAAATTGATAGTTGATTGGTCAAAAAATGTCAACTTGACTCTTATAAATGAAAAATAAAAACACCACCTAATAAACTCTTCAGCAAATGCAGGTTTTTGAGCTTAGCTCAAGAGACTACTACGTTAAGTTGCGTATTCGTTGAAACATCTGAAACTCTACATATATTTGTGCTGGACGACAGTTGAGCAACAATTTAGTCCCGCAATTGCCTTAACATCAACTTTTGTAGCTTTTTTTGAAATAATTAAAATTGCCGATAAAACATTGTGGTACATGCAGCGGTGCTTTAATGATATGTGAGCAAATCTAAGGGCATGGATGAGCCTCACTTTTCCAACTCCCTAAAAACACTTACCTTTGGCTCATAGTTTTTCCATCTGATAAAGTATGAAGTTCAGCGATATCATCGGGCAGGAGCCTCTGAAACAACGCCTTAAACGCACTGTAGCCGAAAACAGGGTAAGCCATGCACAACTTTTCCTTGGGCCCGAAGGCTCGGGGAAACTGGCCCTTGCCCTGGCTTACGGACAATATATAAATTGTCGTAACCGCACACCTGAAGACTCATGCGGCGAGTGCCCTTCGTGCAAAAAATACTCGAAACTTATACATCCCGATCTGCATTTTATTTACCCCATCAACAAAACGAAAGAAGTTGATGATAAAAAAATCTATAGCAGAGACTTTATCATTGCCTGGCGCGAATTTCTGCAACAGAACAATTACTACGTTACACTCCCCGACTGGTACGAAAAAATAGGGATCGAAAAAAAACAGGGTTTTATTAATGCTGACGAAGCCGATGGTATAAACCGCACTTTGGCCTACAAAGCTTACGAAGCCGAGTATAAAGTGATGATCATCTGGATGGTTGAAAAAATGAATTCGACATCAGCCAATAAACTGCTGAAAAACCTCGAAGAACCATCGGATAAAACGCTATTTATCCTGATTTCGGAAAACCAGGAACAGATTATTGCTACCATTTTGTCGAGGGCACAACTGGTAAAAGTTCCCCGGTTGTCTGATAAAGACATACAACATTCACTTGAGCTCTCACACCAGATCGCTCCGGAAGAAGCGTCCAAAATAGCCCGCCTTGCTGATGGAAACTATGCTTCAGCCTTGATGCTTTCAGGTAAAACCGGCTCAGGCTCCGATTCTCTTGATGCTGAACGTGAGCGATTTACCATATTTCGTGAATGGATGCGCCGTTGTTTTACCATTGCCGGAAACCTTAAAGATTACGATAAACTGGTGGAGTCCATTCCCAGCCTTATAGGTGATGGCAGCCGCGAAAAACAAAAAGAAATGCTGGCTTACAGCCTCGAAATGTTCAGGATATGCCTGCAATACAATGTTGGCAACCAGCACCTGGTTAGGCTCGATGGCGAAGAACTCGCTTTCGTTAAAAATTTCTCTGCATTTATCCATCCGCGCAATATCAATCATTTTGAAGAGGAATTCAACCGGGCGATCTTTCATATCGAGCGTAATGCCAATGCAACCATTGTTTTAACCGACCTGTCGCACCTCATTGCCAGGATATTGAAAATACCGGCTACGGCCCAACCTAAAAAAGTGTAAATTTGTCACTTCATACCGCAATCCTGCAAACTGCCTATTTCAAGCATGTTGAGGAGCGGGTTATACTAATACCACTATACCTCCGTTATTCCGAAGGCGATCACCGGTGGCAACATGCTAATACAACATGGAAGAAAACATACAACTCAATATACCCAACAGGGAACTTATCGCTTCGAGAGGCTGCTGCAAAAACAGTAACCCTTTACTCAACAAAGCCGGCGCCGAACAAAAATGCGCAAAACTAGCCGCTTACGATTGGCTTCGCAACCTTCCTTTACCAGGTAGCTTAGTAAAATTTGATTGTGCTGAAGTCCGTTTCAAAAATAACCATAAGGATTTTTTCAGAATCCCTGCAGGTCTCACGGTTCATCCGGGAGATATAGTTGCTGTGGAAGCATCGCCGGGCCACGACATCGGAATTGTTACCCTTACCGGCGAAACAGCACGATTGCAGATGCTTCGTAAAAACCTGAATCCCGCCAAGGAGGACATCCGGAAACTATACCGAAAGGCTAAACAGGCTGATATTGATAAATGGTTACATGCCATTGGTCACGAGCATGATGCTTTGTATAAAACAAGGGTCGCCGCGCTTAGGCTTGGCCTGAAAATGAAAGTTAATGATGTTGAATACCAGGGTGATGACACCAAAGCCATTTTTTACTATACGGCTGAGGACAGGGTCGATTTTCGTGAACTGATAAAAATTCTTGCTGAAGAATTAAAGATCAGGATCGAAATGCGCCAGATTGGTATGCGCCAGGAAGCCAGCAGGCTAGGGGGTATAGGTTCGTGCGGCCGCGAGTTGTGCTGCTCCACGTGGATTAGTGGTTTCCATTCCGTTTCCACCGCAGCAGCGCGTGTTCAGCAGCTTTCGCCAAATCCCCAGAAACTTGCCGGGCAATGCTCAAAACTGAAATGTTGCCTCAATTACGAAGTTGAAGCATACAATGACGCTCTCAAAGATTTCCCTGACGAAAATTCAGTTCTCAAAACCAAACAAGGCGATGTGCTTTTGCAAAAAATTGATGTTTTCGGAGGCACAATGTGGTTTGGTTACAAAGGCAAAGAGCACGAAATGTATGCCCTTACCGTTGAAAGTGTTAAAAAAGTTATTGCCCTGAACAAATCAGGGAAAATACCCGAAAAAATTGAAGACTTCACCGTGAAAGCGGATAAAAAACCGGAGATTGGCCTGGTTGTAGTTAGTGAGGACCTTCACCGCTTCGACAAAAAGAAACATTCGCAACCCAAATCTGATAAGCGGTAATATGAAGGTAGTAAGATCTTTTTTACTGAAACATTCCCAAAAGCTGGCTATGCTTGCGCTTGTTTTACTTGCCACAGCATGCAGCACCGATGTATTTCACAACGAAACGGTACATCTGAAAAACAACGAATGGAAATCAACGGATACACTTTTCTACAGTTTTGATTCGAAAGATACGCTTGCTACCTATGATTTCTATTTTGAAATCCGCAATACCACAGATTACGATATGCAGAACCTTTACCTTTTCATTACTGCATATTATCCTGGCAATACTTTTTCGCGCGATACAGCAGAATGCATTCTGGCAGCGCCCGATGGCAAATGGTATGGGAAAGGGATGGGAAAACACAAGGATAACAGGTTTCTTTTCCGCAAAGGGGTTAAGTTTCGCAAATCAGGGAATCACATAATAGCTGTAAACCAGGCAATGCGGAAAGAAACACTGAAAGGCATTGCGGATGTTGGCATTCTGATTAAGAAACAAGAGAAATAAGAGTACGCTCGTGACTGAAATTATTTGATCAATGAAAAATAAACTGAATGAAAACGACTGGGTAAAGAGGTTCTGGAAATGGTACGTCATTACCTTGGTGTTTCTGGCAATGTTTTTTGCAGCTTTATCGGCAGGCTGGTTAGGTTTTATGCCTTCATTCGAAGAACTTGAAAATCCAAAAAGCAAACTGGCTTCGGAAGTTATTTCGGCAGACCAGAAAGTGTTGGGATCTTTTTACCTCGAAAACCGCTCAAATATTCATTTTTCAGAGTTATCACCATGGTTGGTTAAAGCTCTTATTGCGACCGAAGATTCCAGGTTCGAAAAACACTCGGGCATCGATGGAAAAGCCTTAGGAAGAGCTGTTGTTGGAATGATCACCGGCACCGACAAGGGCGGCGGAAGTACTATCACACAGCAATTGGCTAAAAACCTTTTCCCACGGAAACGCCACTATACTATTTTTGGCGTAGGATATGCAAAGCTGAAAGAATGGATTACTGCTATAAAACTTGAACGAAATTATACCAAAGAAGAAATCCTTGCCCTTTACCTTAATACCGTCGATTTCGGCAGCCTTGCTTTCGGAATAAAATCGGCATCCAAGACCTACTTTGATAAAACACCTGCTGAACTCAACCTTCAGGAATCAGCCGTTTTGATCGGACTACTTAAAGCACCATCGTATTTTCATCCCGTCAGAAACCAGGAACGATCGAAAAAACGTCGCGAAGTCGTTCTTAGTCAAATGGTTAAAAATGATTACATCACTCAGCAGCAATATGATTCGGTTCGCGTTCTGCCTCTCGACATGTCGCAGTATACCCTGCAGGACCACACCAGCGGACCAGGTACTTATTTCAGGGAATACCTCCGCGAATCGATGATGGCCAATAAACCTGAAAGGGATAATTACGACAATCCGGATGATTTTACAGCCGATTCCGTACGTTGGTTGCGCGACCCGGCATTTGGATGGGTTGCAAAAAACAAAAAAGCGGATGGTTCTTATTACAATCTTTACAAGGATGGCCTTAAAATTTATACAACCGTAAACTCGCATATGCAGCGTTATGCCGAGGAAGCTATGATTGAGCATTTATCACTCGATCTGCAGCCGGCTTTTTATAAACACTGGAAAGGCAATAAGCATGCTCCTTATGACATGTCGGATCCAAAAGAGATTCAGAAAATGCTTGTTGCGTCCAAAAAAAGATCCGACCGATACCGCAGTATGAAAAAAGCAGGCATCGACAACGATTCCATTGAGCGTGCTTTTGCAACCCCTATACCGATGCGTGTTTTTTCCTGGAAAGGTGATATCGATACTATCATGAGCCCGATGGACTCAATAAAATACCACAAGTGGTTTCTTCATGCCGGTCTGATGTCGATGGAACCACAAACAGGTTATGTAAGAGCTTATGTGGGCGGAATAAATTTCAAGTTTTTTAAATACGATCACGTAGTGGTTGCCCGCAGGCAGGTGGGTTCAACTTTCAAGCCATTTGTATATACTGTTGCCATGCAGGATGGACAGATGTATCCCTGCTCAAAAGTTCCCAACGTACAGTATAGCATCGAAGCGAACGGCAAATTATGGTCACCTTCCAATTCGAGCGATTATAAAGAGGGGCAAATGGTAACCTTAAAGGAAGCACTTGCCAATTCAATCAACTGGATTTCCGCATACCTGATTAAGCGGTTTTCGCCGCAAGCTGTAATTAAAATAGCGCGTAAAATGGGCATATTCAGCCCTTTGCCTGCCGTGCCGTCCATTTGCCTTGGCACTCCCGACATTTCTCTTTATGAAATGACCGGAGCCATGAGCACTTTTGCAAACAAGGGAATTTTTGTTCAGCCCCTGTTTATTACGCGTATCGAAGACAAAAACGGCAATGTAATCGCCCAGTTTGTGCCCCACCAGGATGAAGCTATGAACGAAGAAACCGCCTATATGATGATCGGCCTGATGAAAGGGGTTGTCGAAAGCGGAACCGGCGCCCGCCTAAGAGGTAAATATGGTCTCACCAATCCTATTGCCGGGAAAACCGGAACAACACAAAGCAATTCCGACGGCTGGTTTATGGGACTTACTCCCGACCTGGTTACGGGAGTATGGGTTGGCGGCGACGATCGCTCTATCCGCTTCCGGTCTACTTCCCTCGGACAAGGCGCAAATATGGCTTTACCTATCTGGGCATTGTATATGAAAAAAGTGTATGCCGATAATGCACTGCAGCTTACTAAAGGCGATTTCGAACGACCTGAGGGATTAAAAGAAGATTATTTTAATTGTTCCGAATTCGATGATAACAATAACAGCGGAAGCAGCAGGTTCGACGAAGACGACAAATACTAATAACCTATACAGATTTATTGCTGATTTAGAATATCCTGAAAATGCCTGAAAAAAAAATAGTTACAATCATTATACCTGCTTATAACGAGGAAGCTTCTATCGGTTCACTGCTGGCTGACATGCAGAAAAAAGGGCTGGATGAGAAACACGAAATCCTTGTTATTGACGACGGTTCTACCGACCGAACAGCAGAAATTGTAAAAGAATTTCCGGTCAGGCTTATCAGGCACGGTGTTAATAAAGGATATGGGGCAGCGTTGAAATCAGGCATACGTAAAGCCTGCGGACAGAAAGTGGTTATGCTCGACAGCGACGGACAGCATGATCCTTCATCCCTCGGACAAGTGATAGATATGCTGGATGAATTCGATATGGTAATTGGCGAACGTGGAGCCGATTCGCACCATGTAAGTAGCCGTAAAAAAGGTAAATTAATTATCCGTAAAGTTGGTGAATACCTTGTAGATCAGAAACTTCCTGATTATAACTCAGGATTTCGCGGTTTTAACAGGGATTTAATTGCTCCTATGCTGCATATAATGCCAAACGGATTTTCATTTTCAACCACATCGACACTTGCATTTCTAAAAGAAGGTTATAGCATTGGGACTTTCCCGATAAAAGTTATCGAAAGACAGGGCCGCCCAAGTTCAGTTAAGTTCTTTAAAGATGGTTCAAAAACAATATTGTTGCTTTTCAGGATCATCATGCTTTTTAACCCCATGAAGGTATTTTTCCCCGGCAGCCTTCTTGCGACAGCAGTGGGATTTCTGTGGGGGTTCTATGGGTATTATGAATACGGCAGGTTTGCCATTTCGGGAACAGTATTGCTTACTTTTGGTATGTTTATGTTCTTTTTCGGGCTTATTGCCGATCAGATTTCAATACTAAGCCGCAAAAAGTCGCTGTAGCACGCACATAAATGGGAGAAAAAACTATTTCGGATAAACCACTCTGGAGCGATGCCGATGTTGAAAAGCACTGGGATAACGTGGCACAGATTTATGTTGCCGAGAACAATAAGGTAAAAGGTGCGCATGATCAACGGTTCAGTTACAGTATTCCATATCTGGAGCTACAAAAGGACTTTGCTGTACTTAACATTACCAGCCGCGATGGCGAAGCAGCAGAATACCTTCAAAAAGCGGAACCCAGCCTTAAAATTATCAATGCCGAAATATCGCAGGGACTTATTGATGTTGCGGCCTCTCTCCGTCCATGGCTGAAACATGTTAAACTTTCGACCTATTCGCAACTACCCTTTCCGGATAATACCTTCGACCGCATTCTTACTCTTGAAACACTTGAACACGTTGCGGAACCGTTAATTTTCCTGAAAGAATTGTACCGTATCTCAAAGCCGGGCGCAATTATGGTACTGAGTTGCCCACCTGCTACCAGCGAAATTCCTTACCGTATTTTTACCGCTTTGTTCGGCGGGCATGGCGAAGGTCCTCACAAATTTCCATCATCACGAACAGTAAAACGATGGCTCAAAGCTACCGGATGGAATCTTACGCTTCACGAAGGCACGGTTTTGCTTCCGGTCGGACCGCCGTTTATGAAGCAACTTGCCGAAAAATTTATCCGTTCCATGCAGGGAACATTTATTGCTGAACTTGGAATCCGCCAGTTTTATGTCTGCTACAAGTCTTAACAAACTCCGCGAAGTGATAAACCATAACCTGTGCAACAGGTGTGGCAGCTGCGTTGGATTATCGCAGGGAAAAATCGTGTTTTCGGATAAAACCGGCGATTACCTTCCAGAAATTATCAGCGAGCCTGACGAAAAAACAGCTGATTTAATCTGGCAGTCCTGTGCCGGCAAAGAGTTTGATTTTCAGGAATTCAGAAAACAAATTTATACGGAAGGAACACCTTTTCATGTTTATACTGGCTCTTACCAATCAATCAGTATAGGGTTTGCACAAAATAATGAAGTGCGTAAACAAGGTGCAAGCGGTGGTATCCTGAGCGCAATTCTTATCTGGCTTCTCGAAAATAAAATGATCGACGGCGCAGTGGTTACCGGCATGTCGGCGAAAGAGCCCTGGCTTTCCGAAAGTTTTATAGCAACAAATGCCGCTCAAATTCTTGAAGCCGCTCAAAGCAAATATATTATCACATCGGTAAATGAAATCCTGCCCGAAATTGGCCGGTTTCAAGGGCGACTGGCCTATGTTGGGCTTCCCGGACAGGTACAGTCTATCCGTAAATTGCAACAGGCAAATCATCCGTGGGTTCAGAATATCGATTATATTTTCGGGCCGTTTTATGGCAATACGCTGCATTTTTCGTCGGTAAGCAGTTTCCTGCGATCATACGGGTATAAGGACTACACTCAAATCACAAAACTTTATTTCAGGTATGGTGAATGGCCGGGAAATATGCGTGTGGAATTCCGCAATGGCGAAGTAATACAGCTCCCGAAATTTCACGCCAATTACCTGATTCCCTTTCATATACTTAAGAACAGTTTGTTGTGTTCCGACCTCAGCAACGAGTTCACCGATATTTCGGGCGGCGATGCCTGGGCACCGGTTTACGTAGAAAGAGGGAAAGGTTTCTCGATGGTAATAGCTCGTTCGGAAAAAGGACAGCATATTCTCGAACAAATGCAAAAACAGGGAGTTCTCGATCTTCAACCTATCGACGAAAACGAAGCTATCACCATGCATTCGCATGGCTACGATCTGAAAAAACGCGGAACTTTTATCCGTATCCGATTCAGGAAAATGCTCGGGTTGCCGGTGCCGGATTATGGCTATACAATAAGCGGATTTACCTTTCAGCGATATGCCATGGAAGTATTTATCAACCTGATGTTTTTAGTGCTGGGCACAAAAGTAATGCGCTGGCTTGTCGAATTGCTTCCGCCTGCCTTTATTGGCGGCATTTTCGAACGGTCAAGGAAAATCTGGAAAAAATCGACCTACAATATTAAGAGGAGTGATTTGTAAGTTCGGGATTCATAATAATTTATGAATCCCGAACTTAACTTGCCTTTAAGATATAGCTCTTTAACCCTATCTCACCACCTTCATTTCATCCACTAAATACCCGGCACCGGCGTATTTGTCAATAACAAAAAGTACGTAGCGGATATCCACATTTATAGTGCGCTGCAGGTTTACATCAAATTTTATATCGCTGCTCATGGCTTCGGAATTGCCGTCGAACGCCACACCAATAAGCTCACCATTTGCATTTATTACCGGGCTTCCCGAGTTGCCGCCTGTAATATCATGCGTTGTAAGAAAACATACATGCATAACACTGTCGTCGGCATAAGGTCCAAAATCCTTGTTTAAAAACAACTCTTTCAATCTGGGCGAAACAATAAACTCCTCATTCGAAGGATCTTCTTTTTCCATTACGCCCTCCAGGGTAGTATAATAATCAGCGAAAAGCGCATCAGCCGGTTTATAGGGTTTTGTGCTTCCATAAGTTAAACGCATGGTGCTGTTGGCATCGGGATAAAAAACAGTTCCCTGGCTCATTTCGCGCAAGCCGGCAATGTAGTTGCGGCGGGCTGCCGAGAATTTGTCCTCATCCAGCATTTGCGCCAGCCGCGCAACCATATACGATGTAATAAATGAGTTTGCGGCAACAAAAGCAGGATCTTTTTCGAGAGTTTTCTTTTTCGGATTATTTAAAAATTCCATCAGTTTTGCTTCGGAAGCGAAAATGGAACGATCGAAAATATATTCTACATACCTGTTGATGTCACCTTTGTATTTCTTCTTAATTGTTTCGTAAATGTCGGGAATATATTGTGTTGCCACATTTTTCGAATACAAGGCAAGCATGGTTTTCATCATTTCCTTTTCCAGTTCCGGATTAAAGGTTTTGTAAAATTTGGCAGCCCTTGTTTTATTGATAGCGATCATTTCGTCGAAATCAGTCGAATCGAAACGGCTCGCAAGTTCACCGGTTTGAAAAGCAATATACAGAATCCGTGTGTCCTGCAGAAGTTCGCCGGTGTAAACAAGAGCTTCGTTGGCGCGGGTTTCGGCTGCCATTTTGTAAATAGCAGCAAAATCGTCCATTACAGTTCCATAGCGTGATTTGCGGCTTTCGTCAGCGTTAACCCATGCCACAAAATCGTCTTCCGTTTTCTTCTTATCATCATACACTTTCAACCGTTTCAAGGCTTTGCTTTCCTGAAGCGATTTTTTCCAGAAATTTCCGAGGTACGCATAATTTCCTGCATAAGCGATCCGGGTGGCATCGTCGGCATCCATATATTTCTTCATCACTTCCATTTTTGCCCACTTTGCTTTGATATCAGCGGGATTCGACTGCATGAGTTTTTCCTCAATTCCGTAAGAAGTAAGATAGCGATCAGTAGCCCCTGGATAGCCTAATATCATTGAAAAATCGCCTTCTTTAATTCCGGCCAGCGAAACCGGCAGAAAGTGCTTTGGTGAATATGGAAGATTGGTTTTTGCGAATTCGGCAGGTTTACCATCAGCACCGGCATAAACGCGCAACAGGCAGAAGTCGCCTGTATGACGCGGCCACATCCAGTTATCGGTATCTCCGCCAAACTTACCAATAGAAGAAGGAGGCGCTCCTACCATGCGGACATCTTTATACGTTTGATAAACAAACATATAATATTCGTTACCCTCGAACATGCTTTCTACCGAAACTTCGAACCCTGTTTCAGCTTCCATTTCTTCGATAATTTTATCCGATGCTGTTTGTACGGCCAATCCTCTTTCGCCTTCATCCATGCCGGGCGCTACGCCTGCAAGCACTTTAGCTGTAACATCTTCCATCCGGATGAGGAATGACACTGTTTTATCGGGAATAGGAAGTTCTTCTTCCGGTCGCATGGCCCAGAAACCGTCAGTAAGGAAATCGCTGCCAACCGAACTTTGTTCAGCAATAGCCTCGTAACCGCAATGGTGGTTGGTAATCAGCAATCCTTTGGGAGAAATTATCGAACCGGTACATCCGCCATAATCAAGCGAAACAATTGCATCTTTAACGCATGACTGGTTTACACTATAAATTTGTTCAGCAGTAAGTTTCAGACCGGCATTTTGCATTGCGCTGATGTTGTATTTGCTGATAAGCATCGGCAGCCACATGCCTTCGTCGGCTTTGGCAAAAAAGCTGAAAACAAATACAAAGACAAGGAATACAGATAGTTTGATTGATTTCATCGATAGAAAGATTTGGAAGGTTTTGGTTCTTGGAATTTGGTTCTTGGAATTTGTTTATCCGGGCTGCAATTTACAATTAAAGCAATTACCTGTTGCTATAAAATACGAATGACGATTTACTATTTTCACAAGTAAATCGTCATTCGTAAATCGTAAGTCGTAAATCTCTAGCTACTTCGACATACGTTTGCGTTCGTATTCTTTAAGGTATATTTTGCGAAGGCGCATTGATTTCGGTGTAATCTCAACCATTTCGTCAATCTGAATGTATTCCAGTGCTTCTTCGAGTGTAAACTTAACAGCCGGCGGCATTCGCACAGCTTCGTCTTTTGCTGTAGTACGGAAGTTGGTCATTTGTTTGGCTTTGCTGATATTTACTCCAAGGTCGTTATCACGCGAATTTTCGCCTACAATCTGTCCTTCATAAATTTCATCAAACGGTTCAACGAAAAATCTTCCGCGATCGGTAAGTTTATCAATACTGTAGGCTGTTGCCATTCCTGTGTCAATGCTGATCAAAACTCCAGCCAATCGTTGTGGCAAAGCACCTTTCCAGGGTTCGAAAGCTTTAAAACGGTGAGCAATTATTGCCTCGCCAGCTGTAGCCGTTAAAACAGCGTTACGCAAACCAATGATGCCACGTGAGGGAATCACAAATTCGAGGTGCAATAAATCGCCTTTCGGTGTAATACCCTGCAATTCGCCTTTGCGTTGAGTTACAAGCTCAATCACTTTTCCCGAAACTTCCTGTGGTGTATCCACAATCAGTAATTCGATTGGCTCACATTTTACT
This sequence comes from uncultured Lentimicrobiaceae bacterium, assembly GCA_964420555.1. Lineage (GTDB taxonomy): Bacteria > Bacteroidota > Bacteroidia > Bacteroidales > UBA4417 > UBA4417. Next base: position 150,391 of record CAYQTT010000010.1, on the reverse strand, counting down.
CCGTCAATTTCTTTAACAATTACCTGTGGCTGACCCACCTGCAATTCGTATCCTTCGCGACGCATAGTTTCGATAAGGATCGAAAGGTGCAGGATTCCGCGGCCGAATACAATAAACTGGTCCGATGAACCGGCTGATTCCACGCGTAATGCAAGGTTTTTCTCAGTTTCTTTCGCGAGTCGTTCGCTCAAATGGCGCGAAGTAACAAATTTGCCTTCTTTACCAAAAAACGGTGAATTATTGATAGTAAAAAGCATACTCATCGTAGGCTCATCAATATGAATATCGGGAAGGCGCTCCGGTGTTTCAGGATCAGTAACGGTATCGCCGATATCAAAACCTTCAAGTCCGACTAAAGCACAGATATCGCCGGAATGTACCGAAGTTACTTTAACCCTGCCAAGACCTGAAAACGAATATAACTCCTTGATCCTTGATTTTGTAATAGTGCCGTCCCGTTTTAACAGAGAAACATTCATTCCTTCGGAAATTACTCCACGCGAAACACGACCAATTGCTATACGGCCAACATACGAACTGTAATCAAGAGATGTGATCTGCATTTGCAGCGGGCCTTCAGGTGTCGGAGCTTCAGGAATATATTTGATAATAGCATCGAGCAAAGGGAAAATATTCTCGGTTTCTTCGAGCCAGGTGGTATTCATCCAACCCTGTTTGCTCGAACCGTATATAGTCTGAAAATCAAGCTGTTCGTCAGTAGCTTCAAGATTGAAAAAAAGTTCGAAAACCTGCTCCTGTACCTCATCAGGACGACAGTTTTCTTTATCTACCTTATTAATAACAACTATAGGTAAAAGTCCGAGAGAAAGTGCCTTTTGGGTTACAAACCTTGTTTGTGGCATGGGACCTTCAAATGCATCAACCAACAGCAAAACACCGTCAGCCATTTTCAAAACCCGCTCTACTTCGCCGCCAAAATCAGCGTGACCAGGGGTATCAATAATGTTAATTTTTATTCCTTTGTATTCAACAGAAACGTTTTTTGACGTAATGGTGATACCGCGTTCACGTTCCAGGTCGTTGTTGTCGAGAATGAGTTCGCCGATTTCCTGGTTGTCGCGAAACAAGTTACAGCTGTGTAATATCTTGTCAACCAGTGTTGTTTTGCCGTGGTCGACGTGGGCAATTATGGCGATGTTTCGAATACTTTGCATGAAAATTTTACTTGTGAAAAAGGGTGCAAAGGTAGGGTTTATTTGCAGATGAATTACATATGTAGGAATTTAGTTGGAAATTGGTATTTTGATAATTTGGTAATTGGATAATTCGGCAATTCGACAATTTGACAATTGGATAATTCGGCAATTCAACAATTCGGTGATTCGATCTTAAATAATTAGCAATAGCTGAATGAAGACTGAATAAAAAAATCGCATCTTCTGGCAGGTGTGCCTCTATACAATCGAAAGATTTTATCTAAACTGAAAAAACCGGATTACTCCGGTTTTTCCCAATTAAACTCTGAAACAACCAATGCTATTTACCTTGTAATTACGATACGTTTAACCGTATTTGTTTTCGCATTACGAAGTGTTACCATATAAACTCCATCTGGAGCATTAACCATGTTTACTGGTAGAATTTGTGTTCCATGGATAGTTACATTTTCCTGCTTCCATACCAGGGCACCTGCAATGTTGAAAATTTCGATGTTCATCTCAACCGTTTCTGCTGAGGTAACCTTAATATTAAACTGTCCACGGTTAGGATTCGGATATACATCCACGGATTGACTTGCCTCAACATCGATTACTGAAACCGGCAAAACAAGTATGGAATTGGAAATTCCTGAACTGCATTCTGCCAAAGTTACTACCACAGTATAATTTCCTTTATAAACGGCAATATGCTGCTGTTCAGTTGCGCCTGGAATAATTACTCCGTTGAGATACCACTGATTTCCGTTTACCGAACTGCTGGTAAGTGTATCACCATGCTGTGTAATTACAGGTGTTGCTGGCAAAGGCGTAACAAATACATCGAATACGCTCGGAACAATCGGAGCACATCCCAGGTCATTGGTATATTCAACGCTTACCATCTGGTCACCTGAACCCGTCCAGCTAACTGTTATAGCATTTGTTCCGGCACCGGAAGTAATTGTACCACCAGGAGAAACATTCCATACGTAATCATCATAATTCACCTGTGTGAAATAACCAATACCTGAACTGCCCTGACAAATGGAATTAACCCCGTTTATTATAGGCACAGGTACCGAAAGTACTTCAACAGCATGAGTAGCAGGTATGGGTGAATAACAACCGATTTGATTATCATAGTTTACCGTAATACTTCGCGTACCGGCAATTCCCCAATCTACGGTAATCTGGTTTGTATTCAGTCCGGTTGTGATAGTACCTCCATACGAAATTGTCCAGATATAATTACTCGAACCAGGTTCGGTTGTGTATTGCACGCCATTAGTTCCGGCACATAATGAATTGTCTCCTGAAATAGTGGGAACAGGTGTTACACCGATAACAAGGCTTCCGTTAGCATAACTTATTAAATAATTGAGTGAAGTAAGCCCCGAAGGAATTATAGAGTAAGTACCGGCCTGAATTGCCGCGATTGCTGTTCCGCTATATGCAAGCGCACCACCTAGTACTTCTGGACCTTCACCATTCACAAGACCAGTGTAAGCTACACTGTATCCTCCGTTATAAATTACCCCGTTAAAACATTTGAATTTATCCTCTGCCTGCACTGTAAGAGCTTTTTGTGTGATACTGAACTGAGTAGCTGCAGAAATTGATAATGAATAGTTTAAGCCTGCGGTAAGAGTTCCGATTGTGTAGGCATAGCTTCCGGTATTTTCTCCGCTTACGCGGCTGATTATACCTGTAAATACATCATTTCCAAGTAAATCAGGAGCAAATGAATAAGTGAATGGTACCGGATCAGCTTCCCCGTAAACCTTTGATTGCCCAAGATGTGCTGTAATAACAATTGCTTTTGGGGTAATGCTGAATTCAGGTGCTGCTGCTACTGATAAACTGTAGTTTGAACCTGCAGTTAATGTTCCAATTGTGTATGCGTAGTTTCCGACATTTTCACCAGTTACTCGGTTCATTAAACCTGTAATTGCATCAGAGCCAACCAAAGCAGGAGCATAGGTGTAAGTATAAATGACAGGATTCGGATCGCCGAATACTTTTGTTTGACCGGCAACAGCAGTTAACACAATGGCCTTGGGAGTAATACTGAACTCAGGAGCTGCTGCTACTGATAAACTGTAGTTGGCTCCGGCTGTCAATGTGCCGATTGTGTATGCATAGTTTCCTACATTTTCTCCGCCCGTACGGCTCATTGAACCAGTGATAACATCAGCACCTTCCAAAACAGGTGCAAATGTATAGGTGAACTGAGCAGGATCAGGATTACCAAAAACTTTGGTTTGACCGGCATTGGCTGTTAACACAATTGCTTTTGTTGTAATACTGAATGTTGGCGCTGCCGCAACGGATAAACTGTAGTTGGTACCGGCCGTCAGTGTTCCGATTGTAAATGCATAGTTTCCGACATTTTCGCCGCTTACACGACTCATTGATCCAGTGATAACATCGGTTCCAATCAATGCAGGAGCAAATGTGTAGGTGTACAATGCCGGATCAGGATTGCCGAATACTTTGGTTTGACCGGCACTGGCTGTGATTACAATATTCCTTGCTGTAATTTGAAGTGAAATGAGTGTTCGCGATGCACTTACACATCCGGTTGTAAGATTTCTGGCTTCGGCATATGCTGAATAGGTGCCGACATTTGTACCCGACGGAGCCGAAATTGCAGTTCCTCCGGTAGCATTAGCATACCAGTCAACGGTTTCGCCAACACCAACAGTTGCTGAAGCTGTTTTTAATGTTCCATCATACGCATAGGTGTTACTCCCTGAAACAGGCACTTGCAAAGGCGAATATACGGTAACGGTAATATTGGCGCATCCAATGCTATATTCCGAGTTATTGTAGTTTCTTGCATAATAGGTAGTTGAGACCGTAGGATTGACAGTTATCGGATTACCTGTGGTAACAAAAGTCCCGCCACAACTTGAGGTGTACCAGTAAACAGTACCATCAGCGCCGCTTGCAGTAAGCTGGGTTGCGGCACCACTGCAAACCGGATTTACTGATGCTGCTATCGAAGTTGGATCAGCCGGTGTTGATGGATTCGTATAAGGATTTAATCCGCCATAAGCGATAGCGCCTGCTTTAATATTACCTATCGGGAATTCGCAATAGCCAGTTGAAGCTATCGTGCCGACACCATCGAATAAGGGATCAGAGGGAAGGTGCTTCAAAAGAGTGTAGGTGTCCTGATATCCATAATCAGGAGCAAGTTCTACCGGAAGCATGTCGTTATAATCCGATGCACCAATACCTAAAAGTGTGAAAATCGACCATCCTGTAAAAATTACTCCGCCATGATCATTCTGAGCAAAATTCTTAATAACCGATTGAACGATAGTATATCCTGCACTCATTTCTCCGCCCCACTGACCACTTCCGCCCATAATAATAACATTATAGTTGTTTATCTCAGCTTGGGTATCAATCATGTCAGAAGTGACTTTAACACCTGTAATTCCGGACCGCCCCAATATGGCAATTAAGGTGTCAGCAGTTATCGAATTTGGATAGCCAGTGGAACCGGATGAATAAAAAATCCCGACAACAGGATTGACAACATAGCTGTTCTTTCTCACCATGTTAACAAATAGTGTTTTTTCAGCATTATGTTGAAAAAAATCACCCCAATAGGAACTGCTTGTTGACATCATATAGCCTAATCCACAGTACATTACCTTGCCATTGCCATAATCCCAGCCGACAATTGCATGCTGATCGCTGCTGAAGCATTTTGATGTTGAGAAAAAAAGCAGAAATAATAATACCCATAACTTTGTCAGTTTAAATCCTGACAAACAGGTTGATGCATTAAAGATACGTTTTGAATAAATACCTTTCGAAAGTTTTAACGAGCATTCAATTAGTGTTAGTTTGTTCATGTAGAAATCCTCCATATTTATTGATAATTATTAATATTATTTGTATTCAACATTTTCTGTTATACTACTAGAAAATCAATTTCATTGAGCAAGAGATTCTTTTTACCAGTTAATTAAATTTGACCTGTGATTAGTTTACATCAAAAAATTATAAAGAGTATCTATTGTTTAATACAGCTATATTGAGGTGCTGCAATTACCATGCAAATAAAGACGAATAAAACAGGCATATCTGTAGTTGATTTTATCATTTTCATGTAGTGTTTTTACTACAAAAAAAGTAGTATTCAATCGATGATTACCTATTGAAATAGCTACATTCGAAAATGAAATAAATCAAAATTTTATACCGAAATCAGCCAACCATATATACCCCAAATAAGCCAAATCCAAGTATAAAAATGTTGAGTAGCTGATTAGCACCAATTGTTATCTAACAAAATCTAAGTGCCATGTAAAACAACTATTTAGCCAACAGTTTCAAATATATAAGGGCTGAATAGTAATTCATCAAAGTACAGGCTGGGTTGACTCCAGGTAAGTCAGTTGTCAACGATTGTTAATACATTTAGTAGATTATCCTTTTTGAATCAGCCTTTTCCGAAAATGAAATTTGATTAAAGTTCCAAAATGATAAAATATATCAATTACTCCGAGTATTTTTAATAGGCCAAATTCTTAAAAATCGGAAGGTCAAAACTTCTATGTATCGCTTTTAGAAACAAGATCAGGAAATGATGTATTCTTAACCTCTTTTTCTACCTTTGCAAAAAATATCATCCTATGAACAGAGGTCCTATTTCCCTATTTATTGAGCACCATTACAGGCATTTTAATTCAGCAGCGCTGGTTGATGCAGCCAAAGCATACGAAACACACCTGCTCGAAGGAGGCAAAATGCTTATTTCGATGGGTGGAGCTATGAGCACTGCCGAGCTTGGAATTTCGTTAGCCGAAATGATCCGGCAGGATAAAGTGCAGATTATCAGTTGTACCGGTGCCAACCTCGAAGAAGATATTATGAACCTGGTGGCCCACTCCCACTACTGTCGCGTTCCAAACTACCGCGACCTCACCCCTGAACAGGAAAACGAACTGCTCGAAAAAGGATTGAACCGCGTAACCGATACCTGCATCCCCGAAGAGGAAGCCTTCCGTAAAATTCAGCACCATATCGAAAAAATATGGAAAGATGCTGAAGCGAAAGGTGAACGTTACTTTCCCCACGAATTTATGTACAAACTCCTGCTTAGCCGGGTGATGGAAAACGATTATGAAATCGATCCCAAACACTCATGGATGCTGGCTGCCGCCGAAAAAAACCTGCCAATTATAGTTCCCGGATGGGAGGATAGCACCATGGGCAATATTTTTGCATCCTATTGCATTAAAGGCGAGTTAAAGCCATCGACTATGAAATCCGGAATTGAATATATGATGTGGCTAACCGAATGGTACCGGGCAAATTCATCAGGCAAAGGAGTAGGATTTTTCCAGATTGGCGGTGGAATCTCAGGCGACTTCCCGATTTGTGTCGTTCCAATGATGTATCAGGACCTTGAATGGCACGATGTTCCGTTCTGGAGTTATTTCTGCCAGATTTCGGATTCCACTACTTCGTATGGTTCCTATTCAGGTGCTGTTCCAAACGAAAAAATCACCTGGGGAAAACTCGCCATTGATACCCCTAAATTTATTGTCGAAAGTGATGCTACCATTGTTGCACCGTTGATTTTCGCCTGGCTATTGAAATGGTAACTAATTTATATTCAATAAATTAAAACCGAAATTAACTTGTATCTGTTATAGTTAAGTACTTTAAACGTTTACTAAACTTTGAATTCTTCTGGTTTTATCATTTGCTTTACCGTAACAAAATAAGGCATTCCCGCTATCGGAACTTAAAAACGATAGCGGGAATTTTCCTTTTTATTTATACATATTCTAAATAATTGAATTTATCTTAAAAAAGCACTTCTAAAGTTACCCAGTTAAGAAAGTATTTATACTTTAGCACCCTATTTCTTTGTGAATCTGAATCTTGACAGATAAAACACCCCCCTTAAAAACCAAATCTCAACTCATGAAAAACAATTACATTACGCTTAACAGGCTGCTTTTCTCTTGTTTAGTGGCCTTTTTTATGTCATTTGCATTCGTTGCCAATGCTGAAAAAGTTACATACTCCGACAGCTGGGGACAGCAGGGAGTTTCGTTAAAAGCACAAAGCGCATCAGGTGTTACCGTTAATTTCTCTATTAAAGAATTTTCTCTCGAAACCCGCGCTATCAATGGCGAAAGCATGCAGGAAATCAGTTTCGAAGGAATTTTCCTTCCTAATGGCGAAGGTGCACCCAACCTGCCAACGATGAGCAAGTACATTGCTATCCCTCAGGGCGCAACTGCCAGCATTGAAATTGTAAACATGCGTATTGAAACGTTTCAGAATATTGAGATGGCTCCGGCTCCGCGCATTCCGCTCGAAACCGAACGCGGACCACTGCAGTATAACCGCGATTTAAGTATTTATTCGAAAAATGCTTTTTATCCTGCTCAACCGGCATCTCTGTCAGCAAATTCACAAATCCGTGGTGTAGATATGGTGATGCTCAGCATTACGCCATATCAATATAACCCAGTAACTAAAGAACTTAAAGTGTACCGCGACCTTGAAGTAAAAGTTAACTTCACAGGTGGCAATGGTCAATTTGGTGACAGCCGTTTACGCAGCCGCTACTGGGATGCTATCCTTAAGGACCATGCATATAACAATGCTTCCATTCCTGCAGTCGATTATTCAACAAGAGCAGCACAGTATGCTAATTCAGATGCAACAGGATGCGAATATCTCATTATCGTTCCTAACGATGCCATTTTCAAAACATGGGCTGATACAATCAAAGCATTCAGAACCGAACAAGGTATACTTACCAAAATTGTAACGCTACAGGAAATTGGCGGCAATACAACCACTATAATCGAAAATTATATAAATACAGCATACACCACATGGGATATTCCGCCAGCTGCTATACTTATAATGGCCGATTATGGCACAAATGCAGCTAACAGTATTACTTCACCCATCTGGGACAGCTACTGTGTATCCGACAATATTTTTGCTGATATAGATAATGATGACCTTCCGGAGATTGCAATGGCCCGTATGACAGCCAATAACGCTGATCAGCTCGAAACTTTCGTCAGGAAATTTATCGATTACGAACGCAATCCTCCTACTGATCCGAGTTTCTATGCTAACCCTATCACTGCTTTAGGATGGCAGACCGAACGCTGGTTTCAGATCTGTTCAGAGGTTGTTGGTGGATTTTTTAAAAATGTACAGGGAAAAACCCCTGTCAGAATCAATGCAATATATGAGGGAACACCAGGCTCACAATGGTCAACAGCAACTAACACCAATACCGTTGTTAACTATTTCGGACCAAACGGATTAGGTTACATCCCTGCTTCACCGGCTGAACTTGGCGGCTGGGACGGAGGAACACCTACAATGGTTAACAATGCTTTAAATGCCGGAGCATTTATCCTTCAGCATCGCGACCATGGCATGGAAACAGGATGGGGCGAACCATCTTATGTTAACAGCAATATTAACGGTTTGACAAATGTTGGAAAACTGTCCTACATCATGTCAGTTAACTGTCTTACAGGTAAATATAACTATAGCAGCGAATGTTTCGCTGAGAAATTCCACAGGTATAAATATAACGGACAAAATGCAGGTTGCGTAGGTATTCTGGCAGCTTCCGAAACATCCTATTCCTTTGTAAACGATACTTACGTATGGGGATTTTACGATAACATCTGGCCTGACTTTATGCCTGCTTATGGTGCAATGTTCGAAGAGCGTGGATTATTACCTGCTTTTGGAAATGCTGCCGGCAAATATTTCCTGCAACAGTCATCATGGCCCTATAACACTTCAAATAAAGAAGTTACATACCACCTTTTCCATCATCATGGCGATGGTTTCCAGACTATATTCAGTGAGGTTCCACAGCAGCTTACTGTATCTCACCCTGAAGTTATGATTAGTTCGGCTACTACCTTTAATGTTACCGCTCCTGCAGGTTCATTTATTGCTCTTACAGCAAACGGTATTATTATAGGAACAGCAAACGGAACAGGTTCACCTGTTGCAGTGCCTGTAGCGGCACCTGCTGTTGGTACAACTGTTAAAGTGGTTGTTACCAAAACAAACCATTACCGCCACTACTCGAGTTTCATTGTAATTTCGGATGTAAATCCTTATGTAATCACTGACAATTTCACGGTTAATGACCCAACCGGTAACAATAACCAGGCCCTTGATTTCGGAGAAAATGCATTCCTTTCGTTAGGCGAAAAGAACTTAGGAAATAACCCGGCTAATAACGTTGTTGTTAACCTTACTCTTAACGATCCTTACATTACTATTACTGACAATACCGAAGCATATCCTACCATTCCATCGCAAACAACAATTACTGTTGAAAACGGATTCAAAGTTCAGATAGCAAACAATGTTCCTGACGGATATACAAAAATGGTAACCGCGACCGCGACCAATGGAACTGATACCTGGACAAGTTATTTTGATCTTACCTGCCGTGCTCCTGAGCTCTTGGCAGGATCAATGACAATTGATGATTCACAGGGTGGAAACGGTAATGGCCGTCTCGATCCGGGCGAAAGTGCCGTTATAAAAATAACAACTTCCAATACCGGGCTAAGCTCAGCACCTGATGTTAATGCTACTCTTTCGGTAAGCAGCGGATTGTTAACATTAAGTAACAACACATTCAGTCTGGGAACCATTAATCCACTTGAATCACCTATTGCTGAATTTAGTGTTTTGGTAAGCACACTGGCACCAGCGGGCGTATCAATTAACCTTGATTATACTGCAGTTTCAGGTGCTTACACAGCACAACGCACTTATACCGTTCAGGCTGGATTATTGGTTGAAGACTGGGAAACCGGTGATTTTAGCAAATTTAACTGGACAAGTGGAGGAAACCTGCCATGGACAATAACCAGTTCAGGACAATACGAAGGTGCATTTACTGCAAAATCAGGCGCTATTGGCCATTCGCAAAGTTCGCAGCTGATCCTCAATTATAATGTGCCCAGCAACGATACAATAAAATTCTACTGCAAAACTTCGTCGGAGCCTGTAGCTGACGGCTTTAAATTTTACATAGATAACGTAATGAAAGCCAGCTACTCAGGAACCACTTCCTGGACCTATACGGCTGTTCCTGTTACCGCCGGTAACCACACTTTCAAATTCATCTATACCAAAAATGCCGGAACTTCAACCGGCTCCGATTGCGTGTGGGTTGACTTCATTGTATTACCGCTTCCGCAATACACCACCGCTTTTGCCGGTATTGATGATTATACCTGCCAATCCACGCCTTACCAGTGCAGCGGTAATGCATCGAACTATTCAACTGTTGCATGGACAACTTCGGGTACCGGAACTTTCAGTAATGCTTCCATCCTGAATCCTGTTTATACTCCAACTACAGCTGATGTTACTGCAGGGTCAGTAACTCTTATTATGACCGTTGATGGAACATCGGGTGCCATAGCAGATACTATGATACTCAATTTCCAGCAGCCGTCAACAGCTTTTGCCGGCGAAAATACCAACATGTGCAGCGGCTCAGTTTATGCAAACATGGGTGCCACAGCAACCAATTATACTCAATTGAACTGGACATCTAGCGGAACAGGTATTTTCAGTAATCCTTCAGTAATGTATGCCGATTATATACCAAGTGCTGAAGATATTGCAGCAGGTTCAGTAACACTTACACTGGCAGCATCCAACCAGTCGTGCCAGGCAGCTGTTTCGTCAAAAACACTAACCATCAATGCCAGTCCAAGTACGAACATTGTTGGAGAAGGAGTTGTTTGTGCCATGACAAACGGCGTCATATACTCCACTGAGCTCAACACAGGAAACTCTTACGAATGGACAGTTGTAGGTGGAACAATTGTATCGGGTGCAGGAACAAACCAGATAACTGTTAACTGGAATTCAGATGCATCAGGGTTAGTTACCGTTGCAGAAAACACATTACAAAATTGCATGGTTACCCAATCCAGGTCTGTTTCAATCAATCCAATACCGGCAACATCAGTTTCCGGCGCAATTTCAGGATGCCCTGGCGATATGGTTACTTACTCAACAACAGCTAATTCAGGAAATTCCTATAACTGGAATGTAGCTGGTGGCACCATTACTTCCGGACAAGGCAGCAATGAAGTTCAGGTTACCTGGAATACTGCCGGAGCAAACAGCATTTCGGTTACCGAAACAGTTCTTTCTTCGCTCTGCGCAGTAACCAAAAATGTAAATGTTACTATAAACGGCAATGCCGAAGTTCCAGCAAAACCACAGGGACCGGTTGAAGTTGACCTGAATGCATTAGGAAACTCAGATTACACCGTTACTCCTGCAACTTATGCTCAAACCTATGCATGGCAACTGTTGCCAGCTGAAGCAGGTATAGTATCAGGCACCACAACCAGCGCGAATGTAGTATGGAGCAGTACTTACCGCGGAGCTGCCACTCTTACTGCAAAAGCAGTTAATAGTTGCAACGAAAGTACCTGGTCCGAAGCTATTTCGGTTAATGTTTTCAGTTCATTGGGAACCGATGATAATACAAGCAATATCGGTGTAAGTGTAACGCCAAATCCAAACAACGGAAACTTCAAACTTTCGGTTTCGACACCAGGCAACGAAACTCTGCAGGTGCGTATTTCCGCTGCCAATGGCAAGGTTGTTTATGAACAATCAGGCATTGAAAGCAACGGCAACTATGCGGATGCATTGAATCTCAATCTTAGCGCAGGAACTTACACCATAACCATCAGTACAACAAATGGATATGTTGTGAAAAAGTTTGTTGTAACTAAATAACTGAAAACCGGTTTATCGGAAAACTGAAAAGAGGTTGCCAATGGCAGCCTCTTTTTTTTTATGAATTTATATCACTATTAAGCTTATTGTTTATAAAACTAAAACCCGTGTTTGAAATTTGAGAATGATAATATAAATCTATCAGGAAACAAACTGGTTTAGCAAGGAAAACTGCAAGAGAAAATTTTCTGAAAATGAGCTAAAAAAAGGCTGTAAAACGTATTACTTTTTGCACTGAGGGCTATTATTATATACTAAACTCTCTCTCAAGTGACTCGTATTTACTCCGGCAAGCTCGTCTTGTTTATGTTATATCTTATGCTGATAACAGTCGAAGTTACTGGACAGCAATGGATTGGAGTATCCTCACAGTCACCTTTACCTTCTAAAATCGTATCATCAGGAAGCACAAATACTACAGCTGAAATTACAGTTGAAGTGCCCGGTTTTTACCTTGACGAAATTATTTTTAATAGCGAAAAAAGCCTGATTGCCCGTTTACAAGATGGCTATCCCATACTTATTGATGGAAATCCTGATTTACAGAAATTAAATTTTACCCTCCAGTTGCCTGCACAAGGCGATATGGCGGTTGTTGTTTCTTCTTCAAAATATACTGAATACAACAACATAGAAATTGCTCCTTCTGCCGGAGATATTCCCCGCGATGGCAGCACCGCAATACTAAAAGAAGGTGAGTCTTATTCAAAAGATGAATTTTACCCATCTCACTTTATTGATTCTCAAAATCCTTTTATCGTAAGAAATATACGTTCGCAGTCGTTCCAGGTTTATCCGCTGCAATACAATCCTGTTACCAAAGTGCTGAGGTTTTATTACCAGCTCACTTTCTCAATTCAAAATATGGGAGGCGAAGGAACAAATCCTTTACAATTAATGGATTCTGGAATAATAGGAATTAAAGGAATTGAAGCAGCCAATCTGAACAAAGAAACCTCAGCTTTTAAATCAGGAATCTTACCGGCCGAACGGGGAAGTTTGCTTATACTTTGTCCGGCTGAATACATTTCTGCAATTTCCCCTTTAGCCGAATGGCGCAAACAAACCGGTATTGCAGCAGAGATAGTAAACTCCGATCAGTTCTCGAGTCCGGAGCAAATCCTCACTTTTGTTAAAGAATACTATTATAATAAAGGTGACCTGGCGTATCTTCTGCTGGTCGGCGATGCAAAACATATTCCTCCTTACACTTATCCTTCCGGTTCGAGCGACAATTACTATTCGTACCTGGCCGGAAACGATCATTATCCAGATATCCTGGTTGGTCGCTTTTCGGCTGAATCGGTTAAAGATGTTGAAGTGCAGGTAAACCGAACAATCCTTTACGAAAAGGATCCGGGACAGGATGCTGCGTGGCTTTCAAATGCAACGGGGCTGGCATCAACACTCAGTCCGGGTGATGACGGAGAATCTGATTTCCAGCATGTCCGCAATCTGCTGAAAACCCTCAAAACAACAACCTACAGCCAGGTGAATGAATTTTTTGACGGGTCGCAGGGCGAATCTGATGCTGATGGAAATCCCTCGTCATCGGATATCACTGCTAAAATTAACCAGGGAACCGGGGTGATATTTTACGCCGGCCATGGTTCGCCAAGCACATGGGCAACAGGTTCAATTTCGAAAGCAGTTGCAGAAGGACTAAATAACACAGGCAAGTTTCCCCTCATTTGGTCAGCAGCCTGTGAAACCGGAAATTTTGCCGAAAAATATTGCCTTGCTGAAGCATGGATGCGTGCTTCCAACAGCAGCGGACAACCAACTGGTGCTCTTGCAGCCTTAATGTCTTCCGGTACACAAACCAGTTTCCCTCCCATGGAAGCGCAGGACAAAATTGCTGAACTCATGAGTAACCCGCAGCCGGGATTGCAGACCATGGGCGCAATTACCGTGAAGGGAATGATGAATATGAATGATGTTTACGGATCGGCCGGTTATACGACTACTGATAACTGGATTTTATTCGGCGATCCTTCGCTTATGGTTCGCACATCAGAGCCTAAGCAACTTACAGCCGAACACAAAGGATATATTGGTGAAGGAAGGAATCTGTTTACGGTAAAATGCAATTCGTCCGAAGGATATGCCTGCCTCAGCCGCGAAGGAAATATAATTGGTACAGCGAATATTTCTGAAGGTTTTGCAACTATTTACCTTGATTACCCTGCTACTGGCGAAAATCTAACCTTAACAATTACCGCCTTTAATTATTTGCCATACATTACCAATATTTCAGTAACCAATAATCCAGGCAAGCCTGAAATGTGCATACCATTGAACCACAGTAGGCTGCAACCGATCAACAGCAGCTTTTCGTGGGATAGTGGTGATGGAGGAAAACCTGATTACTTCTTGTTTTACCTCGGAACCGATAATCCTCCTACTAACTTAATAAACGGTCAAAAACTTACGGCTGAACAACTTAAAACTGCCTACAATCTGAAATACGATCAGAAATATTATTGGAAAGTAGTTCCGGTAAATGGTTCAGGTGCTGCTGAAGGAAAAGTAATGGATTTCGAAACGGTATTTGCCCCTGACGAAGATTTTGAACCTGTATTTAAAAGTCGTTTGCAATGGAATGATGCAGGTATGCAGAAATGGGCCAGCGACGCAAGCCAGTATTTCGACGGAAAATATTCTATCCGCTCGGGGCAGATTAATGATAATGAATATACATCCCTTATTTATCTCTGTGAAGTAACGTCATGCGATTTTGTAAGTTTCTGGAGTAAGACTTCAACCGAAGCCGGAGACAAATTAAAATTCATTGTTGATGGTGCCACACTAGCTGAATGGAGCGGAATTTCCGATTGGAACTTCCATAGTTACAAAATAGAACCCGGAATACATCAGCTTGAATGGCGTTATGAAAAGAACGGGGAAGTTTCAGCCGGCGACGACGCTGCCTGGCTCGATAATATTCATTTACCTGTTCATGCTCCGGCAGCTATTACTTTATCCAAAACCGGATCAGTGTGCGAAGGTTCTTATTTTGAAACATCAGCCGCAGCTGAAAATTTTTTCTCAGTCAACTGGCAGACTCAAGGCGATGGAACTTTTAACGACAGTTACCTCGAAAATGCGATTTATAATCCCGGCCCTCTGGATACCTACAACGAAAAAACCAGCTTGCAGATTCGTTTAAAGAGTTTCGACGGATGCCCCGAAATCACAAAAACTATCAGTCTCAATATTCATCCTTCACCTGTAATTACACTTCCTACGGACACTATTGTTTCAGAAGGATCGGAAATTGAACTCGACGCCACAATAGCCGGAGATATGACCTATAGCTGGGAACCTTGCGGAAGCACTAGCCCGCTAATTATAATCGATTCATCAGCATCAGTTAACGGGGCCAAAACAGCTCTTGTAACTATTACAAATGAAAATGGCTGCAAGGCTTCCAGAGAGATATTGATCCATTTCAACAATTCGTCCATCGCTGATTCTTATAGGATTTATCCCAATCCGAGCAACGGCAGTTTTACACTTGAACCAACCAAAGGATCCGCTGTGATAGAACAAATGAGTCTTGTTGACCGCGAAGGCCGGACGGTTTGGGAAACTGAAGAAGGTTTCAGTATTATCGGATCAAAGCAAATATCAGTGAGCGGATTGGCCGATGGTACATATTTCCTGGTTACCAGCAATACAACAGGAAGAACAATGAATCCTGTGGTTATACAATAAGTAATAACTAATATTCCACTCGCAGGTTCTGTTATTCTTCCAAAAATCATTATCGAACTTTCATTCGTCAAAAAGATTAGATATACTATGCTTACATACCTGTTCATGCAAATTCCGGTTGTACAAAAAAGAACACCCTGCTTTCGCGGGGTGTTCTTTTCACGCAATACCTTGATCATTTTGAGATGATCAAGGTTATCGACTGATTGATTGGGGTTAACCAGTCAAAACCAAAAACCCAATTATTACAAAGCAATCATCGTGCCAAACGAATAAGTTCAATACCTTATCCTGATTATAAGTTTTGCTTCCGGAATACATTCAGCCCTTTTCGATTTATTGACCCAGATAAGGGTAATATTTGCGTTTACATCCTTCAGATATTAGGGATTTTGGTTACATTTGGCCATATTTTTTACTCCCGGTTTATGAAAAAATTTACCCTTGCCGCATTACTCATCTTAACCTTAACTACTGCAAATACATTTGCGCAATTTACCGATCCCAACAACGGGCTGAAACATGTTATGACTGCCGAAGAGGCGGCAAACAAACATAAAATTGCCCTGGGATTTGTAGAAACTGATCCTCCCGCAGGAGTTATCCGTAATGTGGAAGAATTCGGAAATAATGACGGGGTGCTTATCCGGTATCCTTTCGGAATTCCAACTGCTTTGATTAAGGAACTGGCTAAAGATGCCAAGGTAACAACTATTGTTGCCAATACAAATGAGCAAACCACAGTTACCAACCTGTATCAGTCGAACGGAATAAACCTGGCAAACTGTAGTTTCCTGATTGCTCCTACCAATTCGTACTGGACACGCGATTATGGCCCATGGTACGTAACTTTTGGAAACAACGAAGTAGGAATAGTCGATTTCCCTTATAACCGTCCGCGGCCTAACGACGATGATATTCCTAAAAAAGTAGCAACCTTTCAGGGAATACCGTGGTTTGGAATGAACGTGATACATACTGGTGGAAATTACATGACCAACGGCATCGACCAGGCATCGTCAACCACTTTGGTATGGGAAGAAAATCCATCGCAAACCGCGCAGCAAATCAACCAAAAAATGCAGGATTACTTGGGCATAAACAATTATATGGTGCAGGAGGATCCTAATGGAACCTATATCGACCATATTGATTGCTGGGGAAAATTCCTGGCACCCGATAAAGTACTTATCCGAAAAGTTCCTGCTTCGCATCCTCAATACGATGAAATTGAAGCTACTGCAGCATTTTACGCTTCACAAGTATCTTCGTACGGCACTTTATATAAGGTGTTCAGAGTTAATACACCAAACGACGAGCCTTATACAAATTCATTTATCATGAAAAACAAGGTGGTTGTCCCCATCATGGGAAACCTGAACGATGCTTCCGCCCTGCTTGCATACAAGACTGCTTTGCCCGGATATACTGTAATCGGGTTCCTGGGAAATCCATCAGCCCCCTGGGAATCAACAGATGCTTTGCATTGCCGTACTCACGAAATGGCTGATGGCGGAATGTTAAATATATCGCATACGCCACTTCACGATTCAATACCTGCGCAAGCCTGCTTTGAAGTAAATGCTGATATTACTGCTTTCAGCGGTCAGACTATTTATCCCGATTCGGTTTGGACCATTTACAAAGTGAATGCCGGTGACTGGGATACATTAACTATGACAAATACTGCAGGAAACATCTGGACAGCATGTATTCCCGGACAGATGGAAGGAGCGATGATTTCATATTATCTTCATGCCGAAGATGCATCCAACCGCAGTTCGGACCATCCTTATATCGGTGCCCCCGATCCGCATAAATTTTATGTGAAAGTTTCAAATCCGCCGAATGTGGTTGTTTCCCCTGATACCCTGATGTTTTCAACTTTTGAGGATATGATAAACGGTAAAACTGCTGTGGTAAGGAATTTTTCCAACCAGCAGGTCGTTTTGAATCAGATCAATAATTCTGCTTTAACTCCATTTATATGGAATATAGATCCATGGAATATCACTTTGCCTTATACCATGCAACCTGGCGAAACATTGAACCTCACAGTAAAAATAGCTGTGCAGGCCTTGCAGGCGACTAACATTCCCTGCGATACCCTTTTCGTGAACACCGAAACCACAGACAATCATGTTATGGTTTGTGCCGATCCTTTCCTTCTCACCAGAATTAATAAATCCAAATCTCAGCCAGAAGTTCAGGTTTATCCTAACCCGATGAACAGTATAACTACTTTCAGCTTATACAATGAAACCAATTCTGAAGTCAGCATCGAAATTTATACCATTCAAGGCAAATTGGTATCGGTTCCTATAAACGAAAATATGACAAAGGGATCTCACTCAATAGTTTGGGAAGGAGACGGGCTTCGAGGCGAAAAGCTCTCGCCCGGAATTTATATCTACCGAATCACGATGGGCAATACTATTTCGACCGGTAAAATATCAATTCTCAACTGATGTGCTTTGTAAATTAACCGTTGGGGAACCGCATGTGGTTACTTTCTAAAACCAAATTGCCAAAGTCCCGAACCTTTAATTAAGCGAAGGGATACAATTCATATATTAGCAGCCGATAAAACAGGAGGATACTGTGATAAACCGCAAAGATGTTCAAACTATTGTAAAAGGCGATAAGCGAATGTTGCGTGGCTGGGTGATGTACGACTGGGCTAACTCCGTATATCAACTCACTATAGCATCGGCAATTTTCCCGATTTATTACAACACCGTTACCCGTAGTGGCGACAACTTTACAGTTTCTTTTTTCGGAGCACCTGTAATCAATACAGTGTTGTATTCGTGGGCTATTGCAGCCGCCTACCTGCTTGTGGCTATTGGTTCGCCATTATTCTCCTCAATGGCCGATTATACCGGCCGGCGAAAAGGATTCATGCGTGCATTTACCCTTATCGGGGCAACAGCCTGCGGAGCCTTGTTTTTTTTCGATAAAAATCATATTGAACTTGGCGTGATTGCATTTGCTTTAGGAACAATAGGTTATGGTGGAAGTATAGTTTTTTACAATTCATTTCTACCGGTAATTGCTGAGCCCGAACAACAGGACCGCATCAGCGCCCGCGGATATTCGATGGGATACCTCGGCGGAGTTGTGTTGTTGCTTTTCAACTTGCTGATGATCATGAAACCCGACCTGTTTGGCATTGCTGCCGATAGTTCGTTGCCGGCGCGTATTTCGTTTCTGACGGTTTTTTTGTGGTGGATTGGTTTTTCCCAAATCACATTCAGGCGGTTACCCAAATATACCTTCCGCAAACGGATGAAAAGAGACTCCGTGCTAACCAATGGCTACAGGGAATTACGCCTGGTTTTCAGGCAAGTCAGGGAATCGAAAAAGCTGACATTATACCTTACCGGGTTCTTCTTTATGATGATGGGAGTGCTCACCACAATGTTTATGGCTGCTACATACGGCGAAAAGGAAATGGGCCTGAAAGAGGATGTCCTAATCCCGACAATCCTGGTTATTCAACTGGTTGGGATGTTAGGAGCAGTAATGTTTGCCCGGATTTCCGAAAAAATCGGAAATATAAAAGCGCTTATTATTACAATTATTTCCTGGACATTGATTTGCATCGGCGCCTATTTTATTTCAAATACGATACAATTTGTAACAGCAGCATTTTTTATCGGAATCGTGATGGGCGGCTCACAGGCACTTGCGCGAAGCACATATTCGAAAATGCTTCCGGCTGATACCACCGACCATACTTCTTTTTTCAGTTTTTACGATGTAATGGAGAAACTTGCCACAGTTGCAGGTACTTTCAGTTTTGGTGTTATCGAAGCACTTACCGGCAGTATGCGTTTTTCGGTGCTGGCAATCACTGTGTTTTTCCTGGCAAGCCTTTTCTTTATGTTATTGCTTTACAGAAGAACACGGATTGAAGCAAGGGCCTGATTTTAAGCCAAATTGGGTTTAAAGAATAACAATTGATCAGGAACTACACTAATTCTTCTGCGATCAGAATCCAATTTTAATCACCTTACATATTTGCCTGCCGATCTCCGTTTCGATACTTACTATATATATTCCGGGAGCTAGATTCAGATTTTTATCGGTAGCCAGCCACTTAAAATCACAGTCACCAGCCGGGAAAATTTTATCTGTCAGCAATAAACTTCCGCCATTAGCAAGCGAAGTAAGGTTAATCTGAACCCTGCCAGTTTTTTCATTTATGAAACGAATATTGAGTTCACCTGAAAACGGGTTTGGATTAACAACAAGAGTTTCAACCGACTTTTCTCTTTTTAACCCGACATTAAAATCGAGGTAAAAATCGTGGTTATTTTTAAGGCCGGGTGCAAGTTGAAGTGTATCGCATTTTGAATTGTAATTGTCCATTTCGGCACAGGCAATATACGAGCCTCTTAACGGATTGAGCGAATAATAACCTGCGGTATCAGTAACCAACATGGTATCAGCTAAATATACTTTTGCTCCCGACAGGGGTAAACCGGTAAAATAATCAAACACTTTACCGGTAAGGTGTGCTAAAGTATCAGGGATTGCAGGATGCAGATTCTCGATAGCATCAAAATCAAAACCGGCATCATTCATATTGGCGGTACCATCATTGTCGTCGAGGAGAACAAAAAACTGTGCTTCAGGAATACCACCGGTTGCCAGGTCGAATTGAGCCGTGCCCATCCCCGATCCGATATAATTCCAGAAACCGTCCATATCCGTTAATGCATATACCGCATATCCTTCCTGGGTGAGATCTCCTTCATGAATTTCAATATCTGGTCCGTCTTTGTCAATAACAGGGGTTTGCATATCCACCATGATGTATCCGCCTTTCCCGATCGAATAATTTACCTGGTCGGGAGCACCTATACAAGCAGCCGAATACCCTTCGTCGCCGGGATTTTGCGCGCTAAAATTTGGAATACGCGAACGGCTTACACGGTATCCATAGTGCGAACTTAAAGGCTGTAACTGTACATCGGTAACAGTGCTTTGAAGGGAATTAACATTCACATTTTCAATCACTAACGACTGATATCCATTAGCTGAAAAACTCAGGTTGTAAGTGCCTGCTACCATGTATTTATGATAGTCGCCGGCTTCGCCATCGGTGTAAGTAGGGTAGTTATTTCCCACCCAAACGGAAGCACTCACAGGCATACCTGTAACCGCATCGGTAACTGTGCCTTCAATTCCATAACCGGCATGTTCGATAAGCGCAAGCATTGCTGGCTTATTGATGTTATAATAATACTGAATATTAGGGCCGGCGGGCTGTTTGTCGAGCGAAATTTCCATCGACCAGGCGACTGACCCTAAAGATCCGTAATTAAAATCTTTGGTACTGCCTTGTATCAGGTACATCACCTGCGAACCTTGCCCGTATGGCAGTGAAGGATAATCGGAATTGACCGAATATATATGAGCCAGAGCCATTATGTGTGCATTATCCGGTGTGGGACTATAGCGGTAACTCCATGGGTATGAGATAATTTCGTCACCACTGTGATAATTGGTATAGGAAACAAACTGGTTGGAATACTGGCAATCGCGCAATGCTTTTGTTTCCGGTTGCGAAAAAGGACCGATGCTGCCTCCTTCTCCTCCCCATACATAACCATAATCGCGGTTTATATCCACCTGGTTGCCGTTTTCGCGGGTCATGTTATCACGGCCATAAGGATTAACGCAGTAGTAAAGCCAGATTTCGCGGTTGTTAACCAGATCGGTGATATATGTATCGGTTCCGTAAGCTAGGCAAAGATCGCGGGCAAACTGAATGACATTTTGCGAACCCCCTACTTCATTTCCATGAATACCACCATCGAAAAGAATTTCTGCTTCATTCTCATCAACGTTTACATTATCACTGATTTTGAGAGCAGCCAACTCCTTTAATTGTGGCGTATATCCATAAATTACTTTTTTGCATATATCAGGAAAATAAGTAGCCAGGCTATCGGCTATAGCCTTTATCTGATTAAAGGAATAATAACCCGGAGGCACCAATGCTGTTCCGAAACTCGCCGACCAGGCATTAAGATCAGGAATACTGATTGTATAAGGAATATCTGTTTCTTTCAGTTTTTCCAGTTCCACCAGCGTAAGATACAGGCAGGCATTGTTTTTATAAATATCACCTTTAAATTCGAGAGCTGCAATTCGATGAGCCTGATCAGGATTGGTGAACGAAACTTTTACTTCCATTTCACCGGCACGCCAGGGAGTGCGCTGGGCTGAAGCGGAAAACACAAGTATTGAAGCTAAGAAGAGTAGAATATACTTAGGCATAGAAATTATGTTTAGAGAGCAGGACTGAATATCCTGAGATTTATTTTTACTAACACCTATCTGATAATAGGGTTGTGCAAATATCTGCATTTTTAGTCAACAAGGAATGGAAAAAGAGGCAGGACAATCCGGATAGTCGGGAAGTTTGCTTTTAAAAAATATTTTTAAAATTTTACCCTACACATTCCGTTGTTTATCAAGTACTTAAAAATTATTTACTGCAATTTAAGTTATATTACTGCATTTACAGTTGCATTACTGCATTTTCAGTTGTATATTTGTTGCATAATTGATTAAAGTCTCTTAAAAATCGCTTAAAATGAAAAAACTTACTACAGCCGAAGAAGACGTAATGCAGATTTTATGGAAACTGAATAAAGCATTTATCAAGGATATCCTTGAGCAGATTCCGGAGCCCAAACCACCCTACACGACTGTTTTATCGGTAATCCGTGTGCTCGAAAAGAAAGAGTTTGTGAGCCATACTCAATTTGGCAACACCTATGAGTATTACCCGCTTATCGCCAAAGATGACTATGCCGGTGAACATTTTAATCAATTTCTGTCGGGATATTTCAATAATTCGTTCCCGAAAATGGCGGCTTTCTTTGCCCGTGAAAACAACCTGACTATGAGCGAGCTGGAAGAAATTATGCGGCTTACCCAACAGGAACTCAACCAGTCAAACACCGAAAACAATGGATAACATAGTCGAATACCTTATAAAATCGGGCATAGCACTTGGTGTGTTTTACCTTTTTTACTGGCTTTTAATGCGCAAATCCACGCACTTCGGTCTCAACCGATTAACCCTGGCAACCTCCCTGGTTGCTTCGCTGGTTTTGCCGTTAATCAAAATCGATCTAAGCCCCGAAGTAGTTGCCAGTAGCATCCCTGTTATGAGTATTGACCTGTCAACTGTTGTTCAAATAGTTAGCAAACCGGAACCTGCATGGGGAATTCGCGAAATTGTACTTCTGATCTATTTCTCAGGATTGGCAATCACACTTTTCCGGCTCGTTTATCAATCCATTTACATTCATGTGATTTCGAAAATGTCGCGCACAATCACTAAAGGAAAGCATACTATAGTGCTGGTTGAGAAAGAGATAACACCTTTTGCATATTTCAGCAAAATATTTATCCCGGCTTCGAAAATGGAAGAAACCTCTTTCGAAAGTATTCTTGCGCACGAAAAATCGCATCTGAAACAATACCATTACCTTGATCTTTTCCTGATAGAGGTTGTAACGATTGTGCAATGGTTTAATCCGATTGTATGGCTGTACGAACGTTCAGTAAAAGAAGTTCACGAATATATGGCCGATGACGAAGTGCTGAAACAGGGAGTATCAAAAGGTAATTACCAGGCTCTGTTGGTGAATCAGGCACTGGGAGGGCCCGTGTTTACCATATCTCACCAATTCAATCAATCACTTATTTTAAAACGTATTAAGATGATGACAAAAATGAAATCGCCGCAACTGGCAAAGATTAAAGTGCTGCTTTTTATTCCTCTTACAGCCGGATTGCTCATGGCATTTTCGAATCCTGAGCCTATTGTAAACCCGGTAACCGAAAAGATTGAGTCACTCACACAACAGATTGCAGGAACGAAAATAGTGCAGGATGAAAATACAGCGCAGGATACTTCAATCACTAAAAAAGGATCAATTACTATTACAGGAAAAGTGATTGACGCTTCCACATCCAAGCCTATAAAAGGAGTAAATGTAATTGTTCAGGGCACTACTTACGGCGCTACATCCGACGAAAATGGAGCTTTTAAAGTTATAACTGACAATTCAAAACCGGCAATGCTTGTTTTTTCGCACATCAGTTACAAAACAAATATGTATGAATGTAAATCGGGTGGAAATATTGAGGTTAAAATGTATAAAGGTGCCCAGGAACTTGAAGAAGTTACTGTTACTTACCTGGGAGAGAACAAAGATTCAGAAATAAAACCATTTCCTTATGTTTTGATTGATGGAGTTCCCTCCAATGAGGAAACCTATAAATCACTGGATATTAACACAATTAAAGAGGTTTCAATACTAAAAGGAGAAAGTGCGACAATACTTTATGGAGAAAAAGGGAAAAACGGTGTTATCCTGGTCGCCACAAAAAAGGGAAATACAAGTATTGATAAATCTGTAAAAGCAGTTGCTGACAATTTCGAAATCAAGGATGAAAACAATAAAACAGCAACAGCAAGCCAGAAGGCTGCAAATAGCGACGTTTATACAGTAGTTGAAGAAATGCCTTTGTACCCGGGTGGCGAAAACGCACGATTAATGTTCTTTTCAAATAACCTCAGAGTGCCGGCCGACGCTGTTAAAGAAGGATCATCCGGGACAGTTTATGTGTCGTTTATTGTGCAGGCTGACGGCTCAATTTCCGGCGCTAAAGTTCTCCGCGGAATTGGTAAAAGTTATGATGAAGAAGTTCTCCGCGTTGTTAACCTTATGCCTAAATGGAATCCGGGCAAGCAAAACGGTGACGCTGTGGCGGTAGTATTTAATTTGCCGGTAAAATTTGCAAAACAATAGTTATCGAAAACTTTAATACAAACAGGGGTTGGATTATTTCCTTCTCCTGTTTTTTATTTGAGATATTCCTAATGCGCTGCCAGCCAGTTATCGCCGGTATTCAAACCTGCTGCTTTGAGAAATTGGCGGGGATTGTTTAGTTAATAGGACCCTATAAAAGGATTTGCCTGTAAGCGGAGAAATTAATATTACAAATTGAGAAATATTGACAAAAGTGGGGTATATTTGTTGGTAGATGAAAGTTAGGCACAAGCATTATTGACACCACAACAATTAGACATTACAGTTTGAAATAAATTACAAAGTTGAAGACAAGATATTGGGTAATCTTAGTTTATAGCTTGATTTGTATTCTCGGATATTTATTACTTGGACAAATTCTTAGACATTCTACTCAAGACTTCGTAGCTTCGAATGGCGCAGTGATTGGACTTTTAGGAGCTGCCTGGACAATTCTGTTAGGAATAGAATTTTATTTGCTTTTGATTTTAATTGCTGCTTTTATTGGATTACTTGTTTCTAAGCATTTTAAGAAAACCGAATACTACATTGCTTTTAAGTTTCAAACTTTAGTTTTACTAGTAGTGTGGTTTGGATTTTCTTTGTATTGGCTTCTTATTCAATGACATTTAATGAATTATTACGAAATATAGCAGAAAGATTACATTCACATCAAAGTTTTAGTGGAAGAGACTAAAACATAACAGACAACTTAAATTGAATCAGAAAAACAGAAATGCTTGTGCCTAATAAACGCTAAAGCAAATGCGGGTTTGCGTGTACGTTGAAACATTTGAACTCTTTACCTACATTTGCCGATAACTCGGCACAAGTATTGCTGGCAGACAGTTGAGCAACAATCTATTCCCGCACTTTCAATAGCATCAGTAGTTAGCTGTAAGCATAAAAGACATTACAATAAAATGATTGACAGACAACAACATAATGGAGTTTTAAATATAAATTTCAGAAGAAAATGAAAGCTTTTGCTATTTATCCTACTATATGCTTTTTTATTTTAGCATTAGCAATATTTAAAGCATTGAACTTCCCGACAAGAAAGCTTTATAAACGAATTTTAGCTGTTGCTCTAACTCTTGCATTTTCAGTGACAACGGTTATAAATTCCTCGGAAATGTTCACGTTCCTTTACTTTGGTGGTTTTATATCGGCAATAATAATAATTTTCTCCATGACATATCTCTTAGAAAGCAAGATTGAAAAGAATCCAACTAAAAGATATTGGATTCTATTAACATTAATGTTTCTAGCAATAACTTTAATTACAATTTCGGTTTTTATCATGACATTTTTATACTCAATGTTTAACAATCCTATGGACCCAGGTTTGAGATAATTCTAATGACTTACTTAAAACCATCTTTCAGGACATTAAAAAAGGCCAGTCGCTAATCAACGCTAAAGCAAATGCGGGTATGCGTGTTCGTTGAAACATTAGGAATCTTTACATACATTTGTGCTGGCTGACAGGTAATCAACAATTTAATCCCAAACTTGTCATTACCTTTCCAGTGTAAGAGGAGAGTCATCCATAACCACCAATGCAAAGACCGAGCATTGTGCATGGATTTTGAAAATTGCATACAGACATATTTTTAAATGTAAAGATTTTCTCGATTTCTATACAGAATGAATTATCTTTGTAAAGGTTTTTTAAAATTCTATACAAATGACAACCTGGGGATTAATTGAATTACCGTTAAATATTGACTTAGAAACGAAAAAGGTTTTGAGAGCTTTACCTTCAGCACATGCTGCATTAGCTGAATTAAAAGGAATTGCTTCAACTATTCCAGATCAAAATATTCTGATTAATACACTTGGCTTACAAGAAGCAAAAGATAGTTCTGCGATCGAAAATATTATAACAACTCATGATGATTTGTATAAATCAGGATTGAATCTGGATGCTTTTAAATCGCTACAGGCAAAGGAGGTTCAGAACTATATATCAGCGCTAAAGAAAGGATTTGAGCTTATCACAAAGACAGGATTGCTGACAAATAATAGTATTCTGCAGATTCAGGAAGTATTAGAGGATAATAAGGCTGGATTTAGAAAATTGCCTGGTACAGCGTTGAAAAATGCAGCCACTGGTGAGACTATTTACACACCACCTCAGGACTATGATGATATAGTGAGACTAATGGCAAATCTGGAACTATACATAAATGATTCAGAAATGCAGGATTGCGACCCATTGATTAAGATGGCAATTATTCATTTTCAATTTGAGAGTATTCACCCATTTTATGACGGAAATGGCAGGACCGGCAGGATAATAAATATTCTATACCTGATTCTGGAAAAGCTTCAATCATTGCCGATTTTATATTTGAGCAATTATATAATCAGAAACAAGGCTGATTATTACCGGCTTTTGCAAAAAATTCGGGATGAGAATTTATGGGAAGAGTGGTTGCTATTCATCATATCAGGAGTTGAGCAAACCGCAAAAGAGATGATTGAATTGATTATTAAAATTAAAGAGCTAATGCTTGATTATAAGCACAGACTCCGGGATAATTACAAATTTTACAGTCAGGATTTGTTGAATAACTTATTTAAACATCCCTATACAAAGATTGAGTTTATCGTAAAAGATTTGGGAGTATCAAGATTAACGGCTGCAAATTATTTGAATAGATTGGCGGATGATAAAATGTTGCGAAAAGATAAATTAGGGACTGGAAATTACTACATCAACGAGGAATTATTTAATTTATTGACAAAGAGATAAAAATGTACAGGAGGAGAACACAATAACAAATACGAATATGCATGTTCGTTGAAACATTAGGAATCTTTACATACATTTCCCGATTTTATCGGGACAAGTAGTGTTGGCTAAGAGTAAAGTAAAAATTTAATCCTCCGCTAGCGCCTATTTGCAATCGATCCTAATACAAATAACCACCACCATCGCACGAATCCTCGTGTGATAACCGAAAATAAAAGATATGCCTAATAAGTCAGATTGCGGTAAAAGAAAGTTTGGCCTTTAAGCCCTAATACAGGAAGGATTAATCGCTTTTCACTCTTCACTTTTCCCTCTTCACTCTTCACTCTTCACTTTTCACTGTCATTGCGAGCGAAGCGAAGCAACACTTTTCCCTCCTAATGCGCCGCCAGCCAGTTATCCCCCGTATTCATCTCCACCTCCACCGGTACATCGAGCGGTAAAGCGGTGCGCATCAAATCGCCGACAATCTGTTTTACCTGTTCCACTTCGGGTTTGTACACATCAAAAACAAGTTCGTCATGAACCTGCATGGTCATGCGGCTTTGGAGTTTCCGTTTCTGGAATTCGTTGTAAATATTGATCATAGCAATTTTGATCATATCGGCAGCTGAGCCCTGTATAGGAGCGTTGATGGCATTTCTTTCGGCAAAGCCACGCATAACACCATTGGCTGAATTAATATCGCGGATAATCCGGCGACGGCCCATGAGTGTTTCAACATACCCTTTTTCGCGGGCAGAAGCCATAGTGCTGTCCATGTACTTTTTTATTCCTGGAAAGGTTGCAAAATAGGTATCAATAATTTCGGCTGCCTCCTTGCGGGGAATGCCCAGATTTTCGCTTAACCCGAAAGCAGAAATGCCGTAAACAATCCCAAAGTTTACCGATTTGGCGTTTCTTCTCATATCACGATCAACCTGGTCGAGAGGAACATTATAAATATTTGCTGCCGTAGCTGTATGAATATCAAGTCCCTGGCGGAAAGCTTCTTTCATAGCTTCATCGTTGCTCATGGATGCGATGATGCGGAGTTCGATCTGCGAATAGTCGGCAGAGAGCAAAGTATATTCCTCATTTCGCGGAACAAAGGCTTTGCGGATTTCGCGGCCACGTTCGGTACGGATGGGAATATTCTGAAGGTTGGGATTTGTAGAACTCAGTCTTCCGGTAGCCGCAACAGCCTGGTTATAGCTGGTATGAATACGACCGGTTAAAGGATTTACAAGCAATGGCAAGGTATCCACATACGTTGATTTCAACTTTGAAAGGCCACGGAAATCGAGAATAAGCTGAACCATCGGATGCTTATGAACGAGTTTTAGCAGCACATCTTCGCCAGTCTGGTATTGTTTGGTAGCTGTCTTTTTAGGCTTGTCGTCGATTTTAAGCCTGTCGAAAAGGATTTCGCCTAACTGCTTTGGAGAAGCAATATTAAATTCTACGCCTGCATGTTGCCATATTTCTTCCTGAACTTTAATGATTTCGTGGTGAAGCTCTTTCGAAAATTCATTTAATGCCTTTGAATCGAGTTTTACGCCGGCAGCTTCAATTCCTGCCAGAACCGGAACCAGAGGCATTTCAATTTCATTGAATATTTTAAGGGTATCTGTTTCCTTTAATTTGGGTTCAAGAATGTTTTTCAATTGCAGCGTTATATCTGCATCTTCGGCGGCATACTCTTTAATCTGCTCAAGAGGGGCCGAACGCATTGATGATTGTGCTTTACCCTTTTTCCCGATTAATTCTTCGATGCTTACAGGCGAATAATTGAGATACGTTTGGGCCAGCAAATCCATATTGTGCCGCATATCAGGCTCAATCAGGTAATGTGCCAGCATGGTATCAAAAGTCGGTCCGGTTATTTCGACACCATAATTGCCAAGAACGGCAATATCGAATTTCATATTCTGAGCGGTCTTCCCAATAGCAGGATTACTGAAAATAGGTTTAAACCTGGCTACCAGCGCCTTAGCTTCTTCCCGGTTTTCGGGAACCGGAACATACCACGCTTTTCCGGGAGTTGTGGCAAACGACATTCCAACCAGTTCGGCTGTAATAGTATCCAGCCCTGTGGTTTCGGTATCAAAGCAAAATGACACAGAATTTTCAAGTTCCCTAAGAAGCTCCTCAATACTATCTTCCCTATCAGCTGCAAGGTAGTCGTGAGGCGTATTTGTTATATTTTTTAAAGAGCTTTCGACAGGTTCAAAAGGCACTTCTGCAAGACTGAACAAGTCGCCGGTACCGGATGACGCAGCAGGTTTTGGGGAAGCAGGCCTGGTTTGAGCCGACGTTTGGATTCCACCGGGATTTAACGATAAATCAGTAAAAACGCGCTGGGCGAAAGTGCGGAATTCGAGTTCATCAAGCAGAGTTTTGAGTCTTTCAACATCCGGTGGATCAAGATGAAGATGAGTTTCGTTAAACTCAATCGGAACATCGAGTATGATGGTTGCCAGTTGCTTCGAGATTATGGCTGACTCGCGGCCATTCTCCACTTTATTACGCAGTGTTTCGTTTTTAATATATTTTGCATTTTCGAGCACACCTTCCACCGAGCCATATTCAGCAATCAGTTTTCGCGCTGTCACCTCTCCTACTCCGGGAATTCCCGGAATATTATCCGAAGCGTCGCCCATCAACCCAAGGAAATCAATAACCTGAAGCGGATGTTTGATACCAAATTTTTCGCATACTTCCGGAATGCCCATTATTACAGTCTTTTCTCCGGCTTTTGCAGGTTTGTACATGAAAATATTCTCACTCACCAGTTGTCCGAAATCCTTATCCGGCGTAACCATATATACCTGGTAACCTGCCTGTTCAGCTTCTTTAGCAAGCGTACCGATCACATCATCAGCCTCATACCCTTCCACGTAAAGTGTGGGTATATTAAAAGCCCGTATAAGTTCTTTGATATAAGGTATTGAAGCAGCCAGATCCTCGGGCATAGCCTGCCGGTTGGCTTTATACTGAACAAAATCGGTATGCCGGGCGGTTGGTGCCTGTGTATCAAAAGCTACACCTATATGCGATGGCTTTTCGTTTTTCAAAAGTTCGTATAATGTATTGGCAAACCCCATAATAGCCGAGGTATTCAGCCCTTTGGAATTGTAACGCGGGGTGCGCTGCATAGCGAAAAAAGCACGGTATATCAACGCCATGCCATCTAATAGAAAAAGTTTTTCCACGGTGGTTGTTTTGGAAGCGTAAAGATAGGAAGAAAGTTGATGTGGGAAGTTGAATGGCAGATGTGAGCTGTGGAATGTGGGATGATAAAAGATGAATACCCGGTGGTTAAAATCTTACAATTCAATATCGTTTAGTTAGTGTTTTTCAGAAAAGTAAGAAAAAAATATGGGATTTTGTACCCGTCCCAGCCCTCCCTGGAAAATAGGGAGAGAGTAGTTCGCAACAAAACACCAAACCTTTAAGAAGAGATAATGTCCTTATAAAACTGATTTACTGAGCTTTACAGGATTCAAATTCACAACATCAAGTCCAGTCTTTAAAATTTTACTTTTATTTCGATGATGATGTCGAAAATGAAAATTCTGTATTATATTTGCAGTGTACTAATCCACTAATACACTTAAAATACTTATTCCATTATGATTCAGTTTAATTCACTTTCGTTTAGTTATTCTCCAAAGCTGAAGTTATTTGAGCAACTTGATTTCACCATAAAACCGGGTATGATACATGGATTGCTCGGGAAAAACGGCTCAGGGAAAACTACTATGCTCAAACTAATCTGTGGACTTGTAACGCCTGTTGCGGGAGTATTGCTGACCGGAAATTATGTTCCTTCGAAGCGTCAGCCTCAATTTCTGTCAGATATATACCTGCTGACCGAAGAAGTTTATCTTCCAGCCTCCTCGGCAGATAAATTAGTAAAATTGTATGCGCCGTTTTATCCCCGTTTCGATTCAAGCCAATTCAGGGATTTTCTTCAACAATTTGATGTTGATTTTTTGCAACCACTCACAAAGTTATCGCTAGGGCAAAAGAAAAAGGTAATGATCGCTTTTGCACTCGCATGCAATACTTCATACTTGCTTTTAGATGAACCGACCAACGGACTCGACATTCCCTCGAAATTGGTTTTTCGCCGTCTTATTGCTTCTGTTTTCAGCGAAGAACGCACCATTGTAATATCCACTCACCAGGTTCGCGACCTCGATAGTTTGATTGATAATGTGATTCTGCTGCATGCTAATAAAGTTCAGGTCCAAAGCAGTATTGAACAAATAGCCGCAAACTATCAGTTTATTCACAGCGCTGTTCAACCGGAAGGAGAAATACTATTTTCATGCAGGAGTGTGCTCGGCCAGTCGTATATCATGAGTAACCCCCAGAACAAAGCCGGACAGGTTGATATTGAAACATTCTTTAATGCAGTAACCGAAGATTCCGGCAGATTTCAATTTTCAGAAAAACTAAATTAAAACCCTGGTTATGAATACGATATTCAGTATAAATCGAATACTATTACTCATAAAAATACATCTCGACGACAGGTGGAAGCTCTACCTTGCCTCCTACGTGATTATGGTGTTGCTGATGTTCTTTCCTATTTTGATGAATGAAAGCAACAAGCAGTTTTATCCATTTACAGGAATGTACGTGTTACTTATCGCCGGGTTGATACAGGCAGCATCTGTTTACGGATCGTGGAGCAATAAAGTTTGGGCCTCGCATTATTTTATGATCCCGGCGACTGTTACAGAGAAATTTACTGTCGCAATGCTATTTTCAAATGTTATATTTTTCCCCATATTGATGCTCACTTACATTTTAACATCTTTTTTGATAGTTGGACTTTTTTCTCCTGATTTTACGCTAGAGGAATTAGGAAACGAATACATTGAATTCCAAGGAAATCAGTATTTCAGGCTATTGTTGGGCCTTATATTCCTTGTGCAATCGCTGTTTGCTTTTGGGGCAGTATTTTTCAGCAAAAGGCAGTTTCTCATGAGTAGTGTTGTGCTAACCATATTGTATTTGCTCATTGTTATACTGCCTGTTTCAGCATTACAAGGAGCAACGGGGTATATTATAGCTTCTGAATCAGGCTTTTTACTGGATAGCCAGGCTG
Organism: uncultured Lentimicrobiaceae bacterium; assembly: GCA_964420555.1. Classification (GTDB taxonomy): domain Bacteria; phylum Bacteroidota; class Bacteroidia; order Bacteroidales; family UBA4417; genus UBA4417. The sequence goes on along the minus strand of CAYQTT010000010.1, from coordinate 118,000 downwards.
TATTCCGGAACGCAGGAGAAACAAACATAAGCCCAAGAGCTATTGAGCTAAGCGGAATTTATGGGTTTATAAATCAACTGATATGGATTTCAGTTGGCATTGGGCTTTATGCAGCCGCTTTTTTCAAACTTAAAGAAAAAGAAATTTAAACCAGGCTATGAATTTCAACGATAAACAAGCTATATACCTGCAGATAGCTGATTATGTATGTGATAAAATCCTCACGGCTGAATGGCGACCAGAGGATAAAATACCATCGGTGCGCGATCTTGCTATTGAGCTGCAGGTAAATCCAAACACAGTTATGCGAGCTTATGAGTACCTTCAGCAATTAGAGGTAATTTATAACAAAAGGGGTATCGGACATCATGTAGCTCCGGATGCAAAAGGAGTGATTTCAGGCTTCAGGAAACAACTGTTTTTTGAAAATGAGTTGCCGCAACTATTTAAAAACCTTGAATTACTGAATATCAGCTTCGGGGAAATACAAATCCGCTTCGATAATTATTTGAAATCATCAGAAAAGCAACAAAATGAAAACAAGCAATAAGATATTGATTACCATTGGAATACTTGCCACGGGTTGGATATTGTTTCGCTCGGTTGTTCTATCGATTGGTGTTCCACAAATCGCAAACGGGAAACCCTCTCCGTTTATCAATCTGCCAGGAGAAACAAATAAAATTGATATTGGCCGTTTCACTGATCTTTCAATAGAATCAAAGGGAAATGCCAGAATATCAATAAAACAAGGCCCAAAAGCAGGTATAACAGGCGATAAAAACATGGAAGACTGCTTAAAAATAAAATATCAGGGGAGTGCTTTACTAATACTGTATGAAAATAAATCTTCATCAGTTGGATACATCAATATTACCACTCCATCATTGAGAAGCATTTGGATCAATAATCCTGACAAAGATGATCGTTCAAATACTGTAAAAATAGAAGGATTCAACGCGGATAGCCTTGCTGTTACTTTAACGAGATTTCAATACTTAACCATCAGCGACTGTATCTTGTCAAAGTTAAACTTAACCACCAGGAATGCAGCACTACAATATGCTTACCTTACTCTAAAAGAGTCGAACCAGATTCAAAATCTAAATTTGGATATACAGGGAGAAGGTTGGATGTATCTGCAAACTGCCGGGCTTAAAACTAACAATTTTATTGTAAGCGATTCGATGGGTATAGGAACCTCGGCAGAAGTGCTGAAATTGCTTAACAGATAACCAAAAGGCTTATCAATAACTCCTTATACGACTATTTACCAATGCGTTAAAGCGTAATCTTCCTGTTAGTGTACCATGTATAATCAGTGGCTTTTATTTCATAATCCGTTTTAAAAAGTTTGGATGAGATAATAAAGTCAGCTGTTGAGCGGTTGCAGGCAACAGGGATATTGTAAAGTACCGAAATACGTTCCAGTGCTTTTACGTCCACTTCGTGCGGGTGAGGTTCCATAGGGTCCCAGAAAAATATCAGAATATCGATTTTGCCTTCGGCTATCATAGCTCCGAGTTGCTGATCGCCTCCGAATGGGCCCGATTTTAGCTTCGTAATATTTATATCTTCCAGCTTATCTTCATCCATGCGCGAAGCCAGGGCCTCAGCTACCATGCGACCGGTAGTGCCGGTGCATACAATTTTATGGTCTTTCAGTATTTCCCAGTTCCACTGAACCCATTCTACCAGGTCTTTCTTGCAATTATCGTGAGCCACGAGGGCTATATTTTTTGGTTTTGCCATTGATAGTTTAAGTTAATGGTTAATTGAAAATTGGTGAATAGTCAGGTAAAAACACGAAAAATATGCATTCAGCTTTCTGATCAGTGTTTTCAGAGTGCAAAGATAAAGCTATAAGACTAATACTTTTGAAAAGATTAAGTATTGCGCTATAATCAACTCTTCTGCTCCCTGATCACCAGCATATAAAAATCATTTTCCAGAGGCAGGTATCCGTATTCGTATACAAAACGGTACGAGCTGCCTTTTTGCGTTACATATAAATGAGTGAAGTAATTGAAATTGAAACCTTTATTAACAAGTTTATCCTTGTGTACATTAATTTTTCCTTCAGAGGGAATAAATTCAGAAAGAATACGGCGGTTTTTGCGCAGGATGTTGTTAATATTCCTCACATAATTTGTGGTGTCGCTGTTAAGCCGGTTGTTGTAGTTATTCCGGCACATATCCGAACAGAATTTCTTATCCATGCGCCCGGTGATAGGTTCTCCGCAATCGAGGCATACTTTTTCCATAAAATGCAAAAATTTAATATTGGGTTACGAATCGGGATTTCTTCTAAAATATTGTATAAAGATATTTAATTTTTAATTACAAATGCTAAATCTATTAATAGTAAGCAATTACAGTGATTTCACACAGCAATTTTTCCGCTTGTAAACGACAACAAACGTTTGTAAACATTTTTATCCGAATACAAATAATTAATAACCGAATCACCCAAACAGGCCGCCATACCTTTGCTTCATCAAATCGGGAATAACCTGATTGACAAAACGAAACACTTTTTGAAATCCTTATTAATTAACAATTTAACACACACAACACCATGAACACACTACGCAACTCAGTAAAATTAATTGGTCGCTTAGGCCAGGATCCGGAAGTAAAACTTTTGGACAAAGGAAACAAAGTAGCAACTTTCTCGCTGGCAACCAGCGATAGCTTCACTGCCAAAGATGGCAG